>NZ_QCZJ01000002.1:301971-462984 GCF_003075435.1 Terrimonas sp. | reverse complement strand
TTTTCAATTGAAAAGAAAAAACCGTTATTTTTAGGGCTGTAACGTAGTTCTTTGAGTTGATGCCTGGGCGTTGGGGAAGTTTTTGTAAAAGCATCAAAATGGGGATGGTAATTATTATCCGTTCGGACTTACTATGGCGGGGATAAGTTCGAAGGCATTGAACGGGTTAGTAGAAAATAAGTATAAGTTCAATGGCGGAAATGAGTTACAAAGCAAGGAGTTTAGTGATGGCAGTGGGTTGGAACTATATGATGCTGTATTCAGACAGTTTGATGCGCAGATTGGGAGGTTCCATCAAATTGATCCCTTGGCGGATATTATAGATGGTTGGAGCCCTTATGCGTTTAGCTTCAATAATCCCATATTGTTTAATGATCCTTTGGGATTGTTAGCTGGCTCTGATACAATAACACTTCCCGAAATAGTTATTAATGGGAGATCGCAACCTCAGAAACCGGTCAATAATTATTCATACCCTTTAACGCCCCAGCCAACTTTTATAGCACCTATTGGTCAACCAAGTAATCCATCAAGCAATGGTTCCGGTGCTGTGTTAGCTACGGCCGGAGCAGCAACGTTGCAAGGGATGTCCGCAACAACTGCAGCAACAATAGGAGCCGTTGCTCTTGTGGGTGCAATCGCCATCGATCGACTCGTAAATCAACCTACAGGGTTTGATTTACCTACAAATTTTCGAGGAGACAATACTTATGTAAGAGGGCCGGTTGTTATTGGCCCCTTGACAACTCCAGCTAATCCAACTACGGCGCTACCATCACCACCATTAGATCCAACAAAAGTTTATGAAATTGGTGGATTTGATATCGCAACCATGAAATGGATTACCCTGAAATATGGTGTGGCAAGTACATTATATAATACTTATGATGGATTAGGGAATAGACGTCCTGATGGCCAGCTCGGAGGCCAACTCGGGGAGGCGTTGAGAAGTAAATACCCAACGATGCTTATCAGACAATTTACGTTGGCTGTTCTTCCAACTAAGGCAGAAGCCCTTGCTTTAGAAAATAATTTGGTCTACAGGTTTAAAATGATGAATTTGCGACCACCCAATTTAGCTCCTCCAGAACAAGGTTTACCATATGGGAATTCAATAAGATAAAAAGATGCTGAGACAATTAAATTTAATATTAGAAAGTCCTTTACATAAATGTGAAGGAACTCCCCCGATTAAATACAATCTTCAGAAGAGACTAGCACAACTTCGATATATTGATTATGCAAAAATTGAAGTATTGTTGGGTTCTCAAGGAAAACACTTGCATATTGAGTGGGAAGATAAAAGATCCATAATTGTATATTGTGAAATAGACCCAAGCAGTATTTCAAATCTATCTACAAAGTCAGAATTGGAATATCTTTACAGCCGATTAAAAGAAGTTTTTATAGCTATCTGGCAAAAAAGGAGTTGGCCAATTTTAGATCTGGTAGAAATTTTTAAGGCAATCGAGGAAAGCGAATATGAGAGCACTTTGTATTATGGCAAATACATAATGTCACCAAGTCGCAACTTCAAAGCAGAATTGTACTGCGAATTATTTCCAGTCTACACAAATTATTATGTCGTGTTTCATAAGAAAGATAATATGCTTTTCCAAAAGATATTTTTTCTAAAAGGGATTTCTGATCCTTCATTATTTTTCGACTATTTTCAAAGACGACACTGGATTTCCGAGGAAACCTTTGTGATTTCAGATTTAAAAAACGAGATGTTATATCAATTTAATGTGACAAGTTCTGATTTTAGCGTTGTCATAAATCCATCTTCAAATTCAGTCGAAGAATGTGAAAACATATTAAAGGCATTTCGATTTGATATCCCGCCAAATGAACGACTTAAACTTTTAGGCCTATAATGAAAAAACAATTAAAGTAGTTCCAAACCAGTTCCTCCCGATACTGGTGTAGCCCTCTGTTGCTGGTGTTGCTCTTTCCTTCTCCGCCGAGTCTCCTGCAAGGGACTCGGCGTAAACAAATGTATTATCATTAACTCTTCGCAGCGTTTCTCTTCCAAGCCAAGAGCATTGGCAGAACTCACACTATAGTAGATGCTTTTCTTCGCGGCACAGTCTCCTCGTGTGGCGGGTAATGTGGTAAGCAAGGGACTGTGACGATAATAATGCAGTAAAAAACAAGCCCGGTGTAGTGCCGGGTTTTTGTATTATAGTGCAGCGATAAAATCAAGAAGCCATCTGCTGCAATTGTTTTTTTTGTTCCCCGCAGAGTGGGAGTTCTCCGCCGTGTCTGCCCGTGAATAGCCTTAGTGTTGGCAGGCGACGCTGCGGTAGGCGGAGAATCAAAGATTGTAGTTAAAACTGCTGCGGTATATAAAAGATGTAAGCTAAACGTAAGAGAAACGATGAGTATGCCTCGCAGAGTCCAGCCCACGCACAAAAGGCTCGGAGTTGAAACTGCGGAGAACCAAAATGGCAATCCCCCGGTAAACAACAATCCCAACAGCAATACCACAGCCAACAGCGAAAAGTTGTACAAGCTTAAGGCTACTTCCGCGGCAGGAGAGACCGGGCTTGGCATAACCCTTAAGGTAATGGCAGGCGACAGGATAGATATATTCGGCAGGAGCTATTATTTTACCAATGTTACTAATGGCGGTACCAATAACAAAGACATTACCACGTTAAGCATACTTGCAGGACCGCTGGGTGGTCCGACAGGCGGTAATGCAGCCGCAGCCCATGGAGGAGTAACGGCTGCACAGCTTAACGGGTTTACCAATACAACAGATGGTATCGGTTCACTGTTTGCAGACCAGTTAGGTGAAGTCCCCAACAGTTCCTCCAAACCAAGAGCATTCATCAACTACATCTTTTTTGATGAGCAGTTTAAAAGTGTGGGATATGGTTTTGATGCAGTAGGAGACAATGGTGCTGTTAAGCCTCACCAGGTACAGAATAAAACAGCTCCCAAGAACGGATATGTGTATATTTACGTGAGCAACCAGAGCCAGGTTGATGTGTTCTTTGATAATTTGCAGGTGATCCATACCAGGGGAGCGATACTGGAAGAGACGCATTATTATCCGTTCGGTTTGACTATGGCCGGAATATCATCGAAGGCTTTAAACAACGCGATAGAAAATAAGTATAGATTTAATGGTGGGAATGAACTACAGAATAAAGAGTTTTCTGATGGTAGCGGGTTGGAGCTATATGATGCAACATTTAGAATGTATGATGCGCAAATCGGAAGGTTCCATCAGGTGGATTTGTTAGCGGATATAGTTGATAGTTGGAGCCCTTATACGTTTAGTTTTAATAATCCTATATTATTTAATGACCCATTAGGTTTATTAGCGGGATCTGATACAATTACTTTACCTGAAGTTGTTGTTGTTGGTAGGAAACAACCAGAAAAACCTATAGTACGATATTCCAATAATTTACCGAAACCTAATATTATTCCTGCGTATGCGCCTACGAGTGCACCTACTACAACAAATACAAACGGAAGGGATAATAATTCTATTTCTGCGGAGGCCTTAACTCTCACCGCTACAACTCGAAACCCATGGATAGGCATTGCGGCGTTAGGAGTTATTACTCTCGATATGATGATAAATAATCGAGGGGGTACACCTATAGTTTTTCCTAATTTATTTGCAAACGGTGATAATACAGCAATACCTGGTCCGACTGTGATAGAACCTCCTGTTGCACTTCCAATTGCAACACCAGTTCCCTATAATCCTGGAACTCCTACTAAAGTATATGAGCTAGGTGGGTATGATATTTTTACCTTGAAATGGCAGACATTAAAGTATGGAGTTGCGAGTACTGCATATGATACTTATGGAGGAGTTGGAAATAGAAGACCGGATGGACAACTAGGTGGGGCATTAGGTGAAGTATTGAGAAAAAAGTACCCAACTTTAGTTATCAGACAGGTGACTTTAATGACTTTGCCAAATAAAGCAACAGCTCATATGTATGAACAACTTCTCGTATCGAGATATGCTGCAATGAATGGGAGTCCTCCGCCTGAACAAATATTACCGCATCCTTAAAACAAAATAAATTGAAAGAGTTTTTTTTAAAGATTAATGAAGATCAAGGCAACTCTTTACTAATTAAACACATACAGTATAATGTGGCCAAAAGGGTTGTAAACTTAAAATACTCAAAGTATAGAAGAGTGGATGTTATTTTTGATTGTACGCATGATGGCATTGATATTGATTGGAATGATATCAAAACAGCAAGAATAATATGTGGCATCTCATGTGAAATAATACCTTTTTTGAGAGAAGAAAATATAATCAAAGAAGTATATGCAGCTATCTATAAATGTTTGACAAAATTGTGGGATTCTAATGGCTGGAATTTTGATGAGATCAATAATATATTTGCGGATATAGCAAACGAAAATTATAAATCTTGGTTTATTTACGGTAAAACATTATTATCTCCAGATAGGAAGTTGAAGGCGTATTTTTTCTGTGATTTACATCCATCATTTGCAAATTATCATGTTCAAATTTTAAGTAAAAAGAATGAATTAATTAGAAATATTCTGTTTTTAAAAGGTCAGCCTGATTTGTTGGTTTTCTTTCTTTTTTTTAAAAACTACTATTGGGTAGACAGTGATAATTTTGTATTATCTGATATCAACAGGGAAATATTTTATGTATTTAATATTACTAGTGGTGTGTCAGTTGAATATAAACCATTATACAACAGTATTGAAGATTGTAAAAATTACGTAAAAGCATTTGAATATAATACAACAATAAGCGACAGATTAAAGTTGTTAAACATAATGTGACTCGGTCTTCGGTCTAGCGCAAGGTGTGCCGTGAAAGTTGTATAGAAGATAGTAGTCCGAAGGACACAAGCAGTCGCAATCGTCCCGCTTGTGATGTGACATGAGTTAGCAAAGTAATACTATAAAAACAGCCCGGCGTTGCCGGGCTTTTATATTTTATGATGCCAATTGCTTCTGCAAATCACTTCTAAAGATAAAGGCATCAAGGAACTCTTTAACGAGTTTCTTTTTTTCTGCCGGGAGTTGTTCAATTTTTCTGAATTGAGAAAGCAGTTCTTCATCGTTAATAGCATCGGCGCTTTTATCCTGCAGCGTACCGTTCAGTAAATAATCAACCGTAACATCCAAAGCTTTAGCGATACGGTTTAAAATATCTGCAGCCGGTATAGCTTCACCAGATGGCGCAAGCATATGAACTAATGCAATAAAGCATGTTAAAAATGCTCGGGTAGCAGGCGCAAGCGTCCCGCTTGTGCCGATAAATTCAAGTTTCAATTACTTTTAGAAATTATTTACTACAGCAGCGCAAGAGATTTTTATGGCAAAAGGGCTTGATTGTATAAACGGCACAAGCGAGACGCTTGCACCTGCATCGGGGGCAGACGGTTTTACAAGTTATAATACTCAAACTAAAGCAATTGACATAAATATTTCGCAATCTTACGGGATTGCAGGGTTCGCACATGAAGCAACACATGCGTACCAATTTGAAAAAGGCGAAACAGATTTCAATAGAACTACAGGAGTTGATAGAGGGTTTCTACATGATATGACTGATGAAATCAGTGCGTATAGAAGGCAGTTTGTCATTAATTCAAAATCCACCGGAGTAAGTTCGCTTTCTAATATAACAGACAGTTATATCCGGGGATTGAATACGGCATATAAGACATTGCCTTCAATGTCATTGAATCAAAACTCCACTTTACATACAATAAATGTCGCTCATCGGTTGACATCTGGTATAATTTATATTCCCAACTTGGGCAATGATGGTATTAAACGATATATAGATGTAAAATCAACAACCTTTAGTAATTATGTATCACATTAGAAAAAGAAAGCTGCTTTTCTTGGCAGTGGTTTTACTGGCGTATTCTTGTAATAATAAATTAAAGATACTCACAAGTCTATATGGGAAGGAATTGGAGGCATCACAAAGTCACCTTTTTTCTCCAAGCAAATTAATACTTTATAAAGACTCTACATTTGAATATAGCGAAGGAGGACCTGCTTTAAAATACTCAAAGGGAGTTTGGATTTTGAATGCTGATAAAAAGAGTGTTACGTTAGGGAGCATAAAGGGAATAGAACAGAAAATAGATAAACAATTGGTTGATACTGTTTTTATAAATTTGGATGGTAAGATAGTAAAATTGAGAAGCAAAAAGAAGGTTGAAATGAATCAAACGATATTTTACATGAGTAATAAAAGAGTTGACAAAGCAACTATCAAAAATCCAAACGACAAATGAGAAATTACTTTTTGTTATTTGTGTCTATTTTCTTTTTACAGTATTGTAATAAGCCAACTAAAAAGAAAAATTTAATGAAAACAGCTTCCATGCACGATACTATGGAAAGTGGCAGCGATAGTACTTTGTTGGAAAAGTATAAATCTTTTTATGGGTTCGTTATTAAAAATAAGAGCCAGCATGATTTTTATTGCGTAGATGAAAAAACAATGTTTAAGTATATATCAAATAAGCAAATTGATTCTGTTATAATTAAGCAAGATATTTTAAAGTCTCAATGGTTTTCGCCAATTAGTGGAACATCTTATGATTACTTTAGTTGGTTGAATTTTATTGAGAACGAACCTGAACTTGATAATATCCAATTTCAAGTTTGTAAGAGTCAGAAAAGGTCGCAAATAATACCTGTATATGTGACGCAATTCAATCGAGAAATCAATGATTCAAAAACAAAAAAAGATGACTGTAATGACTTCTTTCCCTCAGAGATTTATGAAAAGACAAGTCTAAATTTGATTTATGTAATTCCTTTAAATTATGAAAAAGCAAACAAATATTTAAATATTAGAGATACATTAAGTCGTGAAAAATATAAAACATTCGTTGAAAATATTATAGCACATTAAGAGGATAATGTGTTACATCAGATATCCGTAGAGTTCTATAAAAAATAATAAGCTGCCGTCTGTATGTCTGCGACTACGGACGATATTCCTTCGCCGCCACGTCTCCCACATAGATAAAAGGGTAATGTTCGGTAATGTTCCAGAGTTAGTGATGGGATAATTTTGAACAGTTAAATAATTGAAGATCAATAAAAGCCTGTAAGGATAGGTTATAAAAGAGATGGATGGTATATCCGTCTCTTTTCATTTTTCAGAGTTGTTGGTGTTCTCAATCGCCATTGTTGTGTGTTGGTGGCTGGCAAAGTGCGTTGACAAACACCAACAACAGGGATTGAGAGGTGTTAATATAAAAACTTAGTACAAAATCGTTGTTGGTGAGGTCAAGGCACAAATCTATAATCAACACCAACGGCAGCAAATTATATAAACTGAAAGCCACTGCCACTGAAGGTGTGACCGGGCTTGGCATTACCCTAAAAGTAATGGCAGGTGACAGGATAGATATCTTTGGCAAGAGCTATTATTTTACCAGCAATACAGGTGGTACTTCAGCCAATAAAGCCCTACCGGTGCTGGACATCCTTACCGGTTTATTGGGCGGTCCAACCGGAGGAGCAGCGGCTGCTGCACATGGAGGTATAACGTCCTCGCAGCTCAATGGCATCAGCGATGTAACATCAGGCATTACTACATTGCTCGGCAACCAGACCACTGATGCTGCAGGAGCGCCAACAGTACCCAAAGCCTATATCAACTATATCTTTTTTGATGAGCAGTTTAAGGTAGCGGAAAGCGGGTTCAGTAAAGTAGGCACGAACAGTGTTGTTAAAACCCACTCCGACCTGACAAATAAAACAGCACCCAAGAACGGATATGTGTATATTTACGTGAGCAACGAAAGTCCCGTTGATGTGTTCTTTGATAATTTGCAGGTGATCCATACCAGGGGAGCGATACTGGAAGAGACGCATTATTATCCGTTCGGGCTTACTATGGCGGGGATATCGACGAAGGCTTTAAACGGAATTGCTGAAAACAAGTATAAATACAATGGAAAGGAAGAACAGAGAAAGGAGTTCTCAGATGGCTCCGGCTTAGAGTGGTTAGACTATGGGGCAAGGATGTATGATGCACAGATTGGGAGGTGGCATGCTATTGATCCGTTGGCTGACATGAACAGGAAGTGGAGCCCATATACATATGCTGCAAATAATCCAATAAGGTTTATTGATCCTGACGGAATGCGGTGGAAAGATCCAAAAAACGACGGCGAAATAGCAAATCGATTACAAAACGGGATTAAAAGTAGAAGGGAAGATGAGTCAAGGAATTTGGATAGGGCTAACAAGCGGGTAGAAAAGTTGAAAGGCCAGATTGCAGAGAAAGGATCATCGGCTAAATTAGAACGGCAATTAAAAAATGCCACAAATGAAGTTTCATCAATTACAGAAACAATAGGTGAATTAGATGCTGCATCAAGCACCCTTACTCAAATGGGAAGCGATGATGTGTCTCAAGAATTTACTTTCAAAGAAATAAGTGGAGATCAAGGCGACACTTATAAGGAGAATGGAGTAATTGTTATGGAGGTTGTAGGTGATGCCAATGCTATTCATGAGACAACACATGGGTGGCAAGTTCATACTGGTGATATTAAGGGCGAAGGTAAAGGCAATATGCAGTATAGAGGAGGTGAACATCTTTTAAGCTCTGAGGTTGCTGCTTATCGCAGACAGTTTGCTTTCGATCCTGCGAGTGTTCAAAATAATGTACCCTCTTATCCGAGAAATGCGCAAAGTTTATCAGACATTAACAGAAATTGGGTATTAGGCATAAACAAGTATAATAGATTTATATATGCTGAAATACTTTTGAAAGGTGTCCGAGATCCAAAAACAATAAAGAAATATCTAGATGGCCAATAATAATATTAGAATAAGCAACTGGATTTTCGCTAGTATATTAATTATTGTATGGTTTCTTGTTGGCTGTTCACCTACTAATAAGATATCTGGTACATATTCAGGTAATAATAGCTATACGACAATAATATTGAATGGTGATTCTACTTTTTTATATCGGTACAAGTTTGAATTTTCAAGAGAACATGCAGAAGGAAGATGGGAGTTATTAGGGAATTCAACAATTGTGTTAAATAGCTATATTAAAGATCGCTCTATCCCTATTAAAGGAGATGAGGAACATGATGTTTCATTGGCTGAAGGAAAGCATCTGACTATTAATACCGATATACCAAAAAGTGAAAGAGGGTTCTATACATGTTCTGTTTTTATAAATGATACTTTTTTTGTTAAAAGGAGATGCGATTCCATTGATGGCTTGAAAGTGCCAGACCGAACAGCGAGTTTATTTATTCGAATAAAGGCAGATGAGAGAATACCGGGCCGCTTTTTGGATAGCCTGGAAACACAAAAATATATTTTAAAGGATAGAAGAAACAATGAAGTAAAGCTAAGTATCGAGAATTTTGATTCACTTTTTAACTATCGTATATTCGATAATGTGCATGTTCTGGTATCAAAAAAGGGAATGCGGCTCCCTTCTTCTCATCGAGCCAGCTTTCTTTTTTTAAATAGACATAATTAAAAAACGCATTATTATCCGTTCGGACTTACTATGGCGGGGATATCATCGAAGGCACTAAACGGCATCAGTGAAAACAAGTTCAAGTACAATGGTAAGGAAGAGCAGCGGAAAGAGTTTAGTGATGGCAGTGGACTTGAATGGTTAGACTATGGAGCAAGAATGTATGATCCACCAGATGGCGCAAGCATATAAGCTAATGCAATAAAGCCTGTTAAAAATACTCAGGTAGCAGTCACCAGATGGCGCAAGCATATGAACTAATGCAATAAAGCATGTTAAAAATGCTCGGGTAGCAGGCGCAAGCGTCCCGCTTGTGACGTTAATACCTGATGCCCTGCAATTAAATTTAGAAGCTGATTAATAATTTTTATATTTAATCATGAGTCGCAAATATAAGTTTGGCGATAATGATAAGCTTTATTTTATCAGTTTTGCGGTAGTATATTGGATTGATTTATTTATCCGGAATGAGTATAAGGAGATAATGCTGGAAAGCTGGCGGTTTTGTCAGCGTGAAAAGGATTTAGAAATATATGGATGGTGCATAATGACAAGCCATGTACACATGATTGTAGGTAGTAAAGGCAGAGGATTGGATAAAATAGTAGGTGAGATGAAGAGCTATACATCGAGAAGTTTAAGGAAAGCTATAACGCAACATCCCGGCGAAAGTCGTAGAGAATGGATGATGTGGATGATGAAACGAGCGGGAATGATGAATGGGAATAATAATGACTGGCAATTATGGCAGCAGCATAATAAGCCATTGGAAATATTAAATAACGAAATGTTTTATCAAAAACTTGAATACATTCATATGAACGCTGTAGAAGCAGGGTTTGTAGAGAAAGCAGAGGATTATCTTTATAGCAGTGCAAGAGATTTTTATGGAGGAAAAGGGTTGATTGAGCTGTGCTATATCGTGTAGTGCAGGCGACACAAGCGAGACGCTTGGTTCCTGAGTATTTGCAACCTTGCGCCTGATGGCGCGGATTCTCCGCGAGTCTCTCCTCAGGGCAATGTGAGTTGGCAGGACTCTGCGGTAGGCGGGGCATCAAGGGTTGTAATTAAAACTACTGCTATGTAAAGAGGATGTAGATTTGACGAAACAGAGACGATGATACTGCCTCGCAGAGTCCAGCTTACGCACAAAAGGCTATGAGTTAAGACCCTTGCGGAGAACCGAAAGCGCACGTCCGGTTCTGTGTGCGGCTGATGTTGAAATGCATGGGCCTCCCCGGCTTAGCAACGCCCGGATAGTCTTACCGGGTCATTTTTTATTGTAATGGTATTTTACCAGGGATAGCGTATCCGTTTTTTTATATCTTTATCCCGCAACAATTAAAATACCATGGCAGCTACTACACTTAAAATATTAAGAGAAGTAAAAGGATATACGCAGGAGCAGATTGCAGATGTTTTAGGCATTAGCCAAAATACATATAGCCGTATTGAGAGACAGCCCAAGAGCCTTACCGTGGAACAGGCTCAAAAGTTATCCGACTTCTATAGTGTTGATCTGGAAGATTTATTATCAGAGGTTGTTCCAACAATTTCCTTTCACGAGCCAAAGTTTGAAAACTCTAATAACGGATACTTACATCAATTGGAGAATGATTATCGTCAATCTTCAATTTCAGAGGTCGAAAGCCTGAAAGAAGAGATAGCGTATCTTCGCCAACAAAATATTGAGCTGATTAAAGCTTTAGGCAATAAGCATTAAATGGAGAAATTACTTCGGCAATAATCTTTCGAACAATAATTGATTTTCTGTTTGCAACCGGAATATCTCTTCCTTCAATAATTTTATAGTCTCATTTTTAGATTCGAGAATAAGATTGACCAATCGTATGTCTTGCTGATAAAGATTATGAACATAGCCATTACTACCATTGAAGGGGCTGTTAATGAATCTAAAATCTCTTCCTTCCCTTATATTATTTTCATAAAATATTTCGCGGGGAACATTGTATATTTTCGAAAGATTTTCCGCTATTTCCTGATTAAGAATTTTTGAGCCAGATTCCAATGCAATATATATATCCAGGGATATTCCAAGTTTAATTGCCACTTCAGGACATTCTTTGTTATGATAAATTCGGAATGCATACAATTTGGAGCCAATATTCATGCGATTAATTCATTAATGTAAGGAGACTAAGTTTTCTCAATCTTTTTAAAAAAGTCCGAAAGAGATACATTGAAATATTCGCAGATTTTTGATAAGGTGCTGACGCTTAAATTTGCTTTTGCTGTCTCGATTCTTCCAATATGAATATTTATATCGTTGTAAACAGCTTCCTGTGTCAACCCCTTTTTCTCGCGAAGTTCTTTAATGACTATTGCGATTTTTTGAAGTAATATTTTATCACGAAGTTGCGCCATTTGCATAGTAAAGGTGAAATCATGCCTTTGTCCGGACAATGACGTATTCGTCATTATTTCTTATCTTAGCCTTCTGCATTATGTCAATGGGCTTCTCACATATTGATGATTCGTTGTTCAAGGACGAAGTGTTTGTAGAGTCTTTTTTTAAAAAATACTATCCTTCCCTCTGCTTTTTCGCTCAACGGTTTGTGAAAAACAGGGAAGCAGCTGAAGACATAGTAGGAGAGGCTTTGATGAAGGTTTGGGAGAAAAGAGAAAAGCTGGATAATCCTGCCGGGCTAAAAAATTACTGCTATACTGTTGTACGCCATGATTGTGTACACTGGCTAAAGAGCCGGCAGCGCAGCAATGCAACTGGCTCTCCTGAAGAACATACACTTTATAGTGAAGAAACAGTACTCCATAATATTATAAGAGCAGAAGTAGTGGAGCAACTCCATGCTGCCATACAGCAATTGCCCCCTAAAAGCAGCCAGGTATTCTCCAAGCTTTATATTGAGGGCAAATCAGTTGCTGAAACTGCCAAGGAGTTGCAGTTAACCGTATCTACCATTAAATCTCACAAAAGAAACGGGCTTGCCATACTAAGAGCGATGATTACGAGGATGCTGGTGGCAGTTGTAATACTAATTACCTTTTAAGCATTATTGGTGTAAATAACTTGTAGTGAAATGCCGGCTGCAAAAATTGTATTATCATAAATATGTTATAATTATTACAAATATTGTATAATAAATATTGTTATATTTGTTATATAAATATTATGAAGTGACAAATATAATTGACAAATATAAGATACTGCTCAACTCCGTTCCCAGGCTTATTGAAATATCGGGGTATAAAAATGAATACATTGCACAGAAACTGGAAATGACGCCTACTCACTTTTCCGCAAAAAAATCTAAGGGTAACTGGACCATACAGGAGGTTGAAAAAATATTGAAAACCATATCAAATGAAGATGTGGAAGACTATTTAGATGATATGGTTTTTGAAAAATGTTTTCCTGGCAAGCTCATTGATTCAAAGCAGTTTGAAAAAAGAATGGGATGGAAATAATGCTGGAAGAACAGTTTGTAGAAGAACTTTTATTTTGCCCCAAAGCATTTCAACAGGAATTTCGCAAAATATATCAACAACTTAAAATTGTCGACAATCCTTTAGAAATAAAGGGGATCAGAAAATATAAAGCCGGAAGATTTAAAATATATATCTGGAAAAGCCGGATATCATTAAAAGTTAAAGCGCACCAGGGACATATTGGTATGTTTCTTTATAATGAGTTTTATTCCCGCGAATAAACCGGATTTATCAATATCTGTTAATCTCTATAAGCAGCCTGATTACAGGTAAACAAATATTTTTCAAAAATTTTTTACTTATTCTTCATCCTTTTTCTTACTTCTTCCTTTTAATCTGATAAGCAGGTAATCATTGCCCGAAATTCTTCTTAACTTACTGAAATCACTTAATGTAATAACAAGTTTATGTCTAACGACGAAGCATATCGCATTGCATATCTTATAGCAGGCTATATCAGGGGCACACTTACCGATAAGGAAAAAGATGAACTCGATGATTGGATAACAGAAAGTGATGCAAACATAGAGCTCTTTGGTGAACTCACTGATGAGAGACATATTGAAGTGCTACTTGCAGACAGGGCTAATTACAATAGCGAAGCGGCGATTGCAAAGCTTAAAGAAAAAATATTAGATGAAAAGCCAACTGCCCGCCGCGGAAAATCCTGGATTATGTATGCGGTAGCGGCGGCAGTAAGTATTTTGCTTATCCTGTATTTTGTTTTAAACGATGATAAAATTCCTGCTAAGGGAAATGATATTATAGCGCACAACGATATTAATCCCGGTACGGATAAAGCTGTGCTTACTACCGGCAGCGGTAAGCAGATTATCCTGGATAGTACGGTCAACCGGGCCGGGTTATTTGTTGAGGGAGTACATGTTTCTGATTCAGGAGCAATGCTTCGCTATGGCAGTGCAACTGCCATGCAGGAATGGCATACACTTACCACGCCAAGAGGCGGACAATACCGGTTACAACTCGCTGATGGCTCTCTTGTATGGCTTAACGCGGAAAGCAGCATCCGTTTTCCAACAGCTTTTACAGGCAGGGAAAGAGCAGTAGAAATAACAGGCGAAGTTTATTTTGAAGTAGCAAAAAATCCGTTAAAGCAGTTTATAGTAACTGCAGGGGTAACAAAAACGGCGGTACTGGGAACACATTTCAATATTGAAGCCTATTCGCAGGATACATCCCTTACGGTTACGCTGGCTGAAGGTAAAATAACAGTTACAGATACGCTAAGTAATAAAACGCTATTGTTAAAGTCCGGAGACCAGGCGGGTAGGGGAAACGCATCTTTTACGATGCGGAATAATGCAGATATTGAGCAGGTACTGGCATGGAAGAACGGATGGTTCAATTTTAAGGAAGCTCCGATACAACATATTATGCAGCAGCTTGCAAGATGGTATAATGTGGAGATTGAGTATAAGGGTACTGTCAATTATCATTTCAATGCGGATATAGAAAGAAACGTGTCTGTTTCGAAGCTACTTGAGCTGCTGGAAAAAACAGGTCGTGTACATTTTGAAATAAAAAATAACACAATAATTGTTACACCTTAAAAAATATTGCCGATGGGATAAAACTATAGCTTAATGACCATAAGAAACCGCTTCGCATTGCGGGCGAAGCGGTGTATGTAATCGGTCGACAAATACAAACAATCTTGCGGATTGTTTCCTGGAGGAAAAATGTATTCATTAACCAAAACTGATCAAAGATATGGAATTCAGCGCACGCTGCATAGTCCGTTCCTGTGCAAAACCGGGATTGCCTGCCGGAGAGCGTTTTCACAATCGCTTGGCGAGCAAAACACTTCGGATAATGAAACTGGTAATACTGCTTACTATACTAACCACATTAAAAGCCTGGAGCAACGTTTCCGGGCAAAATCTTACACTAGCTGTAAAAGACGCTTCGCTGGAATCTGTTTTCCTGCAGGTAAAAAAACAGTCAGACTACAGGTTTATATTCGCGAGGGAAGAACTCAAAGGAGCGAATCCTGTAACATTTTCTGTAAATGACGCCGGTATCAATGTTGTATTGCAGTATTGCTTTCAAAATCAACCGCTCGGCTACACAATAGACGGGAGATATATTATTGTGAAACAAAAGCTCCCGGCTTCTGATACCACAAAACAACCTCTACGTGTTACCGGAATAATTCTTTCCGAATCGGGTGAGCCTATTGCAGGCGCTACCATTACCATTAGAGGAACAAGCCTTTCAGCAGTTACAGATGAGGAAGGGAAATTCGTTTTTGATAATATAACAACCGGAGCAGTGATAATGGTGAGCAGTATAGGTTACAAAATGGCAGTATACAGTATTGCCGATGCCCGTGACATCAGGCTTCGTTTAACACCCCGGGTCAGCGAACTATCCGGTGTAAACATTACTGTCAATACCGGTATGCAATCTCTTCCGAAGGAAAGAGCAACAGGTTCATTTACTTTTATTGACAATAAGTTATTCAATGAGCAGGTCTCTACTGATGTTATAAGCCGCCTTGAGTATATCGCCAATGGGGTATCTGTTAACAGGAAGATCAGCACATCGGGGCAAATGAGCATAAGAGGCCTGAGCACCATACGTGGCCCGAAAGATCCACTGATAATTGTGGACAATTTTCCCTATGCCGGCGATCTGAATAATATTAATCCGAATAATGTAGAATCTATAACCATTCTTAAAGATGCTGCCGCTGCGTCTATCTGGGGAGCGAGAGCCGGTAACGGGGTTATAGTAATTACTACCAAAAAAGGGAAGTTTGACCAGCCTTTCAGGATTGAAATAAACAGCAATATAACCATTGCTGAGAAACCGGATCTTGGTTATCTCAAACAGATGTCGTCTTCTGATTTTATTGATGTAGAGCAGATGCTTTTTGAAAAGGGCTTTTATGCAGGAAAGGAAAATGATTTTACCCGCCCTGCATTGTCGCCGGTGGTTGAAACATTGATAGCGCAGCGTGATGGATTGATTGATGGTGCTACCGCTACCTCAAGAATAAATGCATTGAGAACAAAAGATGTAAGAGATGACTTTGATAAATATATGTATCAACGGGCGGTAAACCAGCAATACTCGTTGAACGCAAGAGGTGGTTCAAAAAATATGGCTTATGCATTTGCTATAGGTTTCGATAAAAATGTTTCAGAACTGGCTGCAGGATATAACCGGGTAAATATTAGTTCGGAAAATACTTTTGCTCCGTTGAAAAATCTGGTGATTGATGCTGGCATTCATTATACACAAAGCAAATCTACCAGTGGTAAGCCTGGTTATTATTCCATTCAGCAACCAGGGTATTCTGCGCTGCCGCCGTATGTCTCGCTGGGTGGTGCATTGGATTATTATCGTGGCCCATATATTGACACGGCAGGGGAGGGAAAGCTGCTTGACTGGAAATATTACCCCGCGGAAGATTATAAGCACAGCCGGTATGAAAACAAACTTCAGGATATATTGATGAACCTCGGCATTCGCTATACGTTTATACAAGGCTTTTCTGCCGATGTGAAATATCAATACGAAAACCAGCAGACAGATGGTAACTCGCTGAACGATATGGAAAGTTATTACACGCGTAACCTTATCAATACATTTACGCAGATAAATGATGGAGAGGTGAGTTACGGCGTTCCCCAGGGTGCGGTGTTGGGGTTGTCTCATGGCTCCATTACATCGCACAACCTTAGGGGACAGTTAAATTACAGTAATACCTGGGGCAGGCACGGTGTAGCTGTAATAGCGGGTTCTGAAATCAGGCAGGCACAGAATAAATCCAATGGCAATACGATGTATGGATATAATGATGATATTCTCACCTATGGGGTGGTTGACTATGCAAATGTAAAGCCAACATTTATAACTGGATGGGGAAGCTTTATTCCTGATGGTGTTTCGATTAATGAAACGATGAATCGTTTTGTATCGTTCTACGGTAATGCTTCTTATACATATCATGACCGTTATATTGTTTCCGGGAGCGCTAGAAAAGATGCCTCAAATTTATTCGGAGTTTCTACCAATAATAAATGGAAGCCATTATGGTCCGCAGGCGCGAGCTGGGAAATATCAAAGGAGAAGTTTTATAAATCCGGTTTCCTGCCTTACCTGCGTTTGAGAACAACATATGGTTATAGTGGGAATGTGGATCCAAGTATGTCTGCTTTGACTACGATACAATATGATGTTACTAATCAATATCTAAATACTTCTACTGCTAGGATTGTAAATTTCTATAACCCTGATTTGACTTGGGAAAAAGTGAAAATTTTAAATGTGGGTATGGACTTCAAGATAAGTGGAGGGAGAATAATAGGGAGTATAGAATATTATTTGAAAAAGGGGTTGAACTTATATGGATCCGTACCGATAGATTATACCGCTGGTTTAGGACCAGATAATGTTATAAAAAACGTTGCTTCGATGAGGGCAAAAGGAGTTGATGTTCAGTTAAACTCAATAAATTTTCGGGGGCCGGTTCAATGGTTAACTGACATTAATTTTAATTTCTATAAAGACGAAGTAATTAATTACAATCTTCGCAATCAGCAAGGACGGAATTATATTACCGGCGCTGGGTTATTAAGTATTTCTGGCATTGAGGGAAAACCAGTATATGCGATGTTATCATATCAATGGGCTGGATTAAGTCAAGAAAACGGGAATCCACAAGGTTATGTAAATAAAGAAATATCTTCAGATTACAATGCAATTACTGGTAGTAACACAACCATAAGTGATCTTTATTATAGTGGTTCTATAATGCCGTCATTTTTAGGGAATATTGGAAATACAATTAGTTATAAAGGACTTTCACTTTCACTTAGAATTTCGTATAAGCTTAACTATTACTTCCGTAAAACGTCAATTAGGTATAGTAGTTTGTTCACCTCTTATTCTGGTCATTCAGATTTTACCAACCGTTGGAGAAATTCAGGCGATGAAAGATATACAGATATTCCATCTATAGAATATCCAACATCTTATAATCGAGACGACTTTTATTATGGAGCCGCTGTTTTGGTTGAGAGGGGGGATCACGTAAGGCTACAGTATATCCAATTTTCTTATTCATTACAAAATTCTTTATTGGTAAAACTTGGATTTACGCAACTGCAATGCTATTTATTAATGAATAACCTGGGAATTATCTGGAGAGCTAATGGAGTAAAGATTGACCCAGATTATTCTGATAACTCAATTTTGCCAGCAAAAAATTTTGCATTTGGTTTCAGAGCTACATTTTAAAACTCTTAATTCAATTTAAATGAAAAAAATATTCCTAAATACACTTATAATTTTGAGTTTTTTATATAATGCTGGATGCCGGAAATATTTGGAAGTTACGCCTGATAAAAAGCTGACCTTAGTAAGTAGCCTTGAAGATTTACAGGCTTTATTGGATGTTTCCAGCGAAATTAATTTTTATGATCCTGGTGTAGGGGAGGCGAGCGCTGACAATTACTTTATTAAAACTGAAATTTTTGAATCAATGGATGAATACGATCGCAATCAATATACTTGGTCTGACTATAATGTAATACCACCTTTTTCTGTATATGAAGGAAATCCTTGGGGTTATTGTTTTAATGTGATTTATAAAGCCAATACAGTACTTTTCAATCTGGAAAAAATTGCTCATACAAAAGAACAAGAAGCAATTTATAATAATGTGAAGGGGCAAGCTTATTTTTTAAGAGCAAAATTTTATATGGAATTAGCTTGGATATGGTGTTTAGCCTATGATTCAGCTAATGCAGAGAAAAATCTTGGATTACCTTTAAGACTAACTCCCGATTTTAATGAAATATCAGAAAGATCAAATTTAAACCAAACATATTCACAAATAATTGCAGACTTAAAGTTGGCAATAGAATTGCTTCCGGATAATTCGATTCATTCTCTACGCCCGTCACGAGCAGCTGCTTATGGATATTTGTCCCGATTTTTTCTATCAATGCGAGATTATGTCAATGCAGGAAAGTATGCTGATTCTTGTCTAAAAATGCATTCCGAACTGTTAGATTATAACATTGATATTCCTGATACAAATGCCATTTATCCAATACCACAATTTAATAAAGAAACTATATATTTTTCACGAATGTATACACCCCGTTCTATTTACTACGGAAATATTGATACAACACTTTATGCTAGCTTTGATGAAGATGATTGGCGGAGAAAGTTTTTCTTTTTAAATGCTGGTGATAATCTGGTAAGATTTGTAGGAAGTTATAATCATTCCAGAACTCCGTTTACAGGTCTTGCTTCAGATGAAGTATACTTAACGAATGCTGAATGCGCTATAAGAACAGGTAATATTGTAAAAGGAATTAATCTTATTAATCATTTGTTAGAAAGGAGATTTAAAAGGGAGAAGTTTATCCCTATAGAGATAACCAATCCACAAATGGCCTTAGAGTTGGTACTTGCTGAAAGAAGAAAGGAGCTAATTTATCGAGAATTAAGATGGATGGATATAAAGAGATTAAACAAAGAAGGATATAATATCAATCTGAAACGAGAAGTTGGAAACAATTTTTACGCATTACCTGCAAACGACCTTCGCTTTGCGCTTGCTATACCTGAAGATGTTATCGAAAGGTCTGGGATGTTGCAGAATCCAAGATAATAGAGTAACCGTTTTAGTTACTCTATTAATCTACATTTTTTAAGGTTTTTTCGCATCCATAGTTATAGAAGTTCCGCCTATCCCATTTGTTCCTATATAGTCAACAAGTGCTGTTCTTGTGGCAAGTGAAGCTGAATGAACTTTACACGCAATAGTACCGGTTTCACAATCAACAGAAGGGTTAGATTCATGCTTTGCCCATTTTGTAGAATCTGTATATTCTGATGCCGAACTCCCTGAAAATACAAAGTATGTAGTTGCAAAATTTATCTTTTCCTCTAATTTGCCTTTGTTGTTTGGTCGCTCGGTTTTTTTTGCCACAAATGCAAAAGCTGCAATTACTGAAACAATAATCAGCGGAAGAATAAATTTTATTTTTTTCATGTTGGTATAAAGGCTTTTATAATCTCAAAAAGCAGTAAAAACTTTTGAAGTGATGAAATGGAATAGAGATACAGGGTGGTAGCCTTGTTTACCACATTAGTGAAAAAAGTGTTGCTTACTCTGTTGCAGGTTTTCAGCTTACATCCTGGAGTATTTCAGGTATGGGTTTATTATTGCAATAAAAACTGTGAAACATTTGAATACTGATGATCTTTTACTGTTTTCGATGAGGGGAGATTAAATAACGCGTTTGCTTTGCTAATACAAAGAACAGATAAATGGTAGATGGATAAAAATAAGTTGATGCCGGATTCGGCAGTAATGATAACGCTTTTGGTTGCTAGCGTTTCTTTTTGCTTTGGGTGGGGGTAATGCCAAAACGCTTTTTATATGCATTGATAAGATCTGCGGGCCGCCAGCCTACTTCTATAGCGGCATATTTTACCATTTCTCCCTTGTCAAGCAGCTCAAGCGCTTTGTTCAATCTTTTTTCTGCCAGGTATTCAAGAGAGCCTTTTCCGTAAAACTGTTTAAAAAGTATTTTAAACTTGTTAGTATTTATTCCGGCTATTTTTGACAGTTCAGGTATGGTATAATGTTTAGTGATATCCCCGGTAATCAATGCTGCTATGGCATGCATTTTTTCGGCTTCTGCCTGATTGTACGCCTCATTAACATTATTGTTTTTACTTTTCAAAGTAAAGTATAAGAACAGCAGATCTTCTGCTTTTGATTCGTAGTAAGGCAGGCGCCAGTCCTGCCGGTATTCACAGCGAAGGATCTGCTCAATATTTTCTCTTGCTTCATTATTCATTCTGTTGATCATATCAGGCATAATGCTGCAGGGATCAGTTGCTGTTACCATTCGCTGATAATCCGGAAAATAACTGAGTAAACCTGAGTAAAGCATGGGCGTATACCAGCAGGAAAAGAATTCGTAAGCTCCTTTCTTTTTTATATTGATTGTAGATGCAGGAATTCCTTTGCATAAATACCAATCCATTGCCCGGCTATTAATGTTAACTTGTTTTATTTCTGCTGCGATATTATCTCCGATAATATGTGCTGATAATGATAGCCCGGATGCTGATGATCCGGTTTGAATGTGCAGTGGATGATCAGCGCTTATTACTGTATACTGAATGCAAAAGGATCTTCCGTTATATATTTGAACGCATATCCATCCAAAATCACCTGTAGCCGTATACACTTTTCCCCCCGGTAAGCGTTTCCCGGTAAAGTTTTCCGGGAGCTCACCCGACCAATGCAGCATTTCACATGATGGGATAGACAGTTTTGGTCTTATCATTTAAATATCTTGAACCTCAGTTATCAATTTACTAATTATTATGTGAAGTCGCTGATTACGTTCAAAAGGAAGAATATCTGAAAAAGAAATTTTTATACTAATTTTTGCTGTAAATAAGTGTTTACAATTATGGAATTTGTATTATTTTACTGAAGGAACAGATAGTTAAGCAGGCTGATTTGCGTTGACTCCGAAAAAAGGGTAGAGGGAAGGCTGACCAATAATCTATTTATATGAATTCACTAATCACTTATAGTCGCGCTACGCCGGGTTTTATACATTAAATATTATGAAGTAGCACTGAAGAACTCTTCCGAAAAATTACCGATTGAGAATATTTGTAAGGAAAAGGTAGAGAAAAAGGTTAAGGATAAATTGCTTTGGAGAGGAAATTGAAACTATACAGAAATGAATGCATCCGGGTTGGCAATGACCGGAAGCAGGAAAGATATTCTTGCTGGATAGAAATGAAGAGGAGCATTATGATTTTTAAGTTTTGCATCATTATTCCAAATTCTGTTCCATAATTTTTAAAACTTTAATTATGGAACAGAATTTGGAATCATCAGCATGGAACATGGTATCAGAAGTAGAACTTATTTATAAATCAAAAGTGAAAGCATCTGACCGCTCATTCATTAAAAGCTCAGTGGATATGGTAAATGCCCTGCGTAATTTTTATGATGAAAATACCATTGAATTACAGGAAGCTTTTTATGTGATGTATCTGAACAGAGGCTTCAGAGTGTTGGGCATTTACAAGGTGTCGGAGAGTGGTAAACAGGTACTATTGCAGATCCGAGATTAAGTATTGACTATTTCAAATAACAAGTATGCTTACCGGTAACCTGTAACGCATATTAATTTTTCAAAAAAAGAGAGAGGCGATCTGCATAGACGCCTCTCTCTTTTTTGAAGTCCCCCGTTTTTGATATAATTATTTCTTTTTAAAACTGCCAATGGTAGTAGCATTCTGATCAATCCTGAATTTTATACTCTGACCACCAATATCCATGATGGTATCTTTGCTGATTTTTACACCCTGGTAAACTAACAATGTATCTGATTTGATAACATATTTAGCTCCTGAGGCGGCCGAAGAAGTAATAGGTAGTCCGTCAACTTCCAATCCCTGGAAAGCGGAACCATCCGGAAAATACAGGGAATCATTCCCTATTTTCTGATATTTACCCGAAGCACTATATGGCGGTACATCTCCGCCAAACTCAACCTTTTCAATGTCCGGCTGAGGAATACCCATCATATACGTAGTAACATAAACGGTATCATCAATACTATATCCCATGTTAGTGGCAGTAAATTTATCTGAGGCAAAAGACATGTCGCCCTTATTATTAATTGAGGTTGTTTCGCAGGCAGTCACAAATTTTATTTCAACTCCATTCTCCCTGGTTGAAGCAGATGAGGAAAAATTCATGTAAAGATTCAGAAAGCTCCAGTTGCCTTCTAAAGGCACAGGATCGTTACCGTTATTGTTATTCCCGCCGCTGTTATTGATCGTATCAACCGACATTTCCTTTTGACAGGAAAAGAAAACCATAGCAATAAAGGGCAGGATAAAAATTTTTTTCATATAAAAAATAAAACTGTTTAACAAATATACGATTATGAAATAAAGATGGTTTGGTGAAAACAGGGATATTAGGTTAAAACAAAAGCCCTGTAAGAGCTTCTACGCTTACAGGGCTTTGTGCTTTTATTGAATTACAAACTAATCCTTGAGGTTCAGGTACTTTTTAACAGCATTATAGTCATTCCAGTCTACTGCCGAAGCCTTACGTCCTGCGGCTGTGCTGCCTGGAATAACTATATAGCGATATTGCCAGGCTTTATCCCCGTTATCATTTGTAAAAGTTGATGCATCTTCAGTTGAATAAAAATTAATTTCCCCCACTGTATAATAAAGATTGATATTTAGCACCCCGGTTAAGGCATATAAGTCTGTGATTGGCAGGGCAAAAACAGCCGGACTTGCTGCAGTACCTGCGTTTAAGTACACTTTAATATCTCCTGCAGTTAAAATCTCTTCAAGTATCAATGGTGCATCAAGTGTGGCAGACCATGCCAGTGTATCCAGCACTCCGTTGGTCGTAGCTGTTTCCGGATCAAATGTTACATCTTTCCAATCAGAATAAAAAACATTGGCAGCATCCCCTTGATCTCCTTTATCTCCTTTATCACCTTTTGCTCCCTGTGCACCGGTTTCCCCTTGCGGTCCCTGTGGACCTTCTTTAGCGCAGGAAGAAAATAATATAGTTGTTGCCAGCAAAACTGCGGCAAGTGATTGCAGCGTCAATTTTTTCATAAAGTAATTTTTGGTTTGTTAATAATACTAAAATAACAAATAAACAGCTATAATTAATCACCTGACTATAACAATCCGTCAGTCTCATAAAAAATATCTATTACTGTTTATCCGGAATATACAGATGGCATTATGTTGCGCAAACATTATGGCGCAAACCAGTGTATCCATGCCCTGGCATTGGAAGCATTTACCATATCATATTCATCTTCACTTATCTGCACCAGGTAATACCCATCGCTTTCCAGCATTTTGATTGCGGTATTCACGTATGGATCAACAGCATCATCCGGAATATCGCCAAGATCGCCCAAATAGTTTCCGAAACGTATACGCCCGTCAGCAGTAAAAGTTGGTGCACGGAAAGCAGTCCCAAAACTTAACGTTAATGTACCATCCTCATTCATAAGATAGCCCGCAAGATCGTAAGTAATGCCACCACTGGTTCCAAACTTTGGAAAGAAGCTTAGTGCTACAAAGTTCTCAATGCCTGTAAGTCCATATGCATCATCCACTCCATCCACATGAAATCCTGTAAGAGATACCCAGTATCCGTCTTCATCCACCATACGCTGCCACCAACGACGGGGAGCTTCGGTGTCAAGTACCTGTGGTTTTATTACGCCTTTTATTGAAGCGTTGGTACCATTGCCAACATTGCCACTAATTGTTTGTGTGAGATTCGACCATACGGGGTCAAAAAAACCTGTAACCACCGTTGTGCCTGCAAGAAATGGTTGCGCAAATTCAATTCCGTTTAACCCAAAATATATTTTAGTTGTAAAAGAATGCGCATTACCCTGGCTATCTGTCCAGGTGATAATAGCCATTCTTGTGCTAAGATTGAAATTAAGGTCATACGATTGCCCGCCAACGGTAAATTGCTTAAAATACTGCAGTATTTTGTTAAAGATGTTTTGAAACAGGTTCACATTAAATTCTCCTGTAGTATAGCCTTCTTCTTCCTGCTGTGTTGCTTTAACCAGCATTGCTTTGCTGCCATTAACCCTTCCTGTTAGCTGTATGGTATCAACGCCGGAGGAATCGTTAAAGAAAAATTCAAAATCAGATAGGAGCCCCTGTGCCCAAACCCCGTTATTTACTGCCGGTGCCGGATCTGCAAGTACGTGAACATATGAATATGTATCAAAAATGAGGCTGGGTTGCTGCAGCGCTTTCAAACGGTAACTGCTTTCTTTGAGCGTAACCGCCGAAGCAGAATCAAAGTCGGAAACCATTTGCACCCTGTTATCATTATTGAACTTTACATAAAAACCATAGGCGCCGCCACCTGCCGGCTCTATGATCAGCCTCCAGCCATATTGGGCGCCGCTTAATTGTTCCTGGTAGGCGCTGAGCTTTTTTGATAAGCGTTCATCGGGAGATTCGCTGAACAAATGATCATCTTCTTTACGGCAGGATGATATTGTTACTACGAGTAAAACAATATATATAATCAGCTTTCTCATAATATTTGAATGATAAGTCGTTTCTTAATAAAGCAAAGTATTCACTGCTGTCCTCACTTTTTGTTGTAATGTGGCAAAATCTATATTCCAGGCCTGCTTGTAATAGTTTACCACAATTGATCTTTTGGCTCTTAATCTTGCAATGGCCTGGTCTCTGGTTGTGCCTCTGTCAGAAATGCCATCGGGAATAGAAGCGAGTATTTCTTCAAACCAGGCATCACCATTTACCAGCAGGTATGAAATCATTTCTACAAAATCATCATCAATCGTATTCATAGAGTAGGAAGTAATAAATCCATCCCGCAAAGCTTCTTCATCAGTATAATCCTGCCAGTTAGAGGTAATAAGGCTTGGATTCAGGTTTTTGAAATCGATTGGGTATAGTATGTTTTGATGAAGGATGTGACCGAATTCATGATGGATCGTCAGAAACATTTGTTTGATCCAGAAACTGTCTGCCACATTATAATCAACCATTCCTTTCACTTTTGTGTAGTTAATGGCCAACAGGATAATTTTTTTACCGCCTTCAGCAACCCCAAGCTTAATGGCGCCGCTTTCTTCAAGGGCGGGGCTGCCAACCATGTAAATTATTTTTGGAGAGATTTTATTAAAAAAATCAGGAGACGCAACAGTAGTATATGGATTGATCCATGTTTTACGTACCGCGCTTAATATAGGTGTAATGTATTCTTCTTTGGGAGGAACTGTTATGTAGGTTATATCGCCGATATCTTCAAAAGCATCCCATTTATACTTCACATTAATGTTGTAAGGGGTAATGAGAGAATCATTGATCCATTTATCTATACTCCCTTCGGCCCAGGTTCCTCCACCAAGATCAACAATATTGTCTGCTTCCGAAGGATCAAAATCTTCCTTTACACAGGACGATATACCTGCTGTAAAAAACAAACACATAAAATATATTACTGACTTTTTCATACGTGTATCAATTATCTGTTCAAATCTGTGATACCTGAAAGTTTAACGCCATCAGGTAATTTTAACTGGCGTAGCTTATCGTCTGGTCCAATTTCTACCGTATTGGCAACCGCGCCCCCGGCGCCAATAAAATCATGTGTTACAGTCAAGCCATATCGCAGTATATCAAACCAGCGCATGCCTTCGTGCACAAATTCAAGGCGTCTCAATTCAAGAATATATTTAACCAGTGCATCCTGTATACTAAGCGTATTATTGTAATGCAGTCTTATTTTGCTTTGCGTTAAAGCCATATTTGCAGGTATGCTGCCGGGAGTAACACCTGTAAGCCTTGTGCTTAAAAAAATATTCAGGTCGTTGATGGCACCGTTATAATTACCGAGATATGCATTAGCTTCCGCCTTATTAAATAAAACTTCTTCTGTTGTAAAAAGGCAAATTGTTCCATAGGGAAGCCCGAAGTCGGAAGTAGGATTATCCAGTGCAAAATCAGTATAATTTAATTTGGGAACAGCAGGATTTCTTTGTGAACCTACAAAGCCTGTAATATATGCCCACTCGCCGCCTGTAACCTCCAATGGTACATCAAATACATCGCTCATAATTGCGGGCGTGAGCGCATATCGGTAACGAACATAATTAAGCGCGTAATTGTAAATTGAAGAAGGCGTTACCAGTAACAGGTTGGCAGGCTCGGTTGTTTTTTGATATTCTGAAGGCAGGTTATTAATACCATAGGTTTGATAGGTTGTATTCCATGGACGCAGATTGGGTAAAAAATCCGGCACAGCAGCATTTGCATATTGCACTGTTTTTTCATAATCCTTTTTATACAAATAAAATCTTGAGGCAAAAGCATTGGCGGCAGAACGGGTGAAATGATAACGGGGAACCTTATACGAAGCATCATCAAGTAACGGTAGTCCTTCTAACAGGTCTTTTTCAATATTTTCATATACGTCTGCCACCGTGCCGCGGCTGTATTGTTTGTTAACTACAGTTTCCGGCTCTGTAACATAAGGTACGCCGGGGTTTGATGCGGCAGTAGCCGCATCATAAGGTTTGGCATAGAAGGTAACCAGCATGAAATGTGCATATGCTCTTGCCACCAATGCTTCTCCTTTCTGGCTTTGATAATCTTCAGGATTTGCTGCCTGGTTACAGGCTTCAAGCGCCTGGTTGGCCGAAGCGATGGCTGTGTAACAGGCGTGCCAGTAATAATCTGGCGAATCCTGTTCGGAATTGGGAACATTCTCAAATGCGTAAGGCGCCGAGTTAGTAACATCAGCTTCGCCCGATCCTTTGTCTCCGGCATTGTCAGACATTGCTTCTGCAAATGGCATATAATTACCCAAAGGATAAGCACTGGCAAGCAGTTGCGAAACTTTTGCCGGATCGGTAAGCTTCGCACGGTTATCCGGTTCTTTTTCAAGATACTTATTGCATGAGCTCATCAGCATGAGCAGCAATAAATAAAAACCAGGTGTATACTTCATAATATCTTAATTATAATCCAACTTTTAATGATAATGTTATTTGTTTTTGCACAGGCTGGGCAACACCACCGGCATTAAAAAATTCCGGATCCTGGCCTTTTAATTTCTTATCTGAATAAATCAACCAGGGATTTATAGCCGCGGCAGTTACTGAAACCGTTTTAAAGAAATTGGTTTTTTGCAGCATTGCCGCAGGCAACTGGTAAGAAAGCGATACCGTTTTTAAACGGATAAAGTCCCCACGGGCTACTCTTTCTGTTGAATAGTTATAGTTATTATACGGATAATTAAATGATGTTGAATTAACCAGTATGTACTGGTAATAATCCATGATAGACGGGATATTCGTTGTATTCTGGTCGCCCGGCATAACCCACCTGTCGTAAAACTCTTTGGGAGTAGCATCCCATTCCGAGTAGTTATTTTTGAAGGCAGGCGCAAGTCTTATTTTATTACCTAGCTGGTAAGTAATAAAAATGTTCAGTGAAAAGGCTTTGTAAGTAAAGGTATTATTCAATCCTCCGGTTATCTTGGGGTCAATCGAACCTTCAAACTTCAGGTTTCTCACACTATCAGATTGCATGAATACTGCTGAAGAAGTTTTGCCTTCTTCATTAATAAATTCAGGTACCCCGGTATTTGCATTTAAGCCTGCATATTTTATGGAGAATAATCCATTTACAGGGTAACCCTGGAGATTGCCGCCTTCCTGCTTTACCAGATCAAATATTTGTGGCAGGTATTCCGAATTAGTAATCTTAGTAGTATTATATCCAAAAGTGAGGTTTACTTTCCAGTTCCAGTTTTTTCTTACTATGGGTTGCCCGCCTATAAGCAATTCGGCTCCCCGTGATGTCATGTCAGCATAGTTGGCAGTTTTAAGGTATTCACCTCCTATACCCGATGTTTTAATCAAACCTATCAGGTCAAAGCTGTTGCGGTGATATACATCTATACTTGCGGTTAACCTGTTGTTGAATAAACCTGCATCCAAACCAATATTCGCTGTATAGTTTTTCTCCCATGTAAGCTCAGTATTGGCAAGATTCGCTATATAAATTATGGTTTCTACATCTGTAAGATAAGGACGATGGATATTTATGGTGCGCAAAACGATATTGGAATTGGTAGCTGGCCCCAGGCTTGCCGTTAAGCCATAGCTTGCACGCAATTTTAAATAATTTACTGCGTCAACATCACGTAAAAAGCCTTCTTCATTAATATTCCATGCACCGCCAAAACTCCAGGTTGGTAACCATCTTGCCTGCCTGGATGAACCAAGCCGGTTGGAGCCATCGTATCTTACCGTACCATAAAAATTATATTTGTCTTTAAACGTATACTGTGCATTGAAATAAAAAGCTGCAAAGCGGTCAAAATCCTTACTCATTCCATAGTATGGGTAATTTTGTTCAATCATCTGCTTCAGTATCTGGAAGTCAGGAGAGGCAACGCCACCATTATCATACTGGTACCCATAACCGTTAGAAGAAGCATTCTGGCGATCAGCGTATTTTATTTGCTGACCCAGCAGCAGGTTCAGGTCATGCTCATCATCCTCTCCAAATTTTCTTGCATAGTTTAAGCTGTTGCGCACATCAAAATTCAGCAGTTGGTCTTCCACCCTGTTATAAAAACCGCCATAAGGCAATACCACTACTTTTTCAGCGCTTGGGTTTTCCGGGTCCTGGTATAAGAATGGATTGTTTCTTCTTATTTCTGATGTGCCGGCAGCACGGTAAGCATTTGCCATATTTGAATTTTCGGTTACCTCATGCTCCCGTGTAGAGCGTACATAACGTAAAGCCCCTATAAATTCGTAACGCAGGTGAGGAGTGAATTTATAAGTAGCCTCGCCCTGCAGCTTAAGATCAATTACATTGATCTTAAGCTTGTTGTTTTCAAGCTCGGTAAGCACATTAAAAGGCGCAAAATTCCTCGTGAAATATTCCCGATCCCCGTTTTCGTCAAAAGCAGTAATAGTCCTGTTGGTATTTAATGCAAAGCTGAACGGATTGATATCAAAATTCCTGTCATAAGCTCCTGTAACAGCATTGGCTGTTCTTGATACTGTGCCCGGCGCTTCCTGCTGGCGGTAGGAGCCTGTTGTTAAAAACCCTGCAGAAAACTTATCAGAAAAAGTATAGTTATTCCTGAAGTTTAAGGTATAGCGCTTTACATTATCAGCCAGCGTCCAACCATTATCGTTATAAAAGCTTGTAGAGAAAAAAGATTGCAGCCGCTCTGTTCCGGAAGAAATGCTCAGTGAATGTTCCTGGATGAATGATTGGCGGAATAGAATATCAAACCAATCGGTATTTGCTTTTGCATAGCGCAACAGGTATTCGCGTTTGGCTTCCTGTGTATTAGGCATAGCAAAGTTTCCGTCAGGAAGCACTTCATTTATAAGGTCGTAATATTTTCCGTACACACCATAATTACCATTTTTTAATACATTTGTTGTAAGCCATCCTTTGCGATCCAGCTCAGATACAACCGACATTTGCTGAGCCGAGTTCATAATATTATAGTCAGCATACTGTGGTTTAAATTGCGTGCTGTAGTTACCGGTATAATTCACTGTCTGCCGTCCTGCACGGCCTTTTTTGGTGGTAATAACAACAACACCATTCATTGCCCTGGCGCCGTATAATGCGGTAGCAGCAGCATCTTTTAATATGTCAAAACTTTCAATATCATTTACATTAATGCCTGCAACAGATGAACCGAGCAGTGTAGTCGGGTCTCCGCTTGATAGCTGATCGTTGGAAATATTAACGATATCTTCCAGCACAACCCCGTCTACAACCCATAATGGTTTGTTCTCCCCGTTAATAGATGTGGCACCCCGTATCCTTATTTTTGGTGCTGCGCCAAATGTGCCTGATATATTTTGAACGGATACACCGGCAGCCCTTCCTTCCAGCATCCTGCTCACATCTGCCACACCATCTATCTTCACATCTGCCGCTTTAAGTGAAGTGGCGGCTCCTGAAAATTTCTTTTTATCAAGGTTTTGAAACCCGGTTATTATTACTTCTGATAATGCACCTTCTGTTTTTGCTAAAGTAACAGATAAAAATTTTTCTCCCCGGTAAACAATGGTTTTAGGTGCTCTGCCTATAAAAGTGAAAGATAACTGGTCACCCACTTCGGCGCCTATCGCAAATTCACCGTCAGCATTTGAAGTAGTTCCCTTACGGGTTCTTAGATTTTCGATGGATACCCCGCCGAGCACAACGTTTTCATCAGCATCACTTACCTTACCCCTTACCGTTACAGTATCCCCGAAGTGCAAATGTTCAGGTGGATATACGGATTTTAACGGCTTTGCTGCGACATCGGAAGCAAGAAAAAAAAGAATTGTAAGCAATAGTATACCCGGCAAACAAAGGATACAGGCAGGAGCTTTTTGGCAATTCCTCATATCAGTAGTTTAAATATTCTTTTAACAGGACAACTATTATAACCAAAATGTTGTTGAAAAAAGTAATTTTTTTTAGAATTATACGAAGTTAAGGGTAAGAAGGTTTAAAAAATTTTCTGAAGGGGGTTAAGTATATTATCTTTGCAAGGCTTTTCGATATTTCTTGCTCTTGATACGTTGTTGATTTCATTATCTTAATATATTTAAAATAAAATATTAATAAGATTGAAGTCATTAAGTAATTCATTACTTATTTTCGCGGCTTCTTAAAACAATTTAAAAACAATAAAATAATTATAAAATGAAAAAATACAGAGCCGGGGTTTTATATGGCGAAGAACTGGAAGCGCTTTATAATGATGCACTGCATAACCAGTTTGCATTACCGGCAGTAAATACTATCGGTACCAATACGATCAACGCGGTTCTTGAAACTGCTGCAAAAGTTAATTCCCCGGTAATCATACAATTTTCTAATGGCGGAGCGCAGTTCATAGCCGGTAAAGGAATGCCTAATGATAACCTGCAGGCAAATATATCAGGAGGTGTTTCAGGCGCATTGCATATTCATAATGTAGCCAAATATTATGGAGTGCCTGTTGTACTGCATACTGATCATGCTGCAAAAAAATGGTTGCCCTGGGTAAGTGGCCTGCTGGATGCCGGCGAGCAATATTATAAAGAAAAAGGCCAGCCTTTATTCAGCTCTCACATGCTTGACTTAAGTGAGGAGCCTATTGAAGAGAATATTGAGACCTCTGTAAAATTCTTTAAAAGAATGCAGCCACTCGGTATGAGCATCGAAATAGAGCTTGGAGTAACCGGTGGTGAAGAAGATGGTGTTGACAACAGCGATGTTGAAAATGATAAATTGTATACACAGCCTCAGCATGTAGCATATGCCTATACTGAGCTTGGCAAAATAGGTAAATTGTTTACCGTTGCTGCCGCTTTCGGCAATGTGCATGGCGTATATAAACCAGGTAATGTAGAGTTACGTCCGATTATTCTGCACAATAGCCAGGTATATATTCAGAATGAATTTAAAACCGGCGAAAAACCGGTATATTTTGTATTCCACGGCGGTAGTGGCTCACCACAACACCAGATACGTGAAGCCATAAGCTATGGTGCTATTAAAATGAATATTGACACTGATATGCAGTGGGCGTTCTGGGAAGGGATACTCCAGTACTATAAAAAGAATGAAGGTTACCTGCAGGGGCAATTAGGAAACCCCGAAGGTGAAGATAAACCCAATAAAAAGTATTATGATCCGCGTGTATGGCTGCGTAAAGGCGAAGAAACTTTTGTAAAACGCCTTGAAGTTGCATTTGAAGATTTGAATTGCATTAACAGGAACGCTTAAACCTGGGCTGCATTACTATATTTTTAAAGGAGCTGTTGTTTTCAACAGCTCCTTTTTATGGTTATAGTATGTTGAGGTATGGCTGTGCAATAATTGCAAAGGAGTTCCTTCTATGCCGAATTTCTTCCCGCATTGATAATGCCAAAAGAACAACGCATTACCAACTTCTCATACGTTTTTTTATGGGGAGATTCCACCAATGCTTCTTCAAGTTCTCTTACTTTTGTGATGGCGTATTGCTGTATGGTTACCAGTGGTAACACAATGCGTTCTCTCATTTGTACCGAAAGCTGTTCTACAGGATAGTCTGCCATCAACTCAGTGTTGCCTGTTAATTTAAAGATATATGCTTTAGTGAGCTCGTATTCGCTATAGATCTTATTCCATATTTCTCCGTACAAAGGATGTTTTGATAAAAACATCGTCATAGGAAAAAAAGATTTTTTCATTGACATTTCGCAGTTGCCAATCAAAGTTTTAAAGAAAGTGGAGTGATCGTACAGGTGCCTGATCTCATCCCATCTGCCTTCAGACTCTAACTGTTTAAAAGCGGTTCCCACACCATAGTAACCTGTTACGTTTTGTTTTAACTGGCTCCATGCGCCCACAAATGGAATGGCCCTTAAATCTTTCAATGAAAGTTTTCCTGAGGCGCCTCTTTTTGCCGGGCGGCTCCCGATATTTGTTTCGGCATAAAAACGCAACGGGCTTGCGTGACCCAGGTATCCTAAAAATGTAGGCATATTTTTTAATTCCAGGTAAGCATCAAGGCTTATCTCAGAAAGTCTTTGAATCAACTCCTTTTCAGAATCTTTTAAGGCCAGCTTTTGTGAGGCAAACAGGTCATTTGAAATACCGGCATTGATCAACTGTTCAATATTAAACTGCGCAGATTCAATGGTACCGAAATTGGAACTAACCGTTTGTCCCTGAATGGTAAGCTGAATTTCTTCGTTGGCTATATTTTTTCCGAGCGATGCGTAGAACTTGTGTGTTTTGCCACCGCCTCTTGCCGGCGGACCACCACGACCATCAAAGAAAACAACACTTACCCCATGTTGCCTTGATATTTTGGTAAGTTCTTCTTTTGCTTTATATATGCTCCAGTTGGCCATCAGGTAACCACCATCCTTTGTACCGTCAGAAAAACCCAGCATAATGGTTTGCTTGTTTTTCCTGCGCTGCAAATGCGCCCTGTATTGCGGAAGGGTATATAACTCTTCCATAATAGCCCGTGCGTTTTTTAAATCATCAATGGTTTCAAACAGCGGCACAATATCTACGCTCAGTTCTTCTGCTTTCCATCCACTCATCAAAAACAAACCATATACTTCCATAGCATTCAGCGCACTGTTACATTGGCTGATGATATACCTGTCGCAGCCTTCCTCGCCATTGGCGGTTTGTATTTGTTTCAGGGTAGCCATCACCGTCAGCGTATCCTTATGCACCTCATCTGTAAGCAAAGCAGGGTCTGCCATTCCTGTGATATTCAGCAGCACTTTTATTTTTTCTGCTGTACCAAGCTCACTATAGTTTGCAGGAAGCATATTTGTTTTGGCAGCAATCTCCTCTGTTATTTTTGTATGCACCGTACTTTCCTGCCGCAGATCAAGCGATGCAAAGAACAGCCCGAATACTTCTACTTTGTTGATCAGCGTCTCTACCAGTTCAAGAAACAAACCATTATGTTTATATATTAATGTTTCCCGAACATTGTTGAGCGTATCTAAAATTTCTTCTTTGGTAAGATCGCTTATATGCCCCGGAACAAAAACATTATTGTACAGCTTTGTTTCCAACTCCTGCAAGGGAATATCAACACCTTTAAAAGTCAGCCTTCTTTTTAACCGCCTTACATCTATATAATATGATTTCAGGATGCTCTCACGCAAAGCTCCTGCAACTTTTACAGTAGTATCTGTTTTTACAAAAGGATTACCATCTCTGTCGCCGCCGGGCCAAAATCCCATTCTTAAAATAGGATTGGTTGCAGATATACCCTCCGGCATATTGTTTTTCATAAACGCCACAATTCTTCCTGCCGCCGGGTAAAAAACATTTACAAGGTACCATATCAGGCTTACCGCCTCATCATAAGGGGTTGGCTTTTGCTGCTTGAAGAAGGGCGTTTTACCCAACTGCTGCAGGTACATATTAATATTGTTGATATTATTTTCTGCAATAGCTCTTGAAAGATCATGAATAATACCAAGCACAGCGCCGGGATAAAATTGTGTGGGATGCGCGGTCAGTACAAGGCGCACATTAAATGTATCTGACAGATCCTTTAATTCCTGCTCTTTATTGAACTGTACTACTTCAGACTGAAGATTCTTCAGCGTTCCCGGCCCATTCATATCATTCACTGTTGTAAATGCCGCATCTTCCAGCGCATCAAACAACACTACCTGCCGCTCCACATATTGTACAAAGCGAAACAGCAGATCAAGCCTTTCTTCTTCCTTACTATATGCGGTATGTTTACTAAAAAAATCTTCAATGATCTGTGTTGGGCTCATCATCTTTGTATAGCCTTCTTCACAATAATTAAGCAGGAGCGATAACAGGATCCCTGTTTTCTCTATCCTGTGAAAGGGAAGCGAAGTAAATAAACTGTTATACAACTGAAATTTACGGCCTACAAGATTCTGAAACTGTATAAGAGAAGCATTTGAGCTTGCCATGCGTAAAATTGGTATTATTATCAATTATTGATTAAACATTAGCCTGCTGTTGCATTTACAGCGGCAGCCATAAAATATTCCAGACAAGCAAACTATAATGGCGCATGAAATTAGTTAAAAAATGAGTAATTGAGCGGGCATTTGATGTTTTTTTAAAGAAATGAAATTTCTTTTTTTAAATTTCTATTTAAACGGTAGAGTCTTTAGTGAGTATAATGGATCAACCTGTGCATATATTTTTTTGCTATTGCATAAATCTGTTTTACCTTCGGCGGCGTTAATCAAAAAATGGTATACTCCAAACGATATAATTTCTCTTCTTCCGCTATTGCTACGGCGGTTGATACCATTATTACCACAACAACCACAACCCTCAGTTGAGGGTAATGATCACGCATATTATACATTGGGCTTACAGCTATGGTTATCCGGAGAGATAAAAGGTTGACTTATATAAAATCATTCTCAAAATCATTTATATGCAGGTGTTGAAATTCGGCGGAACTTCTGTAGGAAGCGCTGATAACATAAAAAAGGTTATAGATATAGTAAGAAAGGCTTTACAAAAAGACAGGGCGGTTGTGGTTGTTTCGGCATTGGGCGGCACAACTGATGCATTACTGAATGCAGGCGCTTTAGCTTCAAACGCCAATGAACAGTATAAAGATGAGCTGCAGCGCATAGAGCAACGCCATCTTGAAGCAGTTAAGCAACTTATTCCCGTACAGCAGCAGAGCGGCATGCTGAGTCTCGTTAAAAAAATATGCAACGAAATTGATGATGTATGCAACGGCGTTTTCCTGCTCGGCGAATTATCTGCCCGTACAAAAGACAGGATTGCCAGCTATGGCGAGTTGATGTCTTCTCAAATCATTGCAGGCGCGTTTAACAGCGCAGGAACCCCGGCATTGTGGAAAGATGCAAGAAAACTGATCCGGACCAATACAAATTTTGGGAACGCGCAGGTAAATGCTGACATCAGTAAAAATCTCATTATTGAGTTTTTCAATACACACCAGGATCCATTGGTGATATTACCGGGCTTTATCGCTTCTGATGAAAATAATGAAACTACCACCCTGGGCAGGGGAGGTTCTGATTATACTGCCGCGATTGTTGCGGCGGCTTTAAATGCGGCTTCGCTTGAAATATGGACTGATGTATCTGGTATGATGACAGCAGACCCGAGATGGGTAAGTGGTGCAAAAGTCATTTCTTCTATCTCATACCAGGAGGCAATGGAACTCTCTCATTTCGGTGCTAAGGTACTTTATCCTCCAACTATACAACCTGTATTGGGTAAAGGTATTCCGGTAGTAATTAAAAACACATTTGCTCCGGAAGATGCAGGAACAACCATAGCAAAACATGCAGTTACCAACGGTAATGCTATTCGTGGTATTTCAAGTGTGAGTAATATCGGGTTGATCAGCCTTGAAGGTAGTGGCATGGTGGGCGTGCCGGGTTTTTCAAGAAGGTTGTTTGAATCGCTTTCACTTTCTAAAATAAATGTCATATTAATAACACAGGGTTCTTCCGAACATTCTATATGCGTGGGTGTGGAAACACCTTTCATACAAAAAGCGAAAGAAGTGGTAGACACGGAGTTTGAAGATGAAATACGCATGGAAAAAGTACAGCCGCTTGTGGTAGAAACAGACCTGTCCATTGTAGCGCTTGTTGGGGAAAATATGAAAAGCCATCCTGGTATAAGTGGTAAGATGTTTGGCGCATTGGGTAGAAATGGCGTGAATGTGCGTGCCATTGCGCAGGGTTCATCTGAGCGTAATATTTCAGCGGTGGTATCTACAAAAGACGTACGTAAAGCGATCAATGTATTGCATGAAGAATTTTTTGAAACTACCAATAAGCAGATCAATCTTTTTATTGCCGGTGCAGGGAACGTGGGCAGCAAACTGATGGAGCAGTTAAAGCAACAGCAGGAATGGCTTGCAAAACATCTTCGCTTAAACCTAAAGGTTATAGGGCTTGCCAATAGCCGCAAAATGGCTATTGATGATAGTGGTATTGATCTTAATCACTGGCAGGAAAAATTAGCCGGCGGTGAAACTGCCGACATCAATAATTTTATCAGTATTATTATCAGCAAAAACCTTCGTAATGCCATATTTGTTGATGTTACCGCGAGTGATGCGGTTGCAAAAGTGTATGATAAGCTTTTACAGAAAAGCGTATCTGTAGTAGCATGTAATAAAGTAGCGGCATCTTCCTCTTATGCTTATTATAAAAACCTGAAAGATCTTGCAAGGGCATTCAACTGCGTGTATTTGTTTGAAACCAATGTTGGCGCAGCCTTGCCCGTAATCGGCACATTAAATGATTTGATGCGCAGTGGTGATAGAATCAACAGGATAGAAGCGGTATTAAGTGGTACGCTGAATTTTGTATTCAATAATTATGATGGCAGCCGCAGTTTTGCTGAAGTAGTAAAACAGGCACAGGATGAAGGTTATACCGAGCCTGACCCCAGGCTGGACCTGAGCGGTACGGATGTAATGCGTAAGATCATGATATTAGCCCGGGAATCTGGTGAGCAAATGGAAATGCAGGATATTACCTGTAATGGCTTTTTACCCGATAGCTGCATGAATGGTGATGTGCCGGCATTTTACGAGGAAATGAAAAAGCATGAGGCGCATTTTAAAAAATTGTATGACGAAGCAGCGGCTAAAAATTGTAAGCTGAAATTTGTGGCGCAATATGAAAATGGCAAGGCGTCGGTAGGTTTACAACATATATCACCGGAGCATGATCTCTATCATTTATATGGAAAAGATAATGTAGTATTGTTTTATACCGAGCGCTATCCGTTGCAACCTTTGGTGGTGAAAGGCGCAGGCGCAGGCGCGGAGGTAACGGCATCAGGTGTGTTTGCGGATATAATAAGAGCGACAGCACAGTAAGAGTGAAGGTGGAAGGTATAGGGTAGAAGTGGTGAGCAGTCAGAAATTAATTTTACATATAGTGTAAACCTGAAGACTGGTAGCTGACCGCAATTTCAAATTTCAAATCTTAAATCTCGAATGTTAGATAAAACAATTTCAGATGCACGTGGCAAATCCGTTACTATACATGCTCCCGGCACAGTAGCTAATATGGTTTGCGGGTTTGATGTATTAGGACTGGCATTGAATGAACCGTATGATGTAATGACCGTAAAGCTCATTGATGAATCTACGGTGGTAATACATAATGTTGACAGTTATAACCTGCCGACAGATCCTGCAAGAAATGTTGCGGGTGTTGCCCTGCTGGAAATGATTGAAAAGCTAGATCGCAAAACAGGTTTTGATATCACTATTGAAAAAAGAATAAAACCCGGTAGCGGTGTGGGTTCCAGCGCGGCAAGCTCTGCCGGTGCCGTAGTAGCTGCCAATCATTTACTGGGTAATATTTTTAATAATGACGACCTGGTGCAGATGGCTATGTTTGGTGAGAAATTAGCTTCCGGCGTAAAACATGCGGACAATATAGCGCCCTGCATTTTTGGCGGGGTTACTCTAATACGCAGTATTCTTCCTTTGGATATTATCAGTGTTCCTTCTCCATTATTATATGTAACCGTTGTGCATCCGCAGATTGAAGTACGCACAGAAGATGCACGGCAGATATTGAAGAAACAAATTTTGCTGAAAGACGCCATTAAACAATGGGGCAATATTGCAGGATTGGTAGCCGGCTTAATGAAAAACGATTATGATCTCATCAGCAGATCGCTGGAAGATGTATTGATTGAGCCTGTAAGAAGTATTCTTATTCCTGCATTTGCCGAAGTAAAAGCAAGATGCCTGGAAGCTGGTGCATTGGGAGGCGGAATATCAGGATCCGGGCCATCCATATTTATGCTGAGCAAAGATGAAGCAACAGCGCTTGCAGTAGAAAACGCCATGAAGGAAGTATATACGGCAACAGGGATTGCATATCATACCTATGTAACCACTATAAATCCACGGGGAGTTAAAATAATTGAATAAGTATATTGAATGTCATGATTATTGTAATGGAACGCAGATAGACTGATATTCATGAAGGATATCTGTGTTAATCAGTATCATCCGTATATTCCATGTGCTATTGATAATTAATACGGGTTTACGAACACGGAATACGAAAACCTAAACACAAAATAATTTAGTTTACCATATCATGAAATATTACAGTTTAAATAATCAATCGCCGGAAGTAAGCTTTAAAGAAGCTACCATTAAAGGGCAGGCGCCGGATAAAGGTCTGTATTTTCCAAAATCATTGCCAAAACTGGATAAAAACTGGTTTGATGATATTGCCGGAAAAACCAATGAAGAGATTGCATTTGATGTAATACAGCCTTATGCAGGCGAAGATATTCCGGAAGCTGATCTGCGCAGGATTGTAAAGGAAACCATTGATTTCCCGATACCACTGGTTAAAGTAACAGACAATATATACTCACTTGAATTATTTCATGGACCAACCCTTGCTTTTAAAGATGTTGGTGCAAGATTTATGAGCCGTTGCCTGGGTTATTTTGCTAAAAAGGAAAGTGAAAAAGTTACAGTGCTGGTGGCTACGTCAGGCGATACGGGCGGCGCTGTTGCCAATGGTTTTTATGATGTGGATGGCGTGGATGTGGTAATATTGTATCCATCCGGTAAAGTCAGTTCCGTTCAGGAAAAACAATTAACAACACTTGGAAAAAATATTACGGCCATTGAAGTGAAAGGTACATTCGATGATTGCCAGCAAATGGTAAAACAGGCTTTTGCCGATACCTCACTCACTTCTGAAAAATTTCTTACCTCAGCCAATTCTATTAATGTGGCCCGCTGGTTGCCACAGCAGTTCTATTATTTTTTTGCGTATAAACAATGGCAACAGAAAGACGCGCTGCCTGTAATTTGTGTGCCCAGCGGAAATTTCGGAAATATCTGCGCGGGTATGTTAGCGCATATTTCAGGTTTGCCGGTGCAGCATTTCATTGCGGCCTGCAACGCCAATAATGTAGTGCCGAGATTTCTGGATAACGGCAATTACGAAGTTCGCCCTGCAGTAGCTACTTTATCCAACGCGATGGATGTTGGCAATCCCAGCAATTTTGTAAGAGTATTGGAATTATTCAACAATAATTTTATCAGCCTTAAAAAAATATTATCTGGCTATACCATAACCGATGAGGAAACAAAAGCCACACTGAAACAGGTTAAAAAAGAAACCGGTTATTTGCCAGACCCTCATGGTGCGGTGGGTTATCTTGCATTACAACGTTATCTCGAAGAACATCCCGGTGAAAAAGGCATTTTTCTCGAAACCGCTCACCCGGTAAAATTTTATGATGTGGTAGAACCGGTGATCAATGAAACTGTTCCCATACCCGATGCTATCCAGCAAATATTACCACTCAAAAAACACAGTGTGGTAATGGATGCGGAGTATGGGTTGTTGAGGGAGTATTTGTTGAAAAACTAAATGACCCTCATCCTGTATTGCCTTTGTGTTTTTTCTAACGATAAACTTAAAACAACAAACAGAAACTTTTCGATATTTGCAATAAGAGGAATTTGATATATGCACGATATAGAACCTTTTTATAACTGGCAACATTTATATACTTCAAATACCGATCCGCGTTCACCTTTTTACGGGCGTGAGTACAGTGAATTTGTATTTTCTCAAACCATATACAATTATTATATACACCCGCAATGGGATGAGTTTGGATCGCGTACTCTGTATATGAAGATACTGTATGCCGATTATGAACAGGGGTATGCCATAATAGAACTGATAGGAGAGTGGAATGATGCTATTGAAAATGATATACAAACCCTGCGGCGGGAAGTAACCGATGTGCTTTTTTATGAAGGCATAAAAAAGTTTATCATTATCGCGGATAATGTATTGAACTTTCATAGCAGCGATGACAGCTATTATGAAGACTGGTTCCAGGAAGTGAACGAAGAAAACGGCTGGATCGTAATACTGGATATGCCCGAGCAGTCGCAGCATGATTTTAAAAAAGCGAAATTGAACCGCTATGTTGAATTGCTGGATTTCCCAAACTGGCGCACTTTACAGCCTCAGCACCTCTTTCAATCCATCGATAATCATTTGCTAAAAAGGCTCGATATGTAAAAAAATCAGCCACACTGATTTTTTACGGCGTTTGTGTGTTAAATTTGCGCCATTATCTAACCACTTCTTTCAGCATATGACCTGGAAACAAATCTTCACTTCTTCCATTGGGAAGAAATTTGTGATGGCGCTTACCGGTATTTCGTTAATTGCTTTTTTAGTTGTTCACGTTGGGCTTAATGCATGTATTTGGGCTAACGATAACGGAGAGATGTTTAATAAAGCAGCTCATTTTATGGGCTCTACCGTTGTTATACGCATTGCCGAAGTGGGGCTTTTTATTGGTATCATACTCCATATCATACAGGGGTTGATGCTTGAGTTTGAAAACAGGAGCAAGCGTTCTGTTGGTTACCAGGTTCCGATGGGTAACCGCGGCAGTAAATGGTATAGCCGCAGCATGGGCCTGCTCGGCACGCTTATTCTTTTATTTCTAATCATGCACATATACCATTTCTGGACGCCAAGCCGCCTTGGAGGTATTGGCAATATCCAGGCTTTGCAACCGGTTGAGTATAATGGTAAAGAATATCATAACCTGTATGCGGAAATGATCACCGTATTTCAGTCGCTGCTGGTAGTAATATTATATGTACTGGGATGTATTTCGCTGGCATATCACCTTATGCATGGTTTTGCAAGTTCTTTCCGTACAATGGGTCTGCATAACCAGCGCTACCATAAAATCATAAAAGCTACAGGCGTAGCGTTTTCTATTATAGTTCCTTTTGTATTTGCTATGATGCCTGTCTCTATTTACCTGGGATGGATCAGGTAAATAGCGGCAAGTAATAAGTAGTAAGTGATTAGAAATTTTTTTGTTATTAATCAGATCATATTATCAACGTAATTAAGCTATGTTGGATTCAAAAATACCTCCTGGCAAATTAGAAGAAAAATGGAACGATTATAAAGGGCATGTAAAACTGGTGAACCCTGCCAACAAGCGTAAGCTGGAAGTGATTGTTGTGGGCACAGGTCTTGCAGGTGCTTCTGCGGCCGCTTCACTTGGGGAAATGGGTTATAGGGTGAAGGCTTATTGCTTCCAGGATTCTCCCCGTCGTGCACATTCAATAGCAGCTCAGGGTGGTATCAATGCTGCCAAAAACTACCAGAATGATGGCGACTCTGTTTTCCGCCTGTTTTATGATACCGTGAAAGGAGGCGACTATCGCTCAAGGGAAGCAAATGTGCACCGCCTTGCTGAGGTAAGCGTGAATATTATTGACCAGTGCGTAGCGCAGGGTGTTCCTTTTGCAAGAGAATACGGCGGTTTATTAAACAACCGTTCTTTTGGCGGTACGCAGGTAAAAAGAACTTTTTATGCTGCCGGTCAAACCGGTCAGCAGTTACTGATAGGCGCTTACCAGGCGCTGGAAAGGCAGGTTGCGCTCGGTAACGTAACCATGTACTCCCGTCACGAAATGCTGGATATAGTAAAAATTGATGGAAAAGCGAGAGGGATTATCTGCCGTAATCTTATAACCGGGGGGCTGGAAAGGCACTTCGGTCATGCGGTACTGTTATGCAGCGGTGGTTATGGCAACGTATTCTATCTTTCCACCAATGCAATGGGCAGCAATGTAACCGCCGCATGGAAAGCGCATAAAAAGGGAGCGTATTTCGGGAATCCCTGTTTCACACAAATACATCCCACCTGTATACCCGTAACCGGCGACCACCAGAGCAAGCTTACGCTCATGTCTGAATCGCTGCGTAATGATGGGCGTATATGGGTTCCGAAGAAAAAAGATGATCCACGCAAAGCCAACGATATACCGGAGGATGAAAGGGATTATTATTTAGAAAGAAGATACCCTGCGTTTGGTAACCTCGTTCCCCGCGATGTGGCATCAAGAGCTGCGAAAGAAAGATGTGATGCAGGCTATGGCGTTGGTACAACAAAGCAGGCGGTTTATCTCGATTTCAAATACAACCTTATTAACAAATACGGAAGAACAGAAGCGGGTAAACAAGGTATCGAAAATCCTGACCAGGAAACATTGATACGTCTTGGAAAAGAAGTGGTGAAAGAGGAATATGGTAACCTGTTTGATATGTATGAAAAGATAACAGGCGAAAACCCCTATGAAGTACCGATGCGTATCTATCCCGCGGTACACTATACCATGGGTGGCTTATGGGTTGATTATGAATTGATGACATCTGTTACCGGGTTATATGCACTGGGTGAATGTAATTTCAGCGATCACGGCGCGAATCGTTTGGGTGCATCTGCATTGATGCAGGGGCTTGCTGACGGCTATTTTGTGATTCCGTATACATTGGGTAATTATCTTGCTGATGAAATTGGAACCAAGCCAATACCAACCACACATGAAGCGTTTGTTGAAGCAGAGAAAGCGGTTGCCGATCGCATCAATAAACTGATGAGCATTAAGGGAAAGCAGTCTGTTGAAAGTCTGCATAAGCGCCTCGGAAAAATCATGTGGGAAAAATGCGGTATGGCGCGTAATGAAAAAGGATTAAAAGAAGCCATTGAAGAAATAAGGGCGTTGAAAAAAGAATTCTGGAGTGATGTGCGTATACCCGGTGAAATAAATGAAATGAACCCTGAATTGGACAAGGCCAACCGTGTTGCCGATTTTATTGAACTGGGTGAACTGATGTGTTTGGACGCATTGAATCGTGCTGAAAGCTGCGGCGGTCATTTTCGCGAGGAAAGCCAGACAGAAGAAGGCGAAGCGTTACGCCACGATGATCGGTTTATGTATGTGTCTGCATGGGAATATAAAGGCGATAGCGACTGGAATTTGAATAAAGAAGAATTGAATTACGATGTGATTAAGCCAACGCAGAGGAATTATAAGTAATGTGAGAATGTGGAAATGTGGAAATATTTTTAAACTAAGTTCTTTTTTATTATAAATGCTAACATATGGAACAGAAAAACCTTATCGCTGATAAGTCTTTAGATTTTGCAATTGAGATTATAAGTTTTTGCGAACTGCTTGAGCAAAACAGAAAGTTCGTTATCAGTAATCAACTTTTAAAAAGTGGCACTTCAATTGGGGCAAATGTTTTTGAGGCACAACATGCTGAAAGCAAAGCGGATTTCATTCATAAAATGAAAATCGCTGTTAAGGAAGCCAATGAAACCTTGTATTGGTTGTTGATTTGCGAAAGGAGTGAACATTATCCATATCAAAGTTCTTTAAAAGATCGAGTAGAGGAGTTAATAAGGATTATTTCAAGAATATTAATAACCAGCAGAAAAGCAAAATAGTAAAGAATCGTATTTAATAGAATTTATAATTATGTGAGCGGGTTGTAAATGAGGATTCATTCTCACATTTCCACATTCTCACATTTTCACATTAAGAACCATGGAACATTATAATATGAACCTCACACTTAAAGTGTGGAAACAGAAGAATAAAGATGTTAGAGGAAGCTTTGAAACTTACCAGGTAAGTAACATTTCATCTGAAATGTCGTTCCTGGAAATGTTTGATGTACTCAATGAACAATTGGTGCATGAGGGGAAGGAACCTATTGCTTTTGATCATGATTGCCGCGAGGGTATATGTGGTATGTGTTCCATGTATATTAATGGACGCCCGCACGGGCCATGGCATGGCACTACTACCTGTCAGTTGCATATGCGTGCGTTTAAAGATGGAGATACTATAGTGGTTGAACCCTGGAGAGCCAATTCTTTCCCTGTACTGAAAGACTTAATTGTTGACCGTGGCGCATTTGACCGTATTATACAAGCCGGTGGTTTTATTTCTGTAAATACCGGTAACGCGCAGGACGGTAATAATATTCCCATTGAAAAAGAGAAAGCGGACCAGGCTTTTGCTGCGGCTGCTTGTATAGGTTGTGGCGCCTGCGTTGCCGCATGCAAAAATAGTTCGGCAATGCTGTTTTTATCGGCCAAGGTTTCTCACCTCGCATTACTGCCACAGGGCGCGCCTGAAAGAAAAACACGTGCTTTGAAAATGATCGCTCAAATGGATAAAGAAGGCTTTGGAGCATGTACCAATACAGGAGCGTGTGAAGCAGTTTGTCCAAAAGAAATTTCATTAGATAATATAGCGCGACTCAATAAAGAATATCTCGGTGCAGCCGCTACTATAGACAAATAAGCATTATGTCATGAGAATAGTGTCCCTGGTGTTTTTCATTTTTACTATACTTTCATCTTGTAAAAAAGAAGAAACAGCATACCAGCAAATAACATCTACATTAAAGCAACACGATTGGTTTGTTTATAGTGTTAATACAAAGCAATTTGATGATATCTCCAATTTGTTGTTGAGTGATACTTCATATATAGTTGAGGATTGCTTGCAAAAATCCTTATTCAGCTTTAGAGAAGACAGTGTGTTTGAAAGAACCATGTATTGTAATTTTACTCCACCTTACCATGATAAAGGAGAATGGCATTTATCCGCAGACAGTATGCTCACCTCCGTTATCTGGTATACACCTCCTCCGGCGAGTGGTTATACAACACTGAATTTTGGGTTCGGCCTAACTAAATTGCTTGAAATTTCTAATACTCAATTGGTGATCAGGAGAGAAGAAATAAGATATGATCTTGATGGTAACAGGTTCAGGAATGAAACCATCATTTCTTGTAAAAGTAATTAACTTGGCTCATATCGATATTAATAATGTATCAATAGAAAGTATTGAATCCGGAGGAAAACTTTCAAGAGATATTACGATCAGCGTTCTCCGGCTTGACAAAATTCATCCTGTAATCTCCGGCAATAAATGGTTTAAGCTTAAATATTATCTGCAGGATGCAAAAGCCAAAGGCTATAATAGCATACTCACTTTTGGCGGCGCATTCTCTAATCATATAGCTGCTACTGCGTTTGCGGCATCTTCACAACAATTGTATTCAACCGGCATAATAAGAGGGGAGGCGCCTGGATCATGGAGCCATACCTTGCTTGAAGCAAAGGCAAATGGTATGCAGTTGTATTTTGTATCACGGGAAGAATATAATGTATTGAAAAGAGCAGGTGATAGTACTATGCTTAAAAAGTTTGGCAATAACTATACTATACCTGAAGGTGGTTATGGCGCATTGGGTATGAAAGGGGCAGCAGATATACTAAAGATTGTTGACACTTCATTCTTTACCCACATTGTTTGTGCAGTGGGAACCGGAACCACGATAGCCGGTATTATAAAAGCGGCCTTGCCGCAACAGCATATTACTGGCATAAGCGCTATGAAGAATAATACCGGGTTATCAGCAGAAATCAGCGCATTGCTGCAGGTTGATTCACTTCCTGCTAATTTTACGCTTAATCATGATTATCATTTTGGTGGTTATGCAAAGTATACAACTGAATTATTGTGCTGGATGAATGATTTTTTTTCTGCTTCGCGTATTCCCCTTGATTTTGTGTATACAGCAAAAGCTATGTATGGCATTATGGATATGGTTGCAAAAGATTATTTCCCTCCCGGATCAAAAATTTTAATGATACATACAGGCGGTTTGCAGGGTAATCTTTCCACAAAGCCCGGACTTTTAAAATTTTAGAGCATGTACTGCGTTATCTTTGCGTATTCCTTAAAATAAATACCACCCGACATCCAGTTTTGTATGAAAATGCTGCTCCGGATTTTTTTTGTTGCAAGCCTCTTTGTTTCAGGGAATATTGTAAATGCTCAGGATACATTACCGGCATTTACAGTTAAGCACAGGAGCGGGAAAGTGATATTGAGCTGGGTGAACCATTTTAAAGTTGTTAAACAAATAAGTATACAACGCTCTGCAGATAGTTTAAAAGGCTTTAAAACCATTCTCACACTTCCTGATCCGTCTTCTGTTACAAATGGTTTTTTAGATAATAATGCACCGGATACCGTGTCTTTTTATAAACTGTATATCCTGCTGGACAGTGGTAAGTATGTATTCAGTAAATCACAAAAACCTAAAAAAGATATACCTCCGCCTCCACAACCGGTAGTTAAAAAAGAGACACCTGCTGTAGAACTGGCTGTAACAACCCCCGAAAAGACAGAGGCTGCTGAACAGGCACCTTCTAAAATTTATGGACCGGAGACTACCAAAGTGTCCAACAAAAAAATGAGCGACGGTTTAAAAGCAGATAGTGTGAATATGGTACGTCCTGAAAACGTTACGCCATCAGGATTTATATTTACCAACCCACAGGGGAATGTTACCGTGATATTGCCTAAGGGCAAGACAGAACTTTTTACCATAAAATTTTTTGATAGCAATGGAGATGAGCTGTTTCAGTTGAATAATCTTAAAGAGCATACGATTGTGGTTGATAAATCAAATTTTATGCGGGCAGGTATTTACCGGTTTGAATTATATGAGAACAATGTGCTCAGGGAGAAGAATAAAGTAACCATTCCTAAAGATCCGACCATCCGCTGACAAGGGTACAATCAAACACTTTTTCAAAATTTTCTTTCAAAATTGTTTTAACTTCTTCCATATCGGCATCAAAGCCTAATTCTTTTGCAAGGGAAGTAACCTGTTTGTTTTGTATGCCACAGGGTATAATATAATTGAAATAATCAAGGTTGGTGTTTACATTCAAAGCAAATCCATGCATGGTAACCCAGCGGCTGCAACGTACGCCCATCGCACAAATTTTCCTTTCCCGTCCTTTCACTGAAGGTTCAATCCATACTCCTGTTTCTCCTGCAGAACGTTCACCTTTTATATTGTATGCAGCTAGTGTAAATATAATAACCTCTTCGAGATTACGCAGGTATTTACCAATATCTGTATAATATTTTTCCAGGTCAAGCACCGGGTATCCAACTATTTGACCAGGGCCGTGAAAAGTAATATCCCCGCCACGATTGGTAGGATAATATTCAATGCCTTTTTTAACGCGATCTTCTTCACTTATAAGAATATGAGCAGCTTTTCCGCTTTTACCCAGTGTGTATACGGGAGGATGCTCGCAAAGCAGCAAATAATGACGGGTTGCTGCTTCTGAAGCATTATTTGTTTGAGTGTTTACCGGTACTGTATTTTGAGAAGTGGCATATTGCGACTTGGCTTCTACATTCTGTTGCAATAATGCTTCCTGGTAGTCCCATGCCTGTTTATATGCAATGTCTCCAAGATCTTTAAAAAAAACTTCCTGCATGGGTGCTAAGTTATTTCAAAATTTGTTTGGTAGGTGTGAAGATAATAGCACACGGAATACACAGATAAAAGAAGTTTTGTGAGGGGTAGATTGCTTTGCCGCGCAATGAGGGCGAGTGGTTGAATGGTAATCTACTTTTATTTAGTACTGATAGCAAAATATTGCACCTTTTGCTAAAAGCAAAATCCCTGTGCGATTTGATTTGGGTATAAATCAATCTATAACTTTTGTTGCTTTTGCTAAAAGCAAAATCCCTGTGCGATCCGTGTACTATTTCAATTATTATCTTCCATCACCATCCAATAAATTGCCCAAACCGCCAAGTATACTGCCTTCTTCCCTGCGGTTAACCGTACCATAAGATAAAATACGGCTTGCCAAACGGCTTACAGGCAGCGTTTGTATCCATACTTTTCCTGGCCCGCGAAGTGTTGCAAAAAATACACCTTCACCGCCAAAAATGGTATTGCGTATGCCTCCTACAAACTGGATGTCATAATCAACATCTTTTGTATAGGCAACCAAACAACCTGTGTCAATCCTGAGCGTTTCTCCATGGGTTAATACTCTTTGAAATACATGTCCGCCCGCATGTACAAAAGCCATCCCGTCCCCTTCGAGCTTTTGCATAATAAAACCTTCACCGCCAAATAAACCTGTGCCTAACCTTCTTTGAAATTCAATGCCAATGCTAACGCCCCGTGCCGCACATAAAAAAGAATCTTTCTGACATACAATCTTTCCTCCCAATTCATACAGATCAAGCGGAATAATTTTACCGGGATAGGGAGATGCGAATGCAACTCTTTTTTTACCCTGACCAACATTGGTAAATGCCGTCATAAACAGGCTTTCACCTGTTAATAACCTTTTACCCGCACTGAATAATTTATTCATAAACCCGCCTGATGATTTTTGCGAGCCGTCACCAAATATGGTTTGCATTTGTATACCGTCATCCATCATCATAAACGCACCGCTTTCTGCCATCGCGGTTTCACCCGGATCCAGCTCTATATCTACATACTGCATTTCTTCTCCATAAATGCGATAATCAATTTCATGTGCTGTTTGCATAGTTCTAAGTTTTCTTTTAATAAAAATACATATAGTGCAGAAATAAGAAATACCGTTTATAAAAGAAATATGAATATTAATACGTTATTTTAATAAAAGCTATATATCATGAATGATAACCTGGTACCATATTTTACAATACTTTTTGCATTATTGATATTTATTGCTGCATTGGTTCCAGCTATTTTTTTTGTGTTAACACTCCAAAAAACACTAAATGTAATATCACCTGAAAGCAGGCGAATGCGGCCTGGACAGGTTTGGTTATTGCTCATTCCTTTTTTTAATCTGGTATGGCTATTTATTACTGTCAGCCGCATAGCTGATTCTATTAAAAATGAAAGCATGAGATTACATATTACTACAGATGAAGGTCGTCCTACTTATGGTATTGGTTTAATCATGTGTATATTTTATGTTACCGGATCAATCCTGTACCAGTTAAGGTTTATTCCTTTAACAGGAGCAATATTTTCTTTAGCAGGTATTATTTGCTGGATTCTATATTGGATAAAAGTTAATGATTATAAAAATCTTATCCTTTCTAATAAAGACAATTTCATGTTTGACGCCGAGCGTGAATCTTTCCCGCTTAATCGCTAATCGTATTTTACAAATTTTTCTTTCTTTTTATCGGTTACCTTTTTTGCATTGTGGTAATAATGGCACAGGTATGTATGTACATCCGGATTATGTAAAATTCAAATTCCTGCATCTGGTATTCAGCTATCGGCTTTCAGGTATCAGCTATTAGCTTAACAACTGATACCTGAAAGCTATTAAACACTATCTAAATTACGCATTATGAAAATGCATTTAACGATTGCCGTTATAGCGGCAACAGCTATTTTATTGTCATGTCATCAAAAGCAAAATGAAAAAGTTGCTATGAAGGAAATAGTTTTGGACGAACTGCAAAGCAATGCATCATCAGGCTTAGTATACAAGGATGAAGAAGTACAACAGGAGAGAGCATTCAAAGAACCTGAACAACAAAAGCCCACATCGCCTCTTCAAAAAACACCGCCGCCTGTTCCTGCAGATTGGGATAAACGGATTATTAAGAACGCGGAACTGCAAATACGCGTGAAAGCATTAAAACCTGCAACTGATGCCATACAGGAAGCGGTAAGATCATCAGGCGGATATATCGCTTCAGCTTCGGAAGTTCAGCTTAGTACTCAGCTTAAAAGTGAAATGCTGGTACGTGTGCCAAGAGAAAAGTTTGAGGAGCTACTCAACAGGTTATCTGGCTATGCGGATAGCGTTATACAAAAAAACATTACAAGCGAAGATGTATCAGATGAATATACTGACACGAAAGCAAGGATACTGGTAAAGGAAAAAACAAGAGACCAGTATTTTGAATTTTTAAAACGTACTAAAAACATTGAGGAAGTATTAAAAGTGCAGCGGGAAATAACCGGTTTGCAGGAAGATATTGAAGCCGCTACAGGAAGAATAAATTATATACAACATCAATCTGCATTAAGCAGCATTCATTTAGTGTTTTACCAGGATATACCTGTTACAACTTCGCCCAATACAACTCCGGGCTTTGGATTAGAAATACTGAATAGTGTTAAAACAGGTTGGACTATCATACAATCGCTGATTATTATGCTGGTAAGTATTTGGCCTTTCTGGCTGATCGGTATAGGTGTTTGGTTCATATTCCGGCGCAGAAAATTAAAATTGATTCAAACAAAATAGCGTGCTTTTTGATACATTCGGATTCTTAATCGGATGATATGAAAAAGAAGAAGCTTGTAGTGCTTACCGGCGCCGGCATAAGCGCTGAAAGCGGACTGAAAACTTTCAGGGATACTGATGGCCTGTGGGAGGGATATAATATTGAAGATGTTGCCACGCCGCGAGCCTGGAGAAAAAATCTGCAACTCGTTTTGGACTTTTATAATATGCGCCGCAAAAATGTGATGGAGGCACAGCCAAATGCAGCGCATATCGGATTAGCCGAATTGGAGAATGATTTTGATGTGCATATCATTACACAGAATATAGATGACCTCCATGAACGGGCCGGTTCAACAAAAGTGCTGCATCTGCATGGCGAAATATTAAAAATGCGCAGCGAGAAAAATGAGCGGCTTATTTATAATATACAGGACGATATTAGGCCGGGAGATACTGCGGAAGATGGCGCACAGTTGCGCCCGCATATTGTTTGGTTTGAAGAAGCGGTGCCGATGATAGAGCCTGCTATCGGATTAGCCGGAGAAGCAGACATTTTTTTGGTGGTTGGTACTTCACTGGCTGTATATCCTGCCGCAGGATTGATCAATTATACGCCGCAGGGTATTCCGAAATTTATTGTTGATAAGAAAATCCCGTATACATCTTCATTGCATGATATAGTGGCTATTGAAAAGTCGGCAACGGAAGGAGTGAAGGAGTTGGCAGCGCTATTGCAGAAATTGAAAATGTAGACCATAAAATTGAAGTTTGTAATAAAGAAATAAATAAGGCTATTGTGGAAATAAGAAAAGGTGAAACCTTTATGCATGATCTGTAATTGCACAAACACAATTACGCTCAAACATTACGATACCGTATGTAAAAGATTGATATTCTCCTGTGGCTTTCGGAATAGAGGTTGCTTCTCCCGCCGCGAAATACTTTTAATTTTATCTTCATGAGGCGGGATTTATAATGACATCATTACGGATGAATTGAAAATCAGTCTTTTTAGCAGCCTTCTTTTGTATGCCATGGGGTAGCGCCGATGGCACAGGAAAGAAACCATTAAGGAATTAAGAAAATTAAGTAAAAGCCTTCATGTACCTTAACTTCTTAATGGTTTATAAAACAGCTATTATTTTTCCGGTGTTTGCATCGGTGAAACAGGATTTGCTACACAAAGAGTCACAAAGCATGCACAAAGTTACACAGAGCCTTTTATTATTCTTTGTGGCTCTTTGTGTAGCCTTTGTGTACCTCTGTGAAATAACCAGTGAATAATGCAACCGGTAAGCCGGGAACTTATAAGCTGTAACCGGCATCCTGCTGCATAGCGGCTAACTGTTTGTAGAAAGAAAGCAAATGTCATCTTTATATTTTTCCTGAATCAGGTTTGGTATTTGAAATGACGGAACCCGCAACCCTGGAATACGGCGCGTTCATCGTATTCGAACCCGCCCTCATGATGCCCTTGTATTTTTATAGTTCAATTTCTTCCTCTCTAAAAACAATTCCCTCTTTCCCCAATTCCTCCAGTACCGGCTCATATATTTCAGGCACAACAGGAATATGCAACCCCCTTAATTTTATTTCATCTTTCAAAATCATTACAGCGGCAATTCCCAGCGGGAGGCCAACAGTTTTCGCCATTGCTGTTTCAAGCTTATTATCTCCTTTTACAACCAGCGAGCTTGAAATCTTTTTATGTACGTTGCTTTCTTTATGCATTATCTCATGCATCATGATGATCATATCCCTGTCCTTTGTATGCAACATCAGCCTGTCTTCTGCGCTTAACTGTATAATTTCAGCGGCAGAAAGTACCCCCTGACCAATTGCATCATCGCTGTATAGTTTGAGGTAAGCAAGCATTTCTTTTTGCTTTGGTGAGGAATTATCTGTTAATCCATGGTGGGAGAGGTGCTGCTGAAAGAAAGTGCGGTAAGATAATTGATCAGTATCATATCGTTTAACCTCATCCGTTAGCTTTAATGCAACAACCTGTTTCCAGCCATAGCAAAAATCAGGATGGCGGAGCGTAGTTCGTATAAAAGTACCACAACGCTCAAGCCCATACAGCACACTATAGCTTAAGGAATCCCGGTTAGGATACCATGCATATTTTTCATAATCCGGTATATGTATTGTCCTGTTCTCATCAAACAATAATTCATAAGGCATAGACAAGGTTTCATCATCTTTTTTATATACCGCGCCGGCTTTACCTGCCAGTATAATATTTTTCGGGTTCCAGCTTATTTTATAATGCCAAGGGTTATCATCACTTTCCGGCGCTACCAACCCGCCACAATGAGAATAAAATGAAGTAATATTTCCACCATCATTTTTTATGCGGTGAATCAATTGCATGGCACTCATATGATCAATGCCGGGGTCGAGCCCCATCTCACATAAAAACAATAAGCCCTTTTCTTTTATGAGGGATGCAGATGTTTGAATGTTCTTGTCAACATAAGAAGCAGTAAGCAGATGCCTGCCGGTTTCAATACAGGTTTGCGCTACTAAAAAATGCAGGGATGCCGGCAGCATGGAAATAACAATATCAGCCTGTGAAATCAGTTGCATTCTTTGTTCTCCATTATTAATATCAATAGCCGCCGCAGTAGTGTACTGCGCTCCGCGCAGTTTGGATTCAACGAGCTTCAGATCATTATCTGCCACAGTAAGTTGCCAGGTATATTCCAGGCATTTTTTTTTCAGATATTCAATAAGCACAGTGGCAGATTTTCCGGCGCCGAATAGTAAAATCTTTTTCAAACATTTAAATTTGTTAATCAATATATTTCCAAACAGACCCTTTATAAGTTTCCCTTCTCTTTTTTGCACAATCTGCAATACCAATATAATCAAAGCCTGTTAATTTTTCTGCTTCCAAATCACCATATCCATCCACTTTTCTTTTCCTGTTTATATGTTTTTACCTGTACTTCAGACTTTGTTATAAGCTCCAGGTTAGTGAAACGTATATTGAGATTATCACCATATACAGTTAATTTTTTTGTTTGACATGTCAAACTTTTTTACAAAAAGATGGCAAACCCATCTTGCTGTTGTAATACCAGTTCTTTTTGCGTCTTTCCTCATGCTCACAGCTAATGCAATTTTGTACCCTTGAGTATAGGCATTTAGTCCTTTATGAACAGTTTGTTTTAAAATTGGTTCTTTTAAATGAAGATCGCCTTTGCCACTATTTCTTTCTATCCATCTTTCCAACGCTTTTACCCTGCCATAATTTGATACCTGGTAATAATCTAAAAACCCCGGTACATCTTTCCATATTTCACCCGGCAGGTCAGATAATGTAAGGTTTAAATAATCATAATCTAATTTGATCATACAATCAACCTTTAATGTTTTAGCATTATTATTACCATACAAATTAACACTAAGTTTTGCTTCTGTTTTCTAAATAGATGTTCACTTTTAAGTAAGTGGAAAAAAGGGGTACAAAACGTATTGTTTTTAGCTCAAAAGCCCTTTAAAAACGGTACATTTGCAGGCATTTTAATTTCCAGTAAAAAGTATAGCAATAAGAACGGAAAAATAATTTATGGAAGAAAATCTAACGCCGCAGGAAACCAACGATAATAACCGCATAATACAGGTGAACATTGAGGAGCAGATGAAAACCGCTTATATCGATTATTCGATGAGCGTAATTGTGGGAAGAGCTTTGCCCGATGTGCGTGATGGGCTGAAGCCTGTGCATCGCCGCATTTTATATGCGATGAATGAATTAGGGCTTAATCACAACAAACCTTTTAAGAAATCTGCCCGTGTGGTAGGGGAAGTACTGGGTAAATATCACCCTCATGGCGATGGATCTGTATATGACGCGATGGTGCGTATGGCGCAGGACTGGAGCATGCGTTATACCCTGGTAGATAAACAGGGTAACTTTGGTAACCAGGATGGTGATGGTCCCGCAGCAATGCGTTATACTGAGGTAAGATTGCAGCGGCTTGCCGAGCACATGCTCGATGATATTGAAAAAGACACCGTTGATTTCAACCTGAATTTTGATGATTCAGAAAAAGAACCTTCTATACTTCCTACCCGCATTCCACAATTGCTGGTAAATGGTTCAAGTGGCATTGCCGTGGGTATGGCCACCAATATGATGCCGCATAACCTTACCGAAGTTATTGATGGCTGTATCGCTTACATCAATAATAAAGAAATTACGGTTGATGAGCTTATAAAATATGTAAAAGCCCCTGATTTTCCAACCGGTGGTATTATTTACGGATACGAAGGCGTGCGTGCCGCTATGCATTCAGGAAGAGGCAGGGTTGTGCTTCGCGGTAAATTACACGTAGATACAAAAGCAAGCGGCCGCGAGCAGGTAATCATTACGGAAGTACCTTACCAGGTAAGCCGTGATACGCTTACCAACCGTATAGGTGAGTTGGTAAACGAAAAGATTATTGAAGGCATAGCGCATGTAAACAATGAGTCTACAGAAAAAGATGGTACGCGGATAGTGATAGATCTGAAAAGAGACGCTATCGCGAATGTTGTTATCAACCAGCTTTATAAACATACTGAGCTGCAAACTTCTTACGGAATAAACAATGTAGCTATTGTAAAAGGCCGCCCCAAGATCCTTAACTTAAGGGATCTTATCAGCGAATTCATTGAATTCAGGCATGAGGTAGTGGTAAGAAGAACGCAGTATGAGCTGAGGGAAGCACAGAAAAAAGCGCATATCTTACAGGGTTATCTTATAGCGCTCGATCATCTTGACGAGGTGATTTCACTTATCCGCAACTCTGCTACTCCTGAGGTTGCCAAAGAAAACCTTATTAATGCAGGCTGGGGATTAGATGAAATTCAGGCCAAAGCAATACTTGAATTAAGGTTGCAGCGCCTTACCGGCATGGAGCGTAATAAGATCAAAGAAGAATATGATGAACTGATGAAGCTGATAGCATACCTGCAGGATCTGCTGGCTGATGAAGGCAAACGCTATGAAGTGATAAAAACTGAACTGCTCGAAATAAAAGATAAGTTTGGAGATGAGCGCAAAAGTGAAATTCAATACCTGGCTGATGAAATGCGCATCGAAGACCTGATTGAGGAAGAAGATGTAGTCATCACCATCTCTCACCAGGGCTATATTAAAAGAACTTCAGCATCAGAATATCGCCAGCAAAACCGTGGTGGCAGGGGTGCCATTGGTGGAAAAACCAAGCAGGAGGACTGGATTGAACACCTGTTCGTGGCGTCTACCCATCATACCATGCTTTATTTTACTGAAAAGGGAAGATGTTATTGGCTGAAGGTTTATCAATTGCCGGAAGGCGATAAAACAAGCAAGGGAAGAGCAATACAAAATTTGATACAACTTCCTCAGGATGATAAAGTAAGAGCGATTATTGATGTAAAAAATTTAGATGATGAGGAGTTTGTAAAGAAACATTATATCGTACTTTGCACCAAGAAGGGTATTATTAAAAAAACACTTTTAGAAGACTTTAGCAGACCACGTGCAACCGGTGTGAACGCTATTACCATCGTTGAAGGTGATGAATTGCTTGAAGCAAAAATGACAGACGGCGAGAGTGAAATTATGATGGCTGTAAAAAGCGGAAGAGCAATACGCTTCCCGGAAAACAAGGTTCGCCCGACAGGCAGGGGTGCTATTGGTGTAGCGGGTATAGAAGTGGATAATACAAACGATGAAGTGGTTGGCATGATTTGTGTCAAAAGGGAAGATAAATCTCGTACAGTGTTGGTTGTGAGCGAGAAAGGCTTTGGAAAAAGAACTGCTTTTACAGATGAATCGGGTGAAGATGTGTACCGTATAACCAACCGTGGTGGTAAGGGTGTTAAAACCATTAATGTTACCGATAAAACCGGTGCGCTGGTGGGTATACTGGATGTAAGCGAGGAAGAAGATCTGATGATAACCTGTAAATCCGGTATAACCATCAGGATGGCTGTGGACCAGGTGAGCCAGCAGGGTAGAGCAACGCAGGGCGTAAAACTGATCAGGCTTGATGAGGACGATGCAATAGCTGCTATTACCCAATTATCGCGGTATGGTGCTGAAAGTAATAATGAAGAAGAACAAAAAAGCGACGAAGTACAACCTGGTGAACCTGAAAATAATATTCAATAAAGCTTTATAATAAACTTAAAATCAATAAATAACAAAACAATACACAACATGAAAAAAGCAATGCTTGTTATTTTCCTGGCGATTTGCACCATAGGCGGATTTGCCCAGAATATTGACAAAATAAATGACATGGTTAAGAACGGTGAGCTTGACAAAGCAAAGGAAGGTGTTGACCAGTTGTTGACAAATGCAAAACAGCAAAAGAAAGTGGAAGCCTGGATAACTAAAGCTAAAGTGTATGCGGCAATAGCGGCAAATGATAAATTTAAAACCCTGGTTCCTGATGGGAGAGCTGATGCTTTTGCGGCTATTAAAAAAGCTGAAGAAATTGACAAGAATGAGCTTGTAAAACAATTAACGCTTGAAAGCTACAAGCCGATTTATGATTTATATGCCGGTTATTTTGATTTGGGTGCCAGCCAGTATAATGCAGAAAAATACGAAGATGCATTGGCGACCTTTCAAAAATCAAATGATGTGAGCAGTTATATTTTCTCAAGGGGTTGGGGACTTTCTCAATTAGATACTACATTAACCTACTATGCTGCGCTTTCTGCTATGAATGCAAAGAAAGAAGAGGAAGCTACAGGCTTGTTTCAAAAATTGGCCGACGCGAACATTGGCGGCAAACCAGAATATGTAACAATTTATCGCTACCTCGCTAAATACTATCTTGATAAAAAAGATGTGCCAAACATGCAGAAATATATTAAAACAGGACAGGCATTATACCCTAAAGACGATTATTTACCATTGGTAGAGTTTGACTACCTGCGTAACCAGGGTGATAAAAAAGCCATCTATGCTAAATACGAAGAGCTTATTGCTTCTAATCCCCAGAATTATGAAATGATCATTGATTATGCCAATGAGCTTTTTAATGAAACACATGTTAGCGATGTAAAAGACAGACCTGCTGATTACGATGAGCGTATTGTTAAAATTGAGGATCTGTATAAAAAAGCACTGGCTCTAAAGCCTGAAGCTTTAGAAGCAAATCTGAATCTTGCCAAGCATTATTTTAACCAGGCTTTATTTATTGAAGAAGATGCTAACAAGATCAAGAGCACAAAACCTGAAGATGTAAAGAAAAAAGAAGAATTGAAGGCACAGGTTGTTGCGCTTTGTGACAAAGCTATTCCTCCGTTTGAAGCCGTTTATAATAACCTTATAACAAAAGAAACGCTGAAACTGTCTGAAAAATCTGAATTAAAATCAGCTTGTAATAACCTGGCATATTGCTATGACAGGAAAAAAGACAAAGCAAAATCAGATTTCTACCAGAAGAAATATGATGAGATTGACAGCAGAAAATAAAATTGTAAACTATCTCACGATATAAACAAAAAGAGGGTAATGCCCTCTTTTTGTTTATAATAACCAGGAGCATTGCAGCTGTTTTATTGCTGTCTCAATTCGTGTATATATAATACGGACTTATCATCCTCCGGAATGAAATAGCACTGTAGTTTATTATTTGCAATACTTATATAGAAAGGGTTATTGGTTATAACAACACCTTTTGCTGTATATTGGCTTACCGGCAGTTGTAATCCTGCATCAAATGTTTGCATATCAATCAGCTCCAATCCGCCTAATTTTATTGATTCACCTTTTGCATTTTTATAGCTGCGCAGGCCGGAACAGATCATTTTTCCATTTCCCGCATAATTACAATCCTGGAAGTCAACATAAAAATGCTGATTTAAATCTCCTTTTTGATGTAATAAAATCGCCTGTATTTTATTGCCTGCATTGCTTATTTTCCATGTATAAAATACCCTGCTGCCCCAGTTCATGCCAATAAGTTCATTAGCATCCCTGTTATAGGCAACGGCTCCAATCGCATCAGTAATTGTAGTAATTAAGGTGGCTTGCATTGTTTCAGGGTTCACCCGGTAAATCATCGATTTGCCAAACGGGCGATACTCGCACACAGGCACCCATATATATTTCCCATCAAAATCAATTCCACCGGGGTGATATACAGCATCTTTCCCCAAACGTATACTATCTAAGAGCTTCCCATTTTCATTGAATTTAAACAGGTAGCCAACTCCATCTCCATTGTCACGGTCAAAGCCATCCTTGGGAGATGCATATCGCTGTGGCCAACGGTTAACCTTAACCGAAGTAAGATAAAAATAATTGCCCGCTTTGGTAAGTCCCTGGGTATGGTAAGTGTCGAAATTCAGCGGAATACTATCTGCAAGATGCCATAAAGGCTCCGGTTGAATATTGGTTAAATATTGAGCGATGGTTGATTGTTTTTTCTGCTGCGCAGAAAGTGTACATACCTGAAATATTGCAGCATATAATATTGCAAAATACTTTAGTCTTATTGTAATGATCATAATCTTATCCTTAAAGCTGAAAGTTATCATTTTTATAATTGCCTGCCGGAGTAATGGAAACCAAAACAATTGAATGAAATATTAAATTATGCATTTTGCTCCCTAATTTGCAGGTCATATCACTACCTGCATGAGTTACCGCGGAAACTATTTCCACAATCCTTACCTGTTTCTGTTACAGGTATGCTGGCGCTATGCCGGTAAAATGCGGTTTAAATATGCCATTATTTATACAGCCTTCGCATTAAGCAATCTGGTACAGGCCGCATTGCCTGTTATATGGGGAGTGTATATCAACGATCTTCAGCAAAACGGTACTGACGCGTTGCGGCGTACCTGGATATATGCACTTGTATACCTCGGGGTAAAACTTGCAGACTGGAGCTTTCACGGGCCTGCACGTATAGTAGAGCGAAAGCTTGCTTTCTTTATCGCGAAAAACTTTATGGAGGAGTACTATCATAAAGTATTGCAATTGCCTGTAAAATGGCAGCAGGACCATCACTCAGGTGAAATTATTAATCGTATACGCAAAGCATACGAATCTATCAGGAATTTTTTTGAACGAGGGTTTGAATATGTACATACGCTTGCAAAGTTCTTTATTTCATTTGCGGCCATGCTGTATTTCTCACCGCTATTTGGTGGGGTGGCGGTGGTGCTGGGCATAATCGTCATCTTTACCATTTTTCAGTTTGATAAACCTTATATTAAAACACTGGAAGAAGTGAATGAAGAAGAACATAAGGTTTCCGCCTCTTTATTCGACAGTTTATCCAATGTAGTTACTGTGATAACCCTGCGTTTGCAAAGCCGGCTGCAACAGACTTTAATAAGCCGGATTATGGCAGTATGGCCACCATTCCGGAAAAATGTATCTGTTAATGAATGGAAATGGTTTGTTACAGATATGCTGGTTGCATTAATATATGTGGTGATATTAATAGGGTACGTATGGCAAAACTGGCAACCCGGGCAGGTAATGCTGCTCGGTGGTTTGGTCACATTGATGGGATATGTAGAGCGGTTTACAAGCGTATTTCACAATGTGGCATATTTATATACTGATGTTGTAAAAGATGCAACCAATGTAAGAACTGCTTTTATTATCAGCGAAGCATACGACCAGCACCACTTGCCTGAAAATGATACTGCGTTACACGGGGACTGGCAAAAAATTGAAATCAAAAACTTATCTTTTTCCCATAAAGGCAATGAAGATTTCTTGCCTGCCGATATCAATACAGAGAAAATTGCCGGGCTTCATAACATACATTTAATGTTACAGAGAGGTAAAAGGATAGCGCTGATAGGGGAGAGTGGTAGTGGCAAAAGTACATTACTGGCAGTTTTACGTGGTTTGTATCCTGCGACACAAAGTGCCTCTATAAATATTGATGGTATAGCACAACCCGGTGGTATTAATATGATCGCGTCTCATGTAACATTATTTCCGCAAGAGCCTGAAATATTTGAAAATACTATTGAATACAATATAACGCTTGGGGTTGATTACAGCAACGCTGAAATTGAAAGCATTTGCAGCGCTGTTCAGTTTTGGGAAGTAGTGAAACAATTACCCAAAGGATTACAAAGCAATATTGCAGAAAAAGGTGTAAACCTTTCGGGTGGACAGAAGCAAAGACTGGCTTTGGCAAGAGGAATGCTTGCTGCTAAAGACAGTGATATTATATTACTGGATGAACCCACCAGCAGCGTTGACCCGAAAACGGAATTGAAAATTTATGAACACATGTTTGCCCTGTTTAAAAATAAAGTAGTAGTATCTGCTTTGCATCGTTTACACCTGTTGAAATATTTTGATCATATCTGTGTAATAGAAGGTGGATGCATTGTAGTAGAAGGCAGCCTTGAATATCTTTTAAATAACAGCGAAACATTTAAAGAATTGTGGAAACACCAGCAGATTTCCTAAAAAGGAAAACGCTGCACGGTTATAAAATTTCACAGCAGATTTGTATAAAAGATGGTTAAATAAAAATGACTCGAATTTGTTGCTTGTTATTTCTCCCATATTTGCGAAAACAAATATTTAACCAATGAAAAGAAAATTCTACTTCACAATGCTGTCTGCTTTTGTTTTTATTCTCATTGATCGTGCACAGGCGCAAATAAGTGCAGGCACTGGTATGGCTGGTTTCAGCTTTAATTACAGCACAGGTAAAAGCAAGACCAATAATGGCACCGTTACAAGTAAAAGCTCAAATACCGGTATATATCCATCCTATGGATATTTTGTTAAACAAAATCTTGTTGTAGGTGGGGGCCTCGCTTTTAATAATACAAAATATGAAAACGGAAATTCTACCAATGACTTCACGCTGCAAAAACGTAATGGGTATGGACTAAATATTTTTGCACGTCAATACAAAAATCTTGGAAACTCAGGTTTTTATCTTTTTCTGCAGGGAGCTGCAGGCGCTGATCTGTTCAAAGGGGAAAATAAATGGCAAGGTTCGTCATCCAATATCTATACAAACAGAAAAGAAAAAGGTGTAAATATTCAATTGAGTTTATCCCCCGGAATCTCCTATGCAGTTACACCCATGTTTCACATTGAAACCGGGTTGAATAATTTGGTTTATGCTATGTATAGTAATGCAAAAGCAGATTATATAAATGACCCTTCTTCAAGCATAAAATCGAATAATTTTAACATTGGTGCTAATATAGGAGCTAATACGGAGTGGTCAATTGGAGCCCGGCTTTTATTTGGAGGAAAGAAATAGCAGGTGTGTTATCATTCGTTCTTCCACCAGTTTATTAATGCGAAATCAGTTAATAATCTGCAAGGCTTTTCGTTCTTATTAAAACCAATATAGGTAGCATAATGGCCGTCGCCCCAGCCCGTGGAAAATGCAGCAAGATTTCCTCCCGGAAAGGATTGAATATTATATTGCCAGGAGGTATGTGTTTGATCGTTAAGACCTTTGAAAATATATTTCTGCATAAGATCAGCAATGTTATCTGATAATTTTTTAAAGGCATTATTAGATTTTTCATCTATAAACAATCCAACACCTGCATCAACGCCATAGCTGTATAATGTATCAGAAAATATAGATGCCGGCTTTTGATTACCGTGTAATGCGTATTCCCAATGAGTGATGGTGTCCTGGGGAAATACGATTTGGCTGAAAGCAATTCTTTCATCGTTATTCCGCAATCGGGCAACAGACAGGAGTACCGGGAATCTGCCAATAGGAAAATTTTGTGTAAATGGCGGCATATCATATTGGGTTACAACATCTGCAGCAATAATTTTTCCGGTTTCTATATTGATATTACCAATATTCAATTGAAAAAAATGAACAGAATCTCTATCTTCTGTTACTGAAAAAGCTCCTTTAAAAAATGCTTTTTCAAATATTGACGGACTGGCTAATACGTCATACGGCTGTATTTGCAATGTATCAAAACCTGCAGCGACTTTTGAAAAACCCGGGCTATGGCAGGCTCCAAATATGAAAATCAAAATGCTGGTATTTAAAATGCTGAATCTTTGTATAAGTTGCCGCAATGAAATGAACCACATATAGTTCTGGTATAGCAGAAAAGGTTGTAAATTTTCATCAAAAATATATTAAAAAAGCCGCCTGACAAAAGGCGGCTTTACTTGATGAATTACCGGCAAAATATACTTCTATTGTATAGCGCTCCAGACCTTATCAATATCCGGGTTAATTACAATTTCTGTTCTCCTGTTTTGGGCACGGCCACCGGCTGTACTATTATCTGCAACAGGATCAAATTCTCCTTTGCCTGATGCGACAAGCCGGGTAGGAGCAATGTTATATTTTTTTGTGAGGATGCGTACAACGCTGTTGGCTCTTTGTGTACTCAATCCCCAATTATCATTATTTCCTCTTCTGAAAGGTTTGTCATCTGTTCCGCCAACAATATTTACCACAAGATCAGGATAATCGTTTAAAACTCCTGCCAATGCATCCAGTGCTTTTTTCCCTTTGGCATTCACTACAGCGCTGCCACTGGGATATAAAAGCCCGCTGAGCATTTCTATTGTTATTGTACCATTTTCAAATTTTACCTCACCGCCATCACCCAAAAAATCTTTCAACTCATCAGACAGGCGATTGCGCAATGCATCCATTTTTTGCTGTTCTTCGGTTAAAAGTGTTTTGGTTTTAGATAACTCAGTCTTTGCAGTTTCAAATTCTGTTTTTGAATTTTGCAATGCTTCATTTGCTGTCTTAAGCGCATCCTGGCCGGCTTTTACGCTATCCTCAAGGCTGCCTTTTAATTTAAGGAGATCTGCATTTGCAGTACTTAATGAATCTATCCGGGCTGTAGCAGCTCTCATTTTTTTACTGGGCCCGCAGGATGCAAAGATCAAAGAGCCGCCGATGACTAATAATGTAACATAAGTTCTTACCATAATTATCATTTAAACATTTACTAATATGAACCGGTACATACTTAAAACAAAATAGATGCCGAACAGACAAGCAAATGATTTTTTATGCATTGCGTAAAGGACGGTAAGCTAATTCGCAGGAGCAATGGAATAAAGCAAAATTTTTTATTTAACATAATATAAATTATAGGAAAATGAAAGAGGCAGATTGTAAATGGTTGATTAATAAGTATTTGGGTTAAGCTCTTTGAAATTGTTGGTGAAATGGAAATTATAAAGGCACACATTTCAATTCTTTTACTTTAAAAAATCTGTTAGTTATGGAAGATTTAAAAACCAGAGTAACACTCTTAAACAATGCGCAAATTGCAAAACTGATTGTTTATATGGAGGCGAAATTATTTCATGAACTCCGTAGTATACAGTATGTGGAAGATAGTATTGTATTGCCACGCAATGATAGGTTTAAAGTTGTTTTGAAGCGTAACCAGCGAAAAATGAAAAAAAGGGCTGCTGCGCTTGCATATTTGACCAGTGAATACAAGCGAATACATGCGATATCAATGCGAAAATATCTTTAAGAAAATGTGTATTGTAACTACCGTGGATGGAGCAAATGAACGAATTCGATTTTTCCTTCGCCGCCACGTCTCCCACATATTATAAAAGTTGATAATTAGCACATAGTTGAAGGGGACGTGGCGAACAAGTTATTTAGGGCTTGCTGTTTAACTCCATTTTTGCCTCCACAGCCGGCGGGCTGCGTAACCGGAACGCCGCTGCTTTTTGTCTTTTGAAAAAATATGCTTCGCATTTTTTCAATTTCGCCTTCGGCGAAACCAGACAAAAAGAGGCGGCTAACCCGGTTACTGGTAAAAACTTAAAAAAATAAATGCCGGAAGTAAAACAGCAAACCCTATTTAATTTATACATTGTTACTACACAAGCAGCCCATGCCTAATATAGGACGTGTACCAACAATATTAATACGGTAAAGCTCAATAGTATTACTATAGTACAAGCGAGCGTGGCCACTGCAGCTTAATAGTAGCACTACAGCTAAGTACACAAAAATTCAACTGTTTTTTTAGCATCAATTATTGTATCAGCAACCCTGCCCTGCGCAACAGCGCTTCAGGATTAGGCTTACGGCCTCTGAAAGCAAGATACAAATCCATGGGGTCTTCAGTACCTCCCTTACTTAACAGCGTTTTAAATTTCGCTGCCGTAGCTGTATCAAAAATCCCTTTTTCCTTAAATGCTTCAAAAGCATCGGCATCCAGTACTTCTGACCATTTATAACTATAATAGCCTGCCGCGTATCCGCCTGCAAAAACATGAGAGAAAGAAGGGCTTAAAGCCGTGCCTTCTATATTGGGATATAAAACGGTTTGTTGTATGGTTGCTTTTTCAAAAGCTTCTATACTATCCGAATCGTTAAACCGGTTGCTGTGATATGCCATATCCAATATACCAAAAGACAGTTGACGCAATGTCTGGTATCCTTCCATAAAGCTGGCCGATGCCGCGATCTTATCTATCTTTTCTTCAGGCAGCAGCGTTCCTGTTTGGTAATGTTTGGCAAAAGTGCCCAGGAAGGATTTTTCATAGCAATAGTTTTCCATGAATTGTGAAGGAAGCTCCACAAAATCCCAGTATACACTGGTGCCGCTCAGGCTTTCATACACAGTATCAGCCAGTATACCGTGCAACGCATGTCCAAATTCATGAAACAAAGTAGTAACTTCATTAAAAGTGAGCAGGGATGGCATGTCGCCATTAGGACGTGAAAAGTTGCCCACCATGCTTATATGAGGACGATGATTGATATTATTTTTAATATACTGTCCCCTGAAAGAAGTCATCCACGCTCCTGCCCTTTTTCCATTACGTGGAAACCAGTCGGTATACAGCAGCGCCTTATGTGCCCCGTTTTCCAGCACTTCATATACTTCAACCTCAGAGTGATAAACAGCTATATCATCCCGCTTTTTAAAATGCAGGCCATATAGCTTGCCGGCAGCATCAAACGCTGCCTGCTGTACAAGCGGTAATGAAAAATATGGTTTGATTTCTTCTTCAGCGTAATTATACTTTGCTTCCCTTAGTTTTTCTGCATAGTAACTATGATCATAAGCCATCAATTCATTGATGCCATCAGCAGCGGCCAGGCTTTTTAATTGCTCAATATCTTTAATGGCAAAAGGTTTTGCTTTTTGCAGCAAATCATTCAGGAAATCTGTAACTATTTCAGGGGATGATGCCATTCTTTCCTGCAAAACAAAATCGGCATGTGAAGTAAAGCCCAACACATTTGCCCGTTCCTGCCTCAATGCAACTATTCTTTTTACTATAGATTCATTATTGCGTTCATTATTTCCAAAAGCTTTTCGTGCATTGGCAAGATATAACTCCTTCCTTCGCTCCCTGTTGGCCGCATAGGTCATAAAAGGAACATAACTGGGAAACTGCAAGGTAAAAACCCATCCTTCAAGGTTTCGGGAACCGGCTTCAGCAGCCGCCATTTGCAAAATAGAATCAGGAAGCCCGCGCAATTCTTCTTTATTGGTAATATGCAAAAAATAATTGTTGGTTTCCTGCAAAACATGCTGCGAAAATTTTACCGTCAGGTTTGCAAGCTCCTGGTCAATGTTGCGCAACTTCTCTTTTTGCACGGCAGAAAGCAATGCGCCGTTACGTACAAAACGTTTATAAGTTTTATCAAGCAGCCGTTTTTCTTCGGGTATAAGGCTGAATGTATCACGCTGATCATACACAGCTTTTATACGATGGAATAATTTTTCATTCAGGGTAATATCATTTCCAAATGCGGCAAGCAATGGTGATACTATTGCTTTTGTTTTTTCAAGGATATCATTGGTTTCCGCAGAAGTGAGATTGAAAAAAGCAGCGGAAGCAAGACTTAGTGATCTGCCTGATCTTTCCAATGCAGCGACAGTGTTTTCAAAATCAGGTGTTGCAGTGTTATCTGCAATCGCATCTACTTCATTCCTGGCAGCAGCAATAGTCTGCTTTATCTCCTGCTCGTATGCCTCTGAAGGAATGCTGTTAAAAGGAACGGATTCGAAAGGAGTATTAAAAGTCCGGGAGAAAATTGTGCTCATCTGTTTCATTTAATTGCCGTCACAAATATACTTTAAGTAGTGCGTGAAATGGCAGAAAGTATGTTAAAGCAATTGCAGCATAAAAACATTCTGTGAAGGCATGTGAATAAAATAAATTTGCGCAGCTAAATAACTGCGCATATATTTGCAGTCAAATAGCTGCATAATGGATTTAAGAAGAGACATTTTCCAGGCAATAGCAGACCCCACGCGCCGTGCAATTATCACCCTTTTAGCTGCCCATGCCATGACACCCGGCGCTATCGCCGCGAATTTTGATTCAACAAGACAAACCATTTCTAAACACATACAGATACTTGCTGAGTGTGAACTGCTGACTCAGCAACAGAACGGCAGGGAAATTTATTATCACCTCAATCCTAAAAAAATGAAAGTAATAGCTGATTTTATTGAGCCTTTCCGCAGCATGTGGGATGATAGGTTTAATAAGCTGGAAACGATAATGAAGCAATACAAGACAAAAAAATAAAGCCATATGGAACGAAAAACAAAAGTGCATGCCGAAGAAGGCACACAGAATATACTGATAACGCGGGAATTTGATCTTCCCGTTGAATTATTATTTAAGGCATATACTGAACCCGATATTCTTGAGCAATGGATGGGAACCAAAGTATTAAAACTTGAAAGTAAAAAACATGGTGCTTATGCATTTGAAACTACAGATCCGCAGGGAAATGTGTTGTTTAAAGCACACGGCACCATACATGATATCATTGCTGATCAAAAGATCATACGCACTTTTGAAATGGCGAATGCCGGTTTTGATGTGCAAACTGAATTTATTGAATTTGAGGCATTAACCGATAATACGAGTAAGCTCATTATACAATCGGTATTTCGCTCTGTTGCGTACAGGGATGCGCAATTAAAACTGCCTTTTGCATGGGGTATCAATATGGCGCATGACAGGCTGCAACAAATCGCAAACGCTTTAAAATAACATGTATGACCAAACGAAATAAAATAATTTACTGGATCGCTACTGCCTGGCTTTCGTTAGGCATGACTTCTACCGGGATAGTACAGTTATTGAAATTGAAAGAGGAAACAGATATGATGGACCATTTAGGTTACCCGGTTTATATACTGACCATACTCGGTGCCTGGAAGATTTTGGGCGTAATTGCAGTCTTGATCCCTGCATTTCCGGTACTCAAAGAATGGGCATATGCTGGTTTCTTTTTCGTGATGTCCGGGGCTGTATTTTCTCATGCAGCCGTTGGAGACAGCGGTAAAGAATTTTTTGGCCCGGTATTGTTGATTATACTAACCGTAATATCCTGGTATTTCAGACCTTTAAACAGAAAAGCGGTTTTAACCACTGCCACATGAGAATATGACAACATATAAACAAAGCATATGAATCCAAAAGTAGATTTTTATTTTGAAGGCAATGAAAAATGGCAGAAAGAGATCAGGCAGATGCGGTCCATTGCTCTTGATTGCGGACTTGAAGAAGTATTGAAATGGGGCTGCCCCTGCTATCAATACAATGACGCCAATATTGTGTTGATACATGTATTTAAGGAATATTGCGCTTTTCTTTTTTTTAAAGGCGCACTAATAAAGGATGAGAAGGGCATACTGATACAACAAACCCAAAATGTACAATCTGCACGGCAGGTTCGCTTTACAGGCATAAAAGAAATTGAAAAGCACAAAAAAATCCTCAAAGCATATATCTATCAGGCTATTGAAATAGAAAAAGCCGGACTGAAAGTAAAATTGAAGAAAACATCAGACTATAACATTCCTCAAGAATTTCAAACGCAGCTTAATAAAAAAGCCACGCTCAAAAAAGCATTTGAATCATTAACCCCAGGTCGTCAACGCGCTTATCTTTTTTATTTTTCCCAGGCTAAGCAATCCAAAACCCGTTTAGACAGGGTACAAAAATATATACCAAAAATCCTCGAAGGAAAAGGGTTGGATGATTAACTGAAATTGTCAACACCAGATTCGTTAATTTCAATAACAGTAAACAACATATGAAACCTGATAACATACTTACCGGTTCACTGACTAAAGAACTGCTGAAGATATTACAGACCCGTTTTGAAAAAAACAAAAGCAGGCATAACGCCATTGAATGGAATACAGTACAGGCAAAGCTTGAAGCATACCCCGGCAAGTTGTGGTCGCTGAACGAAATGGAAATGACCGGTGGTGAACCAGATGTTGTTGGATATGATAAACAAACAGGTGAATATATTTTTTATGATTGCGCCGCTGAAACGCCTAAAGGACGCAGAAGCATTTGTTATGATGCTGAAGCACTCGCCTCACGAAAAGAGCATAAACCGGCACACAGCGCTATTGGTATGGCAGATGAAATGGGTATAGATATTTTAAATGAAGAACAATATCGCTGGCTGCAACAACTCGGCACATTTGATTTGAAAACATCCAGTTGGGTGCTTACTCCCCTTCCCATCCGAAAACTCGGTGGCGCTTTATTTTGTGATCGGCGCTACGATACAGTATTTACCTATCATAACGGAGCAGAATCCTATTATGCTGCAAGAGGATTCAGGGGAGTATTGAAAGTGTAAACGGAATGCCACAAAGCCACTAATAAATAATTTAAAAAATTTAATTCATGCATTTCCGGCTGTCATTAACCGTGATACAATTATAAAATGGGCATTGCTAACAGCAAAACAGAATTTTTGAACCACTTAGATTACGTCCCTAAAATTGATACCCAATAAAAGGATACCTGTATTTTTTAGAATACTTTTATGGATTGTTGCGTTAGGCTCAACAATATTAATACTCATAAAATCAGTGTTCAGATAACCATGATAGTTAAAACCAATGCAGCGCGGATACTGGATAAACTGAACATTCCATACGAACTAAGGACTTACGAGGTAGATATGGATGAGCACCAGAGTGCTGTAGATGTAGCCGAAGCCATAGGTATTGCCCCGGAAAAAATCTACAAAACACTTGTGCTAAAAGGGCAACAAGACCCATATATAGTTGCTGTTATTCCCGGCAATGCCAATCTCGATTTAAAGAAAATCGCCAAAGCTTCCGGTAATAAAAACTGTGAAATGCTGCCAATGAAAGACCTGCAAGCCATAACAGGCTATATACGTGGCGGCTGTTCTCCTATCGGAATGAAAAAACAGTTTCCCACTTTTGTTGAAGAATTGTCAACATTAGAAGACGCTATTGTAATAAGTGCAGGAAAAAGAGGTCTGCAAATTGTAATTAATCCGGCTGATCTGGCAAAAGTAATTGAATTATCGTTCACAGATTTAGTACTGTGATGATAACGTAAACAGGAAATGTTTTTGTCTATAAATCTCTTTTTTTATTTACCCGGAAACATATGCCCCATGTTACAGCCAGGAGAATAAAAGTATACAAAATATGTATATTACTTTGTGCAACTACTGCTTTCCATTCGTTCTCATCTTTGATAAACCACCTTGGAAACGGAATAAGTCTGTCAGAAATTTCAAGGGGTAGATACTCACCATAACCATTTGCGTATTTTTTACCTAACTGTACCAGTAATGGTTCCAACGGAAAATAATAGAAAAGAAAAATACCAAGTGCTATAAATGCCTTTCGTACAAGGAACGCAATCAATAATGCAAGAGATAACTGCGAAAACTGTTGCAGAAAAAACAACCCGATATATCTTGTACCTTCCCACGCGCTTCCTGTTGTTTCCCCGGAATTGATATTGCCAATTATAAAGGCTGTTATTGCATAGAGTATCGTAATAATCATTGTTATAATGATGACATCAATCATTTTACTCATCATAAAATCATTACGACTCCATCCATCTATAATATTTTGCCGGTTTGTTTTATAGCTATATTCATTGGTAATGAACATGATTACCACAATGGCAGGAAGAAACACAAATAATGAAGAAATAAAAGCTACTGTTTGCCATGCATCAGGAAATGTGAACGGATTAGGTAGCATTGCCAGTATCAATCCCATGTTTTTATCATTCAACTGGTCTTTGTAACCATTCACATAAATGGCATAATTCATTCCGGGATAGGATAACGAAACAATTCCCAGCATCCACCAGAAAGCAGGATATTTTTTTATCTTAAGCCATTCGGTCCGCAAAAGTTTCCGCATAAAATTATATTGAAAAAATCAAAGCCTTAGTCGTTGGTTAATTCAAAAAATCTTGTTTCCAATCGCTTTTTCTTTAGTAAAAGATGATTAAGCACAATACCTTTATTAAAGCAAAAACTATTAATCTCATCCAGTTTTGCTGTTCCTTTAGGAAGGCATAATTGTATTGTGTTCGCTTCTTTATCAATATTTACACGATTTCCTATCGGTTCTATTATACCCGCAAGTAAGTTCAGATCAACCGCACTTAGCTCTACCACATCTTCATCCTGTAATATCTCATTCACTTCCCCGGTTGTTACCAGTTCACCAGATTTAAGTATAGCTGCATGAGTGCAGACTTTTTCTACTTCATCCAATAAATGACTTGCCATGATTATGGTATGACCCGAATGGCACAATTCAATTATAAGTGAACGTATTTCAGCAATACCTACAGGGTCAAGTCCATTGGTAGGCTCATCTAACACCAGCACTTTGGGATCACCTAATAACGTGGAGGCAATTGCCAGGCGTTGTTTCATGCCAAGACTATAGGTTTTAAAGCGGCTTTTCCGGCGATCGTATAATTTCACCTTTTTCAATACGCGGTCAATACCAGCAGCATCTCCCCTGCCGCTGATGCTTTGTGTAACTTTTAAATTATCAACAGCAGATAAATAGTGATAAAAATTGGGCGTTTCCAACAGCGATCCTATTCTTTTTCGTTGATCCGGCGAACCGGGCTGACCGAACCATAAAAAATTTCCATTGTTTGCCTTCAGCACATCAAGAATAATACTCAACAAAGTTGTTTTACCACTTCCGTTAGGCCCCAATACTCCAAATACACTACCCTGGGGAACCGAAAAAGAGATATTGTTTAAGGCTCGTACCGGGCCATAAAATTTTGTTATGCCTGACAATGAGAGAACTGGTTGCATTACTATTGGTTTTCTTAAAAGCGCTTTGAGTTACAAAGTAACTATAAAATTTTCTTTTTTAAACTTTTTTTTATACTTCTTACTCCTGCTGTATATACACCATGTTACCATATCAATACAACATATCGTAACATTGCATGGCAATATAAATATTCCATTTTCAAAATATCTGCCATGCAATTTGGAAAAGTATCCAATCCCGGAAAAGTTGATTTCACATTGCCGAAAGACGCTCCGGAAACCGCGGCGCTGTTAAAGTCATTCAAAAACGATAAACCTTTTGAAGTATATGTGGGGTGCGCCAAATGGAACAGGAGCGATCTGAAAGGTTTTTATCCAAGAGGTACCAAAGATGAATTGAGTTATTATTCAAGGCAGTTCAATTGTATTGAGTTAAATGCCACTTTTTATAAAATGCCTGATGTTAAACAGGTGGAAACCTGGAAAAACAAAACACCTGAAGGGTTTAAGTTTTTTCCTAAGGTTACAGATTTAATTACACATTACCGCCGGCTAATTAATGTGCAGGAACCTGTAGAAAATTTTTGCAACGCCATCAGCAATTTTGAAGAAAAGCTTGGCATGGCATTCCTGCAGCTGCATGATAATTTTGCGCCTAAGGATTTTGAGCGCTTGAAATCTGTTTTAGAAGATTTTCCAAAAGGAATTCCACTGGCGGTTGAAGTACGTAATGAAGCCTGGTTTAACGATAAGAAAATAAGCAAAGCATTTGGCAATGTGCTGGAAAAGCTGCGCATGACAAATATTATTGTTGATACAGCAGGACGAAGAGATATGTTGCACATGAGACTGACAACACCCGCAGCTTTTATCCGCTATGTAGGTGCTAATCACCCCTCAGACATTACAAGACTTGATGACTGGATTCTTCATATTGCTAAATGGCGCAAGGCAGGGCTTCAAAAATTATATTTTTTTGTGCATCAGAATATCGAAAAAGAGTCTCCCCTGTTAGCCGCGCATTTTATTAAAGAAATGAACCGGGTGTTTAAGCTGGATTTGAAAGTGCCGGATAAGCCCGGCGCCCAGTCGTCGTTATTTTAGGGTACACGATACTGTTATATAATTTGCAAAGCTATTTTGGAGATAAAGCTGTTCCTTCAAATTCAACCCCGCTCCATCCATGCTTCATAAACTGGCGGATATTCTGGTGATTAATTGCATCCGGATTATTTAATACATCCTGGTAATGTTCTGCAAACAGGCTAAGCGATTCTTCTTTGCTTAATTTATGCAGGTATGCAAAATACAATACCCTTGCGCTTCCCTGGTTTTCTGTAGCATTATTGTATTGTCCCCCATTTTAAAAGCAGCAGGTGTATGTGTGTATTGTTCATCAATAACTGCCAGATACTGATAAACAACGATACATTCCGTAAATATCGGCCATATCCGTTTTATCTGTGTTCCATTCTGCGTATTGGGCATGCCCGAAGTTATTTTTAAATAACCCCTGATATATTTCCTGCCACGAATTCCGGTGTTCGCATCGGCGAAACAGGATTTGTTACACAAAGGGCCACAAAGCATACACAAAGTTACACAGAGCGATTTATTATTCTTTGCGGCTCTTTGTGTAGCCTTCGTGTACCTCTGTGAAATAACCAGTGAATAATGCAACCGGTAAGCCGGGAACTTATAAGCTGTAACCGGCATCCTGCCGCATAGCGGCTAACTGTTTGTAGAAAGAAAGCAAATGTCATCCTTATATTTTTCCTGAATCAGGTTTGGTACTCGAAATGACGGCTGAGGTTTGCGCCATATTGAACAAGCAACACAGGATTATGCTGTCATCGTTTTTGCACGAGTGAGATATCTGCCGGGCGAGATATAAGCATCTATTTGACCCCGGTTAAATTCTCCATTTATTTTGTTGTTACAACAATAACCATTCTTATAAAGAGTTTCCTTATTTACCCGAACCCTATACCCCATGGTAGCCATAATTCCTCCCAAGCCGGAATACAACAGGTTTGTAATTCCTGATAGCCTTCGTAAGGCAGAACAGTTTGAAAAATTTGTATTGACTAATTTATTTCCGCCAAAGTTATATACGGTAATCGGCAGTGCCGGATTAAAACTGAGAGACAATGCAACAGGATTTGAATTTCATCTTGTATGCAGACATCATTATAGTTTAATCTCAAATAGTTTTACATTCGTTGCAAACAGGAATAATATACCTGTTTTTTTTGTGTTAGGGCTGGGCGGTTCAGCGGAAACGCCTAACGAAGTATACCTTGCTAACTTCCAGGATTGCCCTTATATGCATCTTTTCAAAAGACATTTAAAAAACAAAGCAATCATCACCAATCAACCGGTAAGTTCTGCTGCTTTATGGAAACATAGTCCAAAGATTGAAGCAGCGGAGAAAAAAATAGCGTAAATATCTATAAATGTCCTCAACATAAAAAGGCTGCCATATCCGGCAGCCTTTGCATATATACAATATCCAGGGGTTTGTATTTAGTGAATAACATAACCATCTTTCCAGTGAGGGTTAGGTCCTTTTTTGTCAAAACGGGCATATATCATACGAAGGCGATCTTTTCTTTCATTTTCAAGCCTGGCGATTTCTCTTTTCTTATCACGCAGGCGCATGCGGCTTTCTTTAACCCAATAAATACGTTGGTCATACTCATGATTAACTTTTGCTATCATATCATTCCTGCGCTGCATGTCAAAATTCTTTGAATAGCCCGGCTTGCCATGATCATATTTTTTGCCTCTGTAAAAATCATTATTACCGTGCTGTGCAAAAGCAACTGAAACCAGGGTAACTGAAAGCATGAGTGTAAAAATCTTTTTCATAATCATTCAAGTTTAAAAGTTAGTAATTGCTGTATAAGATTATTTAAAAGCTCACAGGTTTATAAAAGCTTTGTTAATTACTTAAACCATTTTTTACGCTTACATTTATCTTTCATTAAGTTTAAAAGCTACGTCATGAGCAAAAAAGTTTTTGAGCTGTTATTATTCCTGATACTGTTTGTATTTACGTCGGCAGCGCAACAGCGTCCAAATATTGTTGTTATTTATGCTGATGATCTTGGATACGGGGATCTAAGTTGTTATGGTGCAACAAAAATTAAAACAGATAATATAGATAAACTGGCGGCAAATGGTATACGTTTCACTAATGCCCATGCCACTTCTGCTACCTGCACCCCGTCTCGTTTTTCTATTATCACGGGTACATACGCCTGGCGCAAACAAGGCACCGGTATAGCGCCCGGTAATGCTTCATTAATTATACCTGTTGATAAAATAACTTTACCATCAATACTAAAGAAAGCTGGCTATGCAACGGCTATTGTCGGCAAGTGGCATCTTGGTCTCGGAGGTGCTGATGGCCCGGATTGGAATGGAGAAATTAAACCAGGGCCAAACGAATTGGGGTTTGATTATTCATTTATTCTTCCGGCTACGGTTGACAGGGTTCCCTGTGTATATGTAGAAAATCACCGTGTAGCCAATCTTGACCCTGCCGACCCTATTACAGTGAACTATAATGAAAAAGTTGGTGATTGGCCTACCGGTAAGGAATACCCTGAGTTGTTAAAACTGCGCCCGTCTCACGGTCATGATCAAACGATAATTAATGGCATCAGCCGTATTGGCTTTATGACAGGTGGCAAAGCAGCGTTATGGAACGATGATGATATAGCAGATAAGCTGATAGAAAAATCAACTGCATTTATCTCTTCCAATAAAGCTAAACCATTCTTCCTGATGCTGACAACACATGATGTGCATGTTCCCCGCACCCCTCATGACAGGTTTAAAAATAAAAGCGGTTTAGGTACAAGAGGTGATGTTATTCTCCAGTTGGATGCAACGGTTGGGCAAATACAAAAGGTATTAGACAGCCTGGGTATAGCTGATAATACAATGATCATTTTCAGCAGTGATAACGGGCCGGTAGTTGATGATGGATATGCAGACAGCGCTGTAATTAAGCTCAATGGTCATACCCCTTCAGGTCCCTTACGCGGAGGCAAATACAGTGCATTTGATGCAGGTACAAGAGTTCCGTTTATTGTGAAATGGACCAAAGGTATAAAGGCTGGCAAAACCAGCAATGCTTTATTCAGCCAGGTTGACCTTCTCTCCTGCTTTGCCGCATTAACCGGTCAGCAATTAACTTCCGGTGAAGCCGGCGACAGTTTTAACGCGTTGGATGTACTGCTTGGTAGATCGGATAAAAACAGGGAATATGTAATTGAACATGCAAATACACTATCTGTTATTAGAGGCAAATGGAAATATATAGAACCGAACAATGGCCCGGCAATAAACAAACAGGTGAATATTGAGCTTGGCAATTTACCGAAAGCACAATTATATGATCTGTCTGAAGACATTGGTGAGAAAAATAATCTTGCTGAAAAGTATCCCTCAGTAGTTAAAACGCTTTCTGCTTTATTACAAAAGGTAAAAGATAAATCCACAAACAAGATAGAGACGATGCATGCATCGTCTCTACAATAACCCATTTGGTGCAGGATATTTTTTTGCAGCATCATCAAGCACAAGCAACCAGTCACTGCCACGGCCAACCGAAGTAGGTGTAAATTCTTTTGTTCCGGTATTATCAAATTCTCCAAGCGTTATTGTTCTGCCATCCCTGGGATTAAACCACCAACCCCTTATTTTATCAGCAGAAAGTTTTGAAGTGAGCACAGTTGTTTTTTGCCCATAAGGAATATATACCATCATAAAATCTTTACCAGATGACACAGCAGCCATTTTGTATTCAACCCCTTCGGGATTTTCGCCTGTAATGGCAGATTGATCTAAGACTAATTTTTGCCAGGGTCGTTTTTCAAACATCCTGCGCATATACCCTAATTGAAAAGCGCCGGGCTGATCCATGGCTGTTTTCCAATGGATGCGTGCATTATTAACCGGCACTCTTTCTTCCGTATACATCTGCCAGATGTTATGGTTGCCGTAAGTATGCCCTGCCCCACCTGAAAGCATATTCCAATATGCTGCTTCACGGGTATCAAAATCATCCATCCATCCTTTTTGAACAGGATTAAAATCGTTGGGGTGATCTTCATAATTAGGTTCGCCTATTACATGTGGTTTTAGTTTGGTTAGCGTGTATGCCTGTATGTTAGTTTTATAATCCGGGCTTGCAGCCCTGTGTCCTGTTTGCGACATGTGAAAATCTATCCATTCATCATCAGCAAAATAATTATAGGAGCTTGCCGCTCCTGGTGGATGAAAAGTAAGCAAATGGTTGCCGCCATCAACGCTTCTCACGCCTTCTGCCATTGCCCTGATAATAGCAAAATGTGCGTCAGTATCAGGTTTTCTGTCTCCTCCCATAACCCAGATTATATTGGTTGTTTTCAGGTATCGCTTTGCTATCCATACTCCAAACAATTTCGCATTTCCGGGGGTAAATACTTCCGGTCCTGTTCCCCATGTATCTTTTTTCCATTTATCACCCCAGCTTGGTAACAATGCGATGTATATACCTCTTTTGCCAGCTTCATTAATAATAAAATCAACATGCCTGAAGTATGCCTCATTTGGTTTTGCGGGGTCATTATTTAGCAGAGGCTTATCACCATATGCGTTGGGCGTATTTAAACCATCAAGTTCAGCCAGTACCACAGCCTGTATAACATTATAACCTTTATCAGCCCTGTTCTGCAAATAAGTAATAGCTTCCTCTCTTGTTAAGCGATGAAATAACTCCCATGCCGTATCTCCCAGCCACAAGAAAGGCTTGCCGGCTTTCGTTAAAAAGTAGTGCTTATCTGCACTGATTTTTATTTGAGCATAAAGTAAAGTGGAGAAAAAAGAAATAACGATTAAGTAAAGCAATCTTTTCATAATGTATTTTGTTTTTCTGTTATGAGCTTCTTTGTAGAGTCCCCAACTTCAATTTACAGCAATTTTATAATTGCATATGACCTCAATCATAAAAAAATGATTTACTAAGTTGCAACTTGTGTTTGCCGTATGCTTTATCGGCCAATTATCCTGAATAAATTACATTTACATAGTTTTTCAGAAGCACTTTTGCATATATATTGAGAGAGATGTTGAGAATAGTATTAACGATTGTTTTATTGGTTGCCGGTTTTACGATTATTGTTGATGGGTGCAAGTCTCCAAAGGAAGAAGGCACACCTGTTAAATCTAAAAGCGTTGCAGATGATTTTGGGAAAATTGATGCATTACCGCTTGAATATAAATCTCCAAAAGATAATCCATCAACCCCGGAAAAAATAGAATTAGGCCGATTACTTTTTTACGATCCTATTTTATCAGGTGGTAAAGATGTAGCCTGTGCTACCTGTCATCACCCTGAGTTTGGCTATGCGGAAAGCCTTGAATTATCTATTGGCGTAAATGGAAAAGGATTGGGTGAGCGCAGAGCCTTTAACAGGCATAATAATATTCCTTTCACTAAACGTAACGCACAGTCTTTATTGAATGTTGCATTTAACGGTATTGATAATGATGGAAATTATATACCTGAAGAGGCTCCGATGTTTTGGGATTTGCGTGCCAAAGGACTGGAAGAGCAGGCAACATTTCCTGTAAAAACATTAGAAGAAATGCGTGGGCATTCTTTTAAGGAAGATAGTATAGCCAATGAGGTTGCAAAGCGGGTAGATAAAATACCGGAGTATAAACAATTATTCAAAAAGAATTTTCCTGAATGTGAAACGGTTACAATAGCATATATTACAAAAGCACTTGCCGCGTTTGAGCGCTCATTGGTTGCCAATAATTCCAGGTTTGATAAATACATGCGGGGAGAGAAAAATGCTTTATCAGCAAGGGAACTGGATGGTATGAAAGAGTTTATTAAAGCCGGTTGTGCAAGATGCCATAGCGGCCCAATGCTCTCTGACTTTAAATTGCATGTATTGGGCGTGCAGGAAAATGAGAAAAACCTGCTACCTGATTCAGGTTATAATAATACACATGCTTTCAGAACACCAACGCTGCGCAATTTGCGCGTAACAAGGCCTTATATGCACAGTGGAAAAATTCAAACACTGGATAATGTAATGTTATTTTATGAAGATCTGCGGGGAAAACCGCCACCCAATAAAAGTGTAACCTGGGACAATCTTGATTCCCTGGCCAAAATGGTTAAAGTAGAGTTCAAAAATATTGACGCGATAGTTGAATTTATGAATACGCTGAATGATGATAACTATGACAGGAAGATTCCCGATAAAGTTCCGAGCGGGCTGCCTGTGGGGGGAATGATTAAGTAAAATGCTGTTATGCCTAATATTGGTTCGGTCATCAAGCGTCTAATAAAAGCAGATTTAAATAACGGTAACGGAGTAGGTACTTATCTTGCTCCGTTAACCACAACAAATCTTAGCTAAGAGCAGCTACCCTTATTTTGCAATCTCTTTCACCGCTCCATCTGCGGAACCGACAATTACTTTTGATGCAACTTTTACAAACAGCCCGCTTTCCACCACCCCGGCAATAGCATTGATCTGTTGCTGCAATGCGGCAGGATCAGCAATTACATTAAAATGACAATCTAAAATATAATTGCTGTTATCAGTTATAGAAGTCTTTCCCTCTTTAACACGCAATACAGGTTTACAACCTAAGGCTGCAAGTTTTTTTGCAGTGTGTGTATAACCAAAAGGAATTACTTCAACCGGCAGGGGAAATTTGCCCAGGTTTTCAACAAGCTTGCTTTCATCTGCAATTACAATAAACATTTTGCTTGCTACAGCCACAATTTTTTCACGCAGCAAAGCGCCGCCACCCCCTTTAATGAGGTTAAGATTTTTATCTACTTCATCAGCGCCGTCAATATCAATATCCAGTATATCCACCTTGTCTAAAGGCTGCACATCAATATTAACTTCCCTGGCTAATCTTTCCGTTTCATCAGAAGTAGCTACTGCAGTTACTTTCAAGCCTTGTTGTACCCGTTCACCAAGATATTGAATGGCCCAATACGCGGTTGATCCTGTACCAAGCCCTACAATCATTCCATCTTTAATATAGCTTACTGCTTTAAATGCTGCTGCCTGTTTAGCGTTCATTTTATTTGGGGTTTGCTTTGAGCTGTCAGCTATCAGCCTTCAGCTCTTAGCCTTTAAATGTAAAGGCTGTTTGCCTTAATGATTATTTTTTATAAGTGCCTCTTAAAAAACCTTATTACCTCTTATCACCTGATAACTGATAGCTGACACCTGACTGCTATCAGCCCTACTCCAACCCCCAAATCTTTCCTTTCATTGTTGCAGGCACTCCTTCTCTCAGCCATTGTGTTGGCTTATCGCCTTTCAGCAACCAGTCAAAAAATTGCTGTTCGCGTATTTGTATATCCTTCCTGTTTTTACGTTGGATAAGATTATGCGCTTCACCATTATAATTCAGCAACCAGACAGGTTTGCCCAGGCGTCTTAGTCCTGTAAATAATTCTATCCCCTGGTACCAGGGTACTGCGCCATCATTATCATTATGCATTATTACCAATGGCGTTGTAACTTTTGGAAGATAGAACAGTGGAGAATTCTGCATATACAACTGGGGCTTTTCCCAAAGTGTTGCACCAATGCGGCTTTGCGTTCTCTCATATTGAAACTGGCGGTTCATACCACTCTCCCATCGTATCCCGCCGTATGCGCTGGTCATATTGGCAACAGGCGCTCCGGCCCATGCAGCTTTAAACAGTTTTGTTTGTGTGATGAGATAAGCGGTCTGATAGCCACCCCAGCTTTGTCCCTGCAAACCAATACGAGTGCTGTCAACCCATCCTTTTTTTACCAATGCCCTTGCGCCGCTTACTATATAATTGTAAGCGCTCCTGCCGGGATAACCATCCGTATATGAAATATCAGGTGCAAAAACAATATAACCCCTGCTCACAAAAAATGAAATATTCAAACGGCTTGGCGTAGGCACAGGCGGTATGTATTGAAATAATCCGTCACTCAGCTTTTCATAGAAATAACAGATAGCGGGATATTTCTTTTTGGGATCATAGTTTTCCGGCTTGTATACAATACCTGTAGCTTCTTTACCATTATAAGCTTTCCACTTAAACAATTCCGCTGTTCCCCAATTGTATTCAGCCTGCTGCAGATTTATAGCGCTCAGCTTTATTTCTTTATTCCAGTTTGCATTGGTGTATAAATCAGGAGCTGCAGTATATGTTTCTTTCGTGTAGGCATATACGTTAGAATCCGCGGCTTTCAATACATTTTTTTCAATTAGAAAAGCGCCGCTGAATACCGGTTCAAGCTTTCCATCGCTTACAAAATTCAGCTTTGCCAGCCCTGAGTTTTTATTGGTTTCGTTAAAAGAGTAAAACAGTAATTCCCGGGATGGCGTTACAAACTGTTCGTCTTCATCCGTTTGTATGTACCTGTATCTTGTCAGGTTTTTTCTGCCTGTTTTAGTAATATTCACCGGTGCTATTACATCAGCAGGATCAACCTGCCATACATCAAAGCGATCATAAATCAATACGGCGAGATCACTTTGCGTCCAATCCATTATGCCATAAGGCGAAGGCGTTGTGGGCATATCAAAATCTTCCTGGTAAAGTTTAACCGGAATTTTAGCCGTAATATTTTTCAGGGCTCCGTTTTTCCATGTGAAATATGTTTTTGCTTTAGCATCATACCAAAAAATATATTTGCCACCGGGTGACATTCCTATTTGCCCGTTTACATCTTTTTTAATCAATTGTCTTGTGCCGTCATCAGCTTTTATGCTGTATACATCTTTTAACGTATTGCCTTCCCATTGCATGGCAATTCGTTTATTGATGTCTGTTATACCGGCAAAAATATCCGCATCTCCATCCGCGTCTGCCTGAACCATTGGAATTTCCACATCTGCAAGTTGCACAAACCGCTTGTTATCGAGATTAATCACAGCGAGATAGCTTCTCTTCAATTCCCTATCAAGATTTCTCAACTGCATTGTTTGCAGGTAGTCATCTTTATAATTCCATATATCCACTTTTACCAGGTCAATGTCAACTAGCGTAGTGTCTTTAGGAGGCTGTACCGGAGCGGAACCAGCAAATAATCTTTTGCCGGATTTACTGAACCTTAATGCAGCATTTTCACTTATGCCCCAGCCTATCGGCATACCGGCAATATTTTTATCTGCTAACATTATAGCGCTGTCCTGCCCGTTTTTCCAATACCAAAGCTTATAAAATTTCTGCAAGGCTTTTGCGCTACTGTCTCTCTCTGCCACATAAGCTATTTGGGTACCGTTTTCATCTATTGCGAAATTTTTAAAATCGTTGCCGCCTTTTGTAATAGTATCAAACCTGTTTTCCGCAGTTCTGAAAATTTGCACTGCGGCTTTACCCAAACTATCTTTTTTATTCCGGGTTGTTTCAATGAGCAGTATATTACCGGTTTTGCTCCACAAATATTCATTTACAAACTGCACTATTTCTGCCGTATTGGTATTAAGATTATAAATAGATATTGCAGTGCCCTCTCCAGCTTTCCCATCACCATCCTTATCATCATCAGCATAGTCATTTTCAATAAAATCTTTTATAGCCGGTGGATTGGTGATCTTTTGCCGTTTTTTTGCCTGTTCGGGTGTAGGTGCCGCTGTATTCTTCCTGGTAGAATCAATTTTCAACGCAAGTGAGTCTGTGGGTTTCTTCTTTGATGTGTCAGCCAGCGGCTTTTCCAGTTGCCAGGCAATCCATTGTGCGTTTTTTTTCGGAACCTGGTATGACTTTACCCTTGCAATTTTTGTAATGCTATCTTTCCCCAATTCCATTATTGCCAGCGAATCTTTGGGAAATTCATCCGGTTTTTTCTTTTTTATCTCCGCCTGCCGGGTATCAGCATAAGGCGGTTTTATTTTAAAAATAACAAAACGACTGTCGGGTGTAATGGTAACATTATATCCTCTTGGTATAGTGTTTTTATAGCTTGCATCTGTAGATTGTATCACGAGGTTGCCATCGCCTTCCTGCACATTAATTACATAAGCTATCCATTTACCATTATTACTGATCTTTTTTTCTCCGATGCTTTGCCAGCTATCATATACGGTATGATCGAGTGGTTTCTTTTGGGCGTGTACTGAAGCATTTGTCAAGAGTAAAAGGAAGAAAACAATTTTTTTCATGCTCATCATTTATGATCAAGCCTTGCAGTGCATTTCAAATTTCCGCGTGGTTGGTGTCTCCGCCAACCAGCAAAAATTGAAATGCTCCTCTATTTACAGGCTTTTCTGTATTCTAGAATAAATATTTGTAAAAATACAGCAATAGCAATCATAGTGGTTCTGTAATAGAACCATTCTGCTAAAAAATAAATGTTTTTATTAAATATGCCTTTTAGTTCAGGGCTTCCGCCGGCGCTTTTGAAGAAATTTCCACATAGCTGTTGCGCACTTTACGGCGGTAATTTTTAAACAGGCTCTGCCATTGTATTTTGAGTACTCCTAAAATTCCCTCTTTCACTATATTCTTATTCATTTTGGAAGAACCGAATTTCCTGTCAATAAATGTAATAGGCACTTCCACTATTTTAAACCCGAGTTTCCATGCGGCAAACTTCATTTCTATCTGGAATGCGTATCCAACAAAATTGATCTCATCAAAATTGATATTTTCGAGCACCTCTCTTTTATAACAAACAAAGCCGGCAGTGGGATCTTTAACCGGCATCCAGGTAATTAATCTTGTATATAATGCACCACCTTTTGAAAGCACATTTCTTTCAAATCCCCAGTTTTCTGTATTGCCACCTTTCACATATCTTGAACCAACCACAACATCGCCACCGGCACGGCCTGCTTTATATAAGCGCTCAAGATCTGCAGGGTCGTGCGAAAAGTCAGCATCCATTTCAAAAATGTATTTATACCCTTTTTCGAGCGCCCACTTAAAACCATGAATATATGCAGTACCGAGACCTTGTTTTCCCTTACGCACTTCAAGAAATATTTGCCCGGGATATAACGGTTGTAAGGCTCTTACAGCATCAGCAGTTCCATCAGGAGAACTATCATCCACAACAAGCACATGAAAGCCGAGCTGCATATCCATAACAGCCAGCAGGATCAGCTTTATGTTTTCACTCTCATTATAAGTCGGTATAATCACTAGTTTTTCCAATGGATATAACTTTTTTTATACTATAAAATTACTTGATACTTATTTGCTGAAATATATTTTACGCTTTCTTTAACAGGGTCCTGTTTAAAATCTCCGTCAACTTCTGCTTTGTATGCATGGCAAAATCTCCCTTCATCATCCAGTCGTAATATTGTGGCTCTAATTTCAATACATCCACAACTTTTTTGCCTTTATGCTTGCCGAAATTAAAGATTTCTACACCATTTTCCATCACAAACCTGCGTGCAAAATCCACAATTGGTTCACTACCTGTAAATTTCATCACAGATTCTACGGAAGTACCTAACTGGGGGTATTTTTCGAGCTGGGATTCCAGTATTTCGCAGGTTGCCTGTGCATCTGCCTCTGCGCTGTGCGCATTTTCAAGGCTTTTATCACAGTAAAATTTATAAGCGGCGCTCAGGGTGCGGGGTTCCATCATATGATATACCTTTTGAACATCCAACAGATGCCTGTCGGTAACATCAAAATCCAAACCTGCCCTCAAAAACTCTTCCACTAACAACGGTATATCAAAGCGGTTGGAGTTATAACCTGCCAGGTCGCAATTATCAAGGAACTGCCTGATTTCATTGGCTACCTGTTTAAAAGCAGGAGCATCTTTCACCATATCATCCGTAATACCGTGAACATCTGACGCGCCTTTGGGAATAGGCATCTGCGGGTTGATAAGCTTTCTTTTTACAACCCTTGTATTATCAGTTGATACTTTTACAATGGCAATTTCTACAATACGGTCTGTGGCAAGATTTACGCCTGTGGTTTCTAGATCAATAAAGGCTACCGGACGAGTAAGTTGCAATGGCATATTATAATGTTAGAATAAACTTGGCAAACTTCGGGAATTATTGTGAAATTTAAAATTTGAGATTTTTGAACCACAAAAATGCAGAGCCACAAAATTCCACAAAGATTTAAGCTTGTTTATTATATCGTGTTTAAAGCGATTATTAATGATAATCCCCGGTTTTCATGGTTTTATTGCACTGACCAATCCATTTATTGTTGAGGAATGTTAAAATCAGTTAAGGTAAACATACGTATATTATGTTGCAAAATACTGATAAACACACTATTAATTAAAACAACTTTTTTATTGATATAGCGTAAATAGAATATTAACTTGTTCCTTTGGCATATGGTTTGTTTCTTTGCAGTACTCCTTACCGGATAGAATATCCAAACCTCCCTTTGAAAAATTGAGATTATTTCCTACTCCTACGAGCGCCATGCTTGGAACAAATTATTACTACCTAAAACTTACAAAATGAAAAAAGTTATTGCTGTAATTATGCTCGTAATCGCTATTGGAGCCACGTTTACATCCTGTACCTCTTCAAGAGGTGGCTGTAAAGCAAACTCTGGAATGGTTGGATATAGATAAATGACAAACTACAACATGAATACAAGCTGCTTCAATGTTAAAATTGAGGTGGCTTTTTTGTTTTATATACATTTGCTTTTATTTTCAATAATGTCATGAATTATACTTCAAGAGGAATCAGGCACGAAAAAACTAAGGCTTTCTCCCATTTGGCTACGGACTATATTGAGCAAAATGATTTCTTAAAAAATTTCTATAGTCATTCTCCCAGCCTGCAAGGCTTACATGATGCAATAATTGAAAAACAGAACAGCGGTGTGAACCGTGCATTGCTGGTAGAGGCGATTACAGAGCAGTATAATAACACTGATACATCAGAAAAGGTTTTAGAAAATATTCAGCAATTATTGCTCGAAAATACATTTACGGTTTGCACTGCACATCAGCCTAATATTTTTACCGGGTACTTATACTTTGTGTATAAAATACTGCACGCAGTAAAAATAGCAGCCGAGTTAAAAGAAAAATACCCGGAGCATAACTTTGTGCCGGTTTATTATATGGGAAGTGAGGATAATGATCTTGAAGAATTAAACCATATTAATTTAAACGGCGACAGGCTTACCTGGCAAACTACACAAACCGGCGCAGTGGGCAGAATGCATACCAAGGGTATGGCTGGTGTTATTGAGCAGATCAGCGGGCAATTATCCATATTTGAACATGGCCCGACACTGATTGCTGCACTGAAGACTGCCTATTTAAAATCCGCGACCGTACAGGAAGCAACATTTAAGCTGGTTGATTTCTTTTTTAAAGAATATGGCGTGATTGTTTTAATAGCAGATACGCCTTTACTGAAAAAGCAGATGATACCTGTTTTTAAAGACGACCTGTTTAACCATACACCAAAAAACATTGTAGAAGCAACAACAAAGCGGTTATCAGCGCAATATCATATCCAGGTAAATCCCAGGGATATTAACCTGTTTTATATGAAAGATAATTTGCGTGAACGGATTGTACAGGATGGGAACTTTCGCATAAACAACACAGAGATATACTTTACAAAAGAAGAAATAGAAAAAGAACTGGAGATCAATCCCCAGAGATTCAGTCCTAATGTTGTGCTACGGGGGCTTTACCAGGAGACCATTTTACCAAATATCGCTTTTATAGGCGGTGGCTCTGAAATTGCCTATTGGCTTGAGTTGAAAGACCTGTTCGTTCATTATACTATTCCATTCCCTGCCCTGGTGCTCAGAAATTCTTTTTTGATTATAGATGAAAAAATGGCTGAGCTGGCAACTAAACTTCAGGTAAACGACGAACTTTTATTTGAAGACGCTAACGCTATCTTCAGTCATTTGGTTAAAGCACAAAGCCAGCAACAATTATCCATAGAAAAAGAAAGGATTGCTTTGGCAGATATATACGGGCAAATCAAAAATGTGAGTGCGGCTATAGACCCTACGCTAAGGCAACATGTTGATGCATTAAAAACCAGGACTGAAAAGCAGTTGAAAAATTTAGAAAAGAAATTGCTCAGGGCTGAAAAAAGAAAACACAAAGACCAGGAGACACAAATCCTGAAGTTAAAAACGCATCTTTTTCCTAATAATAGTTTACAGGAAAGAGTAGAAAACATTTTGCCCTATTATGCGAAATATGGCGCAGGCTTTATAAAAATGTTGTATCACCACTCTCCTGCACTTCAACAGCAGTTTACCATTGTAGAAGAGCGCTGAATTAATTCACATATACGCTGAATTAATTCACATATACTTTATATCCCCATTGCGGCAGGGATATTGTTTTGTCTTTAATGAAGCTTTTTAACTCTCCGGTAAACAACTCTTTCATTGGTGTGGCAATATTTATTTCAGGTTGTACGGTTGACGGATATGGCGAAAGGTTTAACAATACCAGCACATTATTCTTGCCGTAAGTTCTTTGGTATACAAGTACATCGGCATTAGTAGAAACAGATAAGATATTTGTTTGCACCATGGGACTACCGGCAGCCAGCGCCGGATGTTCTGAATGCAGCTTCAACAATGTTGTGAAAAAATCTGCTAATTCATATTTACCATTCCATTCAATTACATCTTTATCAAAAAACATCAGCCGTTTATGATTGGGCATTTCCTGGCCGCTGTATATAAGTGGTATACCATTCCATGTAAAGCTTAAAACAGACAATGCTAAAGCCATGTCTCCATATTTTTCAAACTCTGTTCCGTTCCAGCTATTCTCATCGTGATTGGAAGTAAAATATAACCCGGTTGTACCTGGCGGATTAGTATGCTCGTATTGCAGCAGCAAATCTCTCAAGACCTGCACATTCCTGTTATGTTTATAAAAATCTTCAGTGGCGTGCATCCATTTCCAGGCGTAAGCTGCATCAAAAACTTCCATATAATCAGGGTTTTCAATAGCATCAAACTCTCCCAGCCAGAAAAGCGGTTTTATTTTTTCCAGTTCAGGCCTTGCTTTTTGCCAGAAATGCAATTCAACCCAGGAGGCAAGGTCGCACCGGAAGCCGTCTATATCACTGGTTGTGATCCAGAACTTCATTGCCTCAATCATTGCCTGTACCAGTGCGGGGTTATCATAATCCAGCTCGATAATATCATCCATACCTGAAGCTGCCATAAAACTGCCATTAGCATTTTTCTTATAAAAACCGGGATTGGTTTTCGTCCATATATGATCCCACCCGGTGTGATTGGCGACCCAGTCCAGGATTACTTTAAAGCCAGATTTATGCGCTTCCTTTACAAAATTTTTAAAATCATCAAGCGTACCGAATTCAGGGTTTACCGCAGTATAATCAGAACAGGCGTAATAGCTGCCCATTGTTCCCTTCATTTTTTCTTTAGCTATGGGATTTATGGGCATTATCCAGAGTGTTTGCACACCCATAGCTTTCAGCCTTGGCAACTCCTTTAAAAAAGCATTAAAAGTGCCTTCCCTGGTGTATTGTCTAAGGTTGATCTCATAAATATTGGTATTATAGCTCCATTCTACTCTTTTAAATGAACCCGTGATACTATCTCCACTCATATTTATTCTTATTTTGTTATGAGGGAAGATACAGTTTTTTTAAGAGGTAAGAACAGAAGTTCATATCCTGATTTAATCTTCCTAATTTCGCACCGGAATGAAGCAGTTTAATGTTCCCATTATATATAGAAGTCCTTTAATCTCTGCTATAAAGAAATTCAGGAAGCAGCAGGATAAAATGAAAAAAGACTTTACGCCAACCTTTCTCGATTTAGGTCCGCTACAGATATACCTTGCCCGTCATTTTGGGTTTTGTTACGGCGTTGAAAACGCGATTGAAATTGCCTTCCGTACAGTAGAAGAAAACCCGGGAAAAAGGATTTTCTTATTGAGTGAAATGATCCATAATCCGCATGTAAATGAAAATCTGCAGGAAAAGGGCATCCGTTTTTTACAGGATACTTATGGAGAGCAATTGATTCCTTTTGAATCATTAACGGCAGATGATATTGTGATTATTCCTGCATTTGGTACTACGCTGGCTATTGAAAATAAATTGCAGGATATAGGTATCAGCATAAAAAAATACAATACTACCTGTCCATTTGTTGAAAAAGTATGGAATCGGGCAGAGCAGATAGCGCAAAAAGGATATTCAATCATTATTCATGGTAAGCCCAAACATGAGGAAACCCGTGCAACATTTTCGCATAGCGCGGCAGGAGCTCCTGCTGTTGTGGTAAACGACATGAATGAAGCCATCGCTTTGGGAAAATATATTACCGGAGAAAAAAACGCGGCTAAGTTTGAAGTAGAATTTAAAGGAAGATACTCCCAGGGTTTTGATCCGGAAAGGGATCTGCAACGTATAGGGGTTGTTAACCAGACTACAATGTTAGCCAGCGATACCCAGGGTATAGCGGATTATTTAAAGGAACTGATGATCAATCATTATACCCTTGATGAGAAAAATGTGGGAGAAAGATTTGCCGATACCAGGGATACCTTATGCTATGCTACCAACGATAACCAAACCGCTGTAACCGGAATGCTTGCAGATACAAAAGCGGATATTGCTATTGTAGTAGGCGGATACAACAGCTCAAATACATCGCATCTTGTAGAATTATGCGAAATGGTGTTACCAACCTTCTTTATTGAAAGCGAGGAAAAGATTTTATCTACGGAAGAAATCCTTCATTATAATTTTCATACAAAAACAGAAACATTGACGAAAGGTTTTTTGCCCGGTAAACAGCCTGTAAAAGTATTAATAACCAGCGGCGCTTCCTGCCCGGATGCAATGGTAGAAAATATTATCAGGAAACTTGCAGGGTTTTATAACCAGGAAGCAAAGATTGATGCTTTGGCTGTGAACTTTAATGATTAGCAGCTTCTATATTTCTTCGCCGATATAAATGTTGCCTTTATAGACTTCTTTAATGGCTTGCAATAATTGTTCTGAAACCGCAAATTTTGATACAAAACCCTTTGCACCGGCATCCATCATCTCTTTTTTATAAATTGATGAAGTGTGGGTGGATAATGCTATAATCTTTATATCTCTATTAAGACCAACAATTTTTTTGGTAGCCTCTATGCCAGACATGCCAGGCATGCTGATGTCCATAAGTATAACATCAGGGTTTACTTCGGTAAGCTTTTCAATTATTTCAGTTCCACTACTGAAAACCCCTGAGATTTTCAGCGCTTGGTCGGTACTTAAAAATAACATCCATGCATGCCTTACTGCCGGGTGATCATCCACAATAGCAACTTTTATCATTTTCACAAGGGTTTACAAAGTGCATTACAAAAATCGTATAAACCCTTAGTAAAAACACCAGTTTTCTTCTATTGTTTGGATACGAATCCGGTTTATTACCATAAATCAACATTGGTGGGAAAAATGAAACGCGGATGAAACAGAGGCTCACGGAATGTATCCATGCTATTCAGTTCCATCCGCGTATTCCGTGTACTATTCTTTAAAAAAATTATGGTTACCCGCTCACCTAATACTAATTGTAATTTAATGCTATATCCAGTACCTGCTGCATGGTTTTTACGTAATGGAATTTAATGCCCTTAATGTAATCAGAGTTGATCTCCTGAACGTCTTTTTCATTTTGCCAGCAGAGAATAACTTCCTTCATTCCGGCTCTTTTAGCAGCCAGTATCTTTTCTTTAATTCCACCTACCGGCAATACCTGTCCACGTAAGGTTATCTCGCCCGTCATAGCAACATAGGGTTTTACCTTTTTTCCTGCAATAGCCGAAGCTATAGCAGTCATCATGGTAATACCCGCACTTGGGCCATCTTTGGGAACGGCTCCTTCAGGCACATGCACGTGAATATTCTTTTTCTGAAATATTTCAGGGTCAATGCTATATTTCTTTGCATTTGCCTGCAAATATGTAACCGCGGAAATAGCGCTCTCTTTCATTACATTACCGAGATTACCGGTCAATTTCAGCTCCCCTTTTCCATCACTCAGGCTGGTTTCAATAAATAAAATATCCCCCCCTACATAGGTCCATGCAAGCCCTACGGCAACGCCTGGCATATTTGCAACTTTGTATAAATCATTGCTATATCTTGGTTTACCTAAAATTTTTTGTAAGTCTTTTTCGGTAACTGTAGGCTTTAATTTTTCCTTTATGGCATATTCTTTTGCCAAAGCCCGCATTATTGATGCCAGTTGCCTGTCTAACTCACGCACGCCACTTTCGCGGGTATAATCCTCAATTACTTTGGTTAAAACCGGGTCGCTTATTTTGACAGGCACATTTTTAAGCCCATGCATTTCTTTTTGCTTGGGTACCAGGTGGCGCTTTGCTATCTGTACTTTTTCTTCAACTGCATAACCATTAAGATCAATTATCTCAAGGCGGTCACGAAGTGCAGGCTGTATGTTCTGAAGATCATTGGCAGTGGCTATAAACAGCACTTTGCTTAAATCATATTCCTGTTCGAGGTAATTATCGTAAAAAGTATGGTTTTGCTCAGGATCAAGTACTTCAAGCAATGCTGAAGACGGGTCACCATGAAAATCCTTGCCCACCTTATCAATTTCATCAAGAATAATAACCGGGTTTGAGGATTTTACTTTGCGGATAGATTGAATGATACGGCCCGGCATAGCGCCAATATAGGTTTTTCTGTGCCCGCGTATTTCGCTCTCATCCCTTAAGCCACCAAGACTTAACCTTACGTATTTTCTATTTAAAGCAGATGCTATACTTCTTCCCAGCGAAGTTTTACCAATACCGGGAGGACCGACAAAACAAAGAATGGGGCTTTTCATATCTCCTTTCAATTTCAATACGGCGAGATATTCCAGGAGTCTTTCCTTTATCTTGTTCATACCGTAATGATCACGGTCTAATATCTTTTTTGCTTTATTTAAATCGTAGGAATCAATGGTACCTTCTTCCCATGGCAGTTCAAGCATCAGGTCGAGGTGATTATATACTACAGAGTAATCCGGAGTTGATACGTGCATGCGCTCAAGCTTGGCAATGCCTTTGTTGAACAATTCCTTTGCAGCTTCCGGCCATTTCTTTGTTTCCGCTTTTTTCTGCATTTCCCGGATCTCCCGCTCATTTGAATCTCCGCCTAATTCTTCTTTAATACTCTTTAATTGCTGCTGTAAAAAGTATTCTTTCTGCTGTTTATCTAATTCTGTTTTTGTTTTATTGGTAAGCTGGTTTTTTAATTCAGCAAATTGCAACTCCCTGTTGAGCAAATGCATCAGCTTTTCAGCTCTTATTTTTATATCATTTATTTCAAGGAGCTCCTGCTTTTCTTTCAGGTCTATATTGATATTGCTGCTCACAAAGTGGATAAGGAATGCAGGGTTCTCAATATTTTTGAGTATTACAGAAGCCTCAGAAGGCATATTAGGCGACAGCAATATGATCTGCGAAGCGAGGTCTTTAATAGAGCTTACGGTAGCTGCAAAATGCTGGTCCTCTTCCAGATTTATTTTTTCTTCTTCCAGCAATTTAATGGTGGCCCTGAAGTAAGGCTCTTCAGTGGTAATGGTTTCTACACTAAACCTTTTGCGGCCCTGTATTATAATGGTTGTGCCTCCATCAGGCATTTTTATAAGCTTGATAATTTTTGCAACAGTTCCAATAATTTCCAGGTCTTTTATTAACGGCTCTTCTATAGTACTGTCTTTTTGCGCTACAACACCTACCAATTTGTCAGCTTTATATGCATCATTTACCGCTTTAACCGACCTGTCGCGGCCTACGGTAATGGGTATAACCACACCCGGAAACAGTACAGTATTACGCAGCGGTAATAAGGCAATTTCAGATGGAATAACTACTTCATCGGCATTTTCGGAGTCATCTTCATTCAAAGGAATAATGGGCATAAACTCCATTTCGTCTTCCGGTCTTACAAATAATTCTTTTGATTTCATGTTATTTTTTTCTCGGTCAATATGACATTCTTTTAACGAAAACAGGGTTAAAATCTGTGGACTATATACTGGTCAACTTTAATGCCAGTAAAAAGCAAAAATCCGGGCAAATGCCCGGATTTTGATAAAGCAATGATTTTATTATTATAATGCAAAGCCAACGCCAAGTTGTACGGTCTGGCTTTTCCATTTATCCTGATTATCAATATCATTGATATTTGTTAAACCAACACCATAGCGTCCGTATACTCTTAGTCTCAGGATATTGATCTGCGCACCTGCCAGCATGGAAAAATCTCCATCGGTAAATGCATCACGCCCGTTCTCGAGGAACTTTTTTTGTTTGTTCATTAATATGCCGAACTGCGGACCGGCCTGGAAAGTAAGAAAAGAAACAGGGCGGAATGAAAGTAAAAGGGGGATGCTGAGGTAATTCAATTTGACATCTTTTAATTCATCAGAAGAGATTTTGTAGATGTCTTCAAACTGGGTAGACGAAGAAGTATTTGTTTGGCTGAACATTACTTCGGGTTGTATTCCCCATTTTGATGAAAACATTATTTCAGGCGCCACAGCAAGGTGATACCCTAATTTGTATTCATCTTTAAAAGACTTGCCATCAATCTTACCCATATTGGCGCCCGCATGCAATGCAAGCCTTAAGCCCTGGGCGGATGATGAATTTGCAATAAATAAAGCAAGGGTAATTGCTACAGAAGATAATAAGATACGTTTCATGTTGGAGGTTTTATGATCTGAAAATATAACAAGTTTAAGACCACACCGTTATGGTTTTCAGAGTAATTTGTTAAGCAAAATACAGGGAAATGTTATTGTTGCTTTTCAAATCTATTAGTCTCACCTCTACACAATCGTAATCAAAATTTAAAGCCAACAGTAAGCAATACATTTCCAACAGTACTGTTAACCTTTGCTACATTAAATTCATTGTCAACTAACCTGTAAGGATAATAAGCATCTTTGATGATCTGGTGGATATATGCAAGGTCAACAAACATACCTTTATTACGCCAGCCTAATCCACCACTGATGTTCATGCGGCTGCCCTTGGTAGCATCTGCCGCATTGCCAAAATAATTATTTGTGTATGGATTACCGTAATAGCCGAAGCCGGCCCTTACCATTAATGTTTCGAATTTTAATTCTCCTCCAATTCTCAGATTTACAGCACCTTTCGTAACGTTATCTATTGTTTTATTTAAGTCTGAAAAATAGGCTTTATCATCAGCGTTGCTGTTATCCTGGGCATTAAAAGCAGCACCTTTGTAGGATACATATTCCACATCGGCGCTTATAAATCCTTTTTGCGCTTTTACATCTCCCTGCGCTCCAAAAAGATAGGCAAGCCCTACACCGATACGCATGGGGGTTCTGTAGCGGTAATTATATTCGCCGGGGTATCCATCGGTCAGCTCTGTAGATTCTTTGGATTGTACACCGGCATAATTTTCTGTATCTGCGGTAAGTGATCCGGTATAAGTATCTTTAAACGAATACCAGGAAGGAGTATGAAAACTCAGTCCCACACGCAAGGCATCAACAGGTTTAAAGATTATACCCAGCTTTAAAGAGGCGCCTACTCCGTTTGTTCTCAAATATTCTTCTGCTTCAAAATAATTAAAATAATTATCAGTGGCAGATGTTGCATCTTCTTCGCGGAATGTACTTGTCCGAGTAAAAGTCAGTGTGCTGATATTTAACGAACCTCCGATATAAAATACGTCATTATAATTAGCTCCCAAACCAATACTGAAGTCGGATATACCACCACTGGTATTGATAACCTGTCGTTGCTTTAATCCTGTTCCTACAGAAGCATTGCTGAAATAGCCGGCAACATTTCCATCTGCATCTGCAATGGTATCTACGAGGTAGGTCCAATATGCAAGACTTGCTGAAGATGGAAAATCATTTTCTGCTGATACCATGTCAACAGGATTTCCATTATTGTAAAGTGTCTCCAGGTATTTTTCAGAGAAAGAACTTTGATTGTTATTGCCCTGAAGCAATACCCGGTTATTAAAATTTGCTGTTTTGCTAATGGCAATACCCACACTCACATTTTTCCAATTACTGTTCCTGGTAGAAGGTATACCCCAAACAACGCCTACCGGCCCATAATTAAACCCGTTTTTTGAATCTGTTGCAGATGAGCCGCGATAAGATGTTTTATTATTTGCAAAAGAAAAGCCGGGGCTTAAAATAAACTCACTTGTTTTATACATACCCAAGCCAGCCGGGTTTGTATACAACGCTGTTATATCGCCCCCAAGGGCAGTTACTGCACCTCCTATGGACTGCGCCCTTGCAGTTCCCTGAGGTGTTAACCATGAATATCGTATGGCATCTGCCGGTTCCTGTGCAAATAAAACTGAACTGGTTAAAATAAAGCCTAACGTTACGATTGCTCTCATTTTTCAAGATATTTTATGCAACTATAGAAAAAAACTTAACTATACTAAAAAGAGCGGCTTACCGCTCTTAATTTATTTCAAAAATCAAACTAAACTTATTAAATGGTCAGATATCTTTTCGTTACTGTCTTCCGGGACGGGAAGGAGCGCTACCTCCACCACCTCCGCTGCTTCCACTGCTTCTGCTGCTACCAGATGAACTTGGTGTATAGCTTGGTGAAGAACTGCTGCTTCTTGGTGAATCATATGTTCTTGAAGGTCTGCTGTCATTACCTGAACTGTATGTAGACCTGCGGGGGCTTGTGGTACTTGATGACCGGCCCGGGTTTACATAATTATTATCATTAGTTCTGAATACTCTTCTTGGAGTATTGGTGTTATTGTTAATGCGGCTGTTATTATTGGTTCCGTAACTTCCTAAATTATATGTTCTGGGCCTGTATGAATTTGCCGGCCGTGTTACACCTGTTTTGCCACCACCGGGATAGTAATAACCTCCTCCATAATATGGATTATAGAATGAATAAGGGTTGTAAAAGCTATTCCAACCGCCATATAATCCACCCCAGCCAATGCCTAATCCCCAACCGCTTCCGTAATAAGAATAAGGTGAGTACATGGAGTAAGGAGAATAGAATGAATAAGGGTTATAGCCGTAGCCTAATCCATATCCGCCAAAACCTCCGTAATAAGGAGAATACATGGCATCATACATAGCATAATTGTTATCAAAAGCAGACCACATGGAGCGGTTTCTTACCTTCATGCGCAGGTAATTATCCTCGCTGTTATATGCTGAGCGGTCTTGTTCTGTCTGAACATTTACATATTCATCATTTCCATCTTCACTATAGTAATCACCTTCATCATCAGATGAAGCCGCCGTTCTCATTTGCGGAGCAGGAGAATAATATACATCATCCGGTGTTTGGCCTGATTTATACATAGTTGAGCAACTACCCAAACCTATAAGCGCAACACCTAAAAGTAAAATTCTTGACTTCATGATAAGAGGGTTTTAATATTTACAATATGAAGTTACTACATTTGCGCAATTCCTATGTTAATATATTCAAAATAGTTGTTCATATACATGCAAAAAATACTATATGAGAATTTTATTAACATTCAAAACAAATCAACGGTAAGCATTATTGTATGAGCAAAGAAATTACGGCAAGAGCACAAGATTATTCACAATGGTATAATGATCTCATTATTAAAGGCGAATTAGCTGATTATTCGGCAGTAAGAGGATGTATGGTAATTAAACCATATGGCTTTGCCTTATGGGAAAATATGCGGGATCAGCTAGATAAAATGTTTAAAGATACCGGGCATGTTAATGCTTACTTCCCATTATTTGTTCCAAAAAGCTTATTTGAAGCTGAAGAAAAGAATGCAGAAGGTTTTGCAAAAGAATGTGCAATCGTAACACATTACCGTCTTAAAAATGATCCTGCCAAAAAAGGAAAGCTGATGGTTGACCCTGAGGCAAAGCTGGAAGAAGAATTGGTGATACGCCCAACAAGTGAAGCTATTATCTGGAATACTTATAAAACATGGATTCAATCATACAGGGATTTACCTATACTTGTAAACCAATGGGCAAACGTTGTAAGGTGGGAAATGCGTACACGCTTGTTTTTGCGGACAGCGGAGTTTTTGTGGCAGGAAGGGCATACCGCACATGCTACCTCACAGGAAGCTGTAGAAGAAGCGGTACGCATGCTTAATGTATATGCAGAATTTGTAGAAAACTGGATGGCTGTGCCCGTAATTAAGGGTATTAAAACCCCCAATGAAAGATTTGCAGGAGCTGTTGATACCTATTGCATTGAGGCCCTGATGCAGGATGGTAAAGCGTTGCAGGCAGGCACTTCTCATTTTCTTGGACAGAATTTCGCAAAGGCATTTGATGTACAGTTTCTGACAAAAGAAAATAAGCAGGAGTTTGTTTGGGCGACTTCCTGGGGTGTATCTACAAGATTGATTGGCGCTTTGGTTATGGCGCATAGTGATGATGAAGGCTTGATATTACCTCCTAAAATTGCTCCGTTGCAGGTGGTAATTGTACCTATTTATAAGGGTGATGAACAAAAGCAGCTAATAGATTCGCGGGTTAAAGATTTAATGCACGAACTTAAGTTAGCCGGCATACGCGTTAAATATGACGATAATGATAATTCCCGCCCCGGTTGGAAATTTGCCGAGTATGAAAAGAAAGGCGTGCCTGTACGTATTGCCATCGGCGCAAGAGATATCGAAAACAATACTGTAGAAATAGCAAGAAGAGATACGAGGGAGAAAAGTTCCATCAGCATGGATAATTTATCCGAACAAATATTTAATTTACTGACGCAGATACAGCAGGATATGTTTGACAGAGCGAAGAAATTCCGGGATGAGAGCATAACCCCTGCCAATACATGGGATGAATTTACAGGCCTGATAGCAAACAAAGGCGGATTTATTTCGGCGCACTGGGATGGCACCAGCGAAACAGAAGAAAAAATAAAGGAATTGACGAAGGCTACTATTCGTTGTATACCTTTAGACGTTCAGGAAGAAGCTGGCGCCTGCATATTGACCGGAAAGCCGAGCGATAAACGGGTATTGTTTGCCCAGGCATATTAATACATGTAATACAAATTCAATTGCAGCTACTCTTGTTTGCTGAATGGATCAATTGGTTAGAGCATAATTTGCTCCAATGCCCTTCAGTAAAATATTTGAATATGCAATGCCCGGGCTGCGGTATGCAAAGGAGTTTTATTGCCCTGATAAAGGGAGATTTATTGGACTCACTTCAATTATACCCTGCTTTAATCCCTATTTTTATTTTAGTGATTTTTAGTTTTTTTCATTTAATTTATCGATTTTCATTTGGTACAAAAGTCATTATCGGATTACAGGTTATTGTGGTGGCAATCATAGTTGCGCATTATTTTTTTAAAATATTTCACCATCAAATATTTCTTTAAATGCAGGATACTTCACTATTTGCGCCGCAGTCGCAACAACCACTGCCCAATGCATCTGCCGTACTGGCTTTAGGTATTGTTTCCATTGTAGGATGCTGTTGCTATGGTATTCCGGGTGTGGTATGTTCTATAGTAGCATTGGTACTATATGGCAAAGATGTAAGGCTATACTCTGAAAACCCTGAATTATATACGATATCATCATACAATAATCTTAAAACAGGGCGAATCTGTGCCCTTATTGGCTTAATTCCATCCATACTTTTTTTACTGTTTCTCATCTTCGCGATAGTTACCGCAGGGTTTTCCATGCTGACCAACCCGCAGGAATTTTTTGAAAGAATTTAAAAAAGTTAGAAGAAAATTTTTAAATCCGGACAAATGACCGTAAATTTGGGAGAAAGTACAAAAAAAAGATGGCAAAGAAAAAAGAGCACCCGGTACATTCAGCAAGCATCGTGGAAGAACCTGCAGCCATTTATTATACTGCAGCGCCTAATTCAATGTTGCAAAATTTTATATCCCGGTCTATCCATTTATTAGGCATGTCCGGTTTTCCCTCTTTTTCCAAAGTCAATAATTCTACTGATTTTATTTCAGTAATAAGAAGCGGTATTCCTAAAAAAGCCCTTGACAATCTCATGGATAATACAGGCATTACCGTACCAGAAATCACTAAAATTATCAGAACTTCAGATCGTACATTAAGAAGATATGCAGCTACTCAAAAATTAAATCCAGAACAATCAGAAAGGTTAATAGAGTTAGCCAGGCTGTATAGCCGTGGTGAAGAAGTATTTGGCAGTATGGAAGGCTTTAAAACCTGGATGGACAGCGCTGTAATGGCCCTTGATAATAAAAAACCAAAAGAATTCCTGGATACTTCAATAGGCATAGATATGTTAATGAATGAACTTGGCAGAATAGAGCACGGAATTTTTGCATAATGAGAAATGTTTACCGCATCAGCAAATGCATGTATATAGATGACCTGAAAGGAACCGGGGCTGCGGCATTTGCAGGGCGCTGGCACAGCAAGGGAACATACATATTATATACCGCCAGCTCACCTTCGCTGGCTTTGCTGGAAAGTGTTGTGCACATGGCAAAAATTCCGCTGATTGACTATTGCATGATCTGCCTTGAAATTCCGGATGATAAAATTGATAAAACGGATATAAAAGATATGCCCACTAACTGGTATTTTAATCCTGCGCCCGGGGCATTGGGAATGGTTGGTGATAATTTTATAAGGCAAAACGAATTCCTGGCATTGGAGGTGCCTTCGGTTATTATGCCTGAGGAAACTAACCTGCTGCTCAATCCAAATCACACCGATTTTTCTAAGGTAAAAGTTGTGTACAGGAGAAATATCCCTATAGATCAACGGTTTTTCTCAAAATGACGATATACTAACTTTTAGCAGTCTTCCTGTTTTCCGTAATATATTCGGAGGGTAATTTCCCGAATTCTTTTTTAAAGGATTTGGTGAAATACTTGGGATTATTAAAGCCTACTTCATACGCAATTTCCGATACGCTCATCTGTGTTTTTTTCATTAGCTGCGCTGCACGTTTCATTCGTATGATACGTATAAAATCCAAAGGCGCTTTCCCGGTAAGCGAGAGTAATTTTTTGTACAGCGCAACGCGGCTCATGAATAAAGCTTTGCTTAAATCTTCAACTGAAAATTCAGTTTCAGCTATATTTTGCTCTACTATTTCAACGGCTTTTTCAATAAATCTTTCATCAACAGGCGTAGCACTGATTTCTTTAGGGTTGATTTCTATTTGCTTCTGAAATAAATTCCGCATAGACTCCTGCTGCGCCAACAAGCTTTTTATGCGGGATTGTAACATTTCAAAACTGAAAGGTTTGGTTATATAATCTACCGCACCGGTATTTAATCCTTCCAATTTCTGATCATCAGTTACACGGGCGGTTAATAATATAACAGGTATATGAGACGTACTAGGGTCTGTTTTTATTTTTTTCAATAATTCAATACCATCCATTTCCGGCATCATTACATCGCTTATGATCATATCAGGTTGCAGTTCCTGCGCCTTTTTCCAACCCTCTTTTCCATTTACTGCCTGGTATACTGTATAATTATTCCGGAGGTTATCCTGTATATAAAACCGTATATCATCATTATCTTCAATAATTAATATGCTTTTCTTCCGGCTTGTGGTGTGCCCGTTTTCTTCTTCAACCGCCTGCACCAGGGTTTCTTCTACCTCTATATTGTTTTTATAAGATGAATGCGTAACTGAAGTGATTAAAGGCAGTAACACCGTAAATGTAGTCCCCTCCCCTACTACACTATCAACTTTAACATCACCACCGTGTAATTTTGCAAATTCTTTCGAGATAGCTAAACCGATACCGCTTCCCTGGTTTAGCATATTGCCCGGAACATCATGCTGAAAAAAGCGTTCAAATATTTTTTCCATGGTTTCTTTTGGTATACCAATACCGCTATCCGAAACTTTTATTTCAAGCATTTCTTGAGCTTCTGCACCACCTGCTACATTTACATGCACACTGATTTTACCATTCTCTCTTGTAAACTTAAATGCATTTGACAGGAGATTAAACATTATACGTTCTATCTTGTCTGCGTCAAAGGGCATTTCAACTGATTCTGCAGCAGAGCAAAAAGTAAAATTGATATTCTTCTTTTCAGCGAGATCGGTAAATGAGAATGTAAGCTCTTTAAGAAAACCAATGATATCCCCTATTGAAGGTTGCAATCTCAACTCTTTCATTTCAAGCTTACGAAAATCGAGCAATTGATTAACCAATCCGAGTAACCTTTTCGCATTGCGGTGTATAAGCTGGTATTGTTTTTTGTGAACATCTTCGCCGGGGTCTTTCATCAGCTTTTCTACCGGTGTAATAATGAGTGAAATAGGTGTTCTGAATTCATGACTGACATTGGTAAAGAATTTCAGCTTCATCATATCCAGTTCATGAATACGTTCCGCTTCTTTTTGTTGTTGTGCCATCCTGAAACGCATATTGGCTCTCTGAATGGTAAGCCGCCTGGCTAAAAGTAATATCCCGATTGCTGCAACAACATATAGCAGAAATGCCGGTATTGTTCTCCAGAATGGCGGCAGTACATTTATTTGTAGTGTTGTTACTTCAGCAATGTTCGCAGGGTCGCCACTGTCAGGTTTTATCTTTAAAGTATATTTACCGGGGTCAATATTAGTGTATGTTATCATTCGTTGCCGTCCATCGGTAGTAAGCCATTCTTTATTAAAGCCCTCAAGCATATACCTGAACTTGTTCTTGGGCGACATACCTATGCCAAGCGCTGAAAAAGAAATGGAGAATACATTTTGATTATACTTTAGTGTAATTTCTTTTGTTTCTGTAATAGCTTCAGAAAGTATTTCATGTCCGTCTATTTTTTTAAAAGGTTCTACGGACTGGTTGAATATATTTAAAGCGGTAATTACTACTTCAGGAAGCTCATTTGCGGAAGGAAATTTTGCCGGAAGGAATATGTTAAACCCATAAGGTCCGCCAAAAGCAAGCTCACCTGATCTTAATTTATAAGCTGCCTTATCATTGAATTCCCTGCCCTGCAAACCGTTCGATTCATCATAATTAATGAACCGCATACTGATATTCCCTTCTTTATCGGTACTTACAATACCATTGCTTAATCCATTGGGAGTGCCTATCCATAAATTATGAGCATCATCTTCCAATATTGTAAGTATGGTATTATCAGGCAGACCATTTTCTTTTCTGAATACAGTAAATTTTTTCTTTTCAGTATCTAATACATTCAATCCCTCGCGGGTGCCGGCCCATATCCTGCCACGACTATCCTGCAAGATGGACATTACATTGTTATTGCTTAAAGAGAAACGATCTTTATCATCGTGGCCATAATAGCGAAACGCGCCTGATTTTTTATCCATCACATCAATACCATTGGATGTTGCCAGCCAGAGATTTTTTTCTTTATCTTCAATAATTACTGAAATATAATTTGAATGAAGCGAACGGTTTTCTACATCAAAATGCCGGAAGTTTTGCGTAGTTCTGTCGAACAGGTTCATTCCACTGGTTAATGTTCCAATCCAAAGCTTTTTATCCGCATCTTCAAATATTTCCCAGATGCTGTCGTCGGATATACTGCTTGTATCTGCCGCATTATGCCGAAAATGTATAAACTTTTTACCGTCGTAACAATTCAATCCTCCATAATATGTTCCTATCCATACTTTATTTTCATGATCAATGCATAAACTAACCACAACATCACTGCTGATGCTGTTTATGTTTTTAGGATCGTGCCGGAAACTTTTAAATTTTCCTGATCGCCTGTCATAATGCAGAAGTCCTCCGCCATTTGTTCCTATCCACAGGTTGCCTTCTTTATCTTCAACAAACTTATTCACATCCTCAAAAGGAAGACTGCCGGGATCAGATATTTTGTGTTTGAATAAACTGAATAAAGCTAATTGACTGCTATAATAATTAATACCCTGCTTAAAAGTGCCTAACCATATTACCCCGGCATTATCTTTATAAATACTCCATATACTGTTTTGAGATATGCTCGTATGATCTTCTGCATCGTTCATCAGGTATTGTACCTGCATGTTTTTCTTCTCAATAATATTTACGCCACCATGGTCAGTACCGATCCATATTCTACCGTCATTACCTTGTACAATGCCGGAAACAATATTCGAGTTTAGCTGTATACCGGCAGTTTCTTTAGAAAAATAATAAAGCGTATTGGAAGAAGGTTTAAAATAGTAAATGCCGCCATGTGTTATAGACAGCGGAACTGTTATCCAGAGCTCGTTATCTTTATCAATAAAGAGGAAGTAGTTTTCATTTTTACCTGCATTTCTTGTTTGCAATTCGTTTGACCGGAAACTTACTTTACCCGAAGCGTTATCAATTTTTTCAATAATTCCATTGCGGTGAATAACCCATATATTATTATCCAGGTCCGGTGCTAACATAGTAACATCATTGGCTGATATTCCTGTTGCGGCTTCAGACAGATTAAGGATTTTTACAGATCTCCTGGTTGACGGAGAATATTTATATACTCCAATAAGATTCTGGTATACAAACCAGAAATCGCCTTTTTTATCTTTTAAAATAAATGTTACGTTTCCGGCAGGCAGGGAAAGAGAGGCAAGGTATTGCTGATCATTACGTGCAAAAGATTCTTTTTTGGGATCATATATATTATTACCATTTCTTGTTACTATCCACAGCTTACGGTCTGGCAGCTCAAAAATATTGCTGATATAATTATCGCTTAGCGTAGTGGTGTCGAGCAGGTCATTCCTGAATACTTTAAAGTCGTAGCCATCAAACCTGTTCAACCCCGACATGGTGCCAAACCACATAAACCCCTTATCATCTTTAAAAATGGTATTTACCTGGTTATGCGAAAGCCCCTGCCGCACATCAAGGTGCATGAACTGATATTCATTTTTTTGTGAATATCCCCACAAGCAGTAAAAAAGCAAACACGCAATAAGTTGAACAGACTTTTTGAACATAACAGCAAACAAAGGCTATATGCAATAATAATTAAAATACGAATGTGGTGCCTTAAAACTCATAACTATTGCAGAAACAATCTGATAATGAAATATGGTTAACATTTGATGCCCCATAAATAAACAAATGCACCCCTTAGGCGGAACATTTGAACGCCTTATTTTGAACATTTGGCTACCCTGCTTTTTTAATCGGGTTATTAGTTTTGGAGTATCAATTTTCTTTTAACCGAAACGATTGCTGAATGTTGCCTTGTATAAAGAAAAGTATTTATATTATAACAGCATGTGTTTATCCCTTCCTTTTTGCATGCACTTCCCGGCAGGAAATAATTACATTAGATGACGGCATTATCATTAAGCTTAAACAGGCAGCTCCGGGTGGTGCATCTTTAATAAGATTAACAGCCATCACTCCAAAAATTATTCGTATAACAGCTACAGGCGCAGGAGAATTTCCAACAACCGAAAGTCTTATGCGGGATCACACAAAACTGCCTGCAGTTGCCTGGACAGAACAACATAATGCCACTGAAGCAATTTTAAAAACCAATAGTATATCAGCAACAGTTTCCTTTGCTACCGGTGAAATAATTTTTAAAGACAGCAGTGGAAATATTATTCTGCAGGAAAAAGCAGGTGGCGGAAAAACAATTATCCCGGTTAAAGTTGACGAAAAACCGTTGTACCAGGTGAGCCAGGTATTTGAATCGCCAACAGAAGAGGCTTTTTATGGCTTGGGGCAACCGCAAACCGGTATGATCAATTATAAAGATAAGGATGTTGATCTGACCCAATATAATTCCACTGTATCCGTACCCTTTCTTGTTTCGTCCCGTAAATATGGATTATTGTGGGATAATTACTCCATTACTTCATTTGGCGATAACCGTAAGAAACAAGACATATCTTCTTTATCGCTTACAGGATCCGATGGCATATCAAAAGGTTTAACTGCCACATACAGTGATAGAACAGACAGCAGCAAAATATTTGTAAAACAGCAGGAAGATAAAATTGATTATGCTTTTCTCTCATCATTAAAAAATATTCCTGCCGGTTTTCCGATGGATAAAGGAAAAGTAAAATGGGAAGGATATATAAGTGCTGACACCACCGGCGAGCATAAATTCTATCTTTCGGCATCAGGCTATATCAAATACTGGCTTGATGGAAAATTATTGCTGGACAAATGGCGTGAAGGCTGGAATCCAGGTCCTTCATTTTTTGCCGTTCAACTTGAAAAAAACAAAAAATATCCTATCAAAATAGAATGGATACCAGAGTCAATCCAGGCTTTTGTTTCTTTAAAATGGCTTAGTCCTAACCCTGTTTCTTTAAATAATAAGATGACTATTTATTCTGAGGCAGCAGAGGCAATAGATTATTATTTTGTTTACGGCCAAACCGCTGATGATATCATCAGCGGTTACCGTGAATTAACAGGTAAAGCTCCTATTCTCCCCAAATGGGCCTTGGGTTTTTGGCAAAGCCGCGAACGTTATAAAACCCAGGCAGAAATTGAAAGCACGGTGGCTGAATTCAGGAAAAGAAAAATTGGTCTGGACAATATCGTGCTCGACTGGAGTTACTGGAAGGAAGATGCCTGGGGCAGCCAGGAATTTGATTCAACCAGGTTTCCTGATCCGGATGGAATGATTAAAAAATTGCATAATGAGTATAATGCTCATTTTATGATATCGGTTTGGCCTAAGTTTTACGAAGGCATTGAGACTTATAAATTATTTGATAAAAACAACTGGCTCTACAAACAAAATATAAAAGATGAAACCCGCGACTGGATAGGTAAAGGATACGTGTCAACATTTTATGATGCTTACAATGCGGATGCGAGAAAAGGATTTTGGAATTTACTCAATTCAAAACTATTCAGCAAAGGCGTTGATGCATGGTGGTTAGATGCAACGGAACCGGATATTCTCTCTAATGCCACTATCGAAAAACGTAAGACATTAATGAACCCAACGGCACTCGGTCCTGCTACACAATACTTTAATGGTTATGCACTTCAAAACGCTAAAGGCATTTATGAAGGGCAAAGACAAACCAATAACGATCAACGTGTTTTCATTCTTACTCGTTCAGCTTATGCAGGTATGCAGCGCTATGGCGCAGCAACATGGAGCGGAGATATAGCAGCAAGATTTGATGAACTGGAAAGACAGATACCGGCGGGTATTAATTTTTCTTTATCCGGTCTCCCCTACTGGACAACGGACATAGGGGGATTTTTTGTAGAAGATAAATATGATAAACCCAACCCCCAGGGAGAAGCGCTTGAAGAATGGAGAGAATTAAATACAAGATGGTACCAGTTCGGCGCATTCTGTCCCTTATTCAGATCGCATGGTCAATATCCTTATAGAGAGATATATAATATAGCGCCGGAAAATCATCCGGCTTATAAAAGCATGTTGTATTACAACCAGCTTCGTTACAGGTTGATGCCTTATATATATTCAGCAACCGGCAGTGTTTACCACAACAACTATACATTAATGCGTGGGCTGATCATGGATTTTGCATCAGATCCTAATGTAAAGAATATTGGTGATCAATATATGTTCGGTTCATCTATACTTGTAAACCCGGTATATAAACCACATGCGGTAGAAAGAAAATTGTACTTACCGGCAGGTCAAGGGTGGTACGATATGTATACGGGCAAGTACAACGAAGGCGGTCAGTATATTGATGCTGCGGCGCCGTATGAAAGAATGCCGCTGTTCGTAAAAGAAGGATCAATCATTCCTGTTGGACCGGATATTCAGCATACCAACGACACCAATACAGATAAAATTACCTTATATATTTATACAGGGCGCGATGCCAGCTTTAATTTATATGAAGATGAAGGCGTGAATTATAATTATGAAAAAGGCGCGTTTTGCAATATTCCCATTAGCTACAAAGAAGCGAGTCAAACCCTTACCATCGGCAAATGCAGCGGAGACTTTAAAGGCATATCTAAAAATAAAATTTTCAGAATAGTATGGATAGATAAAGACAAGAAAACGAACATTGATTTTTCTGCCCAGGCCGATACTGCCATATCATATAACGGTAACGAGCAAACGATAAAAATGAACATTAAATATTAATCATCTACATTTTAAAACCATAATTGCACGCATATGAACAAAAACAAAACGGCGGCTAAAGTGAGAGCTCTGTTATGTTCTCTTTTAGCGCTACTGCTTATTACAAATGTACATGCCCAGCAAGGAGGTACCCGAAAAATTACCGGCACAGTTAAAGACAACCAGGGCAATCCGGTACAAGGGGCTTCTGTAGAAGTAAAAGAAACCAAAGCTGTAACTGCAACCGATCAGCTTGGGGTATTTACGCTTCAGGTTACTTCTAATGCAAAAAACCTGGTCATCAGCTCTGTTGGTATGATTACGCGGGAGATTAATATCGGTTCTTCTTCCTTGATCGAAGTAAGAATGGAGCAGTTGGCTCAAAAACTTGATGAAGTTGTTGTTATAGGATATGGCACTGCCAAACGAGCTAATTTAACATCAGCACAAACAACGGTTTCTGCTAAAGATATAGATAAAACCATCAACACTACTATTGAACAAGCTATTCAGGGACGAGCCGCCGGGGTATACATTACTCAAAATAGTGGTCAGCCGGGCGGAGGTATTTCTGTTAATATAAGAGGTGTTAGTACTGTTAATGGCACAACTGAACCTCTGTATGTTATTGACGGGGTACAGGTAATGGGCGAAAGTGTTTCTTTTGGCGCACAAAGCTCAACGAATCCTATAGCTGGCCTTAACCCTTCCGATATACAGGATATCCAACTTTTACAAGGACCTTCTGCTACAGCAATATATGGATCACGCGCCACCAATGGTGTAATACTCATTACAACCAAAAGAGGCAAATCAGGCCAGGCTAAACTTGAATATAATTTTTTGTACAGCGTACAAACACCACCTAAACATCTCGAGGTAATGAACCTGCAACAGTACGCGCAGATGGTAAAAGAAATGCGTGCTATAGTAGGTGGTGAAGTTCCGCAGGAATTTCTTGATCCTTCGCTTCTTGGAAAAGGAACAGACTGGCAATCAGAATTATTTAATAATGCTCCTATGAGTAAACACGCTCTCAGCATGAGCGGGGGTAATGATAAAACAACATATTATATGTCTGGCGAGTATCTTGATCAGGATGGTATTGCTATTGGTTCCGGTTTTAAAAGATATTCTTTCAGGGTGAATCTTGACAATAAACCGAGAGAATGGATAACATTAGGCGCTAACCTTAACTTCAACCAAACAGATGAAGTTCTGACTACGAGCCAGGAAAATGTTATTTCAAACGCTATCAGGCTAACGCCTCAGATACCTGTAAAAAATATTGACGGAACATGGGGCGGTGGTGATATAAACAATGGAGCCAACCAGTTCGCTCCCGTAAATCCTATTGCGATAGCGAATATGACCACTAATAATTTTGTTAGAAGGCAATTCCTGGGAGGACTAAATCTTGGAATAAATATCACCAAAGGATTAGTTTTCAGATCTTCATTTAATGCCAATGTAGGATACCAAAACTCCACCTACTATATTCCGCAATATAAAATTGGTTGGGCTGTTAATGACAGACCGACCTTGACCAATGGTAACAATTTTAATACATACTGGAACTGGAACCAGATGCTTGATTATAACAGAACATTTGGTAAGCATAGCGTTGGACTGATGCTGACACACGAAGCTCAGGAATCCCGTTGGAAAAATGTGAGTTCATCCCGTACCGGATTTTTAACGAATGACATACTTGATTTGAATGCAGGCGATGAAACAACAGCTACTAACTCCGGCGGTTCAGGTGTATGGGGAATGGAATCATACTTAGGAAGGTTAAGCTATAATTTTGACAGCCGGTATATATTGAATGCTACCATTCGCCGAGACGGCTCTGCAAATTTTGGTGAAAATAATAAGATCGGCTACTTTCCATCATTATCAGTTGCATGGCGTCTTTCACAAGAGCCCTTCTTCAAAGTACCTTTCATAAGCGAGTTTAAATTAAGATTTGAAACAGGAGTTACAGGTAACCAGGGTGGTGGCGCATTTATATACTCACCAATGATTGCCGGTGCTACACCAACAGGCACAGGATTTTTACCCGGGAGATACAAAAATCCGGACTTGAAATGGGAGGAAACAAAAACCAACAACTTTGGTTTAAACCTTGGCTTTGCCAATAACAGAATTCAGTTAGAGTTTGACTATTATATTAAGCATACAAATAACCTGTTAATGCCGAATCCTTTGCCATGGTATATGGGCACCAATGGTACAGGCTCTGTAGAATCACCTTATATCAATGTGGGCGATATACAAACAAAAGGTTGGGGCGCTACGCTTATTACAACAAACATTGCTAATAAGAATTTTAAATGGGAAACCAACTTCAATATTTCCGCATTTAAAAGTACCATTGAAAGATTCTATTCTGAAGCAGCACTTATTAACAGAACATCCTGGTGGCTGGGTGACTGGACACAACGTTCCGTTGTAGGGCAAGCTCCATGGTTATTCAGAGGGTATATTGAAGAAGGGTTATTTACAAGCATTGAAGAAATTGAAAAAAGCCCGGTTCCGGTTGACAATAATGGTAATAGATTGCCAATTGATCAAACCAACGGGCTTTGGGTTGGTGATGTTAAGTTCAAAGACATTAGTGGTCCTGATGGTACACCTGACGGTAAAATTGACGTGTATGATGAAACTTTCATCGGAAATCCATGGCCTAAATTATTTGCAGGGTTTACTAATACATTTTCCTATAAAAATTTCGATTTGAGCATTCTTCTAACAGGTACTTACGGAAATGATATATACAACTACCTGGCAAGAGTTAATTCTAATCCTAATAACACCAATGTAAGCCAGAACCTGTTGATCAAAGCAATGGAATACGCAAGGCCTACTGAGGTAAATGGAGTAGTGCAGCTTGAAAACCCTCGAACTGATGTTGCGCGCATTTCTTATGGCCCTAATGGCAACTATACCCGCCATACAAATAAATGGGTTGAAGATGGCTCTTATATCAGGATCAAGAACATAACACTTTCATATAACCTTTCGCAGGATTTTTTAAACAGGCAGCAATTTATAAAAGGGGCAAGATTTTCAATAAGCGCTCAAAACATTTACACATTAACCCGTTACAAAGGATTTGATCCCGAAGTTGGCGCTTATGTTGGACGTGATGCAAGCGCTTCTAACCAGGCTATAGGGCTTGATTATGGCAGATATCCGCTCACTCCGGTAATTTCTTTAAGCTTAGGTGTAAACTTTTAAAATGCCACTCATGAAAAAAACGATTAAAATATATACATACGCTGCATGCATGATAACTGTTTTCTTTACTGCATGTTCCAAAGATTTTCTTATCAAACCACCTACCGATGCTATTACCGATGGTAATTTTTATAAAACAGATGACCAGGTATTAGCTGCTACTGCACTATTATACAGTAAAGTTTGGTTTGATTACAATGATAAGGCCTCTTACAATCTTGGCGATTTCAGAGGTGGTACAGCTTTCTCTGCATGGAATGACAGAGGTAATGTACTATTCAATACAACCGGAAGCACACCTGAAAATGGATCCGCATGGCGTTCTTTTTTTATTGTGGTGGGGCAATCAAATCTCGCCATTCAGAATATTAATACTTATGCCGGCGCAGAAGTATCTGAAAGTGTTAAAAAGATGGCGATTGCTGAAGCGAGATTTATGAGGGCTTTAGCTTACCGCTTTCTTGTAATGAATTGGGGAGAAGTGCCTGTTATTGAAAACAACCTCACCTTACTGGCAGATACGAGTGTTACAAGAAATACGATTCCAAGCATCTGGAGATTTTTAACTAAAGAGATGCGTGCGATTGCTGAAGATCTTCCGGAAACACCTTTACGTCCGGGTCGTTTAACAAGATGGTCTGCCGAGGGAATGTTGGCAAGATTTTATTTAACAAGAGCCGGTGTTGAAAGCAGCGGTGGTGCAAGAAACCAGGTTTTTCTTGACAGTGCAAGGTATTTTTCAGAAAGAGTAATTAAAAACAGCGGCGCAGCTTTATTGAGCAACTATGCTAACCTGTTTTTATTTCCTTACGATAACAACGCTGAATCATTGTTTTCTCTACAGTGGGTATACTCCGGTCCTACCACATGGGGCACACAAAATTCAACACCTGCTTACCTTGCTTATAGCCCGGATATTGCGAACGGCGACGGGTGGGGAGGCGACAAAGGTGCAACGTGGTGGATGATCAGTATGTATGATGGATTTAATGAAACATCTGATGGAAAATTAAAAGGAAGAACACTTGATCAGCGATTAAAAGCCACATTTATGCTGCCCGGAGCTTCATATCCTGAAATAACACAAACTATAACAGGTGGAAAGCAAAAATTAATTTACCCTTTTACAGGAACAGATAATAATTTTTTAGCTATCAAAAAATATGTAACCGGCAAAGCTGAAGATGTGGGCGGTGCTTCTGCAAGCCAGCGCTACGGAAATGATACTTACATGTTACGTCTTGCAGAAATGTATCTGATTTATGCAGAAGCAGTTTTAAGCAACAATGCTGAAACAACAGATGTAACCGCGCTGGAGTATTTTAATAAAGTTCATATGAGAGCCGGTTTACCTGCATTTGAAGACCCGATTACTATGGATGTAATATTAAAGGAAAGATTTAAAGAATTTGCAATGGAAGGTATGGCATGGTACGACCTGGTTTCATTGCATTATTACAATCCTCAGAAAGCATACGACATTTTGAGCGCTCAGGACAGAGGGCTGTTTTTTACAGAACCTGATCAGTTTCCTAATCCAACGCAATGGACTTTTACCAAAACTTCCTGGTTTAGTGAAAGAAATATTACTGCCAATTCCGGAAATTTCCGGCTACCTATTCCTGATGCAGAATTAAGCCAGGCTCCCAATCTGCTGAAACCTGCAACAGAATATCAACAATAACCTGTACATCAAATAATTTACAATGAAATCAATACAAACCTTAATAGCCTTTACAGCAGTATTTCTGATTGCATCTGTATTTACAGCCTGCAATAAGGAAACGCTTCCTAATAATGGCGATCCACGTATACGTTATATACGAATTACCAAGCCAGAATCTGCAGATTCTTTAATTGTGGGTGCATACCAGAGCAACCTGATAGCCATTGTTGGAGAAAATCTTCAAAATGCTAAAGAAATTTGGTTTAATGATCAGAAGGCCCTTTTAACGCCTACATATATTACCAATACAACTATACTGGTAAGTATTCCCAGTCAAATTCCTGTTGAGATCACTAATAAACTGAAAATCATTTTTTCAGACGGTAAAGAATTATTACATGATTTTACAGTAGAAATCAGTGAACCCCTTATTACGAGCATGAATTGTGAGTATGTACCCGAAGGAGGGACAGCCGTGATACGTGGTGATTATTTTTATGCACCTGTTAAAGTAACTTTTACCGGTGGTGTTGAAGGTGAAATAACAGGCATTGCCGATGATATGTTAAGTGTTGTTGTTCCCGCCGGAGCAGAGCCAGGGCCAATTACTATTACCACCAATTTTGGAGAAACTAAATCGGATTTCTGGTTCAGGGATAACAGGAATATTTTTATAAGCAGTGATCCTTTTACCGGTTGGTGGAATTCATCTTTTGTGGTTTCTAATCCCGGTAGCGATGATCCTCCCGCTATTAATGGTAACTATTTCAGGGTAAATAAAGCTATCAGTTCATGGAACTGGCTGGAGGCAGCTGGTGGGCCACCGAGTGCAATGGGGCCGATAAGCAAAAATATTCCTGATGAGGCTATATTGAAACCAGAAGATTATAATCTGAAATTTGAACTGAATACACAAAAACCTTACAACAATAACATGATAAAATTGAATGTAGGATTGGCAAGTGACTTCAATAACAATCAATACTTATGGGCGCCCCCGTATGATACTCATGGCGAATGGCAAACAGTGGTAATTCCTTTTGAAGTAATTGCAGAAAGTTACGGTGCACCATTAACCGTTAGTCCTGATGGTTATTACACGAGGGTTTTATTTCATGGTGCGGGAGACCTTGATTGTGATATGTCTTTCGATAACTTCAGGATAGTTCCCAAAGTACTCAAATAATTCATTACAGAGCTACGGTATGCCGTTAACAGTTTACCATGCTCTTATTAAACTTATAAAATATGAAACTGATACATATCCAACGATTATTAACTGGTATTTTCTTAATAGTATCATTGGGCATATTTGAATCCTGCAAGAAAGAGGAGAAAAAATCGGACATAATAGAATTATTGAGTTTCGGACCGTCTGGCATAAAGCATGGTGAGGACATTGTTTTTATAGGCAATAACCTTGATAAGGTAACGGCGATAGAAATGGCAAACATTACTATTGAACAGAAAGATTTTAAAGAGCAGACTTTTGAAAAGATTGTGTTAACCGTACCAGAGCTGGCAGGATCTGGGAAAGTTATTTTAAAAACGCCACAAGGTAATATTACTTCAAAAGCACCAATCAATTTTGAAGTGCCGGTAGTAATAAGCGAAGTGCCTTTAAAAGCAAAACCCGGAGAGAATATAATACTGAAGGGTGAATACATGAACTGGATAACAGAAATACGTTTTGAGAAGGATGTTGTTGTAACAGAATTTGTAAGTAAATCATTATCTGAGCTTGTAGTAACAGTTCCTCTTACTGCCCAAACGGGCAAGTTAATTATATCAACTTCAGGTACCGAACCTCTTGAAATTGAAACAGAAAATGCACTGGAATTAACACTTCCAACATTCGCGAAATTCGCTCCTAACCCTGTTGAACGTGGCGATAATATTACTATTAGTGGGGAAAATCTTGATCTTGTTGAAGGCATTTTATTTAAAGGATTAATTGCTCCTGTTACAAATTTTGTAAGTAAAACATCTACAGAAATTGTTGTTACAGTGCCTGAAGAAGCCAATAAAGGAAATATTACCCTGGTACCTTATTCAAAAGTGCCGGTGGAATCATCAGCAGCTTTAGAATTAATCGGCGACCTGCCTCCATTAGCGCCATTGGCAATAGTTTTTTATGATGACGAGATGGCAAATGGCTGGCAGAAATGGGGAGGCTGGGGAGGCGGATCTTCCGATATAGCCAATAACGATAATGTAAGAGATGGTGAGAAATCCATCAAAGTAATATTTGGCGGTGACTGGGGGGGCGCATTACAAATGGGTGGTGGAAATTCATCAACATCGGGTAAAACCTATGTTGTATTCTCCATATTCGGAACAACAGGCACAGGCGATAAAGAATTAAACGTGTTAATAGCAGGCAAAGAAAAAATTGTAAAGATTGTGGAAGGTGAATGGACTGAATTCCTTGTGCCGTTAACTGATATTGCTTCGCCGGCAAGTATTAATGAATTTACACTGCAGGACAGGGGATGGAGCGGGACCATTTATATTGATCATATCGGATTAAGATAACGAAAAACCAGATAAAACTTTTCACACACTTCGTAAGACCTGTATAAGAATATTATCATGCAGGTCTTATTTTTAAATCTTCTTCTAAGCTAATGACTGTATTCAGTATAAAATATCTTATTCTCTCAACTGGCGTCTCAGCTATACTGACGCTTTCCTGCAAAAAGAGCAACACTACCAACGTCGATCCAGACCCACCAACAGGAGGAACAGATACAACAATTGTGCGACCTGTTACAGATCCTGCTGTTGCTAACACTATCGATTTTTTCTTAAACGACTGGCAGGCAAAAACATTTACTACACCGGAATATACTGAAGTGGTAGTTCCGAATACGGCTACCACTAATATTGTAACAGTAGATGCATCCTCCATCATTACTAAAATACCAACAACCATTACCGGGCATAATGCCAATACCTGGATGACGCCGATGGTAGATCAGCCGCTATTCATGAATCATATCACCAACCTGAGGCCACATGTTATCCGTTGGCCGGCCGGCAGCGCAAGTGATATATATTTCTGGAATCGCCCACAGGATTCACCTCCGGCAGATGCGCCTTCACAATTGATGAATGCAGGCGGCACTTTACAAAATTCGGGATACTGGTATGGAAAGATAAATAACAACTGGAGCGCCAGCACTGATCAGTATTATCAAATGCGCCAGCAAAGCGGTAATAACGAAGGAGTGATCACTATTAATTACGGTTATGCCCGCTATGGCACCAGCGATGATCCTGTTGCAGCAGCGGCTCATCTTGCCGCTGATTGGGTTAGGTATGATAATGGCAGAACAAAATACTGGGAAATAGGTAATGAAAATTATGGAGACTGGGAAGCTGGCTACCGTATTGATGTTTCAAAAAATAAAGACGGCCAGCCGGAATATTTAACCGGTAAATTATATGCGCAGCATTTTAAAGTATTTGCAGACTCCATGCGCAAAGCTGCAACTGAAATTGGCAAGATCATTTACATTGGCGCTGTAACATACGAATCGGCTACAGAAGGCTGGCAAACCAATACCGTAAAAACATGGAATCAAACCATGATACCTGAGTTAAACGGAGTTAATGACTATTACATAGCGCACAATTATTTCACTCCGTATGAAACAAATTCAAACGCAAAGGATATATTGAATGCTGCACTTACAGTTCCCGCAACCATGATAAATTTTATTACCTCGCAAATACAAACTTACGGAGGTGTTATAAAACCTGTTGCCTTAACAGAGTGGAATATGTTTGCTACCGGATCGAAGCAACAGGTATCAAACATCAGCGGTTTATTTGCAACAATTATATTGGGAGAAACAATAAAAAACAAATATGGATTGGCCGCAAGATGGGATTTGCTGAACGGCTGGAGCAACGGCAATGATCATGGTTTATTCAGTGATGGAGGTGAACCGGATATAGCTAAGTGGACACCCCGCCCCTCTTTTTACTATATGTATTTTTTTCAAAAATTACTGGGCGACCGGTTAGTACCGGCAAGCGTATCCGGCAGTACAGATATTAAAGCATACGCGTCCACTTTCAGTTCAGGACAGATCAATACAACACTTATAAATACAGGTACCACATCTGTAACAGTTGAATTAAAATGGAAAAACTTTAAACCGGGAAACGGGTTTTACTGGTATAGTCTTGAAGGCGGTAATGATAATGGAGAATTTTCCAGGAAAGTAAGTATAAACGGGATGGGCACAACACTTGAAGCAGGCGGACCGTCGAATTATACTTCCATTAAAGCAAATGCCGCTTCAACAACTAACGGGGTAAAAGTAACTGTTCCTGCACGCGGGACAGTAATATTAGCAGTAGACAAAAAATAATACATGAAAAGCAATTTGCTCATACTGTCTTTATTTATTACAACAATTACTTGTTATGCGCAAGCTCCTGCCATTGTTTTAAACCAATGCGGATTTAATCCTGCCGGGACAAAGATTGCAGTGGTTACCTATTCACCCGCATCCGAAGATTTTTATATTCTTACGGCTGATAAAAAAGATACCGTTTACAGAGCCATGCTCCAGGCACCCATACAATCTGTTTATTCATCTACCATTAACCGCATCGCGGATTTTTCAAACTTTAAAAAAACAGGAAGTTTTGTAGTTTGTGTAAAAGGTATTCCGCCCTCCCCTGCTTTTGCTATACAAAAAAATGTGTTTAATACAGTAAGTACCGCTTCGCTAAAAGCATTTTACTATCAACGTTCTGATATTACACTTGAAGAAAAATATGCAGGTAAGTGGAAACGGCCTGCGGGACATCCCGACACCAATGTTTTAATCCATCCTTCTGCTGCTTCAGCTAAAAAAGCCGCCGGGTATATGTTTGCTTCACCGGGAGGTTGGTACGATGCAGGAGATTATAATAAATACATTGTAAACAGTGGTATTACGATGGGAACATTGATGTCTGCATACGAAGACTTTCCTGATTACTATCAGGCTCTTTCCATAAATATTCCGGAAACAGGGAATGGAGTGCCCGATATATTGAATGAAGTATTGTATAATCTTCGCTGGATGCTTACCATGCAGGATAAAGATGACGGGGGTGTATACCATAAATGTACCAATGCTTCTTTTGACGGAAAAGTAATGCCCGGAGTAACAAAAGCGCCAAGATACGTAGTGCAAAAAAGCACAGCAGCCGCACTTGATTTTGCGGCGGTAATGGCACAGGCGGCACGTGTCTATAAAAAATTTGAATCAAAGTTTCCCGGTTTAACTGATAGTTGTATAAAAGCAGCAGAATCAGCGTGGCAGTGGTCTGTAAATAATGCGGCAGTAGTGTATAACCAGGAGGAAATGAATAAGCATTTTGCTCCGGTTATCAGTACCGGAGCCTATGGCGATAAAAGCCTGTCGGATGAATGGTTTTGGGCAGCAGTAGAACTCAGCGCAACTACGGGTAATACATCATATTTAAGCAATAGTCATGTTCCTTCAAACGCCAATATTTCTATTCCTACCTGGAACAAAGTAGATATGCTGGGTGTATATACAGCATTAAAGTATACATCTGTATTTACAGGCAGCAAATTAAACACCACTAAATTACGAAGTGACATGCTTGCCTTTGCCAACACATTAACATCAGGGGGGAATGCTGCTTTTAAAACGGCAATGGGTCAATCGCCTCGTGATTTTGTTTGGGGTAGCAATGCCGTTGCTATGAACCAAAGCATGTTTTTATTAAAAGCATACCTGCTCGCAGGCAATAAAACATACTTTGAAGCTGCACTTTCTAACCTGGATTATGTTTTAGGAAGAAATGCAACAGGTTATTGTTTTGTGACTGGCATTGGCAATAAGTCACCCCTTCATATTCATCATCGCCCGTCTGAGGCAGATGGTATTGATGAACCTGTTCCCGGCTTATTGGCAGGCGGAGCCAACCCGGGAAAACAGGATAAATGTTATTATCCATTTACAGCAGTTGAAACTTCTTATACTGATGAAGAATGTTCATATGCATCTAATGAAATAGCCATTAACTGGAATGCGCCATTAGTGTATGTAGCAGGCGGCATCAACGTCTTACAATAACAAACTTATATATACCTGGACTCCTTTTTGAAATAGAAAATTTTAACCCTGCCTGAGAAAAAGAGTGAATAATCTAACAATCTAAAACTGAAATTTGTTATGAGAAAAAAACTAACGATCTCGTCAATGATGATGGTGATACTTTTGTATCTCATCCCAATCCAACAGGTATTCGCACAAAATGAACTAAACATTCAAGGTAAAGTAACAGGTCCGGGCGGAGCCGGACTGGCTGGTGCTACCGTAAAAATAAAAGGAAGCTCCACAGTATCATTAACAGACGAAAATGGAAATTTTTCTATTCGTATTCCTAAACCAAATACATCCATCATTATTTCTTATGTTGGCTTCCTTGACAAAGAAGTAGTGGTTAGAAATCCTGATCAGCTTGTATCCGTATCGCTTGAGCCGGCTATTGCAGGGCTTGAAGAAGTGGTTGTAATTGGCTATGGTACAGCTAAGCGCAAAGAAGTTGCCGGAGCTGTAAGTGTGGTAAATGCAAAAGAGGCTGGCGCAAATACTTCAACCAACCCGTCTCAGTTACTAATAGGAAAAGCTGCCGGCGTTCAGGTGGTACAGTCTAACGGAACACCAGGTGCTGATGCGCAGATTATTGTACGCGGCACAGGGTCATTTACCAGTGTTGATCCTTTGTATGTTATTGATGGAATACAGGGAGATAAAAATCTTTTTAATACCCTTAGTTCCCAGGATATAGAAAATATTACCGTGCTCAAAGACGCTTCTTCCACCGCCATTTATGGCGCCGCCGCGGCAAATGGTGTGGTAATTGTTACTACTAAAAAAGGACGTTCCGGCGCGCCGAGAGTTTCTGTTTTATCACAATGGGGTGTAGCGCAGGCCTGGCGCAAACTGGATGTATTAAATGCAGCAGAGTATATTGATGCGTTAAAGGATTTTGCAGCAACCGGCAATAACACTTTACCTGCAAAATTCAACACACAGGATGTGCTGGTTGACAGAGTTGACTGGCAAAAAGAAATATTTCAAAAAGGACTGGTTTCTGAAAATAACGTGAACATAAACGGAGGTAGTGATAAAGTAGTGTACAATCTTTCGCTTGGCTATATCACGCAGCAGTCTACTATTAAAGATCTGAAGAATAAAAGAATAAATGCACGGTTCTCTCTTGAAGAAACATTAGGGCGTTTCAAATTCGGGCAAACCTTAAACATCAGGCAGACTACCACTACTGGTTTATTAACCAATGTGATTTCTGCTATTGGCTATGCTCCATATAAACCCATTTATGATGCGTCTGTTTTAGGAGGCTATTCTATTGTTACTAACGTTGATGATTTCAGCAATGTAAATAACCCGCTCCAGGAAATAAATGTGAAAACACAAAAGAACAAAGAGTATCTTTTCTTTCCACAACTATATGGAGAAGTCAGCCTGATTAAAGGGCTTAAATTCCGCAGCCAGCTATCTGCAACCATTGGTGGCGGAAGAAATGTTGGATACCAGTATCCCTATACTGCATCCAATAACCTGGGTTTTTCAAGGCAGGCCACTCAATCATATAATGACTACTCATATTACACATTTGAAAACTATTTTTCTTACGACAAAAAATTTGGACTGCATAGCATATCTGCCACATTAGGTAACAGCTATCTCAGCTCAGGCAATACCGCCGGACTGAGCGGCCTGGGCTCAAACATTCCTAATGATAATATTCAGAACATCAGTGTAGCATCCACACAAACGGTTAACGGTTCAAGCTATAACTATGCGCGCCCATCTGTTATCTCCTATTTTGCGCGTATAAACTATAGCTTTGATGATAAGTATATTCTTACAGCAAGCTTCAGGCGTGACGGAGCCTCAAACTTTGGTGCCAACAACAGGTTCGGTAACTTTCCCGGAGCCGGCCTTGCATGGCGTTTCAGCAATGAAGATTTTATAAATACTGCATTGCCTTTTTTATCTGAAGGAAAGATACGTGTTGGCTGGGGGCGCACGGGTAATAATAATATTCCTAACTTTCTTACTTCACCGCTCACATTTGCAGGAAACCCAACCGGTAACCTTGTATACTCCTTTGGTACCAACGAAGCTTTTGTGCCAGGTACGACGGTAAGTACATTGGCTAATCCCAATTTAAGATGGGAGCAAACTGATCAAACAGATATAGGATTAGATCTTGGTTTTTTAAATAATAAATTAAGCATTACTGTTGACTGGTATAAAAGAAAAAGTAGCGGCTTACTTGTTTCGGTGCCCATTCCTTCCAGCACAGGTATTGACCTTAGTGGTTTTCAATCAAGCAAAACAGTAAATGCTGCTGACGCCCAAAATACGGGTATTGAATTCCAGGTGGGATATGCCGACAAAACTTCAAAAGACTTTAGCTATAATGTAAGCATAAATGCAGCGTTCAATAAAAACGAAGTATTATCGCTGGGCAGCGAATTTGCCGCACCTATTCAAGCAGGCGCATTTGATCAGTTATCTACATTTACCTATACAGCAGCCGGTTCAGCCATTGGCGCTTTTTATGGATACAGGCTGGATAAAGTAGCTTCAACCCAGGCAGAAATTGATGCGCTGAATGCCAAAACCGGCACTCCTGCAACAGAATACCAGGAAGGGTTAAAACCAGGAGATTTTATTTTTAAAGACCTGGATGGCGATAACAAGGTTACATCTGCCGACCAGGAAATATTAGGTAATCCTATTCCAAAAGTGGTATATGGATTTAATGCAGGGGTCAGCTTCAAAAATTTTGATCTTAATATAGTATTTTCCGGGGTAAGTGGTCTGAAACTTTTAAATGCAACCCGTTTCAATACCATGATTATGGCAACAGGTCATAATGCAACAACCGCTATTCTTGACAGATGGCGTCAGTCTGGTGATGTCGCCTCTTTACCCAGGCTCGGTCAAAACGCTAATTCAAGCGGCAATCTCCGCGCTTCAGACTGGTGGCTGGAAGATGGCAGCTATGCCCGCTTAAGGAACCTTACTATTGGTTATACATTTAACCAGGAAAAACTGAGCGGCTTTATTAATGGAAGTTTTAAAAGCATCAGGATATATGTTGCGGCCCAAAACTTATTTACTATCACCAAATATACAGGGTATGATCCTGAAGTAATGGTACAAAGCGGTCAGTCATTCATCTTCAACAGAGGTATTGACGACGGGCAAATACCACAACCCAGAACATTCCTCGCCGGTATACAACTTGGATTTTAAGAAACCTATTATTAATAATATAATTTTTATTACATGAAATATTTTATTCGTTTTTCGGTGGTAATAGGTTTGATTATCACTATCAGCTCCTGCAAAAAATCATTACTTGAAATTGAAAGCCAGGGTGCTTATTCTTATGAAACCTATTTTAACAACAGCGATGCGCTTAACCAGGCAACAGTAGCCACTTACGCAACTTTACTTCATAATGGTCTTTGGGCAAGGGAGTATTATTTTATTTTTGATCTGGCCGGTTATGAAGCAAAAAGAACCAACAATATGCAGGGAGATCTTGCTCAATTGGCGGCATATACTTTCGGAACGAATCAACCCCAGATAGCAGATCTTTGGAGAGGTTTATACCGCATGGTCTTCAGGGCAAATATTGTAATAGACAGAGCAGCAGCCTGGAATCCGGCAGATGCAGATGATCAGAATAAAGTAAAGCAATATATAGCTGAAGCTAAATTTCTGCGGGCGTATAGTTATTTTAATATCGCAGCGCTATGGGGTGATGCACCTTTGATTACCGACTATCAAAGTATGGTAGATAATAATTACCCCGAACGTTCCGCTGTACAAAGCATTTGGGCCGCAGTAGAAACTGATTTGAAAGATGCCCAGGCAGATTTACCTGCGAGTTATGCAAGTGCAGATTTAGGAAGAGCTACCAAGGGTGCGGCAACTGCTTTGTTAGGCAAGATGTATTTATACCAGAAAAAATGGGGCGATGCAAGAACAGAATTATTAAAACTAACACAAGCTCCTTATAATTATGCGCTCGACCCATCTTACGATCATCTTTTCAGTACAACCAATCAAACCAGCCCTGAAAATATATTCCAGGTAATGAACGGAGAATGGACAGACTGGGGTATTGGCAATCAGTATTATGTTTTTGGCGGACAGGAAACCTGGGGTGGTAAAGCTACCCATTCAGACAGAGCACAGGAATACGGCTTTAATGACTGGAACAATGTATATATTACCACTGCTGCGGTAAAGGCATTTACCTACCCCAACCCCGCGGGAGGTGGTAATTATATTGACCCCAGGGCTAAATCAACTTTTTATGGAAATGCGGCCAGCGGTGGCGCTACCGTATATTGCGAGCAGTGCGATGATGGACCGGTTATCTTTCCATTCAATACCGGTGATGAGCAGGGAGATTATAAATGGAAAAAATACCAGTACTACAATTTGGTAAAAACATATGGTGGTCCTGCCAGTTCAATCAATGCCCAGGTAATACGCTATGCAGATGTATTGCTGATGTTGGCGGAGACCTATATCCAGGAATCTAATACAGGTGCGGAACCGCTGGGTTATATTAATGATGTGAGAACAAGAGCTGGCGCCGTTAAATACACAACACTGGGAGATCAGGCATCTGCAATGAATATCCTGATGCGTGAAAGGCAGTTAGAATTATGTGGTGAGCAATCACGCTATTTTGATTTAATACGCTGGGGAATAGCCCAACAAACCATTAATACCGAAAGAGCTGCCGAACCGGGCGACGGCACAAAGCCTTTTCAGGATAAGCACGTACTATTCCCTATCCCTGATGTGGAAAAGAATTATAATCCTAATGTTGCTGCAGAAGTAAATAACGACTGGAATTAATAAATTTCATATTATAATAATTAGTATATAAAAGAGCCGCGAAAAACGCGGCTCTTTTATCAGGTAATAATAGCCAGGCTTAAATATATTCCTGTTCATCACTGTGAAAATGGTTGATAAAGTTTTTTCTAAACAGATTTATCTGGTTTATTTTGCGCTACTTATGAACACTAGATTTTTAGGGGCATTTCTTATTTTTATGATGACTTGTGTATACGGCTGGGGTCAGTCTTCTTTGCACGGAAAAATATTTGACAGGGGATATGAGCGGGTGGTAATTGCGGCAACCGTAAAGAATGTTAATACCAATGCCATATCAATAAGCGATATGGGAGGTAATTATAAAATACCAGCTTCCTTAGGCGACAGAATTATCTTTTCTTCAGTAAGTTATATTTCTGATACCATTATAGTGAAACAATCAATGTTAACCGATGGTTTAGATATCTATCTTCTTCAAAATATCATCCAGCTTGAAGATATAGACATTGGTGGATTAAGCAAATACCAGGTAGATTCCATAAGCAGGGCGGAAGAGTTTGCAGACGTATTGGGAACTTCCAAAAGCAAACTGGTTGGTGGCAGAGGGAATACGCCAACAGATGGTGTTGGTGTTACATTCAGCCCGATTACCAGGTTCTCAAAAAAAGAGAAAGAGCAGCGCAGGTTTAAGAAAACATTCTATCAGCAGGAGCAGGAATATTATATAGATTCCAAATTCCCTTATCAATATATCTCACAGCTTACAGGCTTAAAAGGCGATTCTTTACAAACATTCATGCTGAATTACAGGCCTACTTATAAATTTTGCAGGGCAAATGATAAAGCAGCAATGCTGGTATATATCAATGATAAATACAGGGAGTTCACAAATAAAACAGCACCGCCCCAGGACAAATATACCAGGCGATCACACAAAAAAGGTTAACACTTTGTATTGGATGAAGTATTTCGAGGGCTTTTTGCCTGGAATAATTTATTTCGTGATTTTATTTCTTTCATCCAGTTTCCAGTCATTATCAAAAAATCCGACAGCTTCAATAGCATTGCTGCCTTCTTTCAACATATTTAACCTGAAAATCATAAAATCCGGGAAGCCGCTGCCCCCGGCAAAATACTGATTGGCATTTGCAGCATTCATTCCTTTCAGCCCGGTGCCGCTGATAACAGCAATGGAATTAGTATCTGTGTTTTTTATCGGATACACAAAATATGCTGCAATATCATCTCCTTCATAAGTTTTGTCACCAACTTTTATTTTATTTCTCTCTACCTGTATTGGAGAATCACCCAATAATAATTGCCATGCGCTATTGGTTTGTGCATTGCCAAATAGAATAACATTGCGTCCCTGGTACGCGTTTAAATTATATGCTTTATCAGGAATAATATCTACCGCGCCATTACCACGGTAATACCATGACTCAGCATCATACACAGCTTTGTTGTACGCCCAATCATTCTCAGCTTTATTTCCTTTTGTGCCATATACAAATACCATTTGATGGTTGAATCCTTCTTTAAAAGTGCCATAACGCAAAGGTTTTTTTTCTGAAAGCAAAGGCGCTTTTCCTATACTCCAGGTATCATTATTTTTTATCAGGAATATTTCATCTGTAGCACTGGTTGTGACATAAGAGAGGTTGCTTGCACCATCCAGTACAATTTGTACCGCAGCGTTATTGCCGAATTGTGCAAGCGATAATTTTAGCAGGCGTATATTTTCTGCTGAACCTGTTATCTTTCTTTGTTTAATATCCCTGGTTAATTTTATGCGGCTGAATTGCAGTGGATACTCCTGCTGCATAATGGTTGCCCATCTGAATGCAGCAGATATGCCGGGACTCGAAGTTTTAAAATCAATATTATTTACAGCGCTGTCGGGTAATAATGTATGCACCTTAAAGAAGTTGAAAAGCGGCGGCCAATCAACACTTTCATTACTGAACCAGTGGCTTCCGCCCGGGTATTCCTTATAGGCAAAATCAGTATGAAACCCGCCCAGCACTTTGCGCATCTGCCTTGCATATTCAACAGAAACCGTTCTGTCTGAATCGCCATGGAAGATATATACACCCAGCGGCTTGTAATTTTCTGCCAGTTTTATTACGTCACTTTGATTACCTGCGCGTAATAATATTTGCTCGGCTTGTGAAGAAGTTGTGTCAGGAATTTTTCCGTCATGAGAACCATAATCTTTTAATGTGGGGTAGCCGGCACTTGGAGCAATTGCTGCCCATTTATCAGGATATGTTGCGCCCAGGAACCATGTGCCGTGCCCGCCCATTGAATGACCGGTAAGATATATTTGCGCAGGATCGGGTTTAAATTTATTTTTTGCAAGGGTCAATACTTCCATTGCATCTAATCGCCCCCAGTCTTCCCAGTTAAAACCGCGAGGTCTGCGATTGGTTGCGGCAACAAGCGTTCCCCAGTCTTTAGGTTTATATGCCCTCGCCTGACCTATAGCTTCCACTCCCGCGCCATGCACAGAAAGAAAAAGCGCTGCATTGTTTTTTTCTGATGACGATTGAGGGGTTACCGCATAGTATTGCAAGCTGCCATCTATTTCACTAATAAACGTATTACTGTATTGTTCACCTGCCGGTACAGCTTCCAATTGTGTACTGCTGTTATCTATAATGGTATTTTTATGCAGCAGGCTGATATCAAGCTGAAAATTACCTTTTTCTTTTATGGATGAAGCATCGAAGTTAAAAATCACTTTTCGTGTAGCCATTGCCGGTATTACAGGTAATACAGTTTCTATTGTACTGTTATTGATAACAGCTGTCATTTTCAGACCTGCAGCAGGTTTGGCTGTATTATTCACCACCACAATCGCTCCTTTCAGCGCAGTATTATTTTCTTCAAGGTTTATTACCGGTACTGTTGGGTCTTCCGTATTTAAAAAGACTGCTTTAGCTGGAAATGAAAGAGAAACTATTGTTCCGAACCCTGTCCGGATATAGAATTCGTTCAGTCCTTTCTTTAGCGTTACAGGAAGATGTAACCATCCGGAAGCATAAAGATCGCCGGCATGCGGCACTCCGTTTACATATACAGCGTTGGTTCCTTTAGTATTCAGTATAGCGTTTTTTTGCTTGTCTGACATATATGTAACATACAAATAACTATTATTAGCAAACATGCGGCCGGGTATACGGAACCGGTGAAGACTATCTGCCATCACTTCTTTCCATATCAACTGCTGCCCGGTATCTCCGGTGGCGAATACAATCCCGTTACCAGGCTTTTGCAATGTTCCGGAATATAACTGGTGTGCTAATAAATCAGTATATAAAGCTTCACGGCCATACTTATGCACGCCACTTACTGATAAACCTTTTTCAAAATAAACAGTATCCTGGGCTACTGCTGCAGAAATAATGAGTATTGTAAATATGGATAATGCAAATGCCTGTTTCATATACCTGTTTAATATTGAGTAAAGATAAGTATAGATATTATTGAGAAAGAAGGAATGAGGCAATATTCAGGCAAGCCGCAACATTACATTCAGCGATACATTAGCTGTTCGCGTTCTGCAATGTTGGTAGTTAAATATTTTTTCAGGAAAAATTTTTGTTCTTCACTTCTTTTGAGCAGCTTGTCAAGTTTTGATTGAAGCGTCGAAGTATCATACTGGTAATTTTCTGTAATTAACCCAATTTTACTGATCTTGCTTTTTGCCGCGGCAATTAATTCATTAATGGGATCCAGCATTTTTTCTATTTCTTTATCTGTTTTTGCCGGCAGGAATTTATTGTTACGGTAATTTACAAATGTGTTAAAAAATGCAGCTGCATTATTCAGATCAGCCACCGCTGCATTATATAAATTCATGTTTTCCTCTTCAGCTATAATTACTATTTTCATTCTGTTATAGCTCTGCCATATCCGGAACAATTCTTTATCAGTATTCATTTGCTTCATTCGCCTTTCTATTGCCATATACTGCTGAAGGCTGTCTGATGCCAGGAATACGGCAATTGAATCTTTATAATTAAATACCGCATTACCTTTTGAGCGTTTATATCCCACAGGCTTTTCCATCAGTTGCCAGACAGGATCGAAAGGAACATGCGATGAAATAAATTGTGAAGCGGTTCCAAGAAAATAATTATTGCGGGATGGCAGCCCGGCGTCCCAGGTGGGATCACATAAATACCAGTCGTTATTTAAATAAACCGCACACCAGCTATGCGCAGCGTTTTTGCCGGTGGCAGCTGCGGGTGTATAACCATGCACTACAAAGGCGGGGATGTCCATCCTGGTGGCAAGATCAGCAAACAAAACAGCGAAATTTTCACAAACACCTTTTCTCCTCCTCAATGTTGCCGCAACTTTCACTTCATGATCAACATTATTGAAATAATAGGAGCTGTCGTAATTATATTGTATATGCGTGGTAACCCAACTATAGGCTGCCTGCAGCTGGTCTGTTTTGTTTTTATAAAGCGACTGAAAATACATTGCCAGCGAAGCGGCGGATTCATCAATTGTAGCTTTCCTCTGAGGGGTAACAGGTTTTGCAGATGCAGAATCTGCATTCACTGATTGTGCATGCAGCATTGGTTCTAAAACCAGCATCATACAGCATATCAGCACAAAGGGTTTCATACCCTAAATTTAATAAAAAAGGTCACCATTTATGATGACCTTTTGATATTAAAATAAATTTCACTATTTCAGCTTAGCCAGCGCATCTTTAATACGTGCCAATGCTTTTTCAATATTCGTCATACTGTTGGCAAAAGAAATGCGGATGCAGGTTGGTTCGCCAAACGCGCTTCCGGTTACCGTAGATACATGGGCTGTATTCAGGAGATACATACAAAGATCATCAGCATTCGCCATAACCGCATCTCCGTCTTTTTTCCCAAAATATGCATCAACTTTCGGAAACACATAGAAAGCACCATCCGGAACCGCGCATTCCACGCCAGGAATTTCTTTCAACAAATCCAGTATTCGCTTACGGCGTTCTGTAAACGCTTTCAACATTTCATGAGATGGTGTAAGGTCGCCGGTGAGTGCATCAATAGCGGCACGCTGTGTAATAGAGCAGGTAGCGCTGGTCAATTGTCCCTGTAATTTTTCACATCCTTTTACTATTACAGGATCAGCGGCAATATAACCAAGGCGCCAGCCGGTCATGGCAAAGCCTTTACTCAAACCATTAACAATAATTACCCTGTCTTTTATTTCAGCAAACTGTGCAATGCTTTCATGCTTGCCCTTGTAATTGATATACTCATATATCTCATCGGAGATGATAAGAATATCAGGATGTTTTTTGAATACTTCAGCCAATCCCTTTAATTCTTCCCTGCTGTATACAGAACCTGAAGGATTGCAGGGAGAAGAGAACATGAACAGCTTTGTTTTGGGTGTAATCGCTTTTTCAAGCTGCTCAGGTGTGATCTTATAATTGCTTTCAATAGATGACTGAACGAATACAGGTTTACCATCTGCCAAACGAACAAGCTCAGAATAGGTAACCCAGAAAGGCGTTGGAATAATTACTTCATCGCCAATATCAACAACAGCTAAAATAACATTAGCCAAACTCTGCTTTGCTCCTGTGGAAGCCAGTATGTTTTCCGGTTTATAATCAAGATTATTATCACGTTTAAGTTTCACACATACAGCTTCGCGAAGATCAGCATACCCTGCTACCGGTGTATAGTGACTATAGTTATCATCAATCGCTTTTTTTCCTGAAGCTTTAACATGATCAGGCGTATCAAAATCAGGTTCGCCAAGGCTTAAATCAATTACATCTACGCCTTTGGCTCTTAATTCACGGCCAAGCTTAGCCATCTTCAATGTTTCAGGTTCATTGAACTTTTGTAAACGGGAAGAAAGTTTCATTTAATGATAATATTTTAATGTTACTGGTTTTAAAAAAGCCAGCAAAGGTATGGAAAATATGCAAATGGACAGTCAGCTTTGAGCCGTGATATGGGCTATCTGGATGCTAACCCACCACCTATAGCTCATAGCTGAAAGCTATCATATATACCTGTTAATAATATTTTCCAGCCATTCCTGCCTGCCGCTGGTTTGTTTTGGCTCACCATTTTCAGCAGCATAGTTCCTGAGATCTTCAAGGCTTAATTTGCCTGTTTCAAACGCTTTTCCTTTACCGCTGTCAAAAGAAGCATAACGATCTTTCCTGAATTTTTTATAAGGCGATTTCTGCAGAATATTATCAGCTATAACCAGTGCTCTTGCAAAAGCATCCATACCACCAATATGTGCATGGAAAATATCTTCCAGGTCGGTGGAATTACGTCTTGTTTTAGCATCAAAGTTTACGCCACCACCGGCAAAACCACCTGCTTCAAGAATGATCAGTAAACACTCTGCCAGTTCATTCAGATTAACAGGAAACTGATCAGTATCCCAGCCATTCTGGTAATCGCCGCGGTTGGCATCCATACTGCCAAGCATACCATTATCAGCAGCTACCTGCAACTCATGCTGGAAGGTATGACCGGCAAGTGTTGCGTGGTTCACTTCAAGATTCAGCTTAAAATCCTTATCCAAGCCATATTGACGTAAAAATCCAATAACTGTAGCGCTGTCATAATCATATTGATGTTTCGTTGGCTCGCAGGGTTTGGGCTCTATAAAAAATGTACCCTTAAAACCATTCTTGCGGGCATAGTCACGGGCAATGGTAAGGAACTGACCGAGGTGATCCAGCTCTCGTTTCATATCTGTATTGAGCAGCGTCATATAACCTTCTCTCCCACCCCAGAAAACATAATTTTCGCCATTAAGTGCAATAGTGGCATCCAACGCATTTTTAACCTGCGCACCTGCGTAGGCCACAGAAGCAAAATCCGGATTGGTAGATGCGCCATTCATATAACGCGGATTAGAAAATACATTGGCTGTGCCCCAAAGTAGTTTAACACCACTGGCTTTCTGTTTTTCTTTTAAATAGTCAACTATTGTTTTTACACGGCTTTCATATTCACCAAGCGAGCTACCTTCATCAACCAGGTCAATGTCGTGAAAACAGTAATAAGGCACACCCAATTTGGTGATAAATTCGAACGCGGCATCTGCTTTATCTTTTGCCCTTTGTACAGCATCAGCATTTTCATCCCAGGGAAATTTTTTTGTGCCCGGCCCAAAAGGATCAGCGCCGGTGCCACAGAACGTATGCCAGTAAGCTACTGCAAAGCGAAAATGATCTTTCATAGATTTACCTGCTACTACCCTGTTCTCATCATACCATTTATACGCAAGCGGGTTATCAGACTGCTGACCTTCGTATTTAATTTGTCCTATACCAGGAAAATATTCCCTGTTACCTGTAATGATGCTCATATTGTTAAAAGATTTTTTTGAACAAATAATCGTTATCCCTGATTTCTAAGGGGGCTAAAGATAATATATAATCATTGAAATATATTGCTGATTTCAGCCATTCAGAAAATATGTGTAAAAATGACAATTATTTTAATATTACTCAATTGTAATTTAATTTTCTACACGATTGTAAAATTCAGTAGTAATTCCTCAGGCAGGTTTATTTAGTTTTACTTTTATTTTTTTAAATCCCGTTCCCCTCAAAAAATTTTCCATCAATATCATACTTCTTTCCTCAGCTTTTTCAAGAACCTGTTGTTTCATAGCGCGGTCAATCATTTTGTTCCGCGCTTTTATTTTAACGGCGGTTATTTCTTTATCATTCCATTCACCAACCTCGCTAAAGGTTTCAATATCTGCAGGGTTCATTATAACATCCAGGATTTCTGCCGGCGGAAGTGTAAGCCTTACAGAATCTTCTTGAATAAATACAGACCCTGGTTGCAATTTTTTCAGATCGGTTCCTGCTATTATTTTACCCCTCGCAATAATCACCATTCTTCTCCCGGTTATGGGAAGCGCTCCAAAAGCAGAAAGATCGGGTAATAATGTTTCGATGGCCGATTTTTTCCTGATCTCTGCTGAATCAGCCACCACTTCATCAAAAATTGTAACGGTGCAGAGTTGCGCAAGTTCATTTATTTGCTTAATAAGAATGGGAGTATCCTCAATAATGACCGGCTTAGGCTTAAAAATATTTGCAATGGAAGGAAGCCATTTATCTTTAAACAACAGGGCCAGTACGATAACGACCAGAGCAATTACAATATATTTAACCGTTTTCTTAAGCATTGTTAATTGAGTTTAGCAGGAGCGCCTGTTTCTCCAAATCTTACTGTTACTTTTTCATATCCCAGGTTTCGCAAAAAATTACCTACAAAAAGACTGGCATTCGTTTCTGCTGTTTGCAAAACACCCAGCGAATCTGCGCTCGCCTGTATCTGGGTTTGCGCCTGTGCAGCGAGCATATTTCTTTCCTGCGATGAAAATTCATTTCTGAAAGCGCCTATTTCCTGGTATGCGACTTTAATATCTTCAGGTTTTATATTCAGTGAAAATAAAGTGGCCTGAGGAAGTGTCAGTATGATTTCTTTATCAGTAATATTAATATCCGTGGCATTGATTTTTGAAAAGTCAATGCCTGCTTTCAGTGTTGCTTCGCAGGTCATTAAAATTTTTCTATCGCCGAACTTATACCAGGTTTGGTCATCGCTTGCTTTGATGATCTTGTTAACAACATACTCCACTGTTACCAGTTGGTTCATTTCTTTCAGCGCCAAAATCTCCTGTTGCCGAGCGGCCTGCTTATTTGTGCAGGAAAAGAATAATAAACCAATGATGCTATATAGAAATAGTTGCTTAAGCATAATGCAATTTAAGTAAGGTGTTGCAATATGTTGAATTATTTACTGAAGCAGAAGTGTGCGACGCCACTGTAGTTTAATAGTAGTAATGCAGCTAAGCCCATAAAAGAAATGCACTATCTATCTCACTGTTTTGGAATATTCATCCAGTATTTCCTTTTCTTTTCTGGTAAGGCTGTTCATACCGCGTTTATGAATTTTTTCCAGTATCTGGTCTACCTGTCTCTGAGCATTAGCTTTTTTTGAATTGTATTTGTCTTCGATGGTATAATATTTTGAATGTTGCTTGTAAAAAAGATTATCCACCATCAGCAAATGTGGTTTTTTAATGATGACATAAAGAAAAATAAGTGACGGTATTAATATAACGAGTATAGGGAATAAATTATAGCGCAGCACAGATGGGTCGAGCAGAATACCAATCAGCAGCCCGGTAATTGCAGAACCAAGGTGCGCTTCATGCCCGACATTGGTTTTGCGGGAACGGATACCATAAATGGAATACAGCACAAAAGCGAGCCCGAATATCCAGGCAGGAATACCAATGGGTATAAAAAATAATCCTATGCTGAACCCGGGCGATAACGCGATAGCTGCGAATATCAATCCGCTTACCGCACCTGATGCACCAACCGAACTATAATCGCTATCTTTTTTATGAATAAGCAGTGCAAATAAATTGCCGCAGATAAGACTGCCAAAATATACCAGTAAATAGGAAAATGGGTTTAATATAGCTGCAAGGCTTCCGCTGAACAAAAAAAGCGAAAGCATGTTGAAGATTAAATGCATCCAGTTTACATGCAGAAAACCTGATGTAACGATACGATCATATTGTTTGTATAAGGTTACCTTCTCTACCTCAAATGAGTAGCGACTGAAAAACTCAATGTTCTTAAATCCCTTATTTGATACAATTACATTGGCTGCTATGATCAGCAGGCTGATAATAATGGTATATTCCATATTATAGATGAGGGTACTATATTTAACCCGGAACAAAAATAATGAATATAGGGATTAGCTATTAGCTGTCAGCTATACAGCAATTGAAAGTAGGCTGCCATAAGTTGAATAATAGCACAGTTTGCTCTAATGTTCATGTAGTCTGCTAACGGCTGACGGCTGAAAGCCTATCGCTGATAGCTGACAGCTGATCGCCCATCGCCCACAGTTCACAGCCCTCCCCTCAGCAACCATATATCAAATATCTTGGATTGATTACGCCAGTTCAGATCTGATTCTTCCGGTTCGTCAAAAGTAATGGTCATTTTTCCATCGGCATTCGCATTCAATGGCACTATCCATTCTTTAAAGGTTTCGGATTCTTTACTATACAATATTGGTGAAAGCCTTTGACCATCAACACGGATAAGTGCATCACCTGAACCACAAACACGGATCATATACCTTGTATTGGGATCAAGATTAGTATATTCAATCACCGGGCAGCGTTGAAAGGTTTGGAATGATAACCGCCTGCGGCTTTTTCCATTGTCCCACCAGGCTATATCTGTGGCATCATCAGAAATGGTTTTTACCCGCGGACCTTTGCTTACGCTGGATATATCATCATAATAATTACCGCTACCGGGGTTTTCCCATTTGCCTATCAGCAGCAAACGTGCTACCTGTTTTTCCGCAGGTTCTTTTTTCAGCTTTTCAAATTCATCTGCCAGCCACCAGCGGTTATTTAACGGGTAATCTACAAAATCGAGTACAGCACCACGCTCATACCCTTTAGCTTTATATTTTGGTACGCTGGTCTGTAATCCTATAGATTGATACAGATTTTCACAAAGCGTTTCTATACGTTTTCTCAGATCAACGGATGCCGGTTCGCTATCTGCTTTATTCACCAACGCCAATGCCTGCTGCATTGCAGCAGCGGTATTTGATGTATTTGCCGTTTGTAATATTTCATTAGCCTGCTGTTCCAGCGATTGCTCATATATTAACCTTCGGCGGGTATACGTATCATAATATGCCCGCAGCAAAAGCATTTGCCAGCGCCAGTTATTTTGTAAAGAGGAATTTGTTGTTTCAAGATTTTTCCAGAACGAAAAGCTGGCTTCCACGCCACCATTTTGCTGTAGTGGTCCGTACCAGTTTTGCTCCAGCGCGGCAATACCGGCAGCAGCAGGTTGAGCTACTTTAGGATTAAAGAAGAATTGTGTATACTCCTCAAGTATAGTATTTACATTCATCTGCGGATCCCAGCCACGCATACTCCATATTACTTTGTTCACATCATCATGGCAACCATCGGAATAAGAAACAAAACCATCTGTAAATGGCGCATAAGTTTCGTGAATTTTTGCAAAGGCAAAAGGGCGTGGATTTACCGACTCACGGCCAAGGGTAAGCGCATAAGCCTGGTCCCATTTTTCAACCGGGAATTCGCAACGAATGGAATGTGTTATATCAGGATATTGCCTGTGTTTGTATTTTGCAGGAAGACGGAAACGCGTTTCAGCTACAGGAGGGCTGCTGGGGCCGGATACTACTCCTTCTAACCAATCAGGGTTTTCATGCCTGAGATATTGGTAAAAATAATCTACCTGCTCTTCGCTAAAACCCTGCAATGAAATCCAGACTTTTGCATTGGGATGATATTTTACCAAACGGCTTTGTAACTCTTTTAAGAAGGGCATTACTTCAGAAGGATGATTATCTCCGGGATCTCCACCAGGGAAAAATATATGATCAAGCCGCGGGCATTTTTTATAAAATGCCTCGTGCATATCAAGCTCAGCCTTTCTTTTTTCTTTATTGGTCAGGTCGAAAGTTGCCGGTATCCATACCCAGTAATCCATATCATAAGCCTGGCAAATTTCACTTAAGCGCACATTCATTTCAGCGGCAGGTATTTTAAAATGCGGGCTTGGCGAATCATCTTCATGAAAAGGAATGCCCTCAACCGCATTGCTGCCGAATATGGCAAGCTCTCTTATATATTTCTCGTATTGCTTCACATCCCATGCATCATAAGAGTTTGCCGTAGTACGGTAGCCTAACTGGTGCCCCCGAATAGGATAAGCAGGTGATGACGCGTGATCTACCGGCGCGTTAAGCTGCACGATGCCTTTTTCCATATGAAGATTACGCAGCAGCCAGCCGGCACCGAACAAAACACCACGGGCATCAGCGCCTACGATCCATATTGTATTGCCGGGCATGCTTACTACACGAAAGCCTTCTTTTTTAAATTCAGGTCCGGCTTTATCGAGCCTGGCAAGTATTTCACTATTGAGTGCAGGGTCAGATGATAATGCGATCATAATAGCTTGTGCAGATTTTGCTGCACTGCTACCCGAAGCTTTAAGTGTAATACCCGAGCGTTGCGCTATTTCTTCAGAAAGCACCTTGTATACTGTTTGGCGCATGGGCGAAGGAACTGAAGGAGCAATATTGACTACCGCGTTTTTTAATGATATGGATTGTGCAGCAACATTTGCGTCTGCTATTGCGACAATTACTAAACCAAGGGCTAGTCTTATTAATCTTTTAAGCATACTATCTATTTACAAAAACAATTATTAGCAATATATATCAAGGAGATATAGAATGCGCCTGCATACTTGTTTGCAAAAAGAAAAATACGTTAAAGCTGTATTTATGATTGGAAGATAGTGGAATCTTTAATGTCTATTACATAAGTTTTTGTCCATTTGTCGTGCCAGGGAAAAGACGGAGAGCCAAGAGCGCTGAAACCATCAAAAGGCACTGCACGACATAACCCACGTAAAAAAGCTGTACCTGCTGAAATGGTAGTGCCATCCTGGTTTACCGCCCTGGTGCGGGTGATCAGTTTTCCTAAAGATCTTCCTTTGGTAAGGGTCTCAATCAATCCCATAAATAAGCCATACAAAATAAGCCCGATCAACCGATCCAGCACTCCAAACCCGGCACTGTTACCAGCAGTGTTAAGCCAATCAACAAATCCGGGGTTTATCATTGCGAATATAAAAGCGGATGCAAAAATGGCAATATAAAAAATGATGAGATCAATAATATAATTGGCAAACCGTTTACCTGTGCTTGCCTGAACCAAATGAGTAGATTCAATATCTGCAAGGAGATTTACTTCAGTATTTTCCATATGGCATTTTTTTAGGGTTTAACGTTGAATAACAAATTTAATTACACTTCTAATATATCTTTTTAAATGCTATTTTTAAAACAAATGATACTGCCGCCTCGGTACTTTTCGTATAATATCTGCCAGTGCATCTTTCAGGAGTGGATATTTAAACTGAAAGCCTGTTTCTATAATTTTTGTTGGCACAACCCACCGGCTCTTCAATACCAGTTCTGTTTCGGTGCCGATTAATGGCGCGCCGAGTTTGAGCATCCATTCATAAGCCGGTAAACCAAATGCATGCCCCGTTGCTTTACGAAGCAACCGCATAAATTCAGCATTGGACACAGGATTGGGCGAACAACAATTAAATGTGCCTGACAGGTGTTTATGTTCATATAACCATACTATCATGCGGCAGGTATCTTCTGCATGTACCCAGCTATACATCTGGTTACCGCTGCCCTGCCTTCCTCCCAAACCAAATTTGAGCAAATTGAAATAAGGGATCAGCACTCCACCTGGTCCTAAAGTGATTGCCATGCGCAGCGCAACTTTGCGGGTATAAGGCGTTTCCTGTTCATATAAAGCCTTCTCCCATTTTTTACAAACCTGAACGGAAAAGTCGTTATGGTATTCACCGGTATATTCATCCTGCCTGCGATCCACGGCATTACGGTATATAGTAGCCGAAGATGCGTTCACCCAAAGTTCCGGCGGATTTTTACACAGGCGGATGGCATTACCAATGGCATTCACACTATCGGTCCTGCTATCAAAAATTTCCTGCTTGTTCTTTGGTGTGTAACGGCAGTTTACAGATTTACCGGCAAGGTTAATAACAATATCCGCTCCTTCAATCAATGCCACCCAATCACCTGTGTTGATACCATCCCATTTAACATATTGTACGTTTGCAAGGTCAGTACTGCTGAGGGAATAATATTTATTGCGATTGTTTAAAGCGTTTATCATTTGCCGGGTAAGAATAACCAGGTGATTATTTTTCCCGAAATACCTGATCATTTCTTCACCAATAAAACCAGTGCCACCTGCAATAATTATTTTTTTGTTTTTCATACTGAAATATTTAACTGATGATATAAAGAATAATTCCGGAAAAAGAAGTGATATTGATTGCTGCGAGCCAGCGATTGCGGGTAATGATGCCGGCATAGTCCATCCTCCGCAGGTATTCACTGATGATAAAGATGGTGAGCAACAAAAAGTACAGGCAGACAATCCATATCGCTGAGGAAAAATAGGCAAGCACCGGAATCAGCAGCAGTAAAAGCAATACGGTTTCAAACGCCAGCATATTCACCTGTCCGATATATTCAAACGCTCTTTTAGCGGGCAGGGTAAACGCAAGTGTACAATTAAGCGCTACCAAAATAAAATGCGCTGTTTCCACCTCGTAAAAAGATTTGGTATAAGCAGGTATAGCTGAGAGCACATAGGTATGAATGGGATAGACCATCGCTGAGTTAAATGCCAGGAATAATACCAGAAACAGCAGGCGGTAAAATATATTAAAAGAAGGCGCGCAATCAATATCGCCCTTTCCGCATTTTCTGGCTACAATAACTTTCCGGTTATATGATACGAGCTTATATAGTTTTCGTAAGAACCAGTTTACAGGTTTTATATTAACAACTGCAGGCAGCCAGGGCATTTTTTCAGAGAGTATGTCAACCAGCGCATCAATGCCGTATAATACTTTGCCTGTGACTGTATCTATATAGGGTATCTCATCTTTTCCTTTATCAAAATCTATCCGGAGGAGAATATCATTATCGAGCCTTGAAAAAGGTTTTCTTTCTTCAGATTGCAGCAAACCATATTTCACAAACAGGTTACTATACCAGGCGCAGAGCGGGCAATTATCATCATAAATAAGCAGCTTCTGTTTCATATTAAAATATTTATATTTTCAGAAAATAATGAAAATTAGTTACTAAATAAAAGCCGCAATTTGCAGCCATAGTAGAAGGTGCAGGGCACAAGGTGTAAAAACAGCCACCTATTTACCCCTTACCTCTTACCACTTCTCCCCTATTTAAACATCTTCACCACATTACTCACAAACCAATGCTCTTCAGCTTTTATTAAAGCATCTAATGTTTTATCCGCATGTTTTCCGAGTTTCTTAATGCCTTCAACGGTATCCATAAACGCTTTTACATGCCTGTCTTTTTTATCACCCTCAGTTTGTTCCAGTTTATCCATCAATTGAAGCATGGGCTCCAGTTCACGCTTTTTTCTTTCCTTCACTATTTGTTTCACTACTTTCCATATATCTTTTTCAGCGGTAAAATATTCTTTGCGTTCGCCATTCAGTATTACTCTTTCTGCAAGTCCCCAGTCTATTAGTTCGCGAACATTCATATTTACATTACCGCGGCTGATGTTCAGCGTTTCCATCATATCATCCTGCGTCAGCGGATCAGGGCTAATGAGCAACAATGCATGTATCTGCGCCATTGTTCTGTTAATACCCCAGTTGGTGCCGAATGCCCCCCAGCTATTGATGAATTGTTGTTTTGCTTCTTCCAGTTTCATAATTCAAAACTATAGTTAAATTTTGAATTTTCAAATATTTTTGAAAATATTATCACAAGTTATTCTGTAAAGCTTTTATATGCTCCTGGCAACGCAAAAGAAGAACCTTATGCCAACTCCTTGTTCAGTAAAAACTCATTAATAATTATTTCAATATTTGCAACTACGTTGCAAATATTGAAATAATTATTAACTTTGACCTTCTAAAGCAAAGCAGCACAAATACAACAGGAACGGGTAAACGAAATTGATTTTTCTTTCAACAAATACAATCCCATGACAGATAATAAATATTTTGACGTGATCATCATTGGCGGAAGCTATGCAGGACTTTCGGCTGCTATGGCACTGGGGCGTTCATTGAGACGGGTTTTACTCATTGACAGCGGATTGCCATGCAACAGGCAAACGCCGCATTCACACAACTTTATTACGCATGACGGTGATACGCCGAAAGCCATAGCTGAAAAAGCCAAAGCACAGGTTTTGAGCTACAGTAGTGTAATATTTCACAACGGGCTTGCGATTAGCGGGAAAAAAACAGGCAATGCTTTTGTTATTACCACTCAGGCAGGTAAATCATTTACGGGCAGGAAACTCATTTTCGCTACGGGCATAAAAGATGTTATGCCGGATATAAAAGGTTTTTCGGAATGCTGGGGCATTTCGGTTATTCATTGTCCTTACTGCCACGGCTATGAATTCCGAAATAAAAAAACAGGTATTATGGCAAACGGAGCCAAAGCGCTCCATCTCGCATCCCTGGTTAACAATCTTACAGAAGATATTACCATTTTAACCTCAGGTAAAGCGGTATTCAATAATGAAGAATCTGCAAAGCTTGGCAAACACCATATTGAAATCATTGAAACAAAAATCTCGGCAATAGAACACGAAAAAGGTAATATCAGGAATATAGTTTTTGATGACGGCAGCAAAATGTCCTTTCCTGCAGTATATGCTGCTATTGCCTTTGTACAGCATTCGGATATTCCTGTTTCATTGGGCTGTGAATTAAATGAAGCCGGTTATATTAAAACTGATGGTTTTCAAAAGACTACAATTGCAGGAATATATGCCTGCGGCGACAATACATTTATGATGCGTTCTGTTGCTGCTGCAGTATATGCAGGCAACATAACCGGGGCAATGGTAAATAAAGAACTTACGGATGAAGATTTTTAAAGCGATACTTCTTTAAACATTGCTCGTTATGAATTGCTCAGAGAAAGCCACTTGTTTTTCTTTATGCCTATTTCCTTTAATGGTATTGACTGCATGCCATATTTTTTTAAAGTGGCAGTTTCACAATATTCCGTTACCGTTAAACCTTGTGAAGCAATGGTAGTGTTGTTGCTCAATTGCTGTGCTTTATCAATCCTGATATAATCAGTTTTACAATCAATGATGAGGTTGTTCTTAATATTGTTTTCGTTTATTCCTGTTTTAAGATTTCTGATGTCAGGATAGCGGTTTGTATATACCGGCGCGTTAATATCCACATCTTCGTATAACATTTTCTTCATTCTTTCCGACTCCAGTTCAGCCAGCCAGCGCTCTTTGCTCCAGGGGGAAAAGCTGACGGCGGCATTACATTTATAAAACACATTATTGTCAACCACATTTTCTTTACCGCCATGTATCTGCACAGCGCCAAAATTTAGTACACCGCATCGTTCAAAAACATTACCATAAATCAGTGTGCCGCTTATCATATCATCTAATCGTATGCCGGCGGCGCCATGCCGGGTTCCACCGGCAATATCCGACCAGTAATTGTATCGAAAAATATTTCCCCGGTAAGATGGATTAAAAAACATATCAACTGCACCCTGGTCGTCTGATTCATTCACCACGAAGCTTACTTCGTTAAATTCAACCAGCATATCATTTCCATCAAGGCGCATAGCGGAAGAAGACGAATACCGGAAGCGGTTATGCCTGATAGTTATGCCACAACCTGTAAAATGAACAGCCGGTTCATAAGTGCGCTTAAATAATGAAAAATGTTCAACAATATTATTGTCAATTACATGTTCAGAATGAATAAGATTTTTTCTGCTGCCTGCATAAACTTTTATACCGCCAAATCCCATACCTGCCAGGTAGTTACCGGTTATAGTATGTGCTTTGCCGCTGTCAATGCGCACGCCATCGCGGCCAATACGTTCAAGCCTGCAATCTTTTATACGGCAATTATTTCCATCCTGAATATGTATGCCACTACCTCTTGTTTCTCTGAATGCCAGGTTTTCCATATCCAGGTAAGCACAATCTTTTAAGGTAACCATAAAATCTTCGCTAAATACCGATAATACTACATCGGCTTTCCCAGGTTCAATACCTGCAGGGGGATACCAATAGAGCATGCCCTGCTTTCTGTCGAGATACCACTCGCCGGCGCTATCCAGTTCACTCAGTATATTCAATCCAAAATACCTGAACCCGTCTTTATATCCATAGTGATGATAAGGCTCATTTAATGTAATAACTTTAGCAATTGTATCTATTTGTTTCACCTGCTGAAATCCTTCTGCCCAATCCCAATAGAAATAGCCGCATATACGTACATCATCTTCATCAGCCCATTTATTTTTTGTTGCATCGGTATATTCAAAAACACCTTCTTTTGTACCATTAACTTTAATATAGGTAGGCGGAAGTACGGTATTTCCTTTCACTTTTCCTGAAACAGCAAATCCGGCATTAGGCCAGCGGGCAAGTGTTTGCAAGATATTATTACAAAATAATTCAGGCCGCCTGCCCGGTTCAGTAGGGTCTCCCAAATCAGTTATGCCTGTACCTGAAATATCAGCAGCATATATTTTATGACGTACAGCATTATCAAGCCTGTTCAATACACTGCTATCCCTCAACTGCACCCAATTCACAATTGCTTTTCCGCCGGTAAATACCGGCGCTTCATTGCCGGTTGACGTATACGTTACAGGGGCATCTTTTGTGCCTCCATCTTCAGCATTAAATACAAGTGCATGCTTAAGATCATATATGCCTGGCGTAATCAAAACTTTTATACCAACATCCGGGTTTAGTTTTTTAAAAGCCCTTGCTGCTTTTTGCGCCGCAGCAACGGAGGCAAAAGGTGCAGATTTTGTTCCGGCATTTGTATCATTGCCCGTAACCGACACAAAAAACTGATGGGTTTTGGCTTTAGGCGGCGAAACAAAAAGGGATAATAATATCAGGCTGAGCATTGGAAAATACATGGCAAAAATTGAACTCCCAAGATAATGATTTACACTACAAATAAGCGGTATAAACTATCAAATTGTATTATTCAGGAATAGAAGTGTACAATAACATCTCTGCAATGCACCAAAGCCGGTAAAATAAAACAACAGTAAAAAATATTATTCCGAATATTGCCTGATACCAAAATGTATTAAATACAAAAAGCTGAAATGCACCTTAATTCTTTGCGCGGTTTTGTGATAAAAAAATCTTCTTACATTTAAAAATCAAAACCATAATGCGAATTAATAAAAAGGAAGCAAAATTACTGGAAGATGCTATTGAACAATGGCAAAAAGATGAGTTGCTGGATACTCAAAAAGCTGATGAACTGAAAAAAACCATTTCTACCTATCGCAATGAATTTGATTCTATTGTTTTTTATGCCACTATAGCGGCCATATCCTGCGCATTACTTGCATTTGGCACACTGGTACTGGATGAAAAGTGGATTGAAAAAATCAGAAATTTTTTCGCATTATCTGAACTGGTAATCGGTTTTATTTTTTCCGCACTTTCTTTGTTCCTGATATGGATAGCTAAAAAAAGAAAGCAGAAATTCGGTTATGCCATACTTGCCAATGAAAGCTTTACCGTGTTGATAGCACTAACTGCAGGTGTAGCTATAACCTATTTTACCAAAAGCTCGAATACTACTTATCATTACTATGGCGCCGGTATTTTTTTAACGGCAGGTATATATGGTATTACTGCTATATACCTCCAATCAAAATTACTTTGGATATGCATGTTGATCGCATTAATCAGCAGCTGGGCTACTCAAACCTATGCATGGTCTGCTGATGCAGCTCAAACTTATTTCTTAGGCATGAATTACCCGCTGCGTATGAGTGTATTCGGGATAATTCTGATTATTGTTACTTACGTTCTTCTAAGGCAACCGTTTTTCAAAAACTATTATTTAATAACATGGTATAGCTCCTGGATATTCTTTTTACTATCAGGCCTGTTTTTATCTGTTTCTGGCAACTGGGGCTATGATGTTTGGCTGGCCATAAAGCAGGGGAAATTATTTGTGTGGGCGATTGCTTATACCATTGTATTGATAGCCGTACTTATGTATGCTTTCAGGCAGAAAGACGAAACCCTGAGAGATATTACCATTGTTTTCTTTCTGCTGAATATCTATACCCGCTACTTTGAATATTTTTGGGATCGTACCAACAAAGGATTGTTTTTCGCTTTACTTGCATTATCGTTTTGGCTAATAGGCAAAAAGGCAGAACAATTGAGAAAACGGTTTATGACATAGGTTTTGTACCGTTAAAGCGGCTTATTCATAATCATCATGAAATTGACATATATGGATATCATGTGATTGAAGCATTTAACTGCTATAATCACTGCTTGCCGGTTTTCCTATTTTCCCAAAGTCAGCCTGCTCAATGTTTCTCTTGATACCCCAAGATAATGTGCAATCATTGTTTTTGATATCCGCTGAAATAATTCGGGATACTGCTCAAACAATAAATCATATTTTTCCTTTGCAGCGTTTTTTAATAAGGAGAGCACTCTTTTCTGTAAGGCTACAAACCCGTTAAAAGCTTTTACATTGTGAAACTGGTACATTTTCGGGATCAGTGCACACAATTTTTGTTTATTTTCCCAACTCAGTTCCAGCACGATACAGGGCTCCAGCGCCTGCACACATATCTCTCCCCTGCCCTGCATTTTGTACGCCGGATAATCTGATATCCACCAGTTTTCCATTGCAAACTGCACAATATGCTCCCTGCCGGCATCATCAAACATAAAAGCTTTTAATAAACCCGATATCACAAAAAACTCTGATAATACTTTCTGTCCTGCTTCTATCAGGTATGCTTTCCTGCTGATCGTTTTATAATTGAAGTGATTCAGGATAATATTAAACTCATCATCCGTTACTGCAATGATCTCTTCAATGTGCTTTCGTAAAAGAGTGGCATATTCCATACCGCAAAAATACAGGCAAAAACTATTGATGTAAACTATCCCGTATCGCCTTTCCTACTGCTTTTGCCGATTGAGGATTCTGACCTGTAATAAGCCTGTTGTCAATAGTTACATGCAGTTGCCAGGGCGCAGATTTTTCATAGATGCCCCCTCGCTCTTTTAATTTATTTTCTAACAGAAACGGAACTACACCGGTTAATTTTACCATTTCCTCTTCTTCATTTGTAAAACCATTTACCTTTTTACCATCAACAAGAAATTTTCCATTGCTGAGTTTAATATTAACCAGCCCTGCCGGGCCATGACAAACTGCGGCAACAACACCATTGTTCTCATAAATTTTTGCCGCTAAGGCTGCAATAGTTAAGTCGTCCGGTAAATCCCACATGACGCCATGCCCCCCTGCAAAAAAAACTGCTTTATAATCTCCGGCAATAACCTCAGATGGTTTCATTGAGTGGGAAATTTTATGATGATAGTATTGATCTTCCCAAAATTTTTTATTTGTACTATCGGTAAGATCAAAGCCGTCTACCGGAGGATTACCTCCCTGCGGACTAACAAAATCAATTTCATATCCTGCTGCTGTTAATACTTCCCAGGGATGAGAAACTTCCCCAAGATAATAGCCGGTTTTTTCACCAGTGCTACCTTTTGCATCATGACTGGTTACGACAAAAAGAATTTTCGGTTTCATAACGATTGTGTGTGTTTATAAATTGATTATGCAGATGTGCTGAATACTGCTTTTTATAGAGAGCAATTCTTTCAGGCGTCGCATTTTTCTCAAGGTCATGAAAGTGAAAGCTTTCTATCTTTTCCATGCCTGTAAAAGCATTCATATGATGAAATCCAAACATTACGCCATCATCCACACTGGTTTCACAGAAAAATTCACCAGGCAGTGTAAATGCCGTAGCAGGCGCGTTCCAGGTGGTTGTAAGCATGTAGCTTTTTCCATGCATAGACCCTCCGGTGCCATAGTTAATAGCCGGATTTTCACGCTTCCTTCCATCGCTGTAATAAATGCCTCTCCGGTGCCCTGCAGTAAAGACCCTGTCGAGATATTCTTTAAACTTATGCGGTAACCCGAACCACCAAACCGGAGTGTGGTAAACAATTACATCAGCCCAAACAAATTTTTGCACTTCTTCATCCGGGTGATATGGATCGTTTATATTGCTAGTTTTTATCTCAAAGCCATTGAGTGCCGTAAAAAAATCTTTGTCCCATTTTACCAGTGTTTCATTAAACTTTCCGCCGGAATGCGCAAAATGCTGACCTCCGTTTATTATAAAAACCTTTGTCATGATTGAACATTTAATGACGCAAAATTCTTGTATAAAGGAGGAATTAACCTGTGAGCTATATCACAAGTTTTACCTGTGTTAACAGGATGCATTAAATTAAATAGTATAATTTCGAAACTATCTATACTTACATTAATACCATTTCATGACACTACCGGAAACGCTATTGATAGCCTGTACATTATTACTTATAATTAGTCTGCTTATCACCTTATTTAAAAAACCCGCAATCAATATTGATGAAATAAAAACAACGCTCATAAAAACCAGCCTTGATGTTTCAAGAATTGATGCCTTGATCAGAACAGAGTTTTCCGGCAACCGGGATGAAATACAAAAAAATGCACGTGAATCCCGCCAGGAGCTCAGTACAACCCTGAAAAATTTTTCGGATCAACTTACCCAAACCATTACAGGTTTGACCGGCAACCAGAGAACGCTGAGCGAATTATTAAGCAATGCGGCAAAAGATAACCGTGCAGAATTAGCAGGCAGCCTGAAATCGTTTGAAGAAAAATTCACCAATAACATGAAGAATTTTAACGAGCTGCAACGGCAAAAATTCAATGATCTTTTCATAAAACAGGAGCAAATCAAAAATGACACCGAAACAAAACTGGAAAGGATCCGGGAAACCGTTGAGAATAAATTAAAAAACCTGCAGGAAGATAACAGCAAAAAGCTGGAAGAAATGCGGAATACGGTAGATGAAAAACTGCAAACCACACTTGAAAAAAGATTTAATGATTCGTTTACACTGATCAGCGAAAGGCTTGAACTGGTGCATAAAGGACTGGGTGAAATGCAATCTCTGGCAAGCAGCGTGGGAGATATAAAAAAGGTAATGAGCAATGTAAAATCAAGAGGCATTTTAGGGGAATATCAGCTTGCCAATATTCTTGAAGATTTACTGACCAATGAGCAATATGAAAGGAATGTAAAAACCAAGGCCGGCAGCGGTGCTATTGTAGAATTTGCTATCAAAATGCCCAACAACAACAATCTTGAAAAAACATTGTGGCTGCCCGTGGATTCCAAATTTCCCAAGGAAGATTATGAAGCACTGGTAGATGCTTATGACGACGGCAATCCTGAAAAAATTGATGAATTAAAAAAATCATTTAAAAATGCCATTCTGAAAAATGCACGGGATATCAAAGAAAAATATATTGATCCGCCAAACACTACTGAATATGGCATTATGTTCCTTCCTTTTGAAAGTTTGTATGCAGAAGTATTAAGAACACCTGGCTTGTTTGAGCAAATCCAGAAAGATTATAAAATAACCATTACCGGTCCTACCACATTGAGCGCTTTGCTCAACAGCCTGCAAATGGGTTTTAGAACGCTGGCTATTGAAAAAAGAAGCAGTGAGGTATGGGATCTGCTTGGCGCGGTAAAAACCGAATTTGGTAAATTTGGAACAGTGCTGGAAAGAACCAAAAAGAAATTGCAGGAAGCAACCAATACCATTGACCAGGCGGAAGTTCGCAGCAGGGCTATTGAGCGGCAATTGCGTAAAGTACAGCAATTACCAGGCGCTGAGGTACAAAACAAGGTTAATGAAGCAATAAAAGACAATAGCATTGATATACTTTTTAATGATGATCAAGATACCTGAGCATATACTAATACAACTCTCCTGTTTAAAATATATTTTAATTGTTTTGACATTAAATAAAGAAGGAGAAACATCTAATTACTTCTGCAAATAAAAACTCCCGGCACATCAGTCCGGGAGTTCCTGTTGATATATATTGAGTAAAGATTGCCGGATTTAATTAGATCCACCACCTATCTTGAAAAATACGCCTACATCAAATGTCCAGAATTTATCTGTTGGTTTTGTATCAATATCGTTGTTTATACCAGGCACAGTAATATTATTTTTATCGCCTGACCCGAATAAGAAATTGTATCCTGCCTGTCCGAATATGCCCACCGGTCCAAGTGCTACATTTAAACCTGCTCTTGGGGCGGCTCCGAAAAACGTTTGCTTATCGCTGGTATTATAATATGAACTACTCCCGTTATTTTGAGTAATCGTCAATACATATTGCCTGAAATAAGCACCTATATCTGCACCTATATAAGGACGTACAGGTGCTTTACCAAAATAGTAATCAAGCGAACCTGTAACAGGTACAATAGTGTTTCCACGGGTCATTTTATAATTGTTCCCACCAAAATTAATATCGCTTGTTTTTACATTTTTAGGATAACCTCTTGCTGCAACACCGATTGCAAATTTATCAGCAACCAGAAATTTAACATGACCACCAAAACCCCATTGCGAGCTTCCCGTCCCTTCAAGTCTTCCACCGTTAATACCAATCTGAACCTGGCTTTGCGCTGATAAAGAAAGTAGGCCAAGCGTGGTAAACACTGCAATAAAAAACAACGTGTTCTTCAGTTTCATAAGTAAGTAATTTAAGATTGTTAAAGTTGTAATTCATTGAATAGTAAAATGAAAACTATGCCAAAAGATGTCATACATCTCTGGCATACATAACAAAGCCACTCTTATGAATTGTTAATGCAGGAAGGATACTATTAAAGACGTGAATAAGGGAAAATACGTTTCCGTTGTGAGGCAATAATTCCTCATCATTATAATTTTCTTCTTTGCATTTCCTTTCTTATTAATCCGAGCTCACGGCCTGTTTGCCCGGCTACTGAACTGTTTTCCTGTGCGCGTCTCATTAAATATGGAATAACATCTTTTATTGGCCCAAAAGGAAGGTATTTACTTACAGAGCAGCCTGCTTTAGCAAGATTGAAAGTTATATTATCGCTCATGCCGTACAATTGCGAAAAATGTACATGCGGATGATTGAGCGGAAGTTCTTTTTTCAACAACAGATCTACTGCAAGCAGATTGCTGTATTCATTATGCGAAGCAACAATAAGTGCAATCTTATCAAGATGTTCAATGCAAAAGGTAACACCTGCATTATAATCATCATCTGTTGCCTGCTTATTAGGCTGTATTGGTGAAGCATAGCCCATTTCTTCTGCACGTTTCCTTTCTTTTTCCATATATGCGCCACGTACAAGCTTAGCGCCAAGGATAAATTGTTTTAATTCGGCGGCTTCGAGAGAATCTCTTAAAAATTTTAGCCGGTCATGGCGATATAACTGGATGGTATTGTAAACAACAGGACGGGTTTTATTGAATTTTTCCATCATCAGAATCGTTATTACATCAACGGGATCCTGTATCCATGTTTCTTCCGCATCAACCAGCACACCTATATTTTTTTCAGCAGCGATTTTGCAAATCTTTTCCATCCGGTATTGTACCCGCTCCCACTCTTTCTTTTCTTCATCTGTTAAAGTATTTACTGCCTGGTTATAACGTTTCATTAATGAACCCTGATGATCAGAAACAGAGGAATCCAGTTTTTCCAGCAAACCCAATCTTGCAAACCCGGTTACCTTAATACTCATGAACGGAATATTAGGTTGCGTGGCAGCATAATCAATTACCCTGATGAATTCATCCATAGAATGATCAAAAGCCTCTTCTCCATAATCGCCGCCTTCAACACCATAATCAAGTATAACCCCTACATGATATTCACTTAATTTTTTTGCAACATTGGCAGTTTCTTCCAGTGTTTCCCCGCCAACAAACTGATCAAAAATCGTATTGCGGATAATACCTTTTACAGGCAACCCCGCTTTTATAGCCCAGGGCGTAATAGCGGTTCCCAATTTTACAAGCGATGCATAGCCCATTGAAGAGAAGAGAAACCGGGCTTTTTTCAGCGCGGCATTACTTTTATATTCAAATGCGTTTTCAGTATTGTCAAAAGAAACAGGAACAGATCTATCCATACCGGAGTTTTTCTTTAGGCCCCAAAAGTAAGTAACCCGCTGATATGTATTAGTGAATAAATTTGCCGGTTTTGCTCATTTCTTTACTTATTTTGCCAAATCTATTGTACATAATATGAAAATAAAGCAAACAGCTATATACAAATTCAGCATTCCCATGCATCCATTTACCATTGCTACCGGTACCATGCATTATGCCCAGAATATTTTTATAAGAATATATACTGATGAGGGAATATATGGTGTTGGCGAATGTTCTGCTTTTCCTATGATCGTTGGCGAAACACAAGCTACCTGTTTTGAAATGGCAAAAGATTTTGCCGCTATATGGAAGGGTAAAAACGCGCTGGATATAGACAGCCGGATGAATGAGCTACATGCTTTTACAGCATACAACAGCACTATTAAAAGCGCTTTTGATATGGCGTTGTATGATATCGCTGCTAAAAAAAGCAATCAGCCGTTGTATGCTTTTTTGGGTGGCAATAAAAAAAGCATGGAAACTGATCTTACCATCGGGATCGGTGCACCCGGGGCAATGGCGCAAACCGCTATTGATTATAAAAACAAAGGCGTGCACATCATAAAGGTAAAACTGGGAAAAGACCCTGATGAGGATATTGAACGGATAAAACAGATAAGGAAGGCTATCGGTAATGATATACGGTTACGTATAGACGCTAACCAGGGCTGGACAAAGGATGGCGCTTTGCATGCACTGACTGAATTGGGTAAATATGATATTCAGTTTTGTGAACAGCCCATGCGCAGGTATAACGATCATTATTTGCCGCAATTACATAAAGTTTCGCCCATACCTGTAATGGCAGATGAAAGCGTGTTTGATCACCATGATGCCGAACGTTTAATTGCAGCCAATGCCTGTAGTTATGTGAATATTAAATTCGCGAAAAGCGGAGGTATACTGGAGGCAGAAAAAATAAATACTGTTTGTGAGAAAAACAATATTCCCTGTATGATGGGTGGCATGCTGGAAAGCAGGGTAGCTTTAACCGCCTTTGCGCATTTTGCTGCTGCCAAAAATAATATCAGGTTTTACGATATGGATACCTGTATGCTTGGTCATAAAGCTGATCCGGTAAAAGGCGGCGTCCGGTATAATGGTTTTATGGTTGAATTGCCTGATGGCAATGGCATTGGAGCGGATGCGGACGATGGGTTTTTGGAAGGGTTGGAAAATGTGGAAATTTGAAAGTAAGAGGGCACAGCTATTTTATTTGCAATACATATATGTTTTTTATGAACCTGGCTGCAGTGGTACTATAAAGCTTCGTTGCACACTTCAACTGCAGTACTACCATTAACATTCTATGCCAGCAAGAACTAAATCAGGCATTCATGAATAATAATATTCCGCCACGCTGCGGCTTATTGCATGTTATTTTGCTATGCTGCAAAGATCAGCGGTGCACTGCACTTTAAATGCATTACCGGGTGTATTTAAGATTTTCAAATCTTCCCGTTTCAAATTTCTCCCCCACCCCCAGCCCCTCTCCGCGCAACGGAGAGGGGAGCCTCAATTTCCGGCAGTTTAAAAACGGTAAGAATGGCAACCTGAAAATAAAAAGAACCAGAAAATATGAAAGCGGAAAAATGGTTAAATGCTTGCCTGGTTATATTTTATAGCTGATGTGGCAGCGATACTGCCTGGCTTTGCGCTGCAGCACCGCTCCCTCGCCATTGCATGAAGAGGAAGAAGGAGGGTGAGGTACACTTGTGTGTACAAGATACCTTTAAAGAGGCAGGCGAACAGGCTGTTTTTCATCTATCTTTGCGTAAATTTTAGTATGGAAGTAAACTCAAAAAAGGCCAGTGAATCGTTGATACAGATGACGGAGCTTGTGCTGCCGAATGATACAAATGTTTTTGGTAACTTAATGGGAGGCAGGTTAATGTATTGGATGGATATTGCCGCGGCATTATCGGCACAAAAGCATGCCAATGCGCCTGTTGTAACAGCATCTGTTGATAATATCTCTTTTGAAGCGCCTATTAAGCTTGGTAATGCGGTTTATATACATGCAAAGGTTACAAGAGCATTCACCAGCTCGATGGAAGTGCATATGGAAGTTTGGGGTGAAGATCTTAAAAACCAGCATAAGTATAAGAGTAATGAAGCTTATTACACTTTTGTAGCTTTGAATGCTGAAGGAAAGGCATCGCCTGTGCCCCAACTTACACCTGAAACAGAAAAAGAACAAAGGTTGTATGAAGGCGCTATCCGCAGAAGGCAATTAAGATTAATACTGGGCGGAAAAATGAAACCTAATGACGCGGCAGAACTAAAAGCGCTTTTTGTAAACCAGTCTTAACCCGGTCATTTACAGCTACGGTTATTCTGAAATGGTTTTCTCAGATTTCCCGTTTCACGCCTCACAATTTCATCCGGATTCATCCCCGCTCTTCCCATAAGCGGGCCAAATGCACAATGGCTTGAACGCTTTTCTCCATATCCTGTATACTTACATATTCGTGCCTGCCATGAAAAGCCATTTCGCCTGTAAATATATTGGGGCATGGTAAACCCATAAATGATAAACGTGATCCATCTGTTCCGCCTCTTGCACTGCCGGGCTTAGGTTCAATACCTGCACGTTTTATAGCCTCAATGGCAAACTCACTTACCAAAGGATGATCATTGAGTACTTCTTTCATATTGCGATATTGTTCTTTAACCTGTACCGTTGCCGTGGCGCCGGGAAATTTCTTTATGGTTTCGTCAACGTGTTGTTGCAGCAACAATTCATATTCGCCCAGTTTTGTGGTATTAAAATCCCTGACAATAAACTGAACAACTACCTGCTCTGAAATACCGCTGATATTCACCGGGTGCACAAAACCTTCCCTGCCATACGTTTTTTCAGGAGACAACCCGTTTTTGGGAAGTCCTTCAACAAAAGCAGCAGCAACTTTAATGGCATTTACCAGTTTATCTTTTGCATAGCCCGGGTGTGCACTCACACCTGAAAAAGTAACAGTAAAACTATCTGCCGAAAAAGTTTCATCTTCAAAACTCCCCAGCTCTCCGGCATCAAGCGTATACGCAAAGTCAGCGCCTAATTTCTCAAGATTTACCTTGTCTACTCCCCTTCCTATTTCTTCATCCGGGGTAAATAATATCTTAATAGTACCGTGTTTTACCTCAGGATGAGTAGCCAGATATTGCGCCATATCCATAATTACTGCTACCCCGGCCTTATCATCAGCGCCTAATAACGTTGTGCCAGACGCAGTAATAATATCATCGCCTTTCTTCTCTTTCAGGTATGGATGATCGTTGGTAGTAATGATTTGTGTTTGATCATCGGGTAATACAATATCCCCGCCATCATAATTTCTGTGGATAACAGGTTTCACGCCATTGCCGCTGCAATCCGGCGATGTATCAACGTGGGCGCAAAAACAAATTACTGGTATCTTTTTTTGCGAGTTCGAAGGAATGGTAGCATATACATAGCCGTATTCGTCCAGTTCAGCATCAGTTATTCCCAACGCTCTTAATTCATTCACAAGAATACCGGAAAGATTTTTTTGTTTTTCGGTAGATGGATATTTCAGTGATGCAGGATCTGATTGTGTATCAACCTGCACATAACGAAGAAACCGATCAGCAACGCTATAATTGTAATGTTCAAACATGCCATACTATATTTATAAAATCAAAATATATGATACCCCGGAGTACAAAGTACATACATAATAATTGGAAAAACTGTAAATATAATCCATACTGCTATCACAACAATTTTATACTGCAATGTCATGTCGTTTTTAGCTGTACCTTTTAATAACTTTTGAACGTATTCCATAACAGGTCCTTCATCATCCGAAATCTCATCTTCATCATAACTTTTCAGAGAAGGTACTCTCCTGATGATGCATTTTCGTATGTTCATATATTCTTCATCACTTAAAGCTTCGTACGATTTATTATATGGAACGGATGATTTGTCAAGATCGTTATATATCCTGTTCTGCATTATTTGCGCCCTCAACCTCGTTACAATTAGCCAAACAATAAGCAGAATAAAATAATTATGTGTAACAAGTGCAAAATAAAATAAAGCTATACCTGATGCGGCAAGAAATATGGGTTGAATGATCCTGTTTGTACCTGAAGAAAGATTTTCAATTAATTGTCCGCCATCAAGCGGGCTTACAGGTAAAAGATTGAATATATTCAGCAGAACAAACATTAAAGAAAGGTGATAGTAAAAAATCTGTTGATTATACTTAAATATTACAAACAGTAATATTCCTGTGATAATACCGGGTAAAGGGCCTGCCAATAGCGTAATTATCCTTTGCCTTTGTGATATAATACCTGGTCTGCCTGAAACGAAAGCTCCGAGGAACGGTACAAAGAACAATTGCACATCTTTGTATTTAAAATACTTCATGGCTATAAAATGCCCTGCTTCATGTATGATCATCACTACTACCAACAGCAATATCCATTTAATTTTCTGCTGGAATAAAAAATAATAGATGCCTATATACAAAACAAGACTGAGCAATGCTTTCAACCAAATAGCTTTGGTCTCAGGCATTTCTTCAGGTACTGGTTTTTTACTAACTACTGTATTACCTGCATCCATCGCCGATTATTTCCACCTAATTATAGGGTATATAATTCAAATTAAAAAATTAGTTGCTATCTTGTAATGGTTTCAATCTCCCATTTTATGTAAATTAAATTGACGTATTTTTCTGCGAACTGAATTACATTTATTGTTGCATTACAATTTTGCTATGAAAATAAAATCTGAAAAAAGTAAATCCCTATCATTTTCAAATAAAGAGATCGATTTAATCCTGGCTTCCGTTACCACCGGCATAGCACGACTGGATGCAAAATATAATTTCAGTTATGTAAATCAAGCTTTCAGTGAAATAGTAAAATATAATGCAGCAGAGTTACTCCGAAAAAATTTTTCATTGTTGCTCAGTTCGGGCGCAGGTATAGCAAATCAATTTTCAGCATTTTTTCAGGTAACAGAAAAAAATGAGCAAAAGGTGCTCAATATTATTACTCAATCGGGTGAAAATATATCCTGCAATGCGCAGGTGAATGATTTTACAGATGATGATGGGAACGTTTTTTTTGTAGTATTGATTGAAGACGCCACTCAGAAGATTGCTGAAGAGAAAATATCTCAGGAAAATCTCCTGAGATATAATCTTTTAAATAAAGCATCGAAGGAAGGGCTTTGGGATTGGAATATGAGCAGCAGGGAGCTGTATTACAACAATAATATAAAATTGTTGTTTGGTTATGACGCAGCTGATATGAAGGAAGGTTTTGAATGGTGGAAATCAAATATTCATCATGAAGACAAGCAGAAAGTAATAGACAAGCTGAATAAAGCTATGCAGGAGCAGGATATTGAAAGTGTTCATAATGAATACCGGTTTTTATGCAAAGACGGCTCCTATAAAGTTATTACAGATTGGTTTTCTATTTTAAGAGGCGCCGATGGAAAACCCTTCAGGTTAATTGTATCAATGCAGGATCGTACAGAACAGCGGGATCTGGAAAAACAGCTCACTGAAAAAGAAATAACCTACAGGAGGCAGTTAGCCAGAACCGTTATGGATACACAGGAAAGCGAGCGGCGCAAACTTGCCGAAGAGCTGCATGATAATGTTAACCAGCTACTGGGAGTGGTCAAACTATATATAGAGCATTCAATTACAAATGACAATATAAGAGAAGGATTGCTGAAAAAAAGCAATGAATATATTGACAAAGCCATTGTTGAATTAAGAAACTTATCAAAAAACCTTGCCCCACCCCTGCTTAAAGAACTTGGGTTAGAGCATTCAGTAAATAGCCTGGCAGATGTAATTGCAGGAGTACAGGACATCAACATTACTGTAGATATGCTGGATTTTGATCAGGCGGGATTAACAGAAAGTCACATGCTGATGCTGTACAGGATAATACAGGAGCAGCTTAATAATATAACAAAACACTCCAGGGCAAAAAATGCGAGTATCATAATCAGGAAGCCTGATGCAAAAGTGCAGCTTACAATTATTGATGATGGTATTGGTGTAAATCTATCTGAAAATAACCAGGGACTGGGATTGCGCAATATCAGGAACCGTATTGAACTGTACCAGGGAAATGTAGAGATGACCTCTTCACCCGGCAACGGATTTACCCTAAAAGTTGAATTTGAAATTTAGTTACCGGCAATAATACTTTTTATATATTTCCGGAAAATTTTCAATGAAATCGTTTTATACTATTCTCCTGCTGCTGCTTTCAAATTCATTTATGACATTGGCATGGTACGGGCATCTCAAATTTTTTGGCAGAGGAACAGGGCATGCAACTACTTCTATGTGGTTGATTATTTTGGTTAGCTGGGGAATAGCCTTTTTTGAATATTGTTTCCAGGTGCCGGCAAACAGGATAGGCTCAGACCAACTGGGTGGTCCTTTTTCATTGTTACAGTTAAAAGTACTGCAGGAAATAATTACGCTGGTTGTATTTGTTATTTTTTCGAAGATCGTTTTCAAAAATTTAACTTTAACTGTTAATCACCTTATAGGCTGTGTACTTCTGGTAGGTGCAGTATATTTTATCTTTAAAAAATAAAGACGAATAAGATTTTTTTTAGAACATTAAGGGGCGGCATGAGTAAAGCTGTAAAAAGCGCTGAAAAGCAAAATTGGTTGAACCGTCAACACGCTATTGCAAAGTTGCTGCTATGTATGGCATTTGCAGCGGGCATACCATTTTTATTCATTGAGGCAGATATCGCTTCGCGAATAATGCTGGGCTGGGATGTATTTTGCTTTTGCCTGTTGATATTGTACTGGCTATCTTTTTTTACCACACCGCATACACAAATCCGCAGGCAGGCAGCACAGGATGATCCGAGCCGGGTAATCATTTTTATTATAGTACTGGTTTGTTCTGCCGCAAGTATGCTGGCTATTATATTACTGCTTACGGAAAAAAACGAAACAAGCCCGGGAAAAGCACTGCACGTGCCACTTGCATTAGCCGGAATGATTCTTTCATGGATAACGGTTCATACTCTTTTTACTGCACGGTATGCACATATGTATTATGGCAATCATGAAAGTAAACCTGATACCCACCAGGGTGGGCTTGATTTCCCCAATGATCAGTTGCCCGACTTCCTGGATTTTGCCTATTTTTCCTTTGTAATAGGCATGACATTCCAGGTATCAGATGTTGATATATCTTCAAAGAAGGTACGCAAACTTGCCTTACTGCATGGTTTTATCTCTTTTATCTATAATACGATCATAGTGGCGTTGACCATTAATATTATTGTGGGATTAAAAGACGGATAAAAATGATAAAGCACCTGAATTCGCCCCGTCGCCTTATAACGGCAGTATTTAATGATCTCATATTCAGCCAACCATTTCCTCTTTACTCAATTTACTATAGCTTTCTGTGAGTTTTTTCTGTGTTTCATAAGGCACAACGGCGTATTCGAAAAAGCGCTTGGTGAATTTAGCCCTTCCCTGGGTAAGCGAACGCAGTGCAGAAGAATAATCATTCATTTCAGCAAGCGGTACTTTAGCAATTACTTTTGTAAAATTTCCTTCCACATTAATGCCTTCAATAATTGCCCTGCGTGTTTGAAGATCACCAATAACAGCCCCAGTTATGTTCTCCGGGCAAAGTATTTCTACATATTCTATTGGCTCAAGTAATTGCGGGGCCGATAACTGAAATGCGTTTTTAAAAGCCATCAGTCCGGCTATTTTAAACGAAATGTCATTGCTATCCACCGGATGCATACGCCCGTCAAAGACAGAGACCCGTATATCTCTTACATGAGAACCTGTCAAGGGGCCTTCCTGCATTTTTTCCATTACGCCCTTTAATATTGATGGCAAAAACCGCTGGTCAATAGCACCGCCTACAATACAGTTATAAAAAGCCAGCTTACCACCCCAGGGCAACTCCTGTACTTCCCTGCCGCGCACATTTAGTCCTTGCGGATCAGGCATGTTCTCATACCACGGCTCAATGCGCATATGTACCTCTCCAAACTGTCCTGCGCCACCTGATTGTTTTTTATGCCTGTATATTGCTTCAGCGGCAGTTTGAATAGTTTCCCTGTATGGAATACGCGGATCAGTAAAAGTAACATCAACCTTATACTGATGCAGTAATTTCCATTTAATTACAGCAAGGTGCATATCGCCCTGGCAATGCAATATGGTTTGCTTTAGTTCCGGTGACACTTCAACAATAATTGTTGGATCTTCTTCCCTGAGCTGGTGAAGTGCTGAAGCGAGTTTCTCCTCCTCTCCTTTTTTCTGGCTGCTTATGGCAATACTCATATTGGCAGGAGGAAAAGCAATAGACTGTAGTTCGTAATGGCTGTTTTTTTCGTGCAATGTATTATTTACATGCGTGTTCTTCAGCTTTAATGTAGCACCTATATCACCGGCACTAAGTTCATTTACATTAATTCGCTTATTGCCCTCTACCACGTAAAGCTGGTTGATCTTTTCATATGCTCCGGTAGTTTCATTAATAAGTTCCATTCCGGTTTTTAGTGTGCCTGAAAAAATTTTCAGGAAAGACAAATCGCCGACATGAGATTCTGACACGGATTTGAATACAAATGCACAAACCGGCGAAGCGGCATTGCAGGCAACCGGTTCACCCTTGACGGATACCTGTGCGGGCATTTCATTAGCGCTGGGGCAAACATTGTCAATAAATCCCATCAATCGTCCACAACCCATATTTCTTTCTGCCGAAAGGCAGAATAAAGGAAACAGGTCATGATTGATCATTGCTTTTTTCATGCCTGTTTTTATTTCATCTTCATCCAGTTCTCCTTTTTCAAAATATTTCTCCATCAGGGTTTCATCATTTCCGGCAACCGCTTCTATAAGCTCTTTATGCAGCTGATCGGCCTTCTCGCGCTCACTATCAGGGATGGGTAGCTTCTCAGGCTTTCCACCTGCATCTTTAAATTTATACATTGTCATCCTCAGCACATCAATAATACAATGAAAACCTTCTCCTTGCTGAAGGGGGTATTGTATGATGGTAATTTTATTACCGAAATGCTGTTTTGCTTCCTGTACAGTTGCGTCAAAATCAGCGGATTCATTATCAAGATGATTGACCGCAAAAATCATAGGTGTTTTAAATTGCTCAGTATATTGCCAGATAATATCTGTTCCTACTTCAACGCCCATTGCGGCATTCAGCAGCATTATACCGGTATCGGCTACACGAAGCGCAGATAATACTTCTCCTGAAAAATCGTCATAACCCGGCGTGTCAATAATATTAATTTTATATCCGCGCCATTTGGTATGCATAAGCTTTGAAAAAATGGTATTCCCTCTTTCCTGCTCTAATTCATGGTAATCACCAACCGTATTTTTTTCGGCAATGGTGCCCCTGCGCGTTATTAAACCGGCTTCAAAAAGTAAACATTCTGCAAGCGCCGTTTTACCGGAGCCTGCATGCCCAAGTAGTACTATGTTTTTTACATGGGATGTGTCGAACTCGGCAGCCATGGCAAATAATTTTAATCGTTAAAAAATAGTTGGGTGAGGACATAACAAATCCTCCCGCAGTATTTTATATACTGCGATGTAAAATGCAAAAAAGGATATTTATGAATAGCTTATAAGAAATTGCCGGAATTCATGCTTAAGCTCCTGTAATGTACGCTGTAAATCATTATAATCCGATGCAATGCGCTCGTGTTCCGACAGCATAATATCATCTCCTGCCGGTTGTAAGGCACACATCTTAGCGTACATTTTTATTGATTGCTTAACATCATGAATGTTGGAGAGTTGGATATCAAACTGGTTTTGATAATGTTCAACAGCTTTCAGAGATTCTTTACTGGTAATGTGTGCTGATGCTTCCTGAAGTTCATTTTTCATTCTGTTGAATTCTTCGCGTTGTGAACGTAATGCTTCTCTCCAGGCATTACATTCCTCTGTAAACTGATCGATGTCTGTTGTAGTAACCATGGGCATACAATTTTAAAAGTGAAGTAATTAATGAATTGTTCCAAAGCCATGGGGCGGATGCTCTATGTAGCATTTTAAAAATACGAAGAATACCTTAATATACCATAGATATGTGCATAAAAAAACATCCGACAGGGAAGCCCCGTCGGATGGGTTGTTGTCCACCAGATTCGCGAAAAAACTTTATTGGGTTACCAATGGAAGAATTACTCTGTTGTTATCAAGCACACATTCTACAAAATATAATCCTTTAGCATATCCCGTCATATTTATATCATTAACAGCATTTGATATTTCCCTGGTTATCAATCTTCTTCCAATCCTGTCGTATACCGTCATTTTTATCGGCCTAGGCGGTAATTTAGACACTACAAGCTTGGTTTGTCCTGCACTTGGGTTAGGTGTTATTTTCAACCGTATATCACCGAGGTAGAATTCACCTGCAGGCACAAACCAGTAGTCAGCAGATTTTCCTGAACATGCTAAAGCTGTATTTGTAACTACTACCGAGTAAACGCCGTAGCCTTTTGCTTTATATCTCTGATTTGTTGCGCCAGGGATCAATATGCCATCTTTATACCATTGATAAGTATCCGCCTGTGTGCAAATCAATTCTAAACCTGATTGCGTAATAACCGGTGAAGGAAGATTACCCATAGTAACATTAATAGCGTCTGTTACAGGACTTCCACAACCATTAGCTACCGTTACACTATAAGTATTGCTTGAAGAAACAGTAATGGTGCGTGTAGTCTCACCTGTGCTCCATGAGTATGTTGCACCTGCATATTCACCCGCATCAAGTACGAGGCTGTTACCAAAGCATATATTTATATCATCTCCCAGATCAACCGGCGCCGGTGCAGCAATCAATGCAAGATTGATTGAGTCTTCGCCTGAACAGCCCATGTAATTGACAGTTACCTTGTAAGTTCCAGCCTCATAAACTGTATTTGTCTGGAATGCTGTACCATTATTCCACAGGTATGTTGCACCCGGGTGTCCTGCATCAAGCGTAATATTTGAACCGGCGCATATTGCTGTATCGTTGCCAAGATTTACTGGTAATGCTGAGCTAACGTAAACAGTTTTAGTACCTGTGCCCGTACATGTTCCCCTGGTAACAGTTACTGTGTATACAGTCATGGGATCATCAGGGCTGACAGTAACGGTTTGAGACGTTTTATTACCCGCATTACTGCTCCATAAATAAGTAGCGCCAGGATAGTTACCCGCATCAAGCGTTACACTATTTAAAGGACATATGGTAGTATCATTGCCAAGCTGAATATTCAGCCCGTCTGAAACAGTTACCTGTATAGTACCTATAGCTTTGCATAAGCCATTATTAACTTCTACAGAATAAGTACCCGATGTATTTACGCTGATAGTCTGGCTTGTTTCACCGGTGCTCCATACATATGTTAAACCAGGGTTGCCGGCATCAAGAACAAGGCTGCTTCCAGAACATAAAGTAGTATCGTTACCCAGATTTACAGAGATAGTTGCTCCGGTAAAAGTTATTGTTTGTTTTATTGTATCCTTTGCAGGCGCACTGGTTGATACTATCAATGTTACTGTATATGTACCAGGTGCACTGTATGTATGAGTAACAGATTGGTTAACTCCGCTTATTATTGTTCCATCTCCAAAATTCCACTCACGATTATTAACTGCTCCTGAGCATACATCTGAATTTTCTGTCACGCTTAACTCAAATGGTCCACAGGTACCATCGCCTGCCTTAGTATAAGTGAATGATGCAGTAACCGCTTTTTTAGGATGCAGTACAATTGTATCTGATGCAGTACAACCATTTTTAGTTACGGTCACCCAATACTTGCCCGGACCGGTAGCAGCGGTTTGCTGATTCTTCTCCCAAATATATGCGACAGGATTATAAGTGCTTCCCCACTGATAGGTAGCACCTGTTACGCCTGCATCCAACAGCATATATCCTCCGCAATAGTCCTTGTCTGGTCCTAAATTAACCGTTAAGGCAGGACCTACATTAACCTGTTTTGCATCAGTGCCTGTACAACCTGTAGCATTGGTTACGGTTACAGAGTAGCTTGTTGTTGAAGACGGAGATACGGTGATCGTTCTGCTTGTTGCCCCGTTGCTCCATGCATAGCTTGCACCAGGTCCGGCATCAATGGTTACACTGTTGCCTGCACATATGGTGGTATCATTGCCAAGGTTCAC
>NZ_QCZJ01000002.1:0-301961 GCF_003075435.1 Terrimonas sp. | reverse complement strand
TAGCTTGTTGTTGAAGACGGAGATACGGTGATCGTTCTGCTTGTTGCCCCGTTGCTCCATGCATAGCTTGCACCAGGTCCGGCATCAATGGTTACACTGTTGCCTGCACATATGGTGGTATCATTGCCAAGGTTCACATTCACTGCAGCACCGATGTTCACGGTCCTGGAATCAGTGCCTGTACAACCTGTAGCATTGGTTACAGTTACAGAATAGCTTGTTGTTGAAGACGGAGATACGGTGATCGTTCTGCTTGTTGCCCCGTTGCTCCATGCATAACTTGCACCAGGTCCGGCATCAATGGTTACACTGTTGCCTGCACATATGGTGGTATCATTGCCAAGGTTCACGACAATAGTTCCCCCGGTAAAAGTTATTGTTTGCGTTATCGTATCCTTTGCAGGCGCAGTGGTTGATACTATTAATCTTACTGTATATGTACCAGGTGCACTGTATGTATGAGTAACAGATTGGTTAACTCCGCTTATTATTGTTCCATCTCCAAAATTCCACTCACGATTATTAATTGCTCCTGAGCATACATCTGAATTTTCTGTCACGCTTAGTTCAAATGGTCCACAGGTACCATCGCCTGACTTAGTATAAGTAAATGATGCAGTAACCGCTTTTTTAGGATGCAGTACAATTGTATCTGATGCAGTACAACCATTTTTAGTTACGGTCACCCAATAGGTGCCCGGACCGGTAGCAGCGGTTTGCTGATTCTTCTCCCAAATATATGCAGCTGGATTATAAGTGCTTCCCCACTGGTAGGTAGCACCTGTCACGCCTGCATCCAACAGCATATATCCCCCGCAATAATCCTTGTCGGGGCCTAAATTAACTATTAATACAGGGTTTACATTTACTGTAACCGAAGCAGATACGGACACACCACATTTTGTTTTGGTAACAGTATATGTTTGTGTAGATGTTGGACTTGCTATTGGATTATAAACAGAAGTGCTGCTTAAACCTGTTGCAGGACTCCAAACATATGTAGCACCTGGTTCGTCGCCTGCGTCTAATTGAACACTATTGCCTAAGCAAATAGTTTTATTACCGCCAAAATCAATAGGCTCAGGCCCGGGCGTAGGATTAGGTAGCGTAATAGTTATCGTCTGGTCGTCAGAATTACCTTCGTCATCTTCTACATACATCCATATATCATAGCTTCCACCTGTTGCAAAAGTATGCACGGGGTCCTTATCATAGTACCATTCCCCGTCAATTTCCCATTCATTGTAAGTAGTACTATTGGCCGGATCGCACATGTATGAACTATCAAAAAACTGCACCTGCACATTGCCGCACGTACTCAATATTTTATAACCAATTTTAGGTGTTAATGCGGCGCCAGCAGTTACCCGCAATGTGTCGGTTGTAACACAGGTGCCATTGGTCACTTTTGCCCAGTAGGTATTTACTCCGGCCACAGGCGTAAAATTACATGTGTAAGTTGTTACGGCATCTTTTGGCGGACTCCAATTATATACATATCCACCAACGGCTTCTGTAACTAATGTTATTGTAGGAGTAGAACCCGCGCACACTTCGTAGTCGGGGCCAAAATCAAAAACCGGCTTTCTGTATACCGTAATAAAACTAGTTTTTGTTTCTGTTTTTGTTGCACCGCCCTGGGTGGTAACCGTTAAACTTACTGTATAATATTGAAATGCAAGAGGGGGATTTGCAAATGTGTGACCAGGACTTGCACCGGTACCCAAAGGACTGCCATCACCAAAATTCCAGCTATAGCTAACAATAGGATCACCAGCATCACTGGTAGATGTGCTGGTAAATTGTACATTTAAGGGGCCACAGCCTGAAGTTATACTGGCAGTGAAATTTGAGACCAAAGCTAACGAGTTCCTCCCGTCTTTATTCCCTGCCTGTGAATTGACATATATCAACAGCAGTAAGGGCAGAAACAGTATAATTCGCTTCATAGGAAATTATTCTAGTTATTCGAGGATATAGACAACAGGGTGTATAACGTATAACATATTTTTAAATTGTTGCAAACCATACTTTTAAAAAAATTTCATTACTAATAGACTTATACATACTAACTTGGCTTTTGATAATAATTACAGTTAGTGATAACACAACATACCATAGATCAAATTCTTTCACGTATCGATATCATTGATATTGTTGGAAGTTTTGTGAAATTGAAAAAGAGAGGGACTAACTATCTTGGGTTATGCCCGTTTCATAACGAAAAAACACCTTCGTTTACCGTTTCACCTGCTAAAGAAATCTATAAATGTTTTGGTTGCGGTAAAAGCGGTAATACCATCAGCTTTTTGATGGAGCATGAAAAGTATAGCTATGCAGAGGCTTTACGCTGGCTTGCAAACCGGTATAATGTGGAGATTGAAGAAACTGAAGTAAGCCCTGAAATAAAAGCTTTACATCAAACCGCTGATAGCCTTTATATTATCAACAGCTTTGCACAAAAGTATTTTGCCGGATCATTATTAAACTCAGAAGAAGGACAGGATATAGCGCTTAGCTATTTACACGAAAGAGGATTCGATAATGATATTATTGAAAAATTTCAGTTAGGATATTGCGATCAGCAACGCGACTCCCTTGCGAAAGCAGCCATTGCTGCGCAATACAACCCGGAATACCTGCAAAAAACAGGTTTGGTTGTCATGAGGGATGAACAATTATTTGATAACTACAGAGGACGCATAATATTTCCTGTTCATAACCAAACCGGCAAAATACTTGGCTTTGGAGCAAGGGTAATAGGCAAGGCAGACAGAGCGCCTAAATACATTAATACTCCTGAAAACGAAATATACATCAAGAGTAAAATATTATACGGTTCATATTTTGCAAGACAGGCTATTGATAAAGCTGACGAATGCTTGCTGGTTGAAGGATATACTGATGTAATTGCTTTGCACCAGGCAGGCATTGAAAATGTAGTTGCAAGTGGCGGAACCTCTCTAACGCCAGATCAATTAAGGCTGATAAAAAAATACACCAACAATCTTACCATCATTTATGACGGAGACAGTGCAGGTATAAAAGCAGCTTTACGCGGACTGGACCTTGCGCTTGAAGAAGGGCTGAATGTACAGCTTGTTTTAATACCTGACAATGAAGATCCTGATAGTTATGTAAGAAAAGTGGGTAAAGAAGCATTCAGGCAATTTGTAACAGATAATAAAAAAGATATCATTCTTTTTCAGCTTGAGGTGTCTTTAAGAGATGCGGAAAATGACCCGGTAAAGAAATCTGCAGTTGTCAACCGCATAGCAGAAACAATATCGCGTTTAAATAAAACAGAAGATTTTACCAGGCAGCAGGATTATATACGCAAAAGCGCCGGACTACTTAAAATTGATGAGCAGGGCTTATATGCTCTGGTAAACAAATTTATAAGGGAGAAAGTAACAAAGCAGGAAAATAAACAACAATCCAGGGAAGATGAGCCGGCAAATATCAGCGATACACCGCCGGTTGACGAGGATATGCTCAATCTTTTGAATAAGGATGAGTTGGTAGAGCGTAATATAGTAAGGGCTTTGCTGGAGTTTGGTAATTATGCATGGTCGGACGATCAAAAAGTACATCAATATATTTTTGAAGAATTTGAGGAAAACGGATTATACGAACTGATTGACAACAAGCAAATGTTGCTTATGATAGAAACCTACCGGGAATGGGTAAAAAACGGAATTGAGGTTAATGCAAGAAATTTTCTTTATCATGAAAATATAGAGCTTAGCAAGGTGGCTGTAGGACTTATGGATACAAGGTATGAATTAAGCCCAAACTGGAAGGAACATTACGATGGACCTTTGCCTACAAGAGAACAATTATATAAAGAAGAGATTTTATCTACACTCCATTATTTAAAGCTCAGGAAGATAAAAAGATTAATGGAAGAAAACCTGCACGACCTGGAAAAGTCTAACTCACCGGAAGAACAACTAACGCTGTTGCAAACACACCAGCATTTAAAGCAACTGAAAGTGGAGCTTACAAAAGCACATGGAACGGTGATATTCAAATAAGCATACTTTACTTTGTTGTTGCCAGTTGTTTTGCTTCTGTAAAAAACTTTTCAACCGATGTTTTTATGCTTGCATCTATTTCCGCGTTCTTTATTTTGCCGGTTGCAAAATCTTTTGCCTGTGCAAACAGATATTCATGCAGGTATTTGCCGTCTACCTTATCTTTAATGGTAATGGAGTTGTGCTTAGCCATATAATCATCCCATACCGTCTTAACTTTTGCCCAGTACAGTTTATTTTTTTTCCAGTATGCAAGGCCGGCGGCGCATTGTTTATCATCAATTTTTTTATAGCTGTTAACTCCTTTTTCTTCAACCAGTAATTTGTCTGTGCCGTTTTCACGAATGATTTTTTTATTATCCTGGTCGTGTATCCATCCCTCCTCATTTATAATGATGCGGTTGCCTCTTTGCAAAACGTTGTAATCACTTCTTGTAGAATACTCCCTGCGGGGCAATGGCGCGTCGGTGGTATTTTCCCAGATGGTTTTCCCGTCTGTGTTATACCATTGGCTTATGCCCTGGTAGCGTGGCGCTTCACTAACTTCCCAAACCGTTTGCGTCCATTTTCCTTTTACATCTGCAGCATTTAACGCGGTTTTTTCCCATGTTTTATCTCCTTTGTATACAAAAAGCTCCGGGTTTTCATAGGTCCAGTCTTCACGCCAGTGCTTTACAACCATAGTGTCGGAAATAACCAGTAAATGTTGCAATGAAATTTTTTTATCGCTCATTTCAACGGGCACTACCAGTTCAGCCCCGGCAGCCAGGTTTTCCCTGTTATGGAACTTATAATCTTCATCTGGTGAAAATGTTTCGGCGTACTTAAACTGCACTTCAAAACAGCCGCATAATTTTTCGATATTCTTTTTTCCTTCCTGTTGCTGGCCAAATGCAGTAAAAGTAGCCAGCATTGCTGCAGTAAATAATATCCTATTTTTCATGTGTATTTTTTGAATAAATTAAACTAATACTATTAACTACCCTTTTTAACCAAAGCATATTCAAAAGCCGGGAAACCACGCACACCATCTTTGGTCATCGCAGTAAAGCGGAGTTTGTAATAATTGTTATCCACGTCTTTTATAACATAAAATCTATTATCATAAACCAATGGACTAAAATCAGGACCAACACCGCGCCATGTAGATCCAATGGTTGCTTGAGAAGTCTTAAAAGTTAATGATGCAATATCTGCTTCAGCAAAAGCTTCATAAGTTTTTGTTGTAGTTTCTATCATCACTGCTTCAACATTCCTGTTTTGCAATATCACGTCCTGGTAAAGGTATGGCACATTGCCTCCGCCGAAATTAGCCATATTTGAAAAATACGTCCATGCAATGTCCCATTTATCTTTCTTTGGTTCAACATCAACAGCGCCGTTTTCTACCGAAATATATTTAAAGAAGTACGCCTCATCTTTTGCAATATCCACAGTTGAAAAGGTTGTAGCAGCAATATCAGCATGCTGCAAAGTATAACCCCCGGCAGCGTTGCGTATTACACGGATCTTTTTCCAGCCTCTGTCAGGCGCGGGTGATCCTATACCTTTGCCGCGATTGATGATATATACCTTATTGTCGTCTGCCGTAGCCGAAACTGCTGCAATAGCAGTTTTGGTAAGATCACCGCTGGGATAGTCGATATAAGCCAGTGCAGATGTTTGAGGATCATTCTGGTTAAAGATCACATCTGTTGAAAATCCGGCAGTGTCTGCCGCGGTAACCGCATTCAAGTCGTTCTTGTCAAGTTGCTTAGCCATCATACCAACAGAAGAATTGAGTATTACCCTGAAATCATCTGTACCGGTATAAAATCCAAAATCCCATTTTGTTCTTTGCACAGGCACCTGTGTGTTGGCGCTCAGGTCAAAAAATATTTTATTGCCATAAGTAGCGCCACCGCCATCGCCTACTATAGAAGATTGGGTAGCTATCAGCTCAGCAAAACTTAGCGCAAACTGCTTGTTGGTTCCTATAATTACCGGAGACCCGGTTGAATTGATGGTGAAGTCAATTTTTTCATCGCCATAAAACAAAGCGCCTGCTGCTTTATTTACCGTAAAACTGGTTTCACTACTGCCACTCAATACGGTTAAGACTAAAGTATTAGACGTAGCTGCAGGCGTGGTAGTATAATCCGTTGTGTATTCAACACCAGTGTTGGTTAATCCAATAGTTACAGGAATATCTTTATCTGTAGCCCTGGTTAATTTTATTTTTACGGTGATGGAAGTTGTTGCCGCGTCCATACCCTGCTCAGTAGTTTCAAATTGTGCAAGATTATCAGGCAGAGGCGCATCTTTTTTTCTACATGCGGTTGTAAGCAGAAATAATGCAGAAAATACTAATAACGCCTTCGTAAGTGTCAGTTTCATCATCAATGTATGTTTATATAATTAAAAGAATAATTTCCTATCTGGTGTGCCAGTCAAATAACAAACCTGCAAAAAATGAACGTCCGTATCCAATCGCTTTAGCCCCGGCGCTCGAATGTGCACCACTTACAACTGCTGTATTATTTACTGCTGTTATATTAAACAGGTTCCGTACACCTGCATTTAATTTCAGGCATTTGTAGATTTTTTTATTCACTGTAAAGTCTGCCCAGTGATAAGCTGATGTTTGAACCAGCCGGTATGCTGTTTGATTATTGGTTGTTACTGACTGGTAATATGGCAGCTTGCCGGTTACTTTATAAAAGAGATTAAGATCAAGTCCTATTTTCGGGAATGCATAAGAAATAAATGTGTTAAGCTCAGGTGACCATTTGAATTCCGGCAGCGATTTATCTTCTTCTGCATACTCATTATACCTGCCGGTATATGCAAGTCCTAAAGATGCCATGAGGTTTGTATAAGACAGGTTTGTATTAAGCGCCCCGCCCCTGGTTTTGTATTTACTGATATTGATAAATGAGGTAATGGTAGGATCATTGGCTTTGGCAGCATAGCCGATAAGATTGTTTACATCATTATAAAAGCCGCTCAGTATTAAAGACATTACAACATCTTTGTTCAACTGCTTTTTCCAGTTTATAGAGCCTGTAAAACTGTTTGATCTTTCAGCCTGCAGATCCGGGTTCCCTTCAATCTGGTGGCTTGCATCAAAAAAATCATAGTACAACTCCCTTAAAGATGGTGCACGAAAACCTTTTGCATAAGCCAGGCGGATATCTGTTGAAGGAGCAACGGCCAGTTTTATATTAAGCGATGGTATGGCTGGCGGCGCCTGGTACACTGAGTTTTTTTCAAACCGCACTCCGGGTCTTATCTGAACAATAGAATGAGGAGTAATATCTGCTGTAATAAAAAAGGCGTAATCATTAATGTTGTGCGATCCTTGTTTTATTCGTTCACCTTCACCTGTTTCAATATTAATATCAACACCTGGTTGTATAGCTATTACTGGAGATGGCTTATACACTGCCGTAGCGCGTGCTGTATAACCCTTAAAACTGGTAAGACTATGCAAGCCCGGCGCGGTAGCTACCCTCACGTCTCCATCCGGGTAATATAAGGTGGAGTATACCTGCCTGCTGAAATCAGTATATGAAGCAAGCGCATTAAATGTAAACTTCTTATTGAGTGTATATGTTGCCTGCAGCTGATGCATCAGCCTGTCGGTAATATACTCCTGGTCGATAGCCGGTTCACTGCCCTGGGCATTAGCAGGATTGGTAATAATCTCATCCAGGCCATCTAACCTGTAATACACATGTAGTTTATCTGTTCTGTAACCAACTATAGCATTAGCAGTGATCTGGTCTTTTTTATGCCACAATAATTCGCGGCCCTTTGCGCTGTCTTTCCAGCCATTGAAAAGGTTTCTTCCTATACCACCGTTAAAGTACCATGATTTATATGATGCTGATACACCGATATACTGATTATGAATTCCCTTATGGAAGCCGTATTCCTTACCCACCGTTTCTTCGAGTATACGGGCATTAACACCAAACTTATGCGGATTTCTTTTTTTAGTGATGATATTGATCACACCTGCCAGCGCGTCCGCACCATATATTACGCTCATAGGTCCTTCAATAATCTCAATACGTTCAATGGAATTTATTTCCAACTGATTAATATTGATTTCATTGGAAGTGCCCTGGCGGCCGGTTACAGGCACGCCGTCTATTAATATTTTTACATTCTGCCCCGCCAGTCCGAGCATGGTAATATCCGCGCCGCCTGTAGCCACATCCTGCGAAAAGCGGATATTCAGTTGAGTATTTAATATATTCTGTAAGGAAGCAGGCGCCTGCCTTTGTATCTGTTCTTTTGAAATAACCCGTACCTGGTATACTGATTGTTTTACAGACTGGGGAGTATATTGCCCGGTAACAACCACTTCGCTTAATGTAGTAACAGACGAAGTGTCCGTTTGACCTAAAACAATGTTGCTGTTAACGAGTACGTTCAGGGATAGCACTGCGGCTGCTATAATATGGAATCCTTTCACAATGCGAAAGTATTGCCCTATATAAAAAGTCATTTTCTTAATCGGGAAAACAATTTACGAATTAGGAAAAATAATAGCTGCAGCTTTGAAAGCGGCATGTTAAAATACCCTGTTTTTGCAGCAGCTTTTTCCAGGTGGCAGTTATGCATAATTTATCGGCTGAGTAATATCATCACTTAACCCCTTTTTAATCAGTGCAGTTATCTGGATCTTATCCTATTTTTGCTGAAGTAATTTAAAATTGAATTTATGAAATTTCGTATTGAATCTACCGGGCATAAATTAAGTCCATCATTAAAAGAGTTTGCCACCCTTAAGCTAAGTACGCTTAACAAATATTATAAAGACATACAGGAAATAGAAGTTACACTTACACATGAAGTAAAAGGCGCTAAAGAAGTGGTAAACTGTACGCTTAATATCAGGGTTCCGGGTAAAGATGAGTATATAAAAGCTACCTCTGTTATTTTTGAAGATGCTATTTTAAAAGCTGCAGAAGCCGCAAAAAGAAGATTGCGTATCCGCAAAACACAATTACAAATAGCCCGTAAAAAGAAGACGCCAAACCGGAAAGTATCTGCTAAAAAAGCATTGAAATAAGCGGGTATATACCATCGGTAGTAATATTTTGTAAAAGAGAAACTCTTATTTTTGAGTTTCTCTTTTTATTCGGACCTGATGGAGACAGGTAGTTGTTTAGACGATTCTCAGGACCTTCGTTTTTTTAATACATCCTCTTTTGGGTTATATACATTCTGAGAAGTAGTAGTACGTAGGGCTTGCTGTTTAACTCCCGGCATTTATTTTTTTTAAGTTTTTACCAGTAACCGGGTTTGCCGCCTCTTTTTGTATGGTTTCGCCGAAGGCGAAATTGAAAAAATGCGAAGCATATTTTTTCAAAAGACAAAAAGCAGCGGCGTTCCGGTTACGCAGCCCGCCGGCTGTGGAGGCAAAAAAGGTTCGTAAAATTTAATTATGCCGAAACAGCTGCATGGTTTTTGAAAAATTTGATTCAAAACCCTTGCAGCAATTTAATAACCAAAGCATGAATATGCAATGATCTTTATCAGAATATCACCAAAATGGAGTTAAACAGCAATCCCTAAGTAAGCAAAATGCAATCGGGAAAATGCAATTGTGCCTTTACTCATCAGGACAATTATCTTACTTTACAAATATACATTGCGTATATGAAGACATAGTGGTATCAGCAGGAAGTTCCACCTTGTTGCTATTCTTCCAGTATACGCCACGGAATCGCTCTTTGCTTCCATAGGATCCGGAAACGTAAACATCACCGTTCTTGACAAATATGGATGAAGCATAATTATTAGTATTGTAATCTCCCAAAGTGGTTACAACACCGTTCTTCCAATAAACCGGAGTATAAAGGCTATCCAAAGTGTATAAGTCCCCTGAGAAATAAATATCACTTCCATCAATAAAAATATCGGTTGCTGCGCCATTAACACCTGGTGCAGTTAAATTGTATTCAACACCATTTTTCCAATACAATGCTTTTCCAGTACCAAGAGAATCCAAAGTATATCCCGAAACATATACATCATTCCCAACAACTTTAATTCCTGATGCATAGCTCTTATAAGCCTCGCTATTTAGCCTGGTGGCAACTCCATTTTTCCAGATCATCGCAGATTCACGGGGAAACCTTGCCCAACCAACCACATATATATTGCTGCCTATAATCTGCATTGCACTTGCTAAAGAAGCCTTTTGGTTTTCTAATTTTATAAACTTTCCATTCTTCCAGTAAACTGCAAGAAATGCTGCATCACTTTTTTCTTTGATTTGTCCGCATAAATAAACATCATTTCCTGAAACTGTAACATACTGAGGTAATCCATTATAATCAGTTCTTTCAAATGATAAGGGATTCCCATTTTTCCAGCACTGAACATCTTTATTGCCACCATACGTAGAGCCGCATACATATATATCTTCACCTGAAATAAATACAGAGGTACACAATGTATGCGTCGGATTCTCTGTAAGTTTAATAAAAGTGCTATCAATCCAAACACCTGAAACAGTTCTTGATTTTATGCCGCCAGCAACATATACATGTTCTTCCCTGTTAGGGTTAACGGGGTCATTATTGTTACATGAAAGAAAAACAGGGATTGCAATAAATAAGGCAATATATTTTTTATCCATTTAGTTATTTTGAACATATTGATCATACGCCTATAGATAACGCTATTGAGCGCAGTTGTATTATTTACCTCAAGAGTATATTCTACCAGGGGTACTTTTTAAAGGGAATCCGATATTTAAATATCATACATATATTTCCTCTTCTCGGCCGTGGTTCGCGCCTGAAAGGCGTGTGAGACAGGCTATGGCTGCGAAAAGCTATAACCCCACAAAACTAAATGGTTTTACACTTATAAATTTTCCGGAGCTTTCTCCTGCATAAGTTTGCCCTTTATCCAGCTCCAGTTTTTTTGCATCAGTACCGGGGGAGAAATCAATCTTTTTAAGATCAACCCAAACAACATTTGGCGTAAGCACATTCTCAAAATAATAAACAAGATTTTTTTGATCGGCAACAGTTCTCCACCTGGTAGAAGAAATATTAGGCTCTTCTTTGGAAGATATGCCATAAGGAACCGAACAATTACGTATTACACTGAATACGCTCGCCACTGCCACATGTGTATTATCCGTAGCAGGAATTGCATTAATATAGTAAGAAGCCCGTACAAAGCGGTCGGCGGCGCGGTTGGTGCCAGGTAACATGGTAGTACCCGGAATATTTTTCCAGTACTGATTAATGGCGAGTTGCTCTTCAAATACCGGGGAATTGGTCATTACAGTATAAGATTGATTGTGATGTACTACCAGCTTTCCATTAATGTATTCAAAGATGGCATTGTCACCGGTATTGTCTGAAACAGAAAGATGCAGGGTTGTAAATTTATCTGAGCCGGGAATTACATCAGATACTATAACAAATTCCTCTTTGGAAAGTGCTTTCACGGCTTCATCAACAGAAGCAAAATTATCGAGCACATATTGCAGCCATAACGAAATAGCCACGCCTTTTTTCCCACTCGCGGGATCAAATTTTGGATATACTGATTCTGCCAGCCAGAGCATATTACCTACCAGCCCCTTTTCATTCATTCCATCGGCTGAAGCAATATCCCAACTACTGGTTACCACACTTCCGTATTTGGATTTCCATTTCACCGAGTTAGGACCAACCAATCCATTTCTTTCAGTACCGCGCTTCAATACCCATAAGTTGGCAGGTATTTCGTCTCTCCAATCCATTGACCTTGCTGTGATAATGAGGTTTCCCGGTCCTTTGTAAACAACCCGCGTACAAGCCTGGATGTTGCTAAAGGGAGAAACAGCAATAACCATCATTGACAGGATTAACAGCACTCTCATATTTGTTGGTTTTTGTTTAAATAAATTAATGATAAAGTTAATTTAAAACTTGCAGGCGGGTTGGAAAAATCCTTTTTAGCAGAAAAACAGAAAACAGAGGCAATGGTTAGACGTTAAAATAAAACCTGGCTAATTGCCAGGCTTAAAGCTTTCAGTAAAACTTCATCAGCGAGGCATACTCATCGTCTTTCTTTTGTTTAACTTCTTTCTTTTATATAAGGCAGTAGTTTTACTGCAACTCTTGATTCTCCGCCTATCGCAGAGTTCTGCCAACATACATAGTCCGGCGGAGAGACTCGGAGAACCGTTGCTCTTTAAAAACCAGCGCTTACAAATCTCTGCGAAAGAAAAATGTATATTTCAGCGCATAAGAATAAGATTGTTTCTTATTTGTTTATAAACACCATTCTTTTTATACTCACAATAGTAAACGTAAATCCCGGCGTTTTGCGGAATGCCATTATAACTCCCATCCCACCCTTCTTCAGGATTTGATGTATCAAGCATCTTTTGTCCCCACCGATTATAAATACGAAGTTTATATTCTACAAGATTGAAAGGCCTTAAAATTTTAAAAAAATCATTTTTCTTATCATTATTTGGTGAAAATGCGTTTGGAAAAATTTCATTACACAGTTTTTCTGCGACTATTATCTCATCTGATACTGAGCCGCACATATTACTTACCTCAACCGAATATAGACCCGGTTGTTTAACAACAAAATGATTTAAGGTTGAATTGTCCTGCCACAGGTATGAGTTGAAAACACCGGGTAACAACACTAAGCTATCGCCGGCACATAACTCCTTATCAAAGCCCAAATCAGGCACCGGTTTTTTGTTTACTGATAGAATTAAGGTTCGAATACTATCACAACCATTAGTTGCGATAAGGGTATCTGTAAAAGCTCCGCCTGAGCTGTACCCTAAAAAAGATTGCCCTTCACAAATCTCTTCATTGATGGTTGAGTATGATCTCGGTTTAACGATAAGATTTAAAGTCATGATGCTATCGCATCCATTATTGGAAACAAAAGTATTAATAAATGAACCGCTTGTACTATACCCTAAGTAACTTTCCCCTTCACAGATGATTTGATTGACTGTTGAACTCGATTTATGTTTTACAGTAAGATTTAACGTTCTGATACTATCGCAACCATTAGATGAAATAAGAGTATCAATGAAAATTCCGCTTGAACTGTATCCTAAATAATTTTGCTCCTCACAAATGGAAGTGTCAATATGAATTTTGTTGATGTTATTGTCAACTGGAAGTGGAATTAATGATAGCTCATCATAATAACCATCATTATTTGAGCCATTGTACCTAATGCTATTAAGCATAATTACAACTTTCCTTGAGTTAACCGGCACATGCAATACTGAGTCTATCTTTTTCCATGTTATTGTTTGATTATAAGGTCCAAAATTAAAAGAAGACAATAATGTATTTGACTGGGTAAAAAATTGAATTTCAATATTACTGGCATCGGATGGTGATTGTTCATAAGCTCTTACATAGCCGATAAACTCAAAATATTGAACACCCAAATCAATTAGACATTTAAAACCAGATATATCTATTTCCTGCTTTAACCTGGCGTTACTTACAGCACCCGCAAAAAAATACGCATCACCTGCAAATGGAAGCGGATCTGTAAACCTCTTTCCCCACTTTAAGCCGTTAACTTCCTCCCAATAAGGAATTTTACCATTTTCCAAAGGACTATCACAACTATGATTTTGTATGAGGTTTTGTGCCAGACAAATGAATGGGCATAGAATAAGATTTATAAAAAATAATTTTTTATTTAAAATCTTTCTAAGGGGCATACAACCAAGGGTTTTAATAAGTGGCAATAGACATATCCACCATGGCTTTGGTAAATGAATTAATCATTCCCAACCTCTACATTCTTTAAAAGACGGAGTAACTATTTTTAAATAATGATTATACTATATCATTTATACAAAATTAAACTTACCAAATTTATTTAATATAAAATATTGTTTGCAAAAATAAGTTGAGCTCAACACCTGGATAGAAGTATGTAAATTGTATGTAAAATGACTAAAAAATAAAAAGGGCCTCACTGAAATGAGACCCTTATCAAGCCTGTGTGACCCCGTCAGGATTCAAACCTGAAACCTTCTGATCCGTAGTCAGATGCTCTATTCAGTTGAGCTACGGGGCCGTTACTATTCAAAAACTTTTCCCGGTAAAGCCTTCTGATCTGTAGTCAGATGCTCAATTGGGGCGGCAAAGATAAGATTGTACACCTTTAATGCCAAAAGAAAATGCTGAAGATTTAACTTCAGCATTAATAATGCCATCTCACAAATGCTTCCATTGCGGCATATTGTGTAAGACCAAGTTTTGCATACAACTCTGCAGTATTTGCATTACGTTCTTCCGCTCTTTGCCAAAATTCACGGGAATCTGTTCCCTGGAACGGAACAGAATCTTTTTGTGACTGGTGAATAAATATACCGAAGCGTTTTTTCAGTACCTGCTCAGGGCTCATTGGTATAGCCATTTCAATTTCTGTAATATCCCACTCCTGCCATGCACCTTTATACAACCAAACCCAGCAATCTTTCACCCATTCATCCCCTTCGGCTTTTATTCGTTTTAATGATTCAAATACAATTTCAAGACAAACTTTATGTGTTCCGTGCGGGTCGGCAAGATCGCCGGCACAATATACCTGTTGCGGTTTTATTTCGCGCAGCAAAGCCATTGTAAGTTTCACATCCTCCTCTCCCATCGGCTTTTTTTCAATAGTTCCTGTTTCATAAAAAGGAAGGTTCTGGAAATGAGCCCTGTCATCCGTAAGTCCTACATAGCGGCAGGTTGCCTTGGCTTCGCAGCGGCGTATCAATCCCTTTATACTTCTTATTTCCGCGGTATCAGATTGTCTTGATTTTTTCTGCGCAAAATAAGAACGGGCTTCATCAGATATCTGGTGAGATTTTGTGCTGTCTAATCCAAACATTTCTTCAAAGCCTACAGCAAAATCCAGGAAACGGGTTACAAATTCATCGGTTACCGCAATATTTCCGGAAGTTTGATAAGCAACATGCACTTCATGCCCCTGGTCGTGTAAACGCTGGAAGGTCCCACCCATTGAAATAATATCATCATCAGGATGGGGAGAAAAAATAATTACACGCTTTGGAAAAGGCATTGATCTTTCTGGCTGGCTGGATATTTGTACGGGGCTGGGTTTGCCGCCGGGCCAACCGGTTATGCTATCGCGAAGCATATAATATACCTTGAGATTTATATCATACGAATCGCCATGTTCAACCAGTAAGTCGCCAATACCATTATCCATATAATCGCTGTTGGTAAGGCTGAGCACCGGTTTATTTAATTTCAATGCGGTATTAATTACAGCACGGCGTATCATTTTAGGTGTCCACTCCGACTCGCCGGTAAGCCATGGAGATTTAAAACGGGTAAGCTCCGACGCCGCGCTTTCATCTAATATAAAAATACAATCATCATGATTTTGTAAAACTGATGCCGGTATAGATTCTGTAATATTATCCTCAATAGAAGCTTTCACAACAGGCGCCTTCATTTGCCCCCAAGCAAGCAAAACAATTTTTTTTGCTTTCATAATAGTGCTTATGCCGGCAGTAATAGCAAGACGGGGCACCTGCGCGATGTTGGCAAATTCATAAGAATTGGCGAGTCGCGTAGAATTTTCCAGGGTTACAAGCCTTGTTTTTGAGTATATGCTTGAGCCTGGTTCATTAAAACCAATATGACCATTGATGCCAATACCCAATACCTGCAGATCAATACCGCCGGCTTCATCAATCATCTGCTCATACCTGGCAGCATGTGTTTTTACTTCGGTTTTTTTCCATTCACCGCTTGGTATATGGCAATTATTCTGATCAATATCAATTTTATCAAAAAGATTCACTTTCATGAACCTGTGATAACTCTGTATAGCATTTTTATCAATCGGGTAGTATTCGTCAAGATTAAAAGTGATAACATTTTTAAAGCTGAGCCCTTCTTCCTTGTGCATTCTTATCAACTCAGCATATAATGTTTTTGGAGTAGAACCTGTTGCCAGGCCCAGCACCGCTTTTTTGCCTTCTGCTTGTTTTTGTTTGATGAGTTGTGCTATTTCTTCTGCTGCAAACTTTGAACCCTCTTTGTAATCAGAGAATATACGACAGGGAATTTTCTCGAAAGAATCTACCATACTCATGGTGTTATGTGGATTTAATTAATGATAGTTATTAGTAATGGCGTGCTAAGTTAATTTCAAATTTCCACAAATATTAAGCCCCTGCGCTATATTTTGATGAAAAGAAATAAACAAACGATTGCGGGAAATAAAAATGCAGATGCAGCTTCATCGTTTAACCACAAAGACTTCAAAGTATGTCGCAAAGACCACTAAGCGTTTACCAGGTCGACAACTTCTTTGTGTTTCTTTGTGTAAACACTTTGTGTCTTTTGTGGTCGATGCAATTATAAAGAGGATATACTTTTATTTTTCTCCTGCCAGTTCAAGTACAATTTCCCACTCTTTTTCCGTAACCGGCTGCACGGAAAGTCTGCCCAATCTCACCAGCGCCATATTTGCCAGGCGTTTATCTGCTTTTATCTGTGTAAGCGAAACGGGATTTTTCAGCTTTCGCACGGGTTTTACATCCACAACCACCCATGTATCATCGTCTGTAGTAGGATCAGGATAATACTCTTTTGCTAATTTGGCAATCCCAACAATCTCCACTCCTTCATTGCTGTGATAGAAGAATAACTCATCTCCTTTCTTCATTGCCTTAAGGTTATTCCGGGCTGCATAATTTCTTACACCATCCCAAAAAGTTTGTTTGTCTTTTACCAGTTGATCCCAACTATAGGTAGAGGGTTCTGATTTAATAAGCCAGTATGCCATCGTTATTTCAAATTAAGATTCAGATTTGAAGGACTTCAATGGGAATTAAGGAATGATCGGGATTGTTAAAAGTAACAATTCTAATCAAAACAGCTGCATTAATTCTCCTGAAATATGATGAATGAGATCAGATATGAGAAAATGATCTTTGAAGACCAATCATTTTTAATGCCGTAATAGCCGCTTCCTCACCCTTATGCCCATGCCTGCCACCGATTCTTTCTTTAGCCTGCTCTTCATTTTCTACAGTAAGCACACCAAAAATAGTAGGTACAGGCAATGTCAGGTTTAATTGCACAACACCATCGGTAATACCTTTGCACACATAATCAAAATGTGGAGTATCTCCTCTTATAACACATGCCAGGGCAATAAATGCTGCAGGCTTTATTAAATCATTTTGCTTTGCATTCCAGTAGCTTGTTATGCCAAACGGAACTTCAAAAGCGCCGGGCACTGTTACTACTTTTGATTTTACACCATATTGTTGCAGCACTTTTATACATCCCTCCTGCAGCTTGTCAATAATTGCTGCATTCCATTCAGTGCGAACAATTACAATACAGGCATCCTCCGGGAGAATGCCTGCATCTACATTATATAAATTGCTGTTTTGAATATCAGCCATCAGAATTTTTGTTGAAATATTAGAAGATACGCCTGGCTAATTATTCAGTGGCACCCAATCTTCCAAGATATTTATCAGCAGTAAAACCTCTTTCAGTTTTTGGAAACTTATCTTTCAGCTCTTTAAATAATTCCACAGCTTCTTTATTCTTACCCATCACTTCATAAAGGCTGGCAGCACGATAAAGGTATTCAGATGATAATGCCGCGTTTTTATCAAAGGTAGTAGCGGCTTTTTTATAATTGTCAATAGCCTCATCATTCTTTTTCAGTTCTGAATAAGCATCTCCTAACAATCCGTATACAAATGCCTGCGTTTGTGCAGAACCGTTAGCATTAAAGTCGTTAAGATATTTTACAGCATTATTAAAATCTCCGAGCTGAAGGTAAGTTTGACCGGCATATAATTTAGCAAGATTTCCTGAAGGTGTGCTCCCGTATTTGCTGATCACTTTTAAAAAACCTGCGCTCTGGCCATCTCCGTTTAATGCCTTCTGAAGTGAATCAGTTGCAAAATATTGCTGGGCTTTTGCTATAGCTTCAACCGCTTTTTGATTTTCCGGCATCTTAAACCAGTACTTGTAAACAAAGTAACCGCCTGTTAATAATATAACAGCGCCTAATGCCACCAGTATGCTCTTGTTGTTCTTTTCCCAAAATCCCAGGGTTGAATTCTTTTCCGGCACTGCCGCCTCATGATTTTTTGTAACACTCATTGTATTATTATTCTGTAGTTTATGTCAGGGTTATAAAATGAAATCGTTAGTTAGTTAATTAATCTACTATAAATGGATAATCCTGCTGGATGTAAACATCTTTCAACAGCTCATCATCACTTGGCCAGGGACTTTCTTCTGCAAATTTCACTGATTCATCCACCTCGGCTTTTACTCTATCGTTGATGACTTCTATTTCAGATTCAGGCACTTTAAAATCGTTCACCAATTTCTCCCTTGTATACTCAATCGGATCTCTTTGCTTATACTCTTCTACTTCTTCTTTAGTGCGGTATTTCTGGGGATCACTCATAGAGTGTCCTTTGTAACGGTATGTTTTAATTTCAAGTAAAGTAGGACCACCGCCTTCTCTTGCTCTTTTCACAGCACGCGCCACAGCCTCATGCACAGCTTCAGGGCTCATGCCGTCAACACTGTCGCCCGGCATCTCGTATGCATCTGCCAGCTTATAAATATCAATTACGTTTGAAGTTCTTTGTACAGAAGTTCCCATCGCGTAATTGTTATTCTCACAAATAAAAATTACAGGCAGCTTCCACAACATAGCAAGGTTAAATGTTTCATGCAGCATACCCTGGCGGGCAGCACCATCACCAAAAAAGGTAAGCGATACGCTATCTGTTCCTTTATACTGTTCTGCAAAAGCCAAACCTGCTCCTGTGCCTATCTGCGCACCCACAATACCATGCCCCCCAAAAAATCTTTCCTTCACTCCGAAAAAGTGCATGCTTCCACCCTTTCCTTTTGAACATCCTGTTGCCTTACCATACAATTCAGCCATACAGGCTTTAGGTGTTATCCCTTTTGCAATTGCCAATCCGTGGTCGCGGTATGCAGTAATAAAAGTATCATCAGGTTTTGTAGCTGTCATACAACCGGCAGCCAATGCTTCCTGACCAATGTACAAATGACAAAATCCACGAATCTTTTGCATTCCATATAACTGACCTGCTTTCTCTTCAAACTTCCTCAGCAAAAGCATTAATTCGTACCAGTATAAATAAGTTTCTTTGGTAAATTTTACAGATTCTTTGGTTGTTGTACTCACGTGGTAAAATTTGAGCGGCAAATATATGTGTAAAATCTCAAATTCAGAATTTCAAATTAGCCTTGTTCTGTTGCCAAAATTCTGATTTTCAGTTTTATTTTCGGCCAATTATTGGCGGTAGAAAAGATGCTCATATTAGATAACATATCACTTTTCCAATTCAGGAATTACCATTCCGGTTCTTTTTCCTTCAGCAAAAACATTATTGGCTTTTGCGGAAAAAACGGGAGCGGCAAAACCAACCTGCTCGATGCCATATACTACCTGTGCTTTACCAAAAGTTATTTTAATAAACCTGATGCACAAAATACCTCACATGGTAAAACAGGTTTTCGCATTGAAGGCAATTTAAAAAAATCAGGAACGCCTTATAAAGTAGTTTGTGTGGTAAGAGAAAATGGCAAAAAAGAGTTTTCGGTTGATGGAGAGATATACACAAAATTTGCCGCACATATAGGCAGGTTTCCCTGTGTAATGATAGCACCTGATGATGTTGCCATTATTACTGAAGCGAGCGATGAACGCAGAAAATTTATAGATTACACCATCTCACAATTAGATTTAGATTATCTTCACAACTTAATAAATTACAATAAGTTACTACAACAAAGAAACAGCCTTTTAAAGCAGGCAGCTGAACAAGGAAAGATGGATGAAACGCTCTTCCAGGTAATTTCAGCACAATTAATTCAAAACGGGAATCTCATCTTTAAAAAGCGGCAGGAGTTCTGCAGGGATTTTATACCGATGATCATTGCCTTGTATAATGAGATAGCCAAGTCTAATGAAAAATTATCTATAAACTATATAAGTAATTTAGAATCAAATACTTTTGAAAATATATTAAAAGAAAACAGAACAAAAGATCTTGCCCTGCAGCGAACAACAAAAGGCGTTCACAGAGATGACCTCGAATTTAAAATTGATGGCGGTTCATTTAAGTCGCTTGCCTCGCAGGGACAAAGAAAGAGCCTGCTTTTTGCTTTAAAGCTTGCCGAATACGAAACGCTTTTGCAACACAAAGGGTTTCCGCCCTTAATGCTTTTGGATGATATTTTTGAAAAGCTTGATGAAGACCGGATGCATAATTTGTTGTCAAGAGTATGTGTTAGGAACCAGGGCCAGATATTTATTACAGATACCCATTGCGACAGGTTAAATGAAGCTTTAAAAAGGCTTGATGTGCAATACCAGCTTTTCAATTTGTAATAATTTTTGACACGCCATTAATAAACCAGTTATTTTGTGATATATGGGTGAGTATTCAATTGGACAGGCATTAAAAATATTCCTGCAAAAAAGCAGGTTGAAAGGCAGCATACAGGCTTTTCAGATAACTGATGTGTGGGAACAGATAATGGGTAAAACCATTGCCAGATACACTGAAAAAATTGAGATCATCAACAACACACTCTTTATTTCAACCACAATAGCTCCTCTGAAAAATGAACTGCTTTATCAAAAAGACAGGATCATTCAGCGGGTTAATGAAGCGCTTGGTGAAAACATAGTGAAAGAAGTGGTAATAAGATAAGCAGTTAATGCTATGTCTTAACAAAATCGCTTGCTCCTGATGCAAAACTTTACAGTATATCCACCTCTTTTGATTATAAAAGAATTATTTTAAAAACTTATATAATAAAAATTAAAAGAACATATATATCTTAAGCGTTTACCCTAAGGAGTTGAAAATTAATAGAAAATAACCGGTTTAGGGTATTGCAAACCCGTAATAATTATATTAGTTTTATTGTCTCAAATAACCCAATTAAGCTTCTTTCAGAAGCCAAAAATATACAGGTGGGTTAGTGTCAATCAACTTCAAGTACAACCTCCGGCTCCGGAGGTTGTTGCTTTTATAGTGTGCCTTAAACTGATAAATGTTATTTCACAGAGGTACACGAAGGATACACAACGTTCCACAAAGAAGTGAATAAGATAAAATGCTCTGTGTAACTTTGTGCCTCTTTGTGCCACTTACTATAGCAAACCTCTCCTATCGCCAGTATACTTCAACATATAAAACCTCTATCTGTATTACCCGCAGAGGGTTCGGCCGGAAAAGTATATGCCGGAAAAAAATTTAGAATATGAGAATATTGCATTTGTTCATTATAATAATCGCGTTATTTCCCCTGGTTATTAAAGCGCAAAAAACAGGTACAGGAAATGCAGCAAGATTCGCCGGGCTCCATCTTGATTTTCATGCCGGGCTTACAGACTCCGGCATAGGCAAAACTTTTACATACCAGATGATCGATTCAATGCTTTCCATCATTAAGCCGGATTTTATACAGGTGGATTGTAAAGGGCACCCGGGAATATCTAGCTATCCTACAAAAGTTGGAAACCCTGCGCCGGCATTTGAAAAAGATATTCTTAAAATATGGAGAGATGTAACCCGGAAATACAATATACCACTGTTTGTGCATTACTCCGGACTGTGGGATAATGAAGCTGTAAAACATCACCCCAACTGGGCGAGGTATAATGCAGACGGGAAGCAGGATAAAAATGCCACATCAGTTTTCAGCGGGTATGCTGACTCGTTATTAATACCTCAAATAAAAGAATTAGCAACAGAGTATAAACTGGATGGTATCTGGGTTGATGGTGATTGCTGGGTTTTAGCTCCTGACTACTCCCCTGCAGCCAAAGAAAAATTTACACAACTAACAGGTATTGCCGTTATTCCCGCCAAAGCAGATGAACCACATTATTTTGAATGGATGGAATTTCACAGGAAAGCTTTCAGGGAGTATATAACCAAATATGCTGATGCCGTACATGCAGTTGCACCGGCATTCAGGGTCACAAGCAACTGGTCTTTTTCATCAATGATGCCGGAGCCGGTTGATGTGCCTGTAGATTATTTATCGGGTGATGTTGCCGGCACTAATAGTTTGTACAGTTCTGCTTTTGAAAGCAGGAGCCTTGCCCTGCAGGGAAAACCCTGGGATCTGATGTCTTGGTCGTTTGCGTGGAAAAATAATTCCAAAGCCACAAAATCAGTTATCCAGTTACAACAGGAGGCGGCAGAAGTATTGGCGATGGGCGGTGGCTTTCAAACCTATTGGCAGCAGAACAGGGATGGCACGCCGGAGCCATACCAGTTTCGTAAAATGGCAGAAATAATCAGGTTCACCAAAGAAAGAAGAGCATATACATTTGAATCGGAAACCGTTCCGCAAATCGGGCTGCTGTATTCAACCTATGCCTGGAAAAGATTGCCCAATGGCGGCTTATACAATGCCCATGGGCAGGAAGCCGTAAAAGGAATACTTAACCTGCTGCTTGATTGCCACTATCCGGTTGACATCCTGATGGATCACCAGTTACCCGGCAGAATGGAAAAATATCCTTTACTGATCATTCCTGAATGGGAGCATATTGATCCTGTTATAAGAGAACAACTGCAACAATATGTACAAAACGGGGGAAAACTATTGGTTATTGGCGCATCTGCCACTGCAGATTTTGCGGCTATGCTGGGTGTGCAATTTGAACAACCGCTTAAAAAAAATGGTTTGTTTGCCGGGCTTGACAATGAGATTGTTTTGATGGGAACCAAATATCAACAGGCAAAACCAATCAAAGCATTAAAAACGTTTGGAACACAGCTTACCGCCGATGACTGGCGGTTTACTACCAATAATTTCCTGGCAAGTATAACCGAAGCCGGCAAGGGCAAAACTGCAGGCATTTATATTGATATGGGTGATTTTTATAACCGCAATCAAAACCGGTTTTTAAAAAATCTTACACAGAAAGTTATTGCAGAACTTGTTTCATCTTTTATAAGTACGATACAGGGAACGGAGCATATTCACCAGGTGATCCGCAGGAAAAACAACAGGCTGTATATTCATCTCATCAATTCAGGAGGAGAGCATAATAATCCCAATGTATTGGTGTATGAAAAGTTGCGCCCCGTGGAAAACCTGCCTGTTAAACTGCATATACAGCAACCGAAAACAATAAGACTGCAACCCGGTAATAAAAAAATACCGTTTTCATATAGTAACAACAGCGTAACGCTTACTGTACCCAAAATTGAAGTATATGGCATATTGGAAATAGTACATTAACCATGCCTGTACCCAGTGACATCAACAACAGCAAAAGCCTGTATACTACAATCCATTCAAAATCCGTTTAAACCATAAATTTATTTCATGAAAAGCAGACGTCTGGTAATAGGAGAAGGTATAATCAGTGGCTATATATCCATATTTCTCGGATCACTTTCTTTACTGGCAATATTATGTTTCCGTTTTCCGGAGTTGCTTACATCACCGGAATTCAGGGAAGTATATACCGCGCATTCAATGAAAACATTGCTTACCGCTACTATTATCGCTTCTTTCTTTTTTGCACTGCTGAGCTTTTTATTGAGTAAAAAGAAACAATGGGCACTGATTGGTTTGGTTATTTGTACTATAGCTATTGTGATCGGCGGCTTTTCCGTACAGGGAAGGGCTGTAGAAAAAACAAGCTGGCATTTGGGATTAGATTGGTTGCTGCTTGATCTGCTGTTGATGGCTGTAATATTTGTACCAATAGAATTGGTGTTTCCCAAAAACAAACAGCAACCTAAGTTTCATGACGAGTGGAGAACAGACCTGGTATACTTTGTAGTAAGCCACTTGTTCATCCAGTTTTTCGGCGTAATTACCCAGCAGCCGGCTAAATTATTTTTTGGGTGGATAGGATTAAATGGTATTCATACATGGGTACAAAGTCTGCCTTTTGTTATAGAGCTGCTGTTCGCATTTTTTATTACTGATCTTTTTCAGTACTGGGCGCATCGTATTTTCCATAGCCATCATTACCTGTGGCGCTTTCATTCCATTCATCATTCCACACAAAACATGGACTGGCTGGCAGGAAGCCGTACTCATTTTGTAGATATTTTTGTAACAAGATCAATGGCTTTTATTCCATTATATGTATTTGGCTTTTCGGAAATAACCTTCAATACCTATATCGTATTTATGGCAATACACGCCGTATTGATACATGCCAATACAAGAATAAATTTCGGCTTTTTGAAATATATTATTGCCACACCGCAATATCATCACTGGCATCATTGCGAAGACCCTAAATATTATGGAAAAAATTTCGCTACCATTTTTCCATTTATTGATATAATGTTTGGTACTTATTATTTGCCAGGTAATGAATGGCCTGCAGGAACAGGATTGCACGAAGCCCATTATCCCAAAGGATATTTAAAGCAGATGATATACCCTTTTACCAAAAGCCCGTTTGATGACGATTTGAATATGGAAGAAAGAACAGAACGCTGATCAAAGCGTTATTGCAGCATTATCTATCACTTTACCCCTATCTGTACGTATGGTTCTGGCAGGGAATTTACTGATTACCCTGTAATCATGGGTTGCCATTACTATTGCCGTTCCAAAATCTCTTGAAATATGAAAAAGCAATTGCATGATCTCATCAGATGTTTCAGGATCAAGATTGCCTGTAGGCTCATCTGCCAGTATTAATTTGGGAGAATTTAATAATGCCCTGGCTACATCTACACGCTGCTGCTCCCCTCCGGATAACTCAAATGGAAACTTAAAGCCTTTTGTTTTTAGACCTACTTTATCAAGAACGTCGGCGATTTTTTCTTCAAGAAGCTTTTCATCTTTCCAACCGGTAGCTCTCAAAACAAATTTCAGGTTATCGTGCACGTTACGATCTGTAAGCAATTGAAAATCCTGGAAAACAATACCGAGATTTCTTCTGAGAAATGGAATTTTCTTCCAGTCCATGTCTCTTAACTTATATCCTACCACAGTACCCTCTCCTTCTTTCAACTTAAGTTCGCCATATAAAGTTTTTAGAAGACTTGATTTTCCGGTGCCGGTTTTACCTACCAGGTACACAAATTCGCCCCTGTTTACACGAATATTTACATCCTGTAAAATAAGCGATTGCCCCTGGTAAATATTTGCATGTTCAAGTTCTAAAATAGTTTCCGCCATAATATTTATCCTCAGTAATTAAAAGATTGATAACTATTGCAAAGAACGTATTCTTTACGTTAAGATGATGCATAAAAAAAGCTTTTTTTAAAAATTAAACTAAAAAAATAGTTGTAAAACTAAAATATTAGTTTTACTTTTGAGTAAAGCATTCAACATAATATGAAGAGTTTAACCAAAGCCGAAGAACAAATCATGCAAAGCCTGTGGAAGCTTGAAAAAGCTTTTTTGCGTGAACTGGTAGATGCACAACCCAATCCTAAACCGCACCAAAATACGGTGGCTACCATTTTAAAAATTTTAGTTGAAAAAGAGTTTGTGGGTGTGGAAGTTTTCGGACGCATGCATCAATACCATCCATTGATCAGTAAAGATGCCTATTCAAAAGCAACGATGAAAAACATGGTGAAGAGCTATTTTGAAGGGTCTTTCAGCAACGCAGTTTCTTTTATGATCAAAGAAAACAACCTTAGTGTTGAAGACCTTGAGCTCTTGCTGAAAGAACTAAAAAAACAAAGCAAATAAAAATATCCTGCATTAACCTAAACTTTTTAATATGCTTGCAGTTGCATACTATGTATTGAAAGTAATTATCTGCTCCGGTATTTTATTCAGCTATTACCGGTTAGCGCTGCACAATAAAATATTTCACCGGTGGAACAGGTTTTACCTGCTGGGCACCGTTATAATAAGCTTGTGTATCCCTCTTATTAAAATCAATATACTGCACAACCCATCACAGGACACAAGCCAGGTTATTAAACTGTTGAATGTTGTAACAACCGGCGATGAAATTATAATAGAAGCAAATGCGGGAAGCAAACCTTTTATAAGCAATGAAGCGCTGATCATAGGTTTATACACAGTGGTGAGTCTGGTTTTATTGTATATACTGCTGCGTACGCTGTATAGTTTATCAAAACTCATAAAAAATAATACATCACAATTTATCTACGGCATTCGCCTGGTTAATACTGATACTAAAGGAACACCATTCTCTTTTTTTAGTAATATTTTCTGGAACAGTAAGCTTGATATAGATTCAGCCACCGGTGAAAAAATATTTAAACATGAGCTGGCACATGTGCAGGAAAAGCACAGTGCGGATAAATTATTCATGAATATTGTGCTGATATTTTTCTGGTGTAATCCCTTTTTCTGGCTCATACGCCGTGAAATGAATATGATCCACGAATTTATTGCCGACAGCAAAGCGGTTGAAGACAATGATACCGGCGCTTTAGCAGCAATGATCATACAAGCTGCTTATCCGCAACATAGTTTTGGACTTACCAGCAGTTTCTTTTCATCATCCATAAAAAGAAGAATACTTATGTTAACGAAAATGCAAAACCCAAGTGTGCATTATATCAGCAGGGTGCTCGTATTACCGTTGCTAACCTTTGTTTTTGTTGCATTTACCATTAAAACCAAACACATTAGGCCTGCTGAAGAACTGGCTGCAAATATTACACTTGAAAAAAACATTACAGTTGTTGTTGATGCTGGGCATGGCGGAGAAGAACCCGGAGCAAAAGGATTAAACGATACATGGGAAAAAGATTTAACGCTTGCTATAGCAAAAAAAGTTCAGCAGCTTAATACAAATCCTGGTATTAAAATTCTATTGACCAGGGAAAAAGACATTTACCAACCTGTATCCGAAAAGGTGAGCTGGACTTTAAAACAAAAGCCGGATGCATTTATCTCCATCCATATTAATGCAAGCCCTGAAAACAACAAAACCGGCTTTGACATTTACATAGGAAGAAATCAAGGTTCGCAGGAAAAAAACACAAGAGCTCTTGCCAGTATTTTATCAGATGAAATTAAAAATACTTACCTGGTTTCAAAAGATACCTTACAAAGAAATGAACAGGGTATTTGGGTATTAGATGCTCCTGAAATAAATTATCCTGCACTATTGGTTCATTGCGGATATATTACCAACGAAAAAGATCTCGCATTTATACAGAACACTGCTAACCAGGAAAAAATAGCCCAAAATATTTTAAATGCTATTGCCAGGTATGCAAAAAGCAGGGAGGAAAATATTATAATAAAGACTGAATCCGGGGTTCCTCAGTCACCATTTTATGCAGAATCAAGCAGTACAGATAAGGTATCTGAAATAGTGCGGGCTGATACTATCCCTAAAAAGATAAAATCAATAGACATAACCAAAGACGATAATGTAATTGTTATTTACAATGATAACAAAGCTGTGAAGATGACGAAGAAAGAAGCGATAGACAAAGGCATTATCAACAATGATCTTAGTGCTTTTACCAAGGCTTCACGTTTAATAAAAGACGACAATATTGTTTACATATTAAACGGAAAGGAAACTACACCGGAAGAAATAGAAAAAATTGATGTTACCTGTATAGAAACCATACATGTCTTAAAAAGCAAAGAAAAAAATGCTGACATTATGGATATTAAAACAACCAACGGGGAAGTAAAATATAAAGAGCCCATCACAGTTAAAGAAGTAATACTTAGCGAGGTAAACACAGCTTCACCTTCGCAAAAGAATAATGTAGAAATAAAGGAGGTTGTAATTTCCGATGATGATAAAATATTTATAAAAACTGAAAAAGAAGCCTCTTTTCCCGGGGGTGAAAAGGCCTGGTTAAAATATATTTCACGACAGGTAACCCAAAATATAGACACACTTCAAAAAGCGAAAGTCACAGGCACATGCCTGGTACAGTTTATAGTAGATAAAGAGGGAAATGTTTCCAATACCGAAGCGCTTACATTAAAAGGAACAAAATTTTCGGAAGTTGTGGTTAATGCTATTGCCAAAGGTCCTAAATGGGTGCCTGCTATGCAAAACGGTAAACCGGTGAAAGCTTACAGGAAACAGCCGGTTACTTTCCAGATACATGAGTAATATGCTGCTATTTTACCATTATTTTATCCATAAAAAAGCCGTGTAATATTCTACATGGTCTTTTTTATTTTTTTAAAACAATGGATTTTAATATAAAGACACTTTTCCCCAGGCAATAATGACTATTATTATCACAATTATAAAAAAGCCTTAACCATGTAAATGATTTAAAAATTATTGATACAGACGGGGTGAGCAATAAACCCGGTTTAATCATTAAATAAGTAAGAGGAATGATTGCGTTTTTCGGGATAACCTAATTCGGTTAATTTATCAAGAACAGATTGCCTGATTACTTCGTATCCCATTACTGTAACAGTTTCCTGTTCTTTTGAGACATTCACCGCCAGTACTCCCGGCACAGACAACATTGCTTTTTTTATACTATCGCAGGCTATAAATCCAGGATTATATACCTGCACCATCAGTTCAGTCATATTATATCATTTTATTGGTGATTAAAACTGAATTACTGACAGCAAACAATCATTATCTATAAACCAACCCTATACAAAATCTCCATATTATACTTTATAGCAATCTTATATTCTGCACGAATTTAAGTTACATCCTGTTATGTAACAAGTAATATCCATCCGGGGTTTCTTCAGCTTTCCCGTGAAGGATTGCTAACCAATAATTGTTCATCTATTACCTGCTTAAAAATATTTTTAGGTAGAGCGCCAGGTTGCATCATTGGCTGACCTTCTGCAGGAATAAAAAGAAAAGTAGGTATGCTTTGAATTCCAAATGCGGCGGACAATTCTTCTTCCTTTTCCGTATTCACTTTGTATATAATCAATTTACCTTCATACTCATTGGATAACTCTTCCAATATAGGCGCAACCATCTTGCAAGGCCCGCACCAGTCTGCATAAAAGTCAATAATAGCAGGCAAACTTCCTTTGTACTTCCATTCTGCTTCTGCTTCGTAGTTGAAAATACTGTCTTTAAAATCCTGGGTGCTTAATTGAATTGTTGGCATTACAATTTTTACCAAAAGTACCTATACTTATTTATACGAGTGTAACTTTTATCACGTTTGCCATATTCCACTGTAAAGTAAGCTTATCACTTAAAATGATCTTTCATCTGCAGAAGGCCCATATATAGAGGGTACGGCAATATCATTTAGTCTCATGTATACAGTAAGTTGTCCACGGTGATGCACCATATGATTGATGGTAGATTCAATCTGCTCTCTTTTGGAAGCACTGAAAACAACCTGTCCATTACGCTTTAAATAAAAAGGATCTTTTAAAGCGTTTTCTTTAATACTCAGCAAAGCCTTTTTGGCATCTGCAATATTTTCATCAAAGTGGGTAACAAGTTCTGCTGTGTTTGTCGCCTTAAAGTGAGGATACGTCATAAAATCAATTTCTGAATCATTGATCATGACTGTAATCCACTTAGGAATTTCAGCTACCAACAGCGCCAGGTAACCCAATGGCATTGATTTTTCGTGAGGCTTATATTCAAATAAATTTGCAGGAATTCTTTCAAGGCATTTACGTGTTGCGGTTGTTTCTGCTTCCAACTCTTTTGCAAAAGCTTTACTAAAAGCAATATCATCCATAAAATCAATTTATATAAAGATGTTGCAAAAATGCTACCACATTTTGAAATTGGGCAATAGCTATTCTACTCTCAAATTTTTTACGGGATTTGCCAACGCAGATTTTATACTCTGAAAAGCCACTGTAAAAATTGCGATCAGAAAAGTTAAAATGCCTGCCAGCAGGAAGATATCTACACCCATGTTAATCTTATATTGAAAATCCATCAGCCATTTATGCATAATATACCATGCCAGGGGAAAAGCAATAATCAATGCTATACCAACAGGTTTTAAAAAATTGCTGACCAATAACGTAAGAATATTTGATACAGATGCGCCTAATACTTTACGCACACCAATTTCTTTGGTACGCTGCTCTGCCGTGAATGCCGCTAAACCAAATAAACCAAGGCATGAAATAAAAATGGCAAGAAAAGCAAAAATGTTGGATAGCTTACTTACCACCTGTTCACTCCTGTATAATTTTTCAAATTCAAGATCAGAAAATTGATAAGTAAATGGGAATTTAGGGTTAATGGTTTTACATAGTTTTTCTAAACCGGCTATTGCTTCTTTGGTTTCTCGGGGTTTGGTGCGTACCAGTATTGTTCCCCAACTCCAGTCTTCGTCAACGCGGAGTATAAGTGGCTCAATAGCCTGGTGCATAGAATTGAAATGAAAATCCTTTAATACTCCTATGATTTTCCCGGGATGGTTTCCCCATGTTACCGTTTGCCCAACCGGGTTTTCAAATCCCATTTTTTTAACGGCAGTTTCATTCAATATAAAATTGGCAGAATCCAAACCGAACTCCTTTGAAAAATCCCTTCCTTCCTTTAAAGATAATTTCATTGTTTTTATAAAGTCATACCCTACTACACCGTCTGCAAATGAAACAGTAAGATCCGGAGCTTTGCCAGGCCAGCCAATGCTGTTATTATGATGTTCAATCACCGTGGGCGAATTTCTCATCTTAGAAATACCCATAACGCCAGGCAACTGTTGTACCTGTTCTTTAAAGCTGGAATACCTGTCCGCAAGACTACCTTCTATAGGAATGTAGATAAGATTCTCCCTGTCGTAACCAAGGTTTTTGCTTTGTATATAATCCATCTGGCGGTAAATAACAATCATTCCCACAATAAGCAGTATAGATAATGAAAACTGAAACACTACCAACCCCTGCCTGAAAAAAACCGGAGCCCAACCAAATTTTAATTTTCCTTTCAACACTTTTAACGGGTTGAGTGAAGAAAGGAATAATGCAGGATAGCTTCCGGCAATTAATCCGGTGCCTGCCAATAAGCCCAGCAGGGATAACCAGAAAACAGGATCTTCTATGGGCAATGTCAACTGTTTTCCGGTTAAGCTATTGAAAAGGGGGAGCATTAATACAACAATTAAAAAGGCTGCTGTTATAGAAAAAAATGTAATCAACAATGCCTCGCCCAAAAATTGCCATATCAGCGACCATCGCATAGCCCCGATTACTTTACGCAGTCCTATTTCTTTAGCACGTTTTCCGGAACGGGCTGTTGCAAGATTCATAAAATTGATGCAGGCTATGATGAGAATAAATATGGCAATGATAGTAAACAGTCTCACATACTCAATTCTGCCGCCATCAATGTATCCATTTTTAAAATTAGAATACAGGTATTTTTGATTGAATGGCTGTAACGCCAACTGCGTGTAAAAGCTTTTATTCTTTTCAGTATAGTTATAAATGAAGTCCTTTATTTTAGCTTCCACCTTATTAACCGCTGCCCCCTCCTTTAATTGAACATATGTTGCCGGAGAAGTGTTGCCCCAGTTATTTATCCATTTATTTTGCTTCACAAAAACCTGCCATGGTAATAAAAAATCAAATTGAAAACTGGAGTTTGCCGGAAGGTTTTCAAATACAGCAGCAACAGTATATTCAGCTTTAATATCAATTAAAACTGTTTTACTGATGGCATTATCTGCACTTCCAAAAAACTGCTCGGCCATTTTGCGGGAAATGGCAATCTTATCAGGTGATTGTAAGGATGCTTGCGCTTTACCCCGGAGCAATGGAAAACTGAACATGTTGAAAAAATCCGCATCGGCAAAAAATCCCAGCATTTTAATAATTTTTCCATTGGCTTCTGCGGTACTCAGCGTGCCAGGTGCAACAACATATTCAAAACCGGATGTATATTGTATTTCAGGGATATTCCTCTTCAATTCATCTGCCAGTAACCCCTGGGTTGAATAACCTGCATCCACCTTGCCATCATAAAAGTTTCTTTCATACACCTGGAATAATTTTCTTCCATTCTCATGAAAGTTATCAATACTCTTTTCATCATTCACCCACAAAAAAATAAGCATACTGCAGGATAAACCTAATGCTAACCCTGTAATATTAATGGCAGAGAATGCTTTATTCCTGGTGAGATTTCTCCAGGCTATTTTAAAATAATTCCTGATCATATCAATAGCATATAGCAGAATCAATGTGAAAAATATGCCAACTACTCAAAGGTCTGGATGTCAAACATTTGCAGGGAGTATTATAATTTACAATGTTCGCTTTTGATACAATATGCGCATGATATTGATACAAGTTTGTGCAGAAAACGAGATACGTAATTACTATTTTTTTTTCTTTGTTTTAAACATCTCCAACATTCTGTCTGTAACCACAAAGCCACCCACAACATTCAGCGTTCCCAATATCACAGCAAGAAAGCCAAGTATCAGCGCCGGATAATTGCCGGGCTCTGCTTTGCCCATTACAATAATGGCTCCAATAATCACTACGCCGTGTATAGCATTAGCGCCACTCATTAAAGGCGTATGTAAAACCGAAGGAACATGCCCGATAACTTCTATTCCCACAAAAATCATCAATATCACTATGTAGATGATCTGTTGATTGGCTGATATCCATGATAATATTTCGTGCATATTTATAAGTTTAATCCCTGGTATATGCTAATTACTTATAAGATTCTTTATCTTTTCATGTACCACCTCTCCCCTATGCGTAATACAGGCTCCTTTTACGAGTTCATCTTCAAAGTCCAGTTGAATATTTCCATCCTTATCTAAAAGCAACGATAAAAAATTCAATACATTTTTGCCATAAAGCTTACTTGCATCAAACGGCATAGTTGATGGCAGGTTAGCATCGCCCAAAATTGTTACTCCATTATACTTTACCGCTTCATTATTTTTTGTGAAAGGCGTATTACCGCCTGTTCCCGCAGCTATATCAACAATTACAGAACCATTGCGCATTGTTTTCAGCATTTTTTCCGTAATAAGTACCGGCGCATTTTTTCCGGGTATCTGCGCGGTAGTAATAACGATATCTGCTTTTGTAATGCTTTCCGCTATCTTCATTTGCTGCTGCTGCCTGTATTCTTCTGTTTGATCAACAGCATAGCCACCTGCAGTACTCGCATCTGCAGCCCCGCCTATTTCAATAAATTTTGCACCAAGGCTCATTACTTCTTCCTTTACCGCGGGTCTTGTATCAAATACTTCCACTACAGCGCCCAGTCTGCGGGCTGTAGCAATGGCTTGCAGTCCGGCAACGCCTGCACCTAATATTAAAACCCTGGCCGGCGCAATACTACCTGCAGCAGTCATAAACATCGGGAAATACCTGCCATATATATTCGCAGCCGTCAATACTGCTTTATAGCCTGCAATATTCGCCTGGCTGCTCAATACATCCATGCTTTGCGCACGGGTAGTGCGGGGCAGCATATCTATACTGCACAACGTAACAATTGCGGCAGTATAATCTTTAATTAATTCAATATTATATAAAGGTTGATATACACCAACCAGCAAAGCTTCATTTCTCAAACCCACTATTTCTTCTGAAGAAAGATTATGGATCGATAAAATAATATCTGCCTGCAGTAATAATTCTTTACGGGATACTACACGTATATTTTTAAAAGTATACGCTTCATTATCTGCAAATGCATTTATACCAGCGCCATCTTCTATCCAAACCTCAATATTCTTTTTCATCAAAGCCTCTGCCTGTTCGGGTAAGAGTGATACCCTGTTTTCGCCATGCGGTTCTTTAAGTATGCCTGCAATCATAAAATGAATGTAAGAATTTTTAAGAAGCTATCATCTTTCAGGTGTCAGCTATCAGGAAGCCGAAAGCTCATAGCTGACTGCTGAAAGCTAAAACCTCACAACAAAATCCTGTTTTGCTTTAAAGTCGTTTGAAATAAGTATAATGCCGATAAAAAACAGGTCGATACTGCAGGTAACACAATCCAGCAATTTTATAGTTTCCCAGGCTTCTTCCATTTCCCGGCTCCAGTGAATATCATCAAAAATCACAATTGAACTATTATGCAGGCATGGAAGTAACTGGTTAAAATACCGCAGGGTAGGTTCTTTGCGATGATTACCATCTATAAAAGCGAAATCAACTCTTTTTATTTTCTGTAGGGCCGGCAGAAAAGTATTATCAAAATTTCCTTTTACTAACAGTATATTTTGTAGGCAGGCCTTATTAAAATATGCCTGTGCCCGTTCCGCAATAGCATCTGCTCCTTCAAAGCTATATACCGCCGCTTCCCGGTTAGCTGACGCCAGGTATGCCGTTGTAATGCCTAGAGATGTTCCCAGCTCAACAATTGTTTTGGGTTGATAATAATTAACCATCCTGAAAAGCAATTGTGCATACTTCCGGGATTTCAGCGACCATTTGGCTATATCGCTCACCTTTCTCGTTTTTTGCTGCATTACGGAAGATCCGGCGCCAAAGTCCTGCACTTCTATTATATCAGTACTATGCAGTAATTGCTCACGCATATACTCAATATTGCTGAACGCATAAAAATTTCGCCTGTCATTTAGCACATTGGTGATAAAATCAAACACAAAAGGAGAATGTACACCATGTCCTTTACCATTGGCAGCGGTAATATAATAATGAATATATTTTAACGCGAGCTGAGATTTGTTGTACATGCAGAAACTATGGTAAGCTGTTTTTTCTTACCCAGGTTTGAAAGGAATATGCATAAGCATGCTTTTCATCAGCAGGGAAATCCAGTTGATAAATTTTATCCCATTGGTTTTCGTCAAAAACCGGGAAAAACACATCACCGTCTAACATAGCATGAACCCTTGTTATATAAATTTTATCCGCCTTAGGCAAAAAAGCCTGGTATATCTGTTGACCACCTGCTATAAAAACTTCTTTGCAGTCTTTTTCTTTTGCTTTTGCCAATGCTTCATCCGTGCTGGATACATGTTCAGCATTTTTGCCTTCGGGTATGGTTAGCTGTTGCCTGCTCACTACTATATTATACCTGCCCGGCAAAGGCTCTGAGCCAAATGACTCATATGTTTTCCTGCCCATAATTACCGGCATCGCCCAGGTGGTGTTTTTAAAAAACTTCATATCGTTAGGTAAATGCCAGAGCAGATCATTGTTTTTACCAATGGCATTATTTTCAGCAGCGGCAACAATTAAGGATATGATCATAATGTTAGTTCAAAGGATTAAAAAAGCTATCAGCCATCAGCTATTCCTCATACCGCAACCGGTGCTTTTATTGCCGGGTGAAATTCGTAATGCTCCAGTTTAAAATCTTCATAAGTAAAATCAATGATATTTTTCACATCAGGATTGATGTGTATCTCCGGCAATGCATAAGGAATACGGGTCAACTGAAGCCTTGCCTGTTCAATATGATTATTATACAAATGCACATCGCCAAAAGTGTGCACAAAATCTCCCGGCTCAAGATCACAAACCTGTGCTATCATCATTGTAAGCAGAGCATAAGAAGCGATATTGAAAGGCACACCCAAAAACACATCGGCAGAACGTTGGTATAGCTGACACGACAATCTTGGCTTATCACCCGGTGCAGGTTCAGCCACATAAAACTGGAACATATTGTGGCAGGGCATCAACGCCATTTTAGGAAGATCAGCCACATTCCACGCACTCACAATAAGTCTTCTGCTGTCAGGATTTTTTTTGATCTGGTCGATCACATCAGTGATCTGGTCGATTACCATGCCGTCAGCACCTTCCCAGCTACGCCATTGCTTTCCGTAAACAGGCCCAAGATCCCCATTTTCATCTGCCCATTCATTCCATATACTTACGCCGTGCTCGGTAAGATATTTAATATTCGTCTCACCTTTCAAAAACCAAAGCAATTCGTGAACAATACTTTTAAGGTGTAATTTTTTGGTAGTTACCAGCGGAAAACCATTACTTAGATCAAACCTCATCTGGTAACCAAAACAACTGATCGTGCCCGTGCCGGTTCTGTCGTGCTTTTGCACACCGGTATCTATAACATGCTGAAGCAAATCAAGGTATTGTTGCATGAGCGCAAGTTACATTAAAAGGAGAAAGGTATAAGGTGAAGGGCGAGATGCATTTTAAAAACACACAAAATGTGCATTGATAGTGGATATTTTTGTTACCAGCAACAGTATTTATAGCATCGTTCCTTGCTACGCTCGCTTGTGCAGTATAACATCAGGCAGCCTTTATTGAAGCGCAGACCAGGTTCTGGGCTTTATATGAAATTACGTTACTCAGATTCCTCTCCCGCCGCAACATACATATATGTCAAGGCAACCTCAGGCGGGATCGGAATGACAGGCAGTAGGATATGTACTGAGCTTTAGTGCAAATTTTCAACTTTCATATCAATACTGAACAATGCGCAACAGACTGTATACCCCGCTACTGTAATACTCAGCGTAAGTTATACAACATGCCTCTGCTATTCTGCAGTGCTGATTGCCTGCACCGCGAGTAGGTATGGTTGGTATATGAGTATCAGGTTACCTTAGGATGGAACGGAACCATTTGTGCCATACCCGAATGAACAGCATTACTTAAAAGCGAAATCTCTGATGCACCCTCCAAAACTTCTTTACTATTTCCCTATTTTTGATCATTCAGACAAAAGTTCATTCTTATGATAAAATGGGGCTTAACATTGCTGCTGTTTACTTTCTCCACTGCTCACTCGCAGCAAACCATTAAAATATTAAGCTATAATATTTTTCATGGTGAGCAGGCTTATAAAAAAGGTGAGCCTAATATTGATAGCGTAGCAGGGCTTATTAATAAATACAAACCCGATCTTGCAGCCTTCCAGGAAGTAGACAGCGCTACCGGCAGAAGCGAAAGCATATATAAAGTACATACTGATTTTATTGCTGAATTAGCCAGGAAGACCGGCATGCATGGCTTTTTCGGCAAGGCCATGGATTATGATGGCGGCGGATATGGTGAAGGCTTGCTAACCAATAAACCAGCAAGAGCAACAGTAAAAATCCTGCCCACACCCAAAGGCGGCGAACCGCGTGCATTGATCTATATTGATTACCCGTTATCGAAAAAGAAAAAAATTGTTTTTGCAGGCACGCATCTTTGTCACCAGTTTGAAGAGAACAGGATAGCTCAGGTTACTGAAATAAATAAAACTTTTGAGAGCGTAAAGTTGCCGGTAATACTTTGCGGTGATTTAAATTTTACACCGGATAAAGAGCCTTACCGTATATTATCAACTGCCTGGAATGATGCCGCCATTTTAAAAGGGGATCCGCAGCTTACTTTTTCTGTGGACAACCCGAAAGTACGTATAGATTATGCCTGGCTGAAAAAAGGACATACATTTAAAGTAGTGGATGTGCAGGTTCTTCCATACGACTACTCAGATCACAAACCGGTATTAATTACATTAGAAATACAATAATCTTACAATGAAAGTCTACGCTCTGTTCTTTTGCGCCGCAGTTATAGTAATACATAACGGATGCTCACACACGAAGAAAACAACAGATTCAAAAATGAATTTTGCCAGTAATATAGTAGTAGCGCACAGAGGTGCATGGAAGAAAAATAATCTCCCGGAAAATTCTATAGCCTCATTGCGGGAAGCTGTGCGCATTGGCTGCGCGGGTTCGGAGTTTGACGTGCACCTTACTGCGGATGATACATTGATTGTAAATCATGATGATAAATATGCAGGCAAAAAAATTGAAGAAAATACCTATGCTTCGCTTGCAGAAACCAAATTATCGAATGGTGAAACCATACCTACCGCAAGGCAATACCTGCTTGCAGGTATGCAGCAGCACGCCACAAAACTTGTTTTCGAAATAAAACCTTCAGCCATAAGTAAAGGACGGGGGCAAATTCTTGCGCGGAAATGCGTTGAACTGGTAAAAGAGTTAAAGGCTGAACCCTGGGTAATGTATATCAGCTTTGATTATGATATTGTAAAAAAAGTATTGGAACTGCAGCCGGGCGCTAATGTAGCCTATCTGAATGGCGAAAAATCTCCCGGGCAATTAAAGGCTGATAATGTTCCGGGGTTAGATTATCATTACAGCGTATTCAAAAAAAAACCGGGATGGGTTGCTGAAGCAAAACAAAATAATGTAGAGTTGAATGTTTGGACAGTTAATAGTGCAGAAGATATGAAATGGTTTATTGACCAGAAGTTTGATTATATCACCACAAATGAGCCTGAATTATTATTTGAATTGCTAAACAAGTAAATACTGGCATAAGCATTGTGACCAATATCACTGACCATTCAATACAAAATTTCAATCTTGCAGAATAAATCACAATGCTGCAAATGGACAATGATAAACCTATCCGCCTCACCATTTGGATAAGCCGCCTGGTTCGATGGGGACTCGGAGGCTTATTCATAGCAATTGGTATATTGTACTTTAATAAGGATGGTTGGCCCGCAATCCTGTTTGGCACGGCTATGATCATTACTGGTTTTTTTCGCCCCAAACGTTGTATCGGGGATTCCTGCGAGTTACCCGCTACTCACAAAAAATAATGTACTGTTCATAACCAAGACAATCTCTATTGCAACAGCAACAAGAAATTGCTCAAGACATCATCATCACGAGTACCAAACCTGATTCAGGAAAAATATAAAGATGACATTAAAATGGTTTGCTGTAAAAACAGCGGGCTTATGGGCTATATCATTTGGGTAAACCGCCGGAATGCTATTTTGTTGTTATGCAGGGGTAGCCCCATACGGGGCAAATAAAACGGGTGCATTTTTCTACAAACAGGTAGCCGATACGCGGCAGGGTATATACTAACAGGAACCATATTTAGCTCGTAAAAAAATAATAGCTGTTTTATAAAACCATTAAGAAGTTAAGGTACATGAAGACTTTTACATAAATTTCTTAATTCCTTAATGGTTATTTGTAAGCACTAATAGCCTTCCCGGCCCCGGTTTACAGGTTGCAATATTTACTGGTTATTTCACAGAGGTACACGAAGGCTACACAAAGAGCCACAAAGAATAATAAATCGCTCTGTGTAACTTTGTGCATGCTTTGTAGCTCTTTGTGTAGCAAATCCTGTTTCGCCGATGCGAACACCGGAATTGGTGGCAGGAAATATATCAGGGATTATTTAAAAATAACTTCGGGCATACCCAATACGCAGAATGGAACACGAATAAAACGGATATTTACGGAATGTATCGGTGTTTATCAGTATCATCAGTGTATTCCTTGTGCTATTCTATAAAAAGTATTTGTTGTAATGCTAAATCATTATACACACGGCGCAACACAGGAAACCTGGTTTTCAATTCATACGTAATGATGTCATTATAAACGAGCAACACGGGAATCTTACTATCATCGTTTTGGCGCGAGTGAGATACCAGCCTGCCGGCAGGCTGGTTTACCTTCGGTGAGAAAAGTTCTCTCCCGCCGTAACATACTTTTAGGCCAATCTTCATGAGGGCGGGATCGAAAGGGCGGAAGAGCGTGTTCATAAATTTTCTTTATCCCTGTTTGTCGCACAATATTGCTGTTTTGCCGCTTTTATATATACTGCCTTTTTATATCAGGATACTTTTGACATGGTAAATGATTCATTTCATTAAGCATTAAATGAATGACGGCATGAAGAAGTTTCTGATCATTTTAATTGCGGCAATAACATTAAGTGCCACCGGCATACACGCACAGGATAGTACTTTGCAAGATCTCCCCGCCCAATGGAGTCTCCAGTATTGTATAGAATATGCTAAGAAAAATAATATACAGCTCAATAACCTGCGGCTAAACACCAGTTCTGCAGAGCAGGATGTTTTACAGGCAAAAGCCGCGAGATATCCCTCTGTGTCCGCATCGCTTTCCCAGTCTTTTGTTAATGGAAAGAAAACAGATGTGGTGGTGGGCGGATTATCATCCCAGGCAAATTTTTCAGGCAACTATGGCATCAATTCTTCTGTAACGCTTTACAATGGCGGCTACATTAATAACAATATTACCGCAAAGCAAATTTCGCTGCAATCCGCTAACCTCAGTGTAGAGGAAACACAAAACGATATTACGCTGAATATTACAGAATCATTCCTGAATATTTTGCTGGCACAGGAAACCATTAAATACCTCGAAGATGTATTGGTTACTTCCAAAGCGCAGTTGCAGCAAGGGCAACAGCGCTACGATGCCGGCAGTATTTCCAAAAAAGATTTTTTACAATTTGAAGCACAAACAGCAAGCGACGAATATAATCTTGTAAATGCGCAGAACAATTACCGGTTGAATGTATTGACGTTGAAACAAACCCTGCAGCTTCCATCTGCCTATGATTTTAAAATAGAAGCACCGGATAATATTACCGTACAGGAAATGATACCGAACCTTGCGTCCGCACAGGACGCCGCACTTTCCACCAGGCCCGAGATAAAAAACAGCCAGCTTGGTATCGACCTCGCAAAAACCAACCTGTTGTTAGCAAGGTCCGGAACATTACCCACTGTAAGTCTTGGCGCTAACCTCGCCAGCGGGTATGCCAATCTTAGTCCGGATAACAAATATTTTACACAGATCAATAACAACTTTTATCAATCATTGGGCTTAACTGTAGGTATTCCCATCTATAGCAGAAGGGTAAATAAAACGAGCATAGAAAAATCAAAAATTGCTATTGAACAGGCAAAGCTTTCACTGGCGGATACCAAACTCAATTTAAGTACACAGCTAGAGCAGGCATATATTAATGTACAAAACAGGCAGGCACAGTATACAGCAGCAGAAAAGCAGATGAAAGCAACGCAGGACAGCTATGATATTACCAACGAACAGTTACGGCTAGGCGCAGTAAATATGGTAGAGTTGTTACAGCAGAAGAATCAGTATGTGCAGGCGCTGCAATCCTATATACAGGCAAAATACAGTGCTGTACTTTATAACAAAATATACAATTTCTATACAGGCGTTCCTGTATCATTTTAATAAGATCATTGAATATAAAACGCACAAGTAATGAAAAAAAAGACATGGATCATTTTAATAGTGATAGCGGCGCTGATAGCAGTTGGTGTGTGGTTCTGGAAATTCAGGGATGAGGGTACCGTGGTAATACTGCAAACGGAGCATCCGTATACAGGCACCTTGAGCACTTCAGTAACTGCAACCGGCACTATACAGCCTGTTGATACGGTAGCCGTAGGTACACAGGTTTCGGGCACCATAAACAAGGTATATGCTGATTTTAATTCAACAGTAAAAAAAGGGCAATTGCTGGCGCAGTTGGATAAATCTTTGCTGGAGGCGCAGGTGCAGCAGATACAGGCCAACCTGCAGCAGGCAAAGGCTAATGCCGTTTATCAAAAGAGCAATTTCCAGAGACAGGAACAATTGTTTAAAGTTGGCGCTATCAGCAGGGCAGAATATGAAACCGCTTTATATCAATACAATTCCGGCAATGATAATGTAAATGGTATAATTGCCCAGTTGTCTTCTGCAAAACGTAATCTTTCCTTTACTGATATTTATTCTCCTATTGATGGAACCGTTTTATCCAGGAGTGTAAGCGAGGGTCAAACTGTTGCAGCAAGCTTCAGTACACCAACCCTGTTCAGTATTGCAAAAGATCTTACTAAAATGCAGGTGCAGGCATCGGTTGATGAAGCTGATATAGGAAATGTAAAAAAAGGCCAACGTGTAAACTTCACGGTTGACGCTTTCCCTGATGATTCATTTGAGGGCACTGTGCTTGATGTGAGGTTAAAACCCACCACTTCTTCAAACGTGGTAAACTATACCACTATTATTGATGCGCCTAATAAAGACATGAAACTGAAACCGGGCATGACAGCGAATATTACAATCTATACCAAAGAAGTGCCCGGTGCGCTGATCGTTTCCGCGAAAGCCGTACAGTTCCAACCGGATTCTGTATTAGGTGCTATATATGCAATAGAAGGAAATATGCCGCCGTCACATAATGGTATGCATCGAAATAACGGAGCTGAAAAACCGGCTAACTCATCCGCGAAACAACCTGACAGCATGAAACAGGACATGAAAGCTGTGGTATGGGTTAAGAAAGACAGCAGCATTATTGCTGCACCTGTAACAACTGGTATGAAAGATGAAACTTCAGTACAGGTTGTTTCCGGATTGAGTGAAGGAGATGAAGTTGTAACAGGCTATGAACAGATATCGAAAACAGAGGCGAAGAAAAAAGGAACAGCTTCCAGCCCGTTTATGCCTAAGCGTCCGGGAGGAAATAACAGGAGGAATAATCCGGGACCACCTCCGGGGGGATAGGGGCAGGGAGTGGTGGGCAGTTAGCTACCAGCGATCAGCAACCTGTAACCCGAAACCTGCAACATATCACAATCAACATTATGGCAAACGCAATTCTTGATATACAGCATTTGAAAAGAGAATTCAAGATGGGCAGCGAAACGGTTCGCGCATTAAGAGGTGTATCCTTTAATGTGCAACCAGGTGAGTTTGTAACCATCATGGGCAGCAGTGGCTCAGGCAAAACAACATTGCTCAATATTCTGGGTTGTCTCGATAAACCTACAGACGGGGATTATTTGCTGGATGGTGTGAATGTAAAAAACCTTTCCCGCAATGAATTAGCGAGGCTGCGCAACAGGAAGATCGGTTTTGTATTTCAATCGTATAATTTACTGGCAAGAACATCTGCCCTTGAAAACGTGGAATTACCGTTGCTGTACAATTCCGGTATCACTTTGCACGAACGAAAGGAAAAAGCAATGAAAGCGCTGGAAGCAGTTAAGCTTGCAGACAGGATGGATCATCTCCCCAACCAGTTATCAGGCGGACAACAGCAGCGTGTGGCTATAGCAAGAGCATTGGTAAATGAGCCGGTGATGATATTGGCGGATGAAGCCACCGGTAATCTTGATACAAGAACATCTTATGAGATCATGTCGCTGATGCAGGAGCTGAACAGGGAGCAGGGAAAAACAATTGTGTTTGTTACGCATGAACCTGATATAGCGGCATTCAGCAGCAGAACAGTAACGTTGAAGGACGGCCATGTAGTAAAAGACAGTAAGAATGAAAATGTAAAATCCGCAAAAGAAGCGCTGGACAGCCTGCCTGTAAATGATGATTATTAAATTGAAGTAACATGAATGTAATTAATCTCTTCAGAATAGCGTGGAAAGCGCTGGTGAGAAATAAGCTCAGGGCTTTTCTTACCATGCTTGGTATTATTATAGGTGTTGCTTCTGTAATTACGATGGTTGCAATAGGTGAAGGCTCCAAGCAAAGCATACGCGATCAGTTATCCGGTATGGGTTCTAATATGATCAATATACGCCCGAGCAGCAATGTTACTGTTGGGGGTGGCGCAAGGCTTGGCGCATCAAGCTTACAAACGTTAAAGGTTGAAGATGTTGACGCTATAAAAGAAAAAGTAAATTTTATTACAGCGGTTTCTCCCGGGCTGCAGGCAAGCGGGCAGGTAATAAACGGCGCATTGAACTGGCCCACTACTATACAGGGAGTGTCTCCCGATTACCTGCCTGTAATACGTGAATGGAAAATTAAAGACGGACTGAACTTTACAGAAGAAGATGTGAGAACAATGGCAAAGGTTTGTGTAATAGGGCAAACTATTGTAGATAATATTTTTACAAACGGGCAGAATCCAATAGGGCAAACTATTCGTTTTGGAAAGATTCCGTTGAAGGTAATTGGTGTGCTTGCAGAAAAAGGAGAAAATACTTTTGGGCAGGACCAGGACGATATTATTATAGCGCCGTATACAACAGTACAAAAAAGAATACTGGCTGTGCCTTATGTGCAAACAATTTATGCTTCTGCGGTAAACGAGCAAAGCTCTGATACTGCAACACAGGAAATTACTGCAGTATTACGCAAGCAGCATAAGTTAAAAGGATCTGATGAAGATGATTTTTCAATACGCACACAAGCGGAACTGATCAGCACCATTAGCTCAACAAGCGAATTGCTTACGGTATTGCTGGCGGCAATTGCAGGCATTTCGCTTGTAGTGGGCGGAATTGGTATTATGAATATCATGTATGTTTCAGTAACGGAACGCACAAAGGAAATCGGGCTTCGCATGTCAATAGGCGCAAGGGGGATTGATATACTGTTACAATTTTTGGTGGAAGCAATTCTGATAAGTATTACAGGTGGTATTATTGGTGTGGCACTGGGAATAGGCGCGGCAGAATTGGTGAATGTGTTTATGCAATGGCCTATATTGATATCAGAATCATCCATTATATTGTCATTTATGGTTTGTGCTGTAACAGGTGTGTTTTTCGGATATTATCCTGCACAAAAAGCTGCGAGATTGGATCCTATAGAGGCTTTGAGGTATGAATAGCCGAAATGTAAAAGTAAAAATAGAGGGTGTGAAACGTCAGGGATTTCACTTTTAAAAATAATGATTGCAGCATCGTTCATTTCGAACCCGCCAGCATGAAGATTGAACTAAGAGCATGTTGCGGTGGGAGAGAACTTTTCTCACCGAAGGTAAATCCGTTGGGTAGTAGTACAAATGTTGAGCATTAGCACCAATGCCCGGCAGATTTCTCCCTCGAGTAAGAGTGATTAAAGGATAATGCCCGTGTTGCTCGGTCGAAATGACGGAGAGAGGGTCTATACTTTACTGCCAGCACTAAGGAAAACTGTATAATTATTTAACTTAAAAGCGAAATCCCTGCGTGAAACGTGAAAAGACATAAGTGAATGACATAAAAAATATATTTTGCAAAAATGAAAATGGGTTGGATTAATAAAAGCTGGGTAAAAGTAGTGTTCCACGTAGCTGCCTGGATCATTGTGTTCTCTCTCCCGTTTTTATTACGGCGATACCCGGCTGTTGACACTCCTAAAGACCCGGATGAAAGAGGCTTTTTTCTTGTTAATAATCTTACAGCATTGCTATGGATAGGTGTTTTTTATTTTAACGCCTATATTTTAACACCTGTGTTCATCTACAATAAGAAATACCTGTATTACTTTTTGATCGTTCTGGGGTTATTCGTAGTTATAATGACAGTTCATTCCTGGCTGTTTATATCATTAATTACAGGCAGGGGATTTTTATTGTCAAGATCCATAGGATTTAATATTCCACCATTTATGCTGGCAATTGCTGTTAGCACAGCATACCGCATGATCATCGACAAAAACAAAACCGATAAGTTACTACAACAAAAGCAGGAAGAAAATTTCAAGTCGGAGCTTTCATTTCTTCGCTCACAGGTAAGCCCGCATTTTATGTTCAATGTACTGAACAATATACTTGCATTAGCCCGCCTTAAAAGCGATCAGCTGGAACCTACTATATTCAAACTTTCTACCTTAATGAGGTATATGCTGTATGAAACAGATGAGGAAAGGGTTTCTTTACAAAAGGAAATTGATTACCTGAACAGCTATATTGATTTACAGAAGCAGCGTGTAGGCGGAAAGGTTGAACTTGATGTACATATTCCGCAGGCAGAAGCGTACCAGGAGATAGCCCCCATGCTGTTGATACCTTTTATTGAAAACGCGTTTAAACATGGTACCGGACATATTAAAAACGCGCAGATATACATCAATATGAGTGTAGCGCATGATACGCTTAACTTTGTTGTGCGAAACAGGTATGATGCTTCTGAAACAAATGAAAGCAAAGACAGGACTTCGGGTATTGGTCTGGCCAACGTAATGCGCAGGCTAAATTTATTGTATAAAGAAAAGCATGATCTGCTTATTACAAAAGAAGATGGCTGGTTTGTTGTATCCTTACAAATAAATCTTGTATAAATGCTGAAATGTATAGCAGTAGATGATGAACCGCTTGCTTTGCAACTGATGCAGGATTACATCAGCAAAGTGCCTTACCTGCAACTGGTAACAACATGCGGCGACGCTTTTGAAGCCAACCAGGTATTGCTGGAACAGGAAATTGATCTTGTATTTATTGATATACAAATGCCGGGCTTAACGGGCTTGCAGTTCATAAAAAGCCTTTCGCACAAACCCATGTTTATTTTGGTAACAGCCTACGAAAAATTTGCTTTGGAAAGCTATGATTTAAATGTTGTGGACTATCTCCTAAAACCTGTAGAGCTCTCCCGTTTTATGCAGGCATGCAATAAAGCCAGTGAGCTATACCAGTTAAAGCATAAACAAACGGATGCAGGCAGTGATTACTTTTTTCTGAATGTAGATTACAGCATGGTAAAAATAATGTTCAGTGATATTATGTGGGTAGAAGGATTACGGGATTACCTGAGAATTCACCTTGTTGCCCCTGCAAAACCACTTATCGCCAGGATAAGCATGAAGGCGATAGAAGAAGAGCTGCCGCGGTCTAAATTTATACGTATACACAAATCGTTTATCGTTTCATCAGATCATATTACCGCTGTTAAAAAGAACAGCGTATTTGTGGGTGATATGGAATTGCCGGTTGGGGAAACGTATAAAGAGGTAGTGGAAGTAATTACCGGAAAAAGAAAATAAAAAATGCGATACTGCCTGCCTGCACATTTGTATATACAAGGTAAATTTTAAAAATAACAGATTATATTGCGTTGCCAATATGAAACGATTATGAGAAAGATTGTCCTTTTCGCTTTAGCTACGATCAGCATATTAACTTTTGTACTAACAGGCTGTAAGAAAGAACCAGATAATACTGATAATGCCGGGTACTACCTTAAATTTAAAATGAACGGCAGTTGGGTATTATGGACAAATGCTGTCGCAGAACTTGGTGCAGACCTTGATGATGCCAACAAAACAAATTTTGCTTTTCAGGGTGCAAGCGGCGATATGCGGGAAAGCTTTGGTATAAGCCTGCAGGTTGATGGAACTTCATTAACAGAAGGCACCTATAGTTCAGATAATTATTTTATGCCGGGTGGATATTCTATTACCCGGAACGGCTCAACAAGCTGGTATGATTTGTCTGACAGAGAACCGGTTTCCAAATACTATCTTACCCTTACTACCATAGAACCCGGGGCAATTAAAGGGAGCTTTACCGGTAACTTTTTTGTGAATATGGAAGATGAGAATGATAAAGTTGCTATTACTGAGGGAGAGTTTTATTTGAAGAGAATAAGATAAGCATGTAATACTTACGGGTAAATCTTTACGCTATACCAACTCAATCACCGTAATCTCCGGTAATATACCAACTCGTCCCGGATAACCAATAAATCCATAGCCGCGGTTAATATATAGTTTTTGAGCAGCTTCCTCATATAATCCTGCCCATTGTTTATATACATACTGTACGGGACTCCATTTAAAGCCGGGCACTTCCACGCCAAACTGCATGCCGTGTGTATGTCCGGAAAGCATCAGGTCTATATCTTTATATGTTTCCGTTCTTACTTCCGCATCCCAATGGCTTGGATCGTGGCTCATTAAAATTTTAAAAGGATATTTTTCAGTGCCGGCATATGCCTGATCCAACTTTCCATACTTCGGAAAATTAGCTTTTGCTCCCCAGTTTTCTATACCAAGCAATGCTATTTGCTGCCCGTTCTTTTCCAATGGCACATGCTCATTCATCAGCAAACGCCAGCCCATATCTTTTTGCAGTTGCTTTAACCGTTCCAGGTTTTGTTCTTTGGCTTCTGCGCTTGGCCATGCCCGGTAGTCGCCATAATCATGATTGCCTAAAGTGCTGAATACACCCATAGGCGCGCTTAACTTTGAAAATATATCAGAATAATCATTCATCTCATCAACATGATCATTCACCAGGTCGCCTGTAAATAAAATAATATCCGCGCCTTGTTTCATAATCATATCAATACCATGTGCCACCGCTTTTTTATCGGTAAAGCTGCCGGAATGCACATCGGAAATATGAATAATTTTTAATCCTTTAAACGCTTCAGGAAGATTGGGGAAATTAAGCTGAATTGTTTTTAGATCGTAACGGTATTTATTACGAAATCCCCATAGCAAAGTGCCAAATAATCCTCCTCCTATGCCTAAACCCAGCCAGCTCATAAATACTGAACGTGAAATACCGGCAGCTTTAAATGGTTCTCCGTGAACATACTGGTAAAATAATTTTCCCCCTGCCCATTGCAGTACTCTTCTCAGGTCATCTACAATCAAAAAAATTACCGTAACTGCCTTAGAGAGGAATAACCCGATAAGAATTGAAATAAAATAAGTGCGCAATGCTTTCGGCCAACTTTCAATATTAATATACGGCATTATCAGCAGGGTTATAACTGCCCCTGCACTAAAAAGCCAGTATATTCCAAAAACTATAAGTTTTACTTTAGGAGAAGTATGCTGTATTACCACTTTCAGCGCCTGAAAAACATACAGGTCTATCAGCAACATGATTATGATTAAAATCCATGAACCGGAAAAACGACGCATATATTAATTTGAAATTTAAGATTTGAGATTTGAGATACTTCAGAATTTTATAAACTCGTCCAGTTGATCATTGATCGCCCTTAATGTGGCAGGATCTTCAATATTATACTCAGTATTAAATAATTTATTTACCACAGAAATAGGAAGCTTATTGTGGTATACATGCATCTTTAAATAATGCAGTACACCTGTTAAATGTTCCATTCCTCTTAAATTTCCCGCCCTTCCGGTAGATACGCCGGTAAGCAATGCTTTTTTACCCCACCAAACTTTCTCAATAGTGGTGTTATCCATCATTGCTTTCAGTACTCCGGGAAAGCTGCCGTTATATTCCGGCGTAACAAAAATAAACTTGGTGGTAGGTATCAATACCTCTTTCTCTAATTTAACCAGGGCCTCGCTCCTGCTTATTACATCAAGATTTTCCAGTGTAATAAATTTTGGTTCAATTCCCTTTGCTTTTAGAATATTTTCATATTGTCTTGCCACTCTTATGGTATTACTTCCCGGCCGGTTAGTGCCTGAAATAATGGTGTATATATCTGATTGCATGTATCTGAATGAATTGTTCCTTTTAATTTTACGCCGAAACAGTATTTTTGCCCGGGCTATGGTTGAAACCCGGTATGCTGCAAAGATAATCCTGTTTCAACCATCAGTATCAAATAACAATAGTATATTATAATCATGCATTTCACATCATACGGACATTCCTGCTTTTCTGTAATAATAAAGCACAAAAAAATTCTTTTCGATCCTTTCATCACATACAATGAACTGGCTAAAGGAATTGATGCAGCATCTGTTGAAGCAGACTATATATTTCTTTCTCACGGGCATGAAGATCATATAGCTGACTGTGTTGCCATTGCTACACGTACCGGCGCCAAAGTGGTTTGCAGCTTTGAAATTCATATGTGGCTTAACAGGCAGGGCGTAACCAATACCCACCCTATGAACACCGGTGGTAAATGGAGTTTTGACTTTGGGGTGGTAAAATGTGTAACGGCTCATCATTCAAGCGGACTGCCTGATGGTACTTATGGCGGTAACCCGATGGGATTTGTTTTTACAAGCGAAGAAGGCAATTTTTATTATAGCGGCGATACGGCGCTTACCCTTGATATGCAGTTAATACCCCAGTACACCGCCCTTAATTTTTCGGTATTGCCCATTGGCGACAATTTCACGATGGATGCAGCAGACGCTGTTCAGGCAGCGAAATTTATTCAATGCCGCAAAATAATTGGCGTTCATTATGATACATTCGGTTATATAAAGATTGATCACGAAGCGGCGAAGCAGCTGTTTGCGGAGCAGGGACTACAGTTATACCTGCTTTCGCCGGGCGAATCAATGGAATTATAGCAAACCTCTTTATATATTGTACATAATATCTGGCAAAAAACACCCGATAAAAGTCTACATTTGCCCATTGACAACCATAACATATTAAGTTTTATATTAGTATAATTATATCCGTAACATAAATTATGGCAAGAATAATAGGTATAGCCAATCAAAAAGGCGGGGTGGGAAAAACAACCACGGCTATAAATTTAGCCGCGAGTTTTGCTGTGCTGGAAAAGAAAACGCTTCTTGTAGATGCTGATCCGCAGGCAAATAGCACAACGGGTACCGGCTTTGATTTGCACAACATCCAGAAGAGTTTATACGACTGCATGGTAAATGATGTACCGGCGCGGGATGTTATTCTGAAATCAGAAATTCCTTTTCTAGATGTAATGCCTTCACATATTGACCTTGTAGGTGCGGAAATTGAGATGATCAATTATCCCAACCGTGAAAATGTATTGAAGCATATTCTTGAGCCGGTTAAAAATGACTATGATTTCATAGTGGTAGACTGCTCTCCTTCTTTAGGATTGATAACGGTAAATGCATTAACTGCCGCTGATAGTGTGGTTGTGCCTGTGCAAACAGAATTTTTTGCCCTTGAGGGATTAGGGAAATTGCTCAATACTATAAAAATTGTACAGAGCAGGCTGAATCCTGAACTGGTAATAGAAGGTATCCTGATGACAATGTATGACGGTCGCCTCAGGTTATGTAACCAGGTAGTGAATGAAGTAAGACAGCATTTTGAGGAAATGGTTTTTGATACTATTATACATCGTAATACAAGATTAAGTGAAGCGCCCAGTGTTGGCAAGCCTGCTATTTTATATGATGCTGAAAGTAAAGGTTCCATCAACTATCTCAATCTTGCCAAGGAAATATTGCAGCGCAATAACATGACCCAGATACCACAGGATGAAAGAATTTTAACTCTTGACAATGAGCACACCCAATAATAAAAAGGACGCCCTCGGAAAAGGCATCCGCTCTCTTTTGCAAAGTATTGACTCAGATCTGAAAACAAGCGGCGGAGATCATCTTAAATCAGGTGTTGTAGAAAAAGCTACAACTACATTACGTATTCCGGTTGAGCAGATTGAACCCAATCCCAAACAGCCGCGCCGCGATTTTGACGAAAAAGCTTTACAGGAATTAGCAGAATCGATAAAACTGCACGATATTATTCAGCCGCTTACCGTTGCTAAAATTGCAGGTGCTGAAAAATACAGGTTAATTGCAGGAGAAAGAAGATGGAGGGCTTCAAAGCTTGCCGGTATTAAAGATGTGCCGGTATATATACGCCAGGCAAACGATCAGCAATTGCTTGAACTGGCCCTGCTCGAAAACTTACAAAGAGAAAATCTTAATTCCATTGAAATTGCGCTCAGCTATAAGCGCATGATGGAAGAGCTGGCTTATACGCAGGAGCAGGTAGCTGAAAGAATGGGTAAAGAAAGAAGTACGGTTACAAATTACATACGTTTATTAAAACTGCCGCCGGATATACAGGTTGCTGTCCGCAACAACGTGATAAGCATGGGGCATGCCCGCGCCATAATTAATGTAGATAATGTAGAGCAGCAGTTATACATTTTTAATGAGATAAAGAATAAAGGGCTTTCTGTAAGGCAAACAGAAGACCTGGTAAGAAATCTTTACAAAAATGCGCCTGTTAAAAAATCGGTAAAAGCCACGCTGGCCGCGCCATTCAAAAAAATTGAAGATACCTTGGCCTCTCATTACGGCACCCGCGTAAAAATGCAGCATAGCAAAAAGGGAAATGGCTCTATAACCATTGAATATTTTTCGGTGCAGGAACTTAATGCTATTCTTGAGAAAATGCAGGTATCTGCCGGATGAGTAACTGCAATTATGCGTAGCTATCATTTCCTACTTTATTGTTGTTTTTTGTTGACAATCGGGCGTGTAAACGCGCAGCAGGATACTTTGCCTGGATCACGGGATACCTTACCAAAAATAGCTGCCGATACATTGCATAAAGACAGTGTGATTGTGACCCATGCTCCGTCTATCAAAAGCGATAGCCTGGCAAAGCTGAAAATTGATACTGCAAAAAAAATAAACCCTGCAAAAAGAGCAGCATTATTATCCGCTATTTTGCCCGGCGCAGGTCAGGCTTATAACAAAAAGTACTGGAAGATGCCGATTGTTTATGGCGCACTTGCCATACCGGTATATACGTTTACAGATAACCTGAAATGGTTTAACCGGACGAGGTTTGCTTACAACACATTATATAGCATGATGAATTTAGGTGACTCATCGGGCTATGAAAGTGTATATCCGCAACTTAAACCATTTGTGGATGCGAGAGACCAGGCAGGATTAAAAAATTACCGTAGTGAATTCAGAAAGAACGTAGACTATTCTGTACTTGCATTTATTGCATTGTGGGGATTACAAGTGATGGATGCAGCCGTTGACGGGCATCTCAGAGATTTTAATGTAAGTGATGATCTTAGCATACAGTTAAAACCAGGCCTCTCTCCTATGGCAAATACTGCGGGACTGAGCATCGTATTCAATATTGGTAAAAATCATATAGCTTCCACCTCACCGCCACGCCGCAAAACGCCTATATTTGCCAACTAAAAAAAACGCATGAAAATAGCTTTGATAGGTTACGGAAAAATGGGGCATGCCATTGAAGAAATTGCGCTGCAACGTAAGCATGAAATCGTGCTGAAAATTTCAATTGATAACCTGGAAGATAATACGATTGAAAATATCCGGAAAGCAGATGTAGCTATTGAATTTACCGGCCCGGAAAGTGCGTTTGAAAATATCAATAAATGCTTTGAAGCAGGTGTGCCTGTTGTAAGTGGCTCAACCGGTTGGCTTAAGCAATATGAAGAAGCCGTTTGGAATTGTAAAGAACAGAATGGAGCTTTTTTATATGCCAGCAATTTCAGTATAGGTGTAAATATATTTTTCGAGATCAATAAAAAACTTGCAAAGCTGATGGCTTCACAGGCTGAGTATGAACCATCATTAGAAGAAATACATCATACCCAAAAACTTGATGCACCCAGTGGTACAGCTATTACACTGGCGGAGCAAATACTGGAAGTAAGCCCCTTTAAAAAACAATGGGTGTTGAATAAAGCGGAAAAGAAAACCGACCTGGTGATTGAAAGCAAACGTATAGATCCGGCGCCAGGCACCCATATCATCACATACAAATCAGCTATAGACGATATTGAAATAAAACATACAGCCCATAACCGGTCCGGTTTTGCCTTAGGCGCTGTTTTAGCCGCTGAATTTATTTATGGAAGAAAGGGCATTTTTAATATGCAGGATGTGCTGGGTTTATAACAGTTATTGATTTTTTCCCGTTGCTGCACAATTTCCCGGGAAAATCAATGCTTCTTTTTGCCTGCAAATTTTTTTTCCCCGGCTTCTATCTTAATATCCAGCTTATTTTCATCCGGTGGCTTTGGGCAGGAGTAGCCGGCGCTATAAGCACAGTATGGATTATATGCTTTGTTAAAATCAATAATCACCATTCCGTTTGCAAAGTCCTTTACCGAAAGATCAATATACCTCCCGCCTGTGTAAGTATCTTCACCGTTTGTTTTATCAGTAAAAGGTAAAAACAAATAGTCAACATATTGTGGGTTGCCGGATAGAGCGGTGCTTCTGTATACCGTAAGCTTCACAGGTTGATCTTTTAGCAAAAATTCTAGCACTGCATATCTTGTATACTCTCTTCCCGTTCCGCTGAATACAGGCATTATAAAGCCGGGAGCAGAAGGTAAAATTTCCACTTTCGCTGTAACCCTGTATGTGCTGTCGGCATCATAAAAACGCAGCAATTTCAGGTCTGATTTGTTTAATGGTGAATGGTTGTCCTTCAGGAATTCCGCTTTATATGTATTGCGGAATGCCGCCAACTGTGTTTTATAATCCTGACTAAAACACGGCAAGCTTATTATCAATATTAAAACCAGGAAATACTTCATAGTATTGGTGCTTTTTAATTTACCAAGTTAGGTATTATGCAGCATTGAAGGTTAAGAGTTATTCTGCATTTTTCCTGAGTTTTACTTCTGCCGGCATCTGTTCTCTCATACCGGTTATAAAAATATGCACCTGTATGAAGAACACCAATAAAAAATAAGGGTCATCAGAAATATATCGAAGCACAAAATTGATTAAGGGTCTACAATCCCACGTTCTGTTATAAGGGTAATAAGATTGACAATTAGGTTCTCCGCGGAGTCTCAACTCCGAGCCTTTTGTGCGTGAGCTGGACTCTGCGAGGGGTACTCATCATCTTTGTTTCGTCAAATCTACATCATCTTTACATGGCAGCAGTTTTAATTACAATCTTTGATGCCCCGTCTACCGCAGAGTCCTGCCAACGCACATTGCCCGGAGGAGAGACTTCGCGGAGAACGCTCGCTCTTTAAGCGCTAATGTTTACAAAACTCTGCGATGAAAAAAAGATTGACAATTTTTGCTATTGTTGTTGATTTTGGGCGAAGATCTGCGTTTCCCTCCTCCCGGTAGTTTAGCAATCCGGGGCTTATTAACACGTCTGCATTAACATATATACTAAGCGCCCTTGCATATCAATAACTGTGAAATTTTTACATTTACATAATTCCTCCTAAATTGCCGTATGCTTTCTAAAAAGACCCAATATGCATTTAAGGCGCTTATGTATATGGCGCAGGCTGAGAAAGACGGGCCTATACTTATTGCCGAAATATCCCGTAAGAAAAAAATACCCCTTAAATTCCTGGAAAATATTCTGCTGGAGCTTAAAAATGTGGGCATCCTTGACAGTAAAAAAGGCAAAGGCGGAGGCTACTTTTTCAAAGAACGCCCTGCAGATATTACATTAGCCCGCATTATGCGGCTGCTGGATGGGCCAATAGCACTATTACCCTGCGTTAGCCTTAACTTTTATGAGCGATGTAAAAACTGCGATGAAAAGAATTGTGCCCTGCGCGATACGCTTATACTGGCACGTGATGCAACATTAAGAATACTTGAAAAAAAGACGGTGGCCGATCTTATATGATCAGGATTGCTTACCCCATCCCCACTTTAAAAAATAAGGCATTGCTTTAGCCCAGGTTGGCACATCATGCTTTCCATCGGCTAATTCAAGATATGCTATATCCTTCCCTAAACTATATCCTTTTAGCTTAAGCTCTTCTATTAATCCCATGGTATCATCAATAGAATCAATAATACCGTTATTATTCCTGTCAGCCGTTTCATCCTGCGTGCCGGTTTCAAAAAAGAATCTGAGCCAGGGGTAATAGGTTCCTTTCCTTATCTGCGCATGCATAATACGATCGGTTTCTTCTACATAACCATCATCCAGCGCTTTGGTTCGCCACCAGAGTGAACCGCTGAAAACGCCAACATTTAAAAATTCGGCAGGATGATTCCAAACAATATCTATGGCAGAAAGTCCACCCAGTGAAAAGCCTGCAAAGGACTTATTTTTAAAATATGTAATCCCGGTTTGCCTGTGTATAAAAGGTAATAATTCGCTAAAGATAAACCTGGTATACAAAGCTGCCTTTGCCCCGCGACCTTTAAAATCAGGAATATAAGCAGTGCCGTATTCATTCTTGCGGTCTTCACCACAATGTATCCCGATACATAAGACTTCCTCTATTTCATTGGTTTTGTAAAGTCCTGAGAGTATTTCAGCAAGCCCAAGCGTTTCCATATCCTGCCCGTCATTTATCAGTAATAAACTCGTTTTCCCTTCCGCAATATTATTGGGAAGAAAAAAATCCATCTTTACTTCTCTTTTCAAAAAGGCAGATTGAAGGGTATAATTTTCTACAGGTATGGCTATATTGTCTATCATATCAAAAAATACAAACTTAAAATATAACGGAAAGATCACAAGAAAAATGTATCTGAACCGGGTAAAATAAAGAATATGATGGTTTAAAACAGATTTTGTTGGGCAGAATTATTAATTGCTTATCTTACTATTCATTACCATTTGTTCTAACCAGCCGCTTAAAACCGGCTTAAATATGAAATATGAAGAAAATAGGAATACTGCATGGAAAAGAAAGATCTTTTCCCAAAGCATTTGTTGAAAGGATCAATAGTAAGAATCCGGATGGCATTATTGCAGAACCGGTAAGTATAGATAAAGTAATTCAGGGTGAATCAAGCGGTTACGCGGTTATTGTAGACCGTATATCGCAGGATGTGCCTTTTTACCGGGCATTTCTCAAGAACGCGGCTATAAGCGGAACCGCGGTTATCAATAATCCATTCTGGTGGAGCGCTGATGAAAAGTTTTTTAATAATGCGCTGGCTATAAAAATCGGGGTGCCTGTTCCTAAAACCGTTATTTTACCTTCAAGAGAATTGCCAACAGATACTTCTGATGAATCATTTTCCAACCTTGCTTATCCACTGGATTGGGAAGGTATTTTCAGGTATGTTGGCTTTCCGGCTTATATGAAACCTTTTGCCGGCGGCGGCTGGAAAAATGTATACAGGCTCGACAGCATCGAAGATTTTTTTGACAAACATGGCGAAACCGGGCAATTGGTAATGCTGCTGCAGGAAGAAATTGTTTTTGAGGAATATTACCGCTGCTATTGTATTGGTGGCAAATATGTGCGCATCATGCCTTACGAACCGAGAAACCCGCATCACCTGCGCTATGAAAGCAGTTTTAAGCCATCGCCTGAAAGATACCGGCAGATGGAAGAAATTGTTTTGCGTATTAATAAATATCTTGGTTACGATTTTAATACCGTTGAATTAGCGGTGAGGAACGGCGTGCCCTATGCAATAGATTTTTGTAACCCGGCACCTGATGCTGAGCGCACAAGTGTAGGTGAGGAAAACTTTGAATGGGTAGTTGAAACCGCAGCCAATTATGCTATTGAAAGGGCTGTACATTACAAAGAAGGTCTTGACAATCTTACCTGGGGAGAATACATAAAAAGAAGCGCTGATAAATTACCATTAGCTTGATCATAACAATATAAATACCTAATAACGACCCATATGGCTAATCTGAATTATAAGCAATTCACTGTAGGAGTTGAGGAAGAGTATATGGTAATAGACCCACATACTTTTGAATTGAAAAGTCATGAGCAGAAAATTGTTTCTGAGGGACAGAAAATGATAAAAGATAAAGTAAAAGCTGAAATGCACCAGGCTGTGGTTGAGGTGGGTACTGATATTTGTGAAGATGTTGACGCTGCTCATAATGATGTTTCTCTTTTACGAAAAACCATTGCTGAAATAGCAGGCGGGCTTGGGCTGGCGATGGGCGCTGCAGGAACGCATCCCTTCAGCGCATGGGAAAGCCAGTTGATTACCGATAATATACGCTATCATGAAATAGTGAATGAAATGCAGGATGCCGCGAGAAGCAACCTGATTTTCGGCTTGCATGTGCATGTTGGTATGGAAAGCAGGAAGATGGCTGTTCACATCGCGAATTCCGCACGATATTTTCTGCCGCATGTTTTTGCATTAAGCACCAATTCGCCTTTTTGGGAAGGCAGGTTTACTGGCTTTAAATCATTCCGCACAAAAGTATTTGATAAGTTTCCGCGCACAGGTATACCTGACTTTTTTGAAAGTATTGAAGCTTATGATAATTATGTAAACCTCCTGATAAAAACAAACTGCATTGATAATGCCAAAAAAATATGGTGGGACTTAAGGGTTCACCCGTTTTTTAATACCGTGGAATTCCGGATTTGCGATGTTCCGCTAACAGTGGATGAAACCATTGCTATCACCGCTTTATTTCAGGCCATCTGCGCAAAGCTATATAAGTTGCGTACGGAAAATATGAACTTTATCCAGTACTCACGGGCACTGGTAAACGAAAATAAATGGCGCGCCAGCAGGTATGGACTGGATGGTCATTTAATTGATTTTGGAAAAGAAGAAGAGGTAAATACAAGAGTATTGATTTATGAGCTGCTGGATTTTGTTGATGATATAGTAGATAACTTAGGATCGCGGCATCGCCTGGCTAATGTGCAAAAAATAATTGAGAAAGGCACAGGTGCCGACAGGCAGCTTGATGTATACAATAATACGCAACAGCTACCCGCGGTTGCTCAGTTTATCAATAGTCAGTTTCTTTCAGCATTATAATGGAGTAAGTATTTATCCAGGCTATCTTTCCAATATGGAATATCAATTCCGTAATCAGTTTCAATTTTCGAAGTATCCAGCACAGAGAACACCGGCCTTTTCGCAGGTGTGGGGTATGAAGATGTTGGAATAGGATTTACCTTACAATTACTGTTTATTTTCTGCTGAATGCCAACAGCAAACTCATACCAGTTTATTATTCCTTTATTGCTGTAATGATAGATGCCCGGTATCCATTTTTTATGCGCTGCTATATGGAGTATGGCTTGCGCAAGATCAATGGCATAGGTAGGAGATCCTGTTTGATCATTAACTACATTGATCTCGTCTCTTTGATTCATCAGGCTGAGCATCGTTTTCACAAAATTCTTTCCATACGAACTATACACCCACGACGTACGGATAATTACCGATGCAGGATTGTTTTGCAGGGCAAGCTTCTCTCCTTCTGCTTTAGACGCGCCATAGGCGTTAACAGGGTCTACCGGATCGCTTTCTTTATATGCTGAAGAAGCGTTGCCTTTAAAAACATAATCTGTAGAAATATGGATAAACCTTGTTTGATATTGCTTACATAATAAAGCCAATTCCCCAACACCATCGGCATTTATCTTATACGCGGTCTCCTTTTCAGATTCCGCTTTATCAACAGCAGTATATGCAGCACAGTTAATACATACATCAGGTTTGACTGACGCAAATGCGGCTTTCATTGTTTCAGTATCATCAAGCGCAAATACAGGTCGGGAATAAAAGAAAAATTCGAATTCAGTAAACAGTGAAGATATTTCCTGTATGCATTTCCCTAATTGACCTGAAGAACCTGTGACCAATATCTTTAACCTGCTCATTACTATTCTTCAAATATAAATTGAGTGTTGCAATCCTTCAGTGAAGGATGATGTAAATCTTTGTCTGATATAATGCTTTTATCAGCCGGAATTTTCCAGTCAATATTTAAATCTGCATCATTATACATAATACCCCCTTCCGCATTCTTATCATATAAATTATCGCATTTATACAGCACTTTAGCAGTTTCACTTATCACGGAAAAGCCATGCGCAAAACCTTTGGGAATTAATAATTGCAATTTGTTTTCGGAAGAAAGCTCCACGCCAAACCATTTGCCGAATGTTGGTGATCCTTCGCGGATATCTACTGCAACATCATAAATTTTTCCTTCCAGCACCCGAATTAACTTAGCTTGTGCTTTAGGATGATTTTGAAAATGTAATCCACGGATTACACCATAGCCTGAATACGACTCGTTATCCTGTACCCAATCAAATGCTAATCCTTCTGCTGCAAAAACTGCTTTATTAAAACTTTCAAAAAAGTATCCCCTGCTATCCTCAAAAACTTTTGGTTGAAATAACACCAGGCCGGGGATATCGGTTTTATTAAACGGCATGAATCAAATTATTATGCAGGGTGAAGATAAGAAGTAATATTACCTTTTATTGTATTGCTCAGAATAATATTGCTGGTATTGCCCTGAAGTAACATGATTTACCCAGGCTTCGTTTTGCAGATACCAATCCACTGTTTTTCCTAATCCTTCTTCAAATTGAAGCGAAGGTTTCCACCCCAGTTCATTATTGAGCTTAGAGGCATCAATAGCATAACGCAGATCATGCCCCATGCGATCTTTCACATGAGTAATGAGTTTTGCAGATGTGCCTTTTTCTCGTCCCAGTTTTTCATCCATAATATTGCAAAGCAAATGCACCAGGTCGATATTTTTCCATTCATTAAATCCGCCTATATTGTATTTCTCCCCTCTCCTTCCTTTGTGAAAAATCAGATCAATTGCTCTTGCATGATCCTCTACCCATAACCAGTCTCTCACATTTTCACCTTTTCCATACACCGGCAGGGGTTTATTATGCTTAATATTATTGATCATTAAAGGGATCAGTTTTTCCGGAAAATGATGAGAGCCATAATTATTTGAACAATTAGAAAGTACTACCGGTAAATCATATGTATGGTGATATGCCATTACCAAATGATCTGAAGAGGCTTTTGACGCGGAATATGGCGATCTTGGATCATACGGTGTTTCTTCTGTAAAAAATCCTGTTTCGCCTAATGAGCCATATACTTCATCAGTAGATACATGATAAAACAGGTTCTTATCACTGGCTTTATCCTTCCAGTGCTTACGGCAGGCATTCAATAAAATACCAGTTCCCAAAACATTCGTTCTTACAAAAGCAAGTGGGTCTGTTATAGAACGGTCAACATGACTTTCAGCGGCAAGATGAATAAAAGCATCAAAATTATATTTGGCAAAAAGCTCCTCAATCTTGTTCTCGTCGCATATATCGGCATGCTCAAATGCATAATTAGGCTTGCTTTCAATATCCCTTAAATTTTCGAGATTGCCCGCATAAGTAAGCGCATCAACATTTACGATAAAGTACTCGGGATATTTATTTACAAACAGGCGTAAAACATGAGAGCCGATAAAACCGGCTCCTCCTGTTATTGCTATTATTTTCTGATATTTGTCCATTACAAACTCCAGTATTTCAATTTTGAGAATCTGCCGCGATACAAGCCTTTTAAGTCAGCAAAAATAGCACTAGGATTGGTAATAGAAAGTAAATAATCTTCGGTAAGGTTCTTATATTCAGTATGAGGAACAGCGAGAATGACCGCATCGTAATTTTTTCCTGTTGCAGGAGATAATGCAAATCCATACTCATGCTGAAGCTCTTCACTATCAGCATACGGATCAACTATATCTACATTAAGCGAATAGGCCCTCAACTCTCGAACCATATCAATCACCTTTGAATTTCTGATATCGCTTACATTCTCCTTAAAAGTAGCGCCCATTACTAATACTCTTGCACCTGTTGCCTCTTTTGCGTTTTTAATAATATGCTGCACTACTTTTTTTGCCACATACATAGGCATTTCATCGTTAATCACTCTTCCTGCAAGTATAACCCTGGATTCATAACCAAGTTCATTGGATTTATAGGTAAGATAATATGGATCAACGCCTATACAATGCCCGCCCACAAGTCCGGGTTGAAATTTCAGGAAATTCCATTTGGTGCCTGCAGCTTCAAGCACCTCAAATGTATTAATACCTACCATATCAAAAATGATAGATAGCTCATTCATCAACGCAATATTCAGATCGCGTTGGGTATTTTCAATAATTTTTGCAGCCTCCGCTACTTTTATGGATGATGCCCTGTGTATTCCCGCTTTTACCACTATTTCATACGTCTTTGCTATCTCTTCCGCAGATACTGCATCAGAACCCGAAACCACTTTAATGATTTTAGCAAGTGTATGTTCCTTATCTCCGGGATTAATACGCTCGGGCGAATATCCCAGTTTAAAATCTTCATTTAGTTTAAGTCCACTTAATTCTTCTATAATTGGTAAGCAATCCTCCTCGGTACAACCAGGGTATACGGTTGATTCATATACAACATAATCTCCTTTTTTTATTACTTTCCCGATTGTTTCAGAAGCTCTTTTCACTGGTATAAGATCCGGTACATTATGTTCGTCTACCGGTGTAGGCACGGCTACAATAAAAAATTTTGCTTCTCTTAATTCATCAAGTGAGTTTGTGAAATGAATATCGCAACCTGCAAATGCAGAGGATTCGAGCTCATTGCTTGGGTCAATACCATTCCTCATCATTTCAATGCGCTTTGCATTAATGTCAAAACCAATAACACTTACCCTTTTTGCAAACTCAAGAGCGATAGGAAGTCCTACATATCCTAACCCGATTACTGCCAATTTTGCCTTTTTGTTGATAACATCATCGTATATAAGCATACTTACTGTTTTTTAAATTCCTTAGGTTGTTTATACAGTTCTTCTTTGGGTAAGGATTTAAAATATTCATAGGTGATCTTCAGCCCTTCGGCTCTTTTAACTTTAGGTTCCCAATTCAATATACTTTTTGCCCTAGAAATATCAGGCTGTCTTTGCTTTGGATCGTCAGTAGGTAACGGTTTATAAACAATTTTCTGATGAGTGCCGGTAAGTTTTATTATTTCTTCAGCAAATTCTTTCAGGCTGATCTCATCCGGGTTCCCGATATTTACCGGTTGCTCATGATCGCTGTATAAAAGCCTGCAAATACCATCAATCAGATCATCAACATAGCAAAATGACCGTGTTTGCGAACCATCGCCAAATACGGTTAAGTCTTCTCCACGCAATGCCTGACCAATAAAAGCAGGTAATGCTCTGCCATCATTTAAACGCATTCTTGGTCCATAAGTATTAAAAATGCGGACAATTCTTGTTTCTACACCATGAAAAGTATGATATGCCATGGTTATGGCTTCCTGGAATCTTTTTGCTTCATCATATACGCCACGTGGGCCTACAGGATTTACGTTTCCCCAATAATCTTCATTTTGGGGATGCACAAGAGGATCACCATACACCTCTGAGGTAGAAGCAACCAGTATACGTGCTTGTTTTGCTTTTGCAAGACCAAGGCAATTATGTGTGCCTAAAGAGCCTACCTTAAGCGTTTGAATAGGAATCTTTAAATAATCTATAGGACTTGCCGGTGAGGCAAAGTGAAGAATATAATCCAGATCTCCGGGTATATGAATAAACTTTGAAACATCGTGATGATAAAATTCAAAGTTTTCTAATGGAAAGAGATTTTCAATATTTCTGACATCACCTGTGATGAAGTTGTCCATCCCAATAACATGGTAACCATCTTTAATAAAGCGGTTACACAAATGAGAGCCCAAAAAGCCGGCAGCACCGGTAATTAACACCCTTTTCCTGTTCATAAACTATAGTAGATTGGTTATATTTTTGATACGGGACGTCCAATACTTTCGTAATGAAACCCGATTTCTTTTATAGCATTTACATCAAACAAATTTCTGCCATCAAAAATGGCCTTATTCTTCAGCAGCTCAGCAATTTTTAAAAAGTCAGGCGTACGAAACTCGTTCCATTCAGTTGCTATTATAAGTGCGTCAGCGTTATTAAGACAGTCATATTGATTTTCTGCATATTCTATTCTATCACCTACTACCTGTTTAACATTATTCATAGCCTCAGGGTCGAAAGCGCTTATAGTAGCCCCGGCAGCCAAAAGTGATTCAATTATATATAAAGCCGGAGCTTCGCGAATATCATCTGTATTAGGCTTAAATGCGAGTCCCCATAAAGCGAATTTTTTATTGCTTATATCGCCCTTGAAGTAGTTTTTAATTTTAGGAATAAGATGAAGCTTTTGACTTTCATTAACATCCATCACGGCATTTAAAATCTTAAAATCATATTTTACTTCATTTGAGCTGTTAACCAGGGCCTGAACGTCTTTAGGAAAACAACTTCCGCCATAACCTATCCCGGGAAATAAAAACCGCTTTCCAATTCGCTCATCGCTTCCTATTCCTTTCCTAACCATATCCACATCTGCATCTAACCGCTCACATAACTGGGCAATTTCATTCATGAAAGATATCTTCATGGCAAGAAATGAATTAGCAGCATATTTGGTCAGCTCCGCAGAGCGTACATCCATAAAAATGATCGGGTTACCCTGCCTTACAAAAGGAGCATAGAGATCAAGCATTAATTTTTTTGCTCTTTCAGATGTTGTTCCTATTACTACCCTGTCCGGCTTCATAAAATCATCCACTGCAACACCTTCGCGCAAAAATTCAGGATTTGATACAACATCAAATGCCTCGGCAGCGCCTAAATCTTTACCGGCAGGCAATACTTTTTTTGAACTCTCTATTATTGTATTCGTTACTTTTTCGGCAGTACCCACCGGTACCGTACTTTTATCTACAATTACTTTGTATTGATCGGGCTGTATAATTTTTCCTAACTCTCCGGCTACACCCAGCACATATTTAAGATCAGCAGATCCATCTTCGCCGGGAGGCGTAGGCAATGCCAAAAAGATAATTTGTGCATCTTTTACCCCTTCAGCAAGGTTGGTAGTAAAATCAAGTCGTTTTTCTTTTAAATTTCTAAGGAATATCTTTTCCAGACCTGGTTCAAAAATGGTAATCTCGCCTTTTGAAAGCTTATTTACTTTATTAATATCTATATCAATACAGGTAACGGTATTCCCGGTTTCCGCAAAGCATGTTCCTGTAACTAATCCAACGTAGCCAGTACCTACAACTGCTATTTTCATTTTTTAATTTATTTATTTATATATTCTAAAACTTTCGACGCAATAAAGGCCAGTTGTTCCTCTTCCAGTTCAGTATGAATAGGAAGTGAAATAACTCTCTGAGTCAGCCAATCTGTTACAGGCAAGTTGAAATTGTTACCGCCGAATGAAGCAAACATTTTTTGGCGGTGGGCTGGTACAGGATAATAGATCATGGAAGGAATATTGTGTTCAGCTAAAAATGTATTTAAACCATTTCTGTCAACACGCTCCAGTACAAGCGTATATTGATGAAATACGTGATTGGTATATGACGGGATAAAAGGCGTGGCAATTTTTTCATTACCGGCAAATGCTTTTGTATAATATTGAGCTGCTTTTTGTCGCGCAGCAATATATTCATCAAGCTTTTTAAGCTTTACATTTAAAATTGCAGCCTGCAATGTATCAAGCCTGGAATTACAACCTACTACATCATGATAATACTTTACACTTTGTCCGTGATTAGCGATCATTTTTAGCTGAACGGCTAATTTATCATCATTTGTAAAAATAGCGCCGCCATCTCCATAACATCCAAGATTTTTTGAAGGAAAAAAAGACGTACATCCAATAGTGCCGATAGTTCCTGACTTCTTTTTGGTACCATCAGAAAAAGTAAAATCTGCACCTATTGCCTGGGCATTATCCTCAACTACAAACAAATTATGCTTACCGGCAATTTTCATGATTTCTTCCATATTGGCTGTTTGACCATACAGATGCACAGGAACAATTGCCTTTGTTTTACCTGTTATAGCTTTTTCAATAGCAGCAGGGTCAATACAAAAGGTTTTAGGATCAACTTCAACAAATACAGGTTTCAACCTCAACAGAGCAATAACTTCGGTAGTAGCTATATATGTAAAGGAAGGGGTTATAACTTCATCGCCAGGCTGTAATCCTAAAGCCATTAATGCTATCTGAAGCGCATCCGTTCCATTGGCGCAGGGTATTACATGTTTAACATCCAGGTATCCTGCCAGGTTTACTGCAAAATCCTGAACAGGTTTTCCATTAATGAACGCGCAACTATCTAATACACTATGAATGGCAGCATCTACATCCGTTTTAATATGCGTATACTGCTTCTGCAAATCAACCATCTGAATGGGAGTCATATAAATAAATGTGGTATTTAATAAAATGGTTGCAAAAATAGTAAAATATGCGTTGGTTGTTCAATACACATTAGTTTTGTATCATATTTTAAATATTGATAGTGATTACCATATTTTATAATCTGTTTGTTAGCATTTATCATTTGTCTATTCAACTGGCTGCTATATGGAATACAAAAGCCAGGTTGTGGATAACCGGCAGAAAGAATTTTTTCCCGCAACTGGAAGCAAAACTGCACAAATCAACCGATAATAAGGCAATAAAAATCTGGATGCATGCCTCATCGCTTGGAGAATTTGAACAGGGGCGGCCTTTGATTGAAGATTTAAAAAAGCAATACCCGGATTGTTATATTATCATTAGTTTTTTTTCACCATCAGGTTATGAAATAGCCAAAAAGTATAAAGGAGCTGATCTTATATGTTATTTGCCCATAGATACCCCGGCCAATGCTAAAAAGTTCATCAACCATATACAGCCAAACCTGGTATTATGGATCAGGTATGAATTTTGGCTAAACTACCTGGAAGAGTTAAAAAGAAAAAATATTCCGTTATTGCTGATTTCAGCAAATCTTAGAAAAAAAGGAATATTTAAAAACGTATACAACTATTACCGTAAAAGATTATTCAATGCTTTTACACACATTTTTGTACAAACCAGGGAATCGGAACAAATACTCCATGGAATGGGCTTTACGCGAAATGTGAGCATTTCCGGCGATACCCGGTTTGACAGGGTAATAAGCATTGCTGGTAAATTTGAAGACATTGCGTTGGTTAAAAGATTCTGTGGACAACACCGCGTGATTGTTGCCGGCAGCACCTGGACTGACGATGAAGAAGTGCTTATACATTATGCCAAAATAAAAACTGAGATCAAATTCATCGTTGCGCCGCATGAAGTAGACCGGGAAAATGTGCTCGATCTGCAAAAAGAATTTCCCAACTCTATTCTTTTTTCTGAGCTAAGCGCGGCTGAGGATGGATCAGAAAATTTATACGATGATAATATTATCAACACCCTGATCATTGATAATATAGGCATGCTTTCACGCCTGTATGCCTATGCGGATATAACGTATATAGGCGGAGGTTTTTCTGATAGCGGACTGCACAATATTCTAGAAGCTGCCGTGTATGGCAAGCCTGTATTTTTCGGACCATTCTTCAAAAAAAATTATGAAGCGGAAGAAATGATAGATGCGGGAGGAGCTTTTAGCATTGAAAATGCCTTAGAGCTTGAAAAGGAATTAAACAATCTGTGGGCAAACGAAGAAGCATTAAAAAGTAGCAGTAATGCCGCAAAGGAATACGTTTATAAAAACGCCGGCGCTACAAGCCATATTTTGAATTATATCTATAAAAATCTTCTTCGAACCAACTGATCAAATTGCTTTACCAGCACATGATCTTCCAGCCAGCCTAATTTAAGTTTCAGCTCCCGTTGTATCCAGAATTCAGCCTCTGGATATATGGTAAAATGATTGATGGTTTTAAGTGAACGCTCATACATGGCTTCATCGCCCCTGAAAAGTTCTGTAATAAAAATATACCTGTCGTTTACACCAATGGCCTTTTTTAAATCTTTCAGTGGCTCATCATTAAATTTCTCACCTATTTCTCTTTTTTGCTCAAATAACTTATCATTTAATGAGGTACTCTCCTTTCCTATCACTTCATTCAATTCTTTTACTTTTGGCTGATGCGATAAGGTTGGCACTTCTTCAAAAACATTAAAAGAATTTTGTGTAACAGGCTGTACTTCTTTTTTATTTTCAACAAACAAACTGTTATCAGGCTGCTCCTGAATTTTTACCTCTTCCACTTTTACTTTAACAAAATCTTCAGGCATGGCAATTTCTTCGTCAATGGTTTTAGTAGCAATGTTGCTCGGCATTACAACAGCAATTTTCCTGCGGTTGCCTGCACCCGCCTGCTGTTTCAGCAAAAACACTTCTGTTTGCAGCATTTGTAATACATGCATCAACTGATCAGGAGACGCTTTTTCCTGGTGAAGTTCCTGCAATTTGTTTATCAAAACCCCGATTCGTTCCATTGAATATGGTATTTTTGAGCGGTATTGATTTAAAGACTGTTAAAAAGTGTGGTGAAGTTACAAACACCTTGCCATAAAATTATTATAAATGTTTACAGAGCCCCATATAAAAGGAGAAAGAAGAGGTTGGATTGAAGTGATCTGTGGTTCTATGTTCAGCGGTAAAACAGAAGAGCTTATCCGCAGGCTGAAGCGTGCACGCATAGCTAATATGAAAGTGGAGATTTTTAAGCCTTCGGTTGATACACGCTTCAGGGAAAAAGAAATAGTATCCCACGATGAAAATTCCATCATCTCAACACCTGTTGATAACTCCGCCAGCATACTGTTATTAAGCAAAGATGTAGATGTTGTTGGCATTGATGAAGCACAGTTTTTTGATGATAATATAACCGGGGTTTGTAATGAACTGGCTTTAAGCGGCATCAGGGTAATTGTGGCAGGCTTAGACATGGATTACACGGGAAAACCCTTCGGGCAGATGCCCGGCCTATTAGCAGTTGCAGAATATATAACAAAGCTGCATGCCATATGTGTGAAATGTGGCAATATTGCCAGTTATTCCTGGCGAAAAAGTACACATAAAGACCAGGTGGTTTTAGGTGAAAAAGATATTTACGAACCCCGCTGCAGGTATTGTTATAACCTGGAAGAATAAGATAACAGGGATTATTATATGAATGCAATTACCCGGATTTTTGCTTTGCTCAAAAAAGATCTGTTGCTTGAATTACGGCAGCAGTATACTTTTTATGGTGTATTATTATATATTGCCTCAACAGTATTTGTTTTGTACCTCGCCATTCAACAACCAGAAACCGATGTATGGAACGGTTTATTCTGGATGATACAATTATTTATTTGCGTTAATGCTGTTGCTAAAAGTTTTTTGCAGGAAAGCCGGGGAAGAATGCTTTATTTCTATACCATTGCCGGTCCGGGTAATTTTATCATTGCCAAATTACTGTATAATTTAATCATCATGCTCATCATGAGCCTGGTAAGTCTTGGACTTTTTATTTTGATGATCGGCAACCCGCTAATAAATTTCTTTCATTTTTTGGGTATAGTAAGCCTGGGCTCGGTAAGCCTGAGCCTTGTATTTACCATGCTGGCTGCCATTGCTGCAAAAGCCCAGCAACAGGCTTCGCTGATGGCTATTATGGGATTCCCTATTATAATCCCGCAACTGCTTTTATTAATGCGCATTTCAAAAGCAGGGTTTGGAGAAACATTTAAAGAAACTGCCTTATCAGATATGATCTGGCTGCTTTCAGGATTAGATTTACTGGTAATAATAATGGCTATTATCCTCTTCCCTTTTTTATGGAAAGATTAAACAGCATTGCTCATTCATTAAATTGATGTAGGTTTGTCGCTATAATAAATTCAATGGGATGAAACTATCCTGGTGGAAATTACTCTGTATTGTATTACTATCTTACGTTTTGCTTGGCGGTCTTTTAATGGATGTACCCCGTAAAGCCATTCTTAATGAAACGATCCGGAACATTTATTATCATGTGCCTATGTGGTTTGGCATGATGGTATTATGTGGTATCTCCGTATATCATTCCATCCGGTTTTTGAGAAAGCCGGATATGCTTAGTGATATTAAAGCTACCTCCTATGCTGCTACCGGCATGTTATATGGTGCGCTTGGCATTATTACCGGGGCTATATGGGCAAAATACACCTGGGGCAAACCCTGGAGTAACGACATTAAGCAGGTTGGCGCTGCTATAGCGCTGTTAATATATGCAGCTTATTTTGTTTTGAGAAATTCCATAACAGATATTGACAAACGGGCAAGGGTAGGCGCAGTTTATAACATATTCGCATTTGCAATGCTTTTGCCGGCATTATGGATCATTCCCCGCATGATGGAATCTTTGCATCCGGGTGGAATGGGCAACCCTGGCGCGGACCCGAGAGATATGGATGCTCGGATGAGATTGATCTTTTGGCCTGCAGCCGTTCCTGGTTTTATTATATTGGGTATATGGATCAGTTCCCTTACCGTTCGCATTCGTAAAATTGAAGATAAAAACCTTTTACATGTTTAAGTTTTTACGTAAGAAAGCTTTTCTTTTTAGCGTATTGTTTTTTAGCGTATGCTCATCTTTTGCGCAAACCGAGGTAGAAATGGCTGATGGCATGCGTGCCAATGGAAAAATCTATGTAGTGGTTGCCGTGCTCGCTGTAATTTTTTTCGGATTGTTTATTTTCCTCATCAATTTAGACAGGAAAATAAGCAGGCTTGAAAGAGAAAAGGGGAAACAATAATTGTTGCCTTCTGAGTGTTTATTTGCTAACGATAAATTTTTAAAAGCTTCCATATGTCTGCTCAACAGGAATACAGTTTCTTCGATGCCGTTTCGGCAAGTTTTGATAAAGCAGCAAAATTCACCAACTGGGATCCGGGTTTACTGGAACAGATCAAACAATGTAATTCCGTTTACAGGATGCATTTTCCTGTAAAAATTGGCGATAAGATTGAAGTGATCAAAGCCTACCGTGTTCAACATTCTCACCATAAAACGCCGTGCAAAGGAGGGATACGTTTTGCCACAACGGTAAACCTTGATGAAGTAATGGCGCTTGCCGCGCTTATGACTTACAAATGCGCGATTGTAAACGTTCCGTTCGGCGGCGCTAAAGGCGGTATAAATATTGATCCTAAAAAATATACGCCCTATGAGCTGGAAAAAATCACAAGACGTTATACCCACGAATTAATTAAGAAAAATTTTATTGGACCAGGAACCGATGTTCCTGCTCCGGATTATGGCACGGGAGAGAAAGAAATGTCGTGGATAGTGGATACATATACGAGTATGAAGCCTGGCGAAATTGATGCATTAGCCTGTGTTACCGGGAAACCTGTTACACAGGGAGGTGTACGTGGCAGGCGTGAAGCTACAGGTTTAGGTGTTTTTTACGGTATAAGAGAAATCTGCCGTATGTCCGACCTGATGGCAAAAGTTGGCTTATCTACAGGCATAAAGGGGAAAAAAGTGATAGTGCAGGGACTGGGAAATGTAGGATACCATGCAGCAAAATTTTTTAGAGAAGGCGGTGCGACAGTAATAGCTCTTGCAGAAATGGAAGGCGCTATTTATAATCCTGCAGGTTTGAATGAAGAAGAGGTTTTTCAACACCGGAAAAAAGAAGGCACCATTCTTAATTTTCCCGACGCTGAAAATATTTTATTCTCGGCAGATGCGCTGGAAATGGAATGTGATATACTGATACCTGCTGCATTGGAAAACGTGATCAATGGAGAGAATGCTCCCCGCATAAAAGCAAAAATCATTGGTGAAGCCGCCAACGGACCGCTTACTCCTGAAGCGGACGAAGTGTTTATCAAAAAAGGCATTTTGGTTGTTCCGGACATGTATCTCAATGCAGGTGGTGTAACCGTAAGTTATTTTGAGTGGCTTAAAAACCTTAGCCATGTTCGCTATGGCCGAATGGAAAAAAGATTTACAGAAAACCTGAACAGCAAAATTTTAGAGCAAATAGAAGAACTAACCGGCAAAGAGGTGCCACCCGGTGAAAGAGAAGCCATTATGCATGGAGCGGATGAAGCAGACCTCGTATATAGCGGGCTGGAAGAAACGATGATCGGGGCAACACGGGAGATTGTTGATGTATGGAAAAACAATCCTGACATACCTGATATGCGAACAGCCGCGTATGTGGTTGCGATAAATAAAGTAGGAACCAGCTATGCCGAGTTAGGAATATTTCCTTAAACAGCGCATAAAGCTTTTTCGTTTGAGCTGATTAATATAGCTGCAAATATGCCTCTATAAATGTAATATGGAAACTAATTTTCATACTGCTTATTTTTTTAAACAGATAAAATCCACGCCTGCATTGATTCTTCTTATTCAAGCTGATTTTAAAAAAAAATCTTTCCTATTTTATTACAAATCTTTTTTGCGAATTAAAATCGCCCGCTTACTTTTGCCGCGGAGAGATGGCAGAGCGGTCGAATGCGGCGGTCTTGAAAACCGTTGACTGTCACAGGTCCGGGGGTTCGAATCCCTCTCTCTCCGCCAGTAAGGTTTCAAAACTCACTAAATCCCTGCAAATCGTTGATTATGTAGGGATTTTTATTTGGCACTATGCCAAACCATTCATCTAAAACCAAAGTTTAGGTGAGTAATTCGGTGAGTTCGTTTTCTCTCAAAATTTACTCACCAACTTTTCCTGAAACACTTGTCCAGCAAGCAGTTCAGCATTTGAACATCTTGTTTGCAGTCGGTAATGAATCTAATTTTATCACTGCAAAAAGGTCACCACACCATGCAATCAAATTTCAATTTTCTCTTCTATTTGAAGAAACCCAAAGGTTATGTATCAGGTCCGGTACCTATCTACTTACGCATTACCGTAGATGGGCAAAGAACCGAAATGTCTGTAGGCAGGGATTGCCTGCCAGAAAAATGGAATACTCAGGCAGGTTTAGCATCAGGCACCAAAGAAGATATTAAAGCCCTCAATGCCTACCTGAATATTTTGCAGGCAAAAATTCACCAGCATCATGCTTTATTATTGGCTGCAGGCGAGCCGGTAACTGCCGAGGTACTTAAAAATAAAGTATCGGGAAAAACAGAAAGAGGCAGAAGCCTGGTTAAAATCTTCCAAGACCATAATAACAAAATCGAAGCCCTGTTAAATGACGAGTTTGCACCTGGCACTTTGGAGCGTTACAAAACATCACTCAAGCACACCATTGATTTCCTAAAATGGAAATACAATGTTTCAGACATTGACATAAAAAAGATTGACCACGCCTTTGTAACAGAATATGAGTTTTATCTCCGCAGCGTTCGCAAGTGCAACAACAATACTGCAGTCAAGTACATCAAAAATTTTGGCAAAATCATCCGCATTTGCATAGCCAATGGCTGGCTGGATAAGAACCCTTTTGTAAACTACAAAGCCAAAGTAAAAGAAGTTGAAAGGGCGTACCTGGTACAGGAAGAAATACAGGCGATTGTTGACAAAGAATTTGCTTCCGAAAGACTCAACCAGGTAAAAGACATTTTTTTGTTTAGTTGCTTTACCGGGCTGGCGTATATAGATGTAAAGCAGCTAACCCTTACCAATATTGGATTAGGTATTGATGGCGGCAAATGGATATTTACTAACCGACAGAAAACAGATAGCCGTTCCAATATTCCATTGCTACCGATGGCAGAAGATATTTTGAACAAATACAAGCAGCATCCGCAATGCCTGAATGAAGGCAAGCTGTTGCCAGTACTAAGCAATCAAAAAATGAACAGTTATCTAAAAGAGATTGCAGACCTATGCGAAATCAATAAGGAACTTACTTTCCACATTGCCCGCCATACCTTCGCCACTACTGTTACGCTTACCAATGGTGTGCCTATCGAAAGTGTAAGTAAAATGCTGGGACATAAAAACCTACGAACCACACAGCATTATGCAAAGATTTTGGATAGAAAAGTGAGTGACGATATGAAAATATTGAAAGATAGGTTAATGCATCAAAATCTAAATCAGTCAAAAGCCGTCATAAACTGACGCAAAGAATTAATTTTGTTAATCTAAAACATAGTCAAAGGATGAAAAGTAGGCTTTTTATATTTTACCTTGTATTACTACTTATTTCTTGTAACCAACCAGCAAAACAATTACCCATTCTCGGTAATCCAACGGTTTCAGGCAATGACACTACTTACCCAACTATTGCTAATTTTTCTCTCACCAATCAAGATGGTCAAACCGTAACCAACCAAACATTCGCAAACAAAATTTATGTGGCTGATTTTATATTTCTATCCTGCCCTACCATTTGCCCTAAAATGACGAGGGAAATGTATAATGCTTATCTGCCTTATGCCACAGATGAAAGAGTGGCTTTTATTTCCCATACGATAGACCCTGAACATGACACAATCCCAAGATTAAAAGCCTATGCAACTAATTTAGGCGTTTCATCTCCTAAATGGCAGTTTGTAACGGGCAACCAGGATAGTATCCTAAACCTTTCGGAACATTCCTATTTCTCAACAGCTTACCCGGACAGCACTTCGCCGGGTGGGTTTACCCATAGCGGCGGCTTGCTCCTGGTAGATAAGAACCGCCATATAAGGGGCGTTTATAACAGCACAAAGCCCGAGGAAACCCAAAGGCTTATAAGCGATATTCAAACTCTTCTGAAAGAACAATTTTAGCCTTACTTTTGCATCATTGAAAAAGATAGTCTCCATATTATTGATTTTTGCTTTCCTGCTTCAAAGCACCAGTCAGTTGTGGATTATGCTTTCATTTAAAATAAACCAGGATTATATTGCTGCCAACCTTTGTATAAATCGCTTCGAAGCCATTCCTGTTTGTAAAGGTTCTTGTTATTTAGAAAATCAATTAAACCAGGACCAAAAACAGCAGCAAAAATTCCCCGACTTAAAAACAAAAGAAATCAACCTCTTTTGCCAGGATAATTCCACCGAATTGCAAAAGCCGGTTATATTTCTAAGTAGCAATATTTCTCACCCGTATCTTAACACCTCCTTTATCACTTCCGATTATTTACGGTCAGTCTTTCGTCCGCCTTCTCCTATTGTTTAACACTACAGTTTTTATTAGTTAAACAATTCAACAATTTTAATGGGTATTAAAACAGCCGACATTGCTGTTTACCCTGTTAGTGTTTTTAATTCAGGCAACAAATCGTTTTGGTTTGGTTCGCTGGAAAGGATTTTAGAACATCATCCTTTCCTGGAACATCCGCACAAGCAATTATTTTATATGTTGTTGTTTGTGGAAAAAGCCAATGGTAGTGTAATAATTGACAATGCCACCATAAGGCTTGACGAGGCTAAGGTTATTTGTATAAAGCCTAACAGTGTATTCAGCTTAGATATCAACAGAACAGCAAGAGGTTTTGCCATTTGCTTTACAGAAAGTTTTTTTTCGTTACGGTACAATAACAATGTACTGTACCAGTTCTCATTTTTGAAAAAGAATGCAGAAAGCTATGTACGCCTTACACTAAAACAAACTGAAAGATGGAACAATATTTTGCAACTGATGCAGGAAGAAACATCTGCTGAGCAAAAAGGGGTTGAAAAAGTATTACGTTCTTACCTTAATATTCTTTTGTATGATTTGGACAGGAAGTTTCATAAACATGCAGCAGCAGAAAAAGTAAATAGCAAGGATGAAAAAATAATATTGTTTGAAAAGCTGCTGGAGGAGAATTACACAGCACAAAAAACTCCCTCCTTTTACGCAAAGCGGTTGCATATTACCACCAATTATTTAAATAAGTTATGTCACGATTACAGAGGTGTTACTGGCGGCGAATTGATAAGAAAAAGAATAACCATTGAAGCCCAGCGACTGCTGCATTATACTTCCCTGTCTGTAGCAGAAGTAGCGTACAAATTAGGTTTTGAAAGCCCCTCATACTTCATCACATTTTTTAAAAAGAATACAGGTACAACGCCTGAATATTTCAGGAAAAGCAATCACTAAATGAAAAAGCAGATAACATATCCCAAGCCCATACGGGTTGAAATTATAAAAGGAAAAGTCACCATCGTTAAAGACCGTTTGGTAATCATCAAACCGGTTTATTACAACTAAAAATAATTACAATGGAAACAACTGAAGTAATAAAAAAGCATGAAAAAAGATTCAACAGGATAAGAGTAATGGTAAAATTTTTACTGATTGTACTCTTCGCAGGAATCATTGCTTTACAATGGAACCATATTATTCAACTTTTAAAGTCCGTTTGGACAAATATTTAATCAACACAAAAAACAGAAATAAAGAAATGAAAAAAATTACTTTCACTTTCCTGCTGGTTGTCTTTGTGGCAGCACTGCAGGCACAATCTATTAAAGGAAAAATTACCGGCTCAAATGGCAATCCAATAGAAGCAGCAACTATCAAAATTTTAAATACAGATAAAACAACACTGACCGACAAACAGGGAAACTTCAGTTTTGCCAATCTTAGTACGGGAAATTACCAGTTAAGTTTTAGTTCTGTTGGTTATGCAGCACAATTAAAAAATATAGATGTTTCTTCAAAACAGCCAGCAGAAATAACGATTACTTTAATAGAGCAAAGCAAACAATTAGCTGAAGTTATAGTAACCGCAGATAAAGTGGAAGCCAACTTACAAAAAACACCCTTAGCAGTTACTGCCTTAAATGCAAAGCAGTTAGAAGAATACAGGGTGTGGACTATCAGCGACCTTACGGCATTAGCACCCAGCACCTTCATAGTAGAACATGGAAATAGCACCGGCTCTAATTTTTTGAATATCCGTGGCTCTATGGGCTTTTCAAACGACCAGGCTGTAGCTGTATATGTAGATGGCGTGTATCAATTCGATTATTTTTCTGCACCAATTAATTTCAGCAATATCGAAAGGGTTGAAATTTTGCGTGGTCCGCAAGGTACACTCTATGGCAGGAATGCATTTGGCGGCGTACTGAATGTTATTACCAAAAGACCGGCGAATAAAACAACCGGATTCGCTGAAATAGACTTTGGCATTTACGGGCAACAGCGTTACAGTGCAGGTTTCAACACTCCAATAATAAAAAATAAATTGTTTGTTAATGCCGGTTTTCAATCCAACAACCGTGGTGCTGTTTATGAAAATCCTACATTGAATACAAAGAAATTTGACCACCATAACGCTTACAGCGGAAATGTGAACCTGAAATATCTTGTATCGGATAAATGGACGATAGACCTGAATACAAGGTATGAGAATGATAAAGATAAAGGGGCTTATCCGTGGGCTGCTACAGACAGTGCTGCAAGAGCTAATCCTTACAAAGTTTTTGGCAACTGGGATAATACCGAACGTAGAACCAATTTCAATACTTCTTTGGCTTTAAAATATTTTGGCAGGAATTTTAACTTCACATCAATTACAGCTTTTGTAGATTATCATATCTGGCTTCCGGGAAGATTTGATTTTGATTTTGGTCCAGACCAGTTAATCAGCTTTACTACCTGGTCAAGACAAAATGAACTCACACAGGAGTTTCGCTTCTCTTCGCCTGCCAATGCCGGTAAATGGAAATGGACGGCAGGTTCATTTTTATTTGGAGAGAAAATAAAGAACGGCAGCACTACTTATTTTGACCAGGATTATGCATTATTCGACCCGAATGCTCCTTATGCCTCTATTAGCAACGGCAAAAGAAAAGCCTACGGAGTTGCATTTTACGGGCAGACCACTTACGCGGTTACGCCAAAATTTGATATAACAGCCGGCGCAAGATATGATGTAGAACGCAGGGAACTTACCCAAAATTCAGCGTATGAGAAAAATGGTATTGTTATGCCGTTAACTGCCGATAGCACAGCAAAGAAAACGTTCAACGCTTTTACCCCAAAGGTTATCTTAAGTTACAAATTAACGGATAAGTCGATGGTGTATGCGTCTTATGCAAAAGGGTTCAGGGTAGGCGGATTTAATTTCGGTAGTACAACCAACCCAACATACAATCCGGAAAAATCAGACAACTATGAATTAGGAATTAAAAACTCATTGTTGAACAACAGGCTTAAAATAAATCTTACTGCTTTCTATTTTCAACAAAAAGACCAGCAGGTTTCCACTTCTCAGGACGGTATAAATTATGCAACGCTGAATGTAGGCGATATGGATAATTATGGATTGGAACTGGAAGCATCAGCTCTTCCTGCAAAGAACCTGCAAGTAGACTGGACTGCCAGCACATCGCATAGCGAATACAAAAAGCTGGAACTATTTGATGCCAATACGCTCACAGTAAAAGATTACAAAGGGAATAAAGCAATTAATAATCCTGCTTTACAGTCAATGCTTGCGGTTCAATATGGTATTCCGTTTTCAAAATCTGCTCAAAATTTCAAAGCATTTGTAAGAGGCGAATTCAGGTATATCGGTAAATACGAATTGGATTTTGTTAATCAATACCACCAGGATGCCTACGGTATGCTCAATACCAGGGCTGGTGTAACCAGTAATCATTTTGATGTTGCACTATGGGTTCGCAACCTTACTGATGTACGTTATATGGCTTATGGTTATGGCTCTTATATGATGGGACTTCCAAGGATGTGGGGCCTTACATTAACCGGTAAATTTTAATTTCTAATCTTTAGTGAAGGGCAGCACATTGCCTTTCACTATTAAAAAATACGAAGATGAAATCAATAAAAACAGTTGTGTGTATTGCATGTATGATTCTTGCCACTTCGATATGTATTGGGCAAACAGGTAGCAGCGATTCACTTGCTAAACGCCATAATGAAATGATGGCAATAATAATGACACAGCCAAAATATCCCATAAAAACAATTGGCATACTGGTGTACGATGGCTATAATACGTTGGATGCAGTAGGTCCGTATCAAACACTGTCGCAGATAATGGGAACCAAAGTTTTCTTTATTGCTAAACAAAAGGGGTTAGTGCGTAATCAAACCGGTTTGAAAGTCCAGGTGGATACGTCCATTGCAGATGTAAGCAAACTGGATATACTGGTTATTCCCGGTGGTGCGGCTGAAACATTTAAAATGACAAAAGATACAGCGGTGCTGAACTGGATTAAGCAAATAGATAAAACCACCACTTACACTACCAGCGTTTGCACAGGTGCATGGATATTAGGAGCTACCGGATTATTGCAAGGTAAAAATGCCACCACTAACTGGTATCGGGCAGCAGAAATGTTAGATAGTTATGGAGCAAAATTCAAAGAAGAACGCTGGGTAAAAGATGGCAAGTATTGGACAAGTGCCGGTGTTACTGCCGGTTTAGATATGTCCTTGGCTATTATAAACGACCTGATGGGAGAAAAATATACAAAAGGGGTTATGCTTGATTTGGAGTATGACCCACAGCCTCCTTTTAATGCAGGCTCTGTAAGGAAAACAGACCCTATAGTAGCAGACATGATGAAAGAAATGTATGATATGGGAATGCTTCCGTTGATTCAAAAACAAATAAAAAAATGAGTATGAAAAAAATAATTATAGCCGTATCAGCCATATTGCTGATAGCAGCCTGCAAAAACAAAAATCAGGAAGCAGCAAAGCCACACATTGAATCAATGGCTGAAATATTTCCCAAGCCCAAAGTAGAAATTAAAACGGTTGGTATTTATTTATATGATGGCTACTCGGCTTTGGATGCATTGGGTCCATATTCAGTATTTACCCGATTGATGGGAAGCCACGTATTCTTTATTGCGAAACACAAAGGCATTGTTGAAGATGGGGCTGGTTTAAAAGTACAGGTAGATACTACTATTGATGAAGTAAAACATCTTGACATATTATTAATACCTGGAGGTTTAGCACAAACTTACCAGGAAACAAAAGACGAAGCACTTTTAAACTGGATACGCAGTATTGACAGCACATCTAAATACACTACCAGCGTTTGCACCGGTGCATGGATATTAGGTGCTACAGGCTTATTAAAAGATAAGGAGGCGACTACGCATTGGTACGGTAAAAAAATACTGGCAAATGATTTTGGGGCAAAAATTCAAGACAAAAGATATACGCACACCGGTAAGTATTGGACAGCAGCCGGGGTATCGGCAGGCATTGATATGAGCCTTGCACTGCTAAATGAAATTGCCGGTGAAAAATATACCAGGGCTGCCATGCTTGATTTGGAATATGACCCACAGCCGCCATTTAAAGGAGGCAATGAAAACACTGCTGATAAAAACATGGTGGAAGGTATGAGAGCTTTATATGACGGAGGGATGGAAACAGCATTGCACCCGGAAAAGGCATTCAAAGAAATGAAGTTTGACAATAAGAAGGATTTCGTTTGCGGAATGCCCATTTCAGCAGGAATTGCAGATACAGTACACTATAACGGAAAAGTGTATGGCTTTTGCTCAACAGGTTGTAAAGATGAGTTTAAGAAAAATCCATCTGCTTATGTATCAAAATAATTTTAAAAATCTATCAAGATGAAAGCATTCAAATTATTAGCTGATTACTTATACCTCAGCAAGAAACGTGAAACTGAAACTGACAACAATATGATTAAGGCAATGCACCTCATTAACCGTATTTCCTTGTTGTTATTTCTATTGTGTTTGATGATGATGCTATCTAAGCTTATAACACAGACGGTATTGAACTAATTAAATTTGCCAATATTTTAAAAAAATAAAATGAAAAGAAAAATCAAACTAACGGCGATAGCCATATTGCTAACAGCCACATCCATTTTTGCACAATCCAACAAAGCGGCATGGGCAGAAATGAAAAACTTTCATCACTTTATGTCAGGTACTTTTCATCCTTCAGAAGAAGTGAACCTTGCACCTTTAAGAGAAAAGGCAGATAGTATGTTGATTGCCGCCAAACAATGGCAGGCGTCAGCAATACCATCCAATTATAAAACGGATGATACAAAAAAGGCATTAAAAAAGCTGGTACAACAATGTGTATTAATCAAAAAATCGGTAGCAAAAAAAGCTACTGATGATGTCTTAAAAAAACAAATTTCTGATGCTCACGATATTTTTCATGTAATCGTTAAAGAATGCAGAAAGGAAGATGAAGAAAAACATTAAACTTTAAAATAACTTTTATGAAACAATTACTCAGCCTGCTTCTATTCACTATAATTTTTCAAACAGTAAATGCTCAAAGCAAGCAGCCAGACATTTCAAAACCCGACCCCAACAAAAAAATACAAACAGTGGAGTTGTCTTGCGGCGAGTGCAAATTTCACTTAAAAGGCGAAAGCTGCGACCTGGCTGTACGCATCAATGGTAAAGCCTACTTTCTTGATGGTGTTAATATTGATTCATTTGGCGATGCACATGCCAATGATGGCTTCTGCAAAGCAATACGCAAAGCAGAAGTACAGGGAGAGGTTGTCAACAACCGTTTTAAGGCGACCTATATAAAATTACTCCCTCAGAAAAAGTAAAATAAACGATTAGTTGAATTTCAAAGTTGTATTACCGTTTTTCAAAATCAGCAGTTCCGTTTTTCAAAACACATACTATTATTTTCAAACAAGGCAGGATTGTTTTTCTAAACATCCTGCTTTGTCATTTTTATGTCATACGCCAAATGAAAATCACCTTTGCAGCCTAAACTTTTCAGGTTATGGATTTTCCCATGTTTCATTTAGACTGGCTCAATGACAGGTTCTTAATTGCACTCATTGCCATTCTTCACGTTTGTATCAATCATGGTTTGGCAGTAGGTTTCATTCCCTATATCACCAGGCTGGAGCAACAAGGCGTAATGAATAGCAGTGCAAACGAAATCACCAATAAAGAATGGGATGCAATGGTGTACAAAATGATGAAAGTAGGCTTCATCATTACTACCACTTTGGGTGCCATGACAGGCGTAGGTATCTGGCTTTCAGTATCGGTGGTAAGCCCTTCATCTATTGCAAGTTTAATAAGGGTTTTTTATTGGGCATGGTTTACAGAATGGCTGGTATTTGTAACCGAAGTAGTACTAATCCTGATTTACTTCCTCACCTGGAAAAACTCCAACAAATCACTCAAAGCAAAATTGAGGCACATAAAATTCGGGTGGTTCTTATCCATTTTTTCATGGATAACAATGGCAATAATCGTTTCTATTTTAGGCTTTATGATGGACCCAGGCAACTGGAAAACGCACCATAGTTTAATCAACGGGTTTACCAACCCTATCTACATACCGCAATTACTCTTTCGTACACCAACGGCTATGTTGGTAGGCGGCATATTCGGCTATTTGCTCACCACTATTTTTACAAAGAAAAATACCGAGCTAAGGGCAAGGGCAGTAAAGCAATCCTCTATCTGGATGCTCATTTGGGCGCCGCTTTCATTGGCAGGAGCCATCTTTTACTACCGTGCCATGCCGCAGGCAATGAAAGACAATATGAGTACAGCAGTTGGCACATTACAATTTGCCCAATACTACGATTTATTAAAATGGATTATTGTTGGTGCTATTTCTACTGTAGTAATTATAGCACTGGCAGGTTTATGGAAGCCAAAGAAAATAAGGTTTGCAATGGTTATCATTCCCTGCTTAATGGCATTTGGCTTTTTGGGCATATTTGAGCGGGTAAGAGAGTTTATCCGCAAGCCTTATGTTATTGGCGGCTATATGTACAGCAATTTGTTAAGGGAAGAAGATTATCCTTTGTACAAGCGTGACGGTGTGTTAAAATACGCCACCTATACAACAACACCAGAAGTAACGGAAACCAATAAGGTAGAAGCCGGCAGAAATGTCTTCATACTCACATGCAGCCGTTGCCATACCACACAAGGCATCAATTCTATTGTAACAGTATTTGAAAAAATGTATGGGAAAGACAAACCATTTGACGAAGGCTCTATTGCCGTTTTTACCAAAAATATGCACAATGGAAGAACATTTATGCCTGAATTTCCGGGAAATAAAAAAGAATTGGAAGCACTGGCAGCCTATATCAAACACCTTCAACAAACAGGCGATGTAATTGAAGGAGCACAAAACGAAGGCGTAACCGTCAACCCCAATCAAAGCGTAGAGGCTGTTGTGAAGTTGATTGACAAACAGGAAAAGGCAAAAACAGATTCTTTAGCAAAAGTTCAAACAGCATTAAACAAATAAAACTTCTCATTAATAGTTCAAATAATTATGTTCCAGCTATTACAAATAAATACACCTGTTCCAAGAGATATACCATTGGATTTACCATTGCCAGAGTGGTTGTTGATTACACTATTGGTGGTGTCGTTTTTAATGCACATCATTTTTGTAAACCTGATGATAGGCGGTACTGTCCTCACATTATGGTGTCAGATAAAAGGATTAAAAGACAAGGATTACCACAATCTTGCCCACGAAATTTCAAGAACGATTACAGTAAATAAAAGCCTTGCGGTAGTATTGGGCGTAGCCCCCTTGTTAAGTATTTCAACATTGTACGCTACTTATTTTTATACAGCCACATCACTTACAGGTGGTATGTGGATTGCTATTATTCCATTGGTTACAGTTGCTTTTTTGCTTACCTATTTAAATAAATATACATGGCATGTGCTGGATAAAAACAAACCCTTAAGTATTGCAATTATTGCTACTGCAACAGCATTGTTTTTATTTATTCCATTAATCTTTTTGGTAAACGTAAACTTGATGCTATTCCCTGAAAAATGGGGAACAGTAAAAGGATTTTTCAGTGCATTGCTGTTGCCCAATGTATTTCCAAGATACCTGCATTTTATTTGTGCATCTATGGCAGTAACTGGTTTATTCATCTTTTGGTACATGGGCAGAAAAAACTATCCCTTTGAACAATACTTTGAAAAACTGACAAGGTATGACGTAAAGAAAAAAGCCTATTCGCTTACGTTGGCAGCATCCGTTGCCCAATTCATTATTGGTCCATTGGTGATGCTTACACTGCCTACCAAGGGTTTTGATACAAGACTGATATTGGTAATACTTTGCGGTGCTGCCATTGCCTTACCAGCCATGTGGTGGATATGGAAAGCTATTACAGGTAAACCCGAAAATATTGACAAGCATTTTGGCAAAGTAGTTATTGCTTTGAGCATTACCGTCGTTTTTATGGGTAGCGGTAGGCATGTGTACAGGTCAAATGCCTTACGTCCTCACCAAAAGTTGGTAGCAGCCAATACAGCCGAATTTGAACGGCTAAGTAAAGAGGCAAGAGAAAATCCACCAACAGAACAAGCCGAATTACAGATTGATTCCACATTAGGAGCCGTTGCAAAAGGTGCGGCTATTTTTCAAATGAATTGCAGCAGTTGCCATAAAGAGAAAGAAAAATTAGTAGGTCCACCAATCACAGAAATGGTAAGCATTTATGCTAATGATAAAGATGGACTGAAACAATGGATAAAAGCACCGGGCAAGAAACGCCCAGACTACCCACAGATGCCCACACTATCACAACTAACCGATGATGACAGGGAAGAATTAGCCAACTATATTTTGTCAATAAAAAAGTAAAAAGATGTACACCACATATTTCGTTATCGCCATTATAGCTCTTGTATTTATTGTCGCTATTCAATTGATACGGATGAACATATTTGTTTTAAAAATTAAAAAAAACAAAGAGCTTAATCAGGTTGAGATAAAGGAAGATAAGAATTGGGAGTTTATAAAGGGATTGTATTAAGAATGTAGTTGTTTTTTGATTAAAGCCGGCTTGTGGTTTATTCAAAACGCAATCCTTACTGTAAAAAAGAACTAATTGTTACCCTATATTTCCCTTTTTGAAAAATACTACTGCAAATTTACTTAACGATTTGAACAGCCAGTTACAGTTCATTCGTTTAGAAACTGAAGATGCTATCAAAGCAGCAGAACTATCCCTAAAGGTTCTGCTTTCAGTTATTGATAAACTTAAAAGGTTTACTATAAAATATAAGTTTAAAAATGAAGCAGAAGAAATTTACTTCTTTAAGTATCAAAAACCATTGTTTATTTCAAAACTTATTTATCACAACCGTGTGCTAAACATTGAAACGAAGAAGCCATATGGCGGCGAAAAAGTAACAAGAAAATATCTTAACAATGAGTTAGATAAGCTTAAGCGTTTCTTCGATAATAACCTTGAATTTTACAAATACCATCGTACCAACAGCACTTATCTAGACCACAAATATTTTATCCGTGGCAAACACGATATAAAACTTAGCCTGGACACATTTTACTTTGAAGCAGACCATCGCTTTTGTACATCTCATGATTATAAAGTAGCCAAGATTATTGCACATGATTTAGTACAGGTATATTTAGAAGATGAAATTGCAAACCTGGATAGGAAAGAACTAAAAGCACATTCAAAAACAGAAGTCCTACCGAAGCCCACTATTTTTTGGACAGGTTCAAAAGTTGCACTCATTGAACTGATATATGCACTTCATGCCGATGGTTCATTAAATAATGGTAAGATAGAACTCAATGCAATAGCAGACTTTTTTGAAAAATCATTTGGTATAGAATTAGGGCAATTTCACCGCAGTTTTCTTGAATTAAGGGAACGGAAAACAGGAAGGACAAAATACATTGATACGCTAAAAGAAAAATTGATAAAGCGAATGGATGATGCAGATGATTTATTGTAAGTATTGATTTTGCTGCGTTTTAGATAAAATCTTTCAGAACTTCGGTTCACCTTCTGAAATTATTCCGTGCAAACGGGATTTTTTTGTGCCATACTAAATTTCACCACAACGTATGGCAGTAAATATTGTAACCAAAGAAGACCTGACTGAGTTCAGGCACCAGTTACTGGATGATTTAAAAACACTCATCCATTCAAAACCACTCAAACAAAAGCAATGGCTCAAAAGCAGTGAAGTCCGCAAGCTGCTTAAAATTTCTCCAGGCACATTACAAAATCTTCGTATCAATGGTACGCTTTCCTTTACCAAAATCGGTAGCATCATTTACTACAGTTCTGAAGATATTGAAGCATTGCTGGAAGATAATAAGAAACAAGCAATAGTGGAGAACACCCTTTTTGGAAAACTAAAGAAAGGAGGTAACCCATGAACTATATCCGTCACCTTGCAGGTTTCTTTGACCGGGTATCTGCCGATGAACGGCTGAACCCTACACACATCAGTATGTATGTTTCACTGTTCCAGTTTTGGAATGCCAGCCGCTTTAAAAATCCAATCAGCATTTCACGGGGAGAATTAATGAGAGTAAGTAAAATCAGTGCCAAAGCTACTTATCATAAGTGCATGAGAGAACTGAATGATTTTGGTTACCTCAAATACAAACCTTCTTACAATCCATTTAAAGGCAGCCTTGTTTACTTGTTCAATTTTCAAACTGGCATGATAGCAGAAAGCGAACCGCCAAACTTGTTCAATACTGGAACTGGTAATGAACAAGCATTAGTAATACACCGTACTAAAATTGAAACAGGTGCTGAACAAGCACAAGAGCCTTATATAAACATATCTAAACATAATAAACAAAACATAGTAAACGAGGATAAGCAAGCACAAAAAAAAGAAGTTCAAAAAGTGAACGGGTCAGGAAAGAAAGAAAAAAGTTCCGCCAAAAAAGAAAGAAATGTTTTTGTTACTCCGCAACTTGCCCAAGTACAACAATATTTTGCTTCGCAAAAATTCCCTACAGTTGAAGCATCCAAATTTTACAACTATTTCCAAAGCAATGGCTGGCTGGTTGGCGGCAGAACAAAAATGAAAGACTGGCAAGCGGCAGCCCGTAACTGGATACTGAATGCAAAGAAGTTAGCCGGTGGCAAACCGGTAAAACCCAAAGCGAAACATCTTCATGCAACAACCAATAAAAACTATTCAGAGCCGCTATAACTACAACGATGTTTGGCAATGGCTACAACAAAAAGGCAAAGAAGTATATGGAAAAAAATTTCAACTGCATGAAGAAGATAAGCAAACCATTTACCTGCTGCTCTGCTGGTTTCTGCAAGATGACATTGCAGCGCCGCAGTTGGAGCTTGATTTGGAGAAAGGAATTTTATTAAGCGGTCCCGTTGGGTGTGGTAAAACAACGCTAATGAGTTTGATGCGGTATGTAACGACAGAGAAATACAAGTTCATAATGAAATCATGCAGGGATGCAAGCTTTGAATTTATAGAAGATGGGTTTTCAGTAATTCACAAGTATAGCAGAGGGGCAAAGTATTTAACCAACTTCAAAAAGATAATGCGGATTTGCCTGGGCAATGGCTGGATTGATAAAGACCCGTTCATCAATTATCGTTTCCGTTTGAATGAAGTTGAAAGAGAAATATTGCATGAGCATGAAATACAAATCATCGCTGATAAAGAGTTTGCCACTTCACGTTTGGAACAGGTAAGGGATGTATTTCTTTTCTGTTGCTTTACCGGCCTTGCTTACAGTGATGTTAAGAAGTTAACAAAGGAACATCTTATCATTGACTTTGCAAAATGATGTTCCTATTGAAAGTGTTTCAAAAATGCTCGGCCATAAATCAATAAAAACTACACAGCATTATGCAAAAGTGTTGGATAAGAAAGTAAGTAGTGATATGCAGTTGTTGAAAGAAAGATTAAGCATTTCAAAAGGGAGTGCAAAAGTAAAGACTGCTTAAATAACTAAAATATTTAGTTATTCACAAACGCCTCTGAAATCAATGATTTTTGTTCACTTCTTGTGAATAAAAAACAGCAAAATTGCTCAAATTATTAGTTTAAATTTGTATCATATAATTCATTAAAATTCAAAAGGCAGGAATATGGAAATAGAGTTAATTACAAAGGCTGATTTTCACTCCTTAAAAAGTGAAATAGTTGATGAAATTAAAAGATTGTTTCAATCTCCGGTTGAACAGAAAGAATGGTTAAAAAGTTCCGATGTAATGAAAATGCTGGATTGTTCTCCAGGCACATTACAAAACCTCAGAGTGAATGGCACACTACCCTTCACAAAAATGGGCGGCACTATCTACTATTCAAGTAAAGATGTGATGAAGGTTTTAAATGATAACAAGCAAAACGCTGCTTAATTATTCTGTTTGAAAAACTTTCTCCTATTTATTATTTCCGACATCCATTCTGTTAAACTCACCACGATTGCCCTGTTATGATGAATGAACAAATTTTGCTTTCAACAAAGCAACGGACTGAGTTATGTTTGAACCTAAAAACAATAAAATATTATTACCTGTTCAGCAGGCTGAATATGCCTATTACCACGGCCTTGTTAAAGGGCTTGCCATCTATCTCTATCTGAAATTCTATACAGATGGTAAAATAAAAAGCGATTCCCCCATTCTTTCACAACTTCGCCACGACCTCCGGTTAAAAGATTCCCGGACTTTCAAAACACATATTACTGCACTGATTGAACATAACTGGATTGGATACGACCCATTTTCTGGCATGTATTTCATCCGCAATACAAAATTCATCAGAACGCTGCATGAGTTTCGCCACCGGCAGGCTACAGTTGTACTTCCGCAGGATTTAAAACAATTTCAAATTTATTTGGCAGCGGTACTTATATGCAAAGAAGTTACCGACCAGGAATTTTATTGGGATGTAGTGAAAAAGAGGAGGCTCAGGAAAGCAACTGCTAAGTGGGCGGTTGCAAAGCATTCAGGGGCTTCCTCTCACTCATCCAATGAAAGGCCAAAGTATTTTGGGCTATGCAATAAATCCATTGCGGCAATATTGCATTGTAAGCAAACAAGGGCATGTGTAATTAAAACCAAAGCTGCCGACTTGGGCTATTTACAAGTAAAGCACAAATACAAGGATGTGCTTGAATTTGCCAAACCGGATTTTAATATTCGTTCATACCTGCATGAGCAGTATCCAAATACCGCAGGCCGCATCCGTTGCTGGGTAAAATGGAAAAACAATCAGAAGTATTACAAACTGTTACTGCAACTCCACGATGAAATCATTTCGCAAATCAAATTCAAAAGGATAGAAAAACTCTCCGCTATCCATTTGCCAATCGAAGTTATCAGAGGCATTAATAAAGCAGCATTGAAAGCTGCCTGATACCATCAATCGCAGGCGACCAAATTTGTATTTTGCTTGTGCATTTTTCGCACAAATTTTATTTATTAGTAAAAATCATTATTTGTCGGCTCGAAAAAACCGGCTTTTCTCTATTTTTCTTTGTTTTGGTTGATTTTTTGACGACCACCCAACCAATTCTATTGGTTTATTCATAGTTCTATGCAGTTGATTGCAGCAGTAGCGTTCAATAATGGGTTTATCCCACTTATTATGTTTCACTTTTTTGCAAGGATGCTTACTGTCCTGCCAAAAGCAGGTCGGTGGAAAAGTAGCCGCTGTCTATAAAATATAGTTCAATATATTGCAACATAATAATGCTAAATCTGTTAGCTTTATAATCTCAAAGCGGGGGCAACGCTATACAAACTGCATATCAAAAATGAACGCAACAAACACAAGCCAGACAATTAAGGTCGGCGACAAAGTAACCTTCGACAACGACAAGATTGAAATTTTCAAAGCGGAAACAAGCAGCCCTGAAAAAGCGGTCAGGCAGTATCAGCAATTGATTTTAGGTGGAATTGACCAAGTGGGTACAGTGAAAGAGTTTAACGGTAACCTCACCATTGTTTCCTACCCCGATGGATGGGAACTGCCCGTTCCAACAAAATATCTCATTGTCTTGCCGTGATGGTAAGCCATGATAAAAGAACAGCGTATATGATTAAAAAATCCAGGCCAACCGAAGAATATATCCAGGAGCATAGGGAAGCGATAGGAAAACAAATCAGAGGGTTTCGGGAGAAAAAGGGTTACAGTCAGGATGAGTTGGCAGAAATAATGGAAGTGCATCGCTCCACTATTTCAAAAGTGGAAACCGGCAGGTTTGCAATCACCATTGACTACCTCGTAAGGTTTGCCTGGTATTTGGATTTTGATATTTCGATTCTGGAAAAAACAAACAGGTAGCATGGCAGATGTGCATAGCAAAGCAGTAAGAAGCTACAACATGAGCAAAATCCGGTCAAAGAATACCAGGCCGGAATTGGTAGTGCGTAAATACCTGTTTGCACAAGGATTCAGGTACAGGCTGCATTCAAAGACCTTGCCCGGCAAACCGGATATAGTATTGCCAAAATACAGAACCGCAATATTTGTGCATGGCTGTTTCTGGCATGGCCATGAGGGATGCAAATATTATGTGGTTCCGAAAACAAGAACGGAATGGTGGCTAAACAAGATTGGACGAAACAAACAATTGGATGCTGAGAATGAAAATAAATTGAGAAAAAGTAAGTGGAAAGTAATTACGATATATGAATGTGAATTAAACAAGGACAGAACTGATTCCACATTGAAAGCAATTATCAAACAACTTAAAACCAAACAAAATGATTAACGATATTAAAACTGTAGAGGACGTTAAACTCTTTGCAAAGCAAATAATTGGCGAAGGTGTCAGCTTTCATCCTGATGATGATTTTAACGACTATATGAATTTTAAAACAAATGAGCCGTGTTATACAAAGGAAGAAGCTGAAGTAAGAAATGACTTAATGAATAAATGTTTTGAGATTTGTGAAAAAGAAGGAGCAGACATTTATGCAGTAATGCTTGAGGTTTCTCTTGTTGAAACAGGAATGGATAAATTTATTCCCCTACCATCACAACCATACCCAGAGAATAACTAAGATGAATTATATAGACCTTTTTGCTGGTGCTGGCGGCCTTTCCGAAGGATTTATCCGGGAAGGTTTTAGTCCTATTGCTCATGTTGAAATGGACGAAGCGGCATGTTATACATTAAAAACAAGAGCCGCTTATCATTTTCTGAAATCAGAAAAGAAGTTTGACATATATAAGAAGTATCTGAAAAATGAAATAACCAGAGACGAACTATACAAGAAAATTCCAACTGAAATCCTCAATAGTGTAATCAACCTGCCTATTGGAGGTGAAAACAATCCTAAGATTCATAAAGAAATCGAAAAACAACTAAATAACAGGGAGGTTGATTTAATTATTGGTGGCCCACCATGTCAGGCTTATTCTTTGGTGGGCAGGGCAAGACGCAAAGATGGAATGAAAGGAGACCCCCGCAACTATCTCTATGTGCAGTATGCAAAATATCTGGAGAAGTATCAGCCCAAAATGTTTGTATTTGAAAATGTATTAGGATTAAAATCTGCCGGTTCCGGAATTTATCTGTACAACATGGAAAAGCTGTTCGATAAGAAGGGATATAACATGAAGTTGTTTACAGTTGAGGCAAACAATTTTGGAGTTTTACAAAACAGAAGAAGAGTAATTATTCTCGGTTGGCAGAAAGAAATAAATATTGATCTGCCAGACCTGGAAGCTATTCGCTGCAATACAAAACATACCGTAAGTGAATTATTGAATGACCTTCCTTCTATTCAGGCTGGCGAAGGAGTTGACAAATTCGTTTCATATGGCAAACCGTCAATAGCATATCTGAACAATGCTGGAATCCGGAATGGTATTGATATTCTCACACAGCATGTTGCCCGTCCGCATACGGTACAGGACAAAGAGATTTATCGAATTGCAGTTGAGCAACTGCACCGGGGAGAACGGCTCAACTATCCTTCATTACCCAAACGGCTTAAAACGCATAATAATCAGCATTCCTTTTTTGACCGCTTTAAAGTGGTGGATGCAAATGCAGAATATTCCCAAACCATAGTAGCACATATTGCAAAGGATGGACATTACTATATCCATCCTGATATAAAACAAAACCGCTCACTAACAGTAAGAGAAGCTGCCCGGTTGCAATCTTTTCCAGATGATTTTTATTTTGAAGGAGTAAAAGAAGGGAAAAACAGAACCGCCGCTTTTAAACAAATAGGAAACGCTGTACCGCCATTGATGGCCCAATCAATCGCTGCAACTATTATAGAACTTATCTAAACTATGCCACCACCTATAGATTATTCAAAATACCAAACTGCAGCAGCCATCCCCGAAGCCTCTTCAATGATTGAAACATTCAGGGCTATTGGCTATAATATTGAAACTGCTATTGCGGATATTATTGATAATTCAATTTCTGCAAATGCAAAAAATATATGGGTAAATTTTGAATGGAACGGAGAAGACACTTGGCTATCGGTAAAAGATGATGGTAGCGGAATGAATAATGATGAACTTATTCAGGCCATGCGTCCCGGCAGCAAAAATCCATTAGACGATAGAAATTCAAAAGATTTAGGCAGGTTTGGCTTAGGACTTAAAACCGCTTCTTTTTCGCAAGCTCGCCGGTTAACTGTTTTATCAAAAAAACCGGATTATGCAAGTGTGTACTGGACATGGGATTTGGATTATGTCAATCAAACAGGCAACTGGGATTTAATTAAATATCTGCCGGAGAACTTCAATGAAAATTCATTATCAAATCTTCCGTCAGGCACTCTTGTTATCTGGAATGATATTGACAGAGTTGTAAAACATTTCAGGCAGACCGATAACGCAGCACTTGATAAATTTTTATTTATCATGGAACTGGTGAAAAAACATCTGGCGATGGTCTTTCACAGGTTTATTGAAAGTAAAAGAATTAAAATCTTCTTTCAGGATAATGAAATCAAACCCTGGAATCCTTTTTTGCCAGCGGAATCGGCTACTCAATCATTTGGAGAGGAGCAGTTGCACAATGGCAAAGTGATTATAAAAGGGTATGTATTGCCACACAAATCCAAGATTGATGAAGAAACATATAAATATGCCGAAGGAACAAAAGGCTGGAATGAACATCAGGGCTTTTATATCTACAGAAATGAAAGGTTGTTGCTGGCTGGTGATTGGTTAGGATTATTCAGAAAAGAAGAACACTACAAGTTAATCAGGATTCAGATTGATTTGCCAAATTCTCTGGATGCTGACTGGCAGATTGATATAAAAAAATCAGTTGCCCGTCCGCCACTTATTTACAGAGACCAGATAAAAAATTATGCAGCTAAGGTCAGGTCGCAGGGTGTTGAAGTATATCGGCACAGAGGAAAGACGGTAACGCATTCCAATGGCCAAAAGTTTATCCCTTTATGGATTGACCACAAAAGAGGAGACAAATGGTTTTACAAGATAAACAGAGACCATCCATTGCTTGATATTATTAAAAACCAGGCAAAGGCAGACCCTGATAAATCAATTGAAACTTTAATCAGATTTATAGAAGAGAATATTCCATCCAAATCAATTTATATTAAAGAAGCGGAAGAACCAGAAGCACAGGGAAAACCTTTTGAAGGAATAGACCAGGAACCAATCAGAAAGACAATGCAAACAATGTTTGAATCACTGATAAAGAAAGGGAAGTCTCAACAGGAAGCAAAAGCAATAATTGCAAACATTGACCCATTCAATCAGTTTACTCATTTTCTTGAATTTTTATAAACGATTTATATATGCTTCAACAAGCAATCAAAACTGTCAGAACTTTCCTGCCTCAAACTGGAAGTGTTAGCAGAGCGGAAATTGATACCGCCGTAGATATGGCACTGTCTTTACCATTATATTCCTCTGTAGATAAAGATGCTTTGCTAAGGGAAATTGAATCAATTTACAATGTTCGTATTGAGGACTTCAGGGTTATAGAAGATACTGAACGGAGGCTTCCCTGGATTAATGCAAAGAAAGCAGGAATTGATTTTAAATTTTGGAACAGATACAGAGATTACTTACAATATGAGAAGAATTTTGCTGATACAGTTTTAAATCAACTCGACAGACTAACCGACCGCACTTTAGACGGATTATTTGACCCGGAAATAAATGCAATCATAAGTAAATACGGTCTTGTGGTTGGGCAAGTGCAATCTGGCAAGACGGCTAACTATACCGGCCTTATCTGCAAAGGAGCGGATGCTGGATTTAATTTGATTATTGTTCTGGCGGGCATACATAATAATCTTAGAAGTCAAACGCAACTCCGAATTGATGAAGGTTTTCTTGGCTTTGATACACAACATGAAAGGGCATTCAGAGAAAATAATACATGGATTGGAGTTGGCCGCTTTAATCAAAATGCAATTGCACATTCATTAACCACAAGCATTTCAGATTTCAATACCGCTGCAGCTAATTCATCGGGAATTAATTTTGGAATGAAAGACCCTTTGGTGTTGGTTGTAAAAAAGAATGCGACGATATTAAACAGGTTACTGCAATGGCTAAATTCCAAGGCAATAGACGTTGATGGCCGCAGGGTAATCAGAAGCAAATCATTGTTGTTAATAGACGATGAAGCAGACAATGCTTCAATTAATACCAACCGGGATAACGACCCGGCTACCAGAATTAATGATTTAATCAGGAATATCCTAAGGCTATTCGATAAAAGTGGCTATGTAGGTTATACTGCTACCCCCTTTGCAAATATTTTCATTCCCATAGAAGAAGACAATTTATTTCCAAGAGACTTTATAATTAATCTGCCTGCACCATCAAACTACATCGGCCCGGATAAAGTTTTTGGGTTCAGGCTTGTGGGAGATGACGAGGAATCTGATGATGTATTACCAATAGTAAGAAGAATAGACGACCATCACCATTTTGTTGATGATTCAAATACACCAACCGAAGTTCCGGAATCACTCAAAACAGCAATCAAATGTTTTATTATCACTTGTGCAATAAGAAGATTAAGAGGTCAAACTGATGTACACAACTCAATGCTTGTTCATGTCTCCAGATTAAGAGCCTGGCAGCATGAACTAAAGTCACTGGTAGAAAATGTTTTTGACTTTTACCGGAGAGGTATCGAAATGAAAATTGCATCAGTGCTGGAAGAGTTCAGAGAGGTTTTCGAAGAAGACCAGGGAAATTATAAATCTTACACTACCATTAGTTCCCAGATTTTAAATTCCCAATTGGCAGCAATTGACGGCCAGATTCAGATACATACCTGGGAAGATGTAAAACAACACCCTCACGAAGCAGCATCAAGAATAATAGTTAAGGAGATAAATATGGGTTCGGCAGATGCTCTGAATTATTACGACCATCCAAATGGTTTATCAGTTATTGCAGTTGGTGGAAATAAACTTTCCAGAGGCTTAACTCTTGAGGGTCTTTCTGTGAGCTACTATTTGCGTACATCCAGAATGTATGATTCTCTTATGCAAATGGGAAGATGGTTTGGCTACAGGCCAGGATATGTGGATTTATGCAGATTATTTACAAGCAGACAACTTAATGAATGGTTCTGCCATATTACTCATGCTTCGGAAGAATTAAGAAATGAGTTTGATTATATGAGTGATACTGTAGGAGCAACACCGGAGCAATACGCATTAAAAGTAAGAACTCACCCTGGCGTACTTCAAATTTCAGCAAGTAATAAAATCAGGAGAGCAACAACCGTAACTGTTTCATGGGCGGGCAGACTTGTTGAATCTTATGAGTTTCAAAAAAAGGCAGATGTTATTTCTTCTAACCTTCAAGCAACAATAGCATTTATTGACCAACTTAACGGTAGGCCAGAAATAAGAAAAGACAACTATTTATGGTTTGATGTGAATGTTGAAAATATTAAATCTTTACTTCAGGGATTTAGACTTTCAGAAAATCTAAAACGGGCTGACCCCACTAATCTTATCAGATTTATAAACTTACAGGTAGCAAATAATGAGCTAACAGAATGGAGAGTGGCCATTATGTCAAAAAAGAAGGCCGATTTGAGATACACAATTCAAAAGGGAGAAGATGAACTGGATATTGGTTTATTTAACAGGCGGCAAGATGAAAGAAATTCTTCTACTGATAATTACTACATAAAACGTTCACATATTATTAGCCCAGGAGATGAAGTAATTGACTTAACGGATGAAGAACGAAACAATGCCTGGAACAGAACAATTGAATATTGGAGGCAAAGGGGAAAAGAAGGTGAGCCAAGTTATATTAGTGGTGAAATAGTTCGAAATGAAATTCGAGACCCCCGAAAACCCTTATTGCTTATCTATTTTTTAAATCCCGAAGAAGCAGGATTGGCATCTGACAGTAATCCAATAGTAGGGTATGCAATAAGTTTCCCTTCCAGCAGGTTTAACGCAACTGTAAGTTATGCTGTTCATGAACAGCTATTATCAATATTCAATCAGGAAGACAATTTAGAAGAGGAGGACGAGGATGAAGATTAATCAAATATGGGATGAACTGGCAAATGATACTTCATTTGCAAAAGGGCTGCTATTGAGAAGGTATTCCGGCTCAGTATTACCTGATGTGTTTGTTGCAATACAACAACCAGAAAAACAACTGTGCATTGCCAGTTCAATAAGCGAATCAATTGATGTTGATATTTCTCAATTTGATAATCTACAGGAAATACAAATTGAACTTATTCCTGACCCTAACAAGCAAGAAAAAAGAATACTGATATTTAAACTAACAAACAATCAACACAGGGATATTTTTTCTGTTCTATGTGAAGACCTGATTGCAAATATTGCCACAGAAACCAATGAAAGGCAGTTGGTAAAAACCTTATTGAACAGGTTTGAAAAATGGAAATCCTTATTTACCAAAATTGCCTCGGAAGGATTATCTCCCGAAGAACAAAGAGGTTTATTTGGCGAATTGTATTTTCTGCGAAAATTCATGCAGCATAATAACAATTACTCTGCTGTATTGAATACATGGGTTGGCCCTGCAAGTGAAGTGAGAGATTTTCAGATGGGCAATTGGGCATTGGAAGTAAAAACAACGCATGGTAATAATCATCAGAAAATTCAAATCAGCAGCGAAAGGCAATTAGATATAACTCATCTTGAAAAGTTATATATCTATCATGTTTCATTGGAGAAAGTACAGGAAAGCGGAGAGACATTAAACCAAATCGTTTCTTCAATAAGCAATTTGCTTTCACATGATGCCATAGCATTAAACCGGTTCCGGTCTAAACTCTATGAAGCTGGGTATTTTGAACAACATATAGGTCTTTATGACACAACAGGCTATTTTATAAGACAGGCTACATTTTATTCAGTGGAAGATACTTTTCCAAGAATACAGGAGAAGGAACTCCGAAGTGGTGTAGGCGATGTGGAATATTCAATTATTCTTTCGCAATGCGAAGAATTTAAACAAACAGAAGAATTAGTTTTTCAAACCCTGATAAAACAATGAGCCTATCACTTGAAAATATTGAACTAAATAAATTTTATGTTTCACTGATGCAGGACATCGCTGCCATCCAGTCAACAGATGAAGAAGGGGCAATTTCAGAACAGATTTTTACTCAACAGGCAGTTGATTTGCTGGCAGCATCTGGTGAATCAGAAAATATAGTTGTCAGGTATGATGAAAAAGGTTTGGGAACACAGAAGCAGCATAAAATAAATGCTTATGCAATATCTGAGAATTATGAAACAGTAGATTTGTTTATAACTATTTTTAACGGTACAGAAGAAATATCGAAGATTTCAAATCAGGAAATTGAAACAGCATCAAAAAGAATTTCAAACTTTTTCAGAAAAGCTATTTATGCAGCGGATGATGAAAAAAACAAGTATTTCAGAAGTGAGTATGTTGATGAAATTGAAGAAACCTCTGAAATATTTCAGTTTGCCTATACACTGGCAAAGTCGCAGGAAGTCAGAGAGAACCTTGTCAGAGTCAATGCCTTTATACTAACCAACGGCTCTTATAAAGGTGAATTTCCATCAGGCACAACTATTTCAGGATATAACTTCTATTACAAAGTATTTGATATTGAAAGCCTTTTTAATATAAGTAACAAGCCTCATCTCCCGAATGATATTGATTTCAAATCGTATGGCTTTTCGATTCCGTGTATTCAGTCTCCATCTATTACAGACGATTATCAATCATATTTAGCGATTATTCCAGGGGAGGCATTGGCTTTTATTTATGAGCAATATGGTGCAAGACTTTTAGAACAAAATGTACGTTCATTCTTGCAGGTAGGCGGAAAAAAATCAACAAATTTCGGTATTAGGAAAACTATAATTGAAAGCCCCGAAATGTTTCTTGCATATAATAACGGACTAACAACTACTGCGGATGAAATAATATTTGAAGAAAATGGCAGTTCGTTGAACATAGCCGCAGTAAAGGATTTTCAAATAGTGAATGGTGGCCAAACCACTGCTTCAATTTATCATACTTTCAAAAAGGACAAGGCTGATATTTCCAAAATATTTGTCCAAATGAAAATATCATTAATCAAGAATAAAGAGAAATTCAGTGATATTGTTTCCAATATATCTGCTTTCGCCAATACTCAAAATAAAGTATCAGTTTCAGATTTAAGTAGTAACAGGCCGTATCATATTGAATTTGAAAAACTGTCAAGAAGTATTTTCACCCCTTTAACAGACAGTCAGCCGATACAAACTAAATGGTTTTATGAAAGGGCAAGAGGGCAATATAAAAATGCACGACTGAAGGAGAGTTTGCCAAAGTCCAGACTAAAGGCTTTTGATTTAAAGAACCCGAAGAATCAAATGTTCACCAAAGAGGAATTGGCTAAATACATTAATGCTTATCAGGAAATAGCAGACGGGAAGAAAGTGCCTGTTGGTCCACATTATGTTGTAAGAGGAAATCAAAAAAACTATGTACAGTTTATCAACTTCAATCTCGAAAAGAAACTGAATAATGTATATTACGAAGACACAATTTCAAAAGCAATCCTCTATCGGGCTTCGGAGAAAGTTTATGGTGTAAAACCCAATGCTATTGGTGATTTGCGTTACATTACTGTGCCCTACACCATCAGTTTATTAAATCATTTAACTAAAAATCAGTTAGACTTATACAAAATCTGGAAGGCTCAGGATATATCCGGTTCACTTAAACAATTGCTCCATTCAATGATGGTACAAGTTGAAGCCTTTATTAAGGATATTCCCGGAGGGCTTTATGGTGAGTGGGCAAAAAAAGAAGAGTGCTGGTTAAAAGTCAAATCACATGGATTCGACTTTGATTTATCAGGGATAGTGCAGGATTTAATTGATAAGAAAAATCCGCCAAAGAGAATAATCATTTCTGAAGATGAAGCGGAAATGCAAAAGAGGCAGGAAGAACTTGAAAAAATAAAATCTATTCCGACAAGCGTATGGAAGAAAATTGAGGATTGGGGCAAAGAAACCAGGAGTTTGTCCGACACACAGCAAAACATTTCCTGGAACTTGGCTTTAAAAGTCAGGAATGGTTCAAATATATTGCCAAACGAAATTTCAAATGGCATTTACATAATTGAAAAAGTAATTGAGAATGCACCTGAACTTCTTTTTGAAATTGATGAGTTATCTGAACATATCGAATCGAATAATTCCAAAGACCCTGAAATAACTTTGAAACTTATCAGAAAGATGGTTGAATGGGATAGAGTAAAAAAACGGTTAAAACCCCATCATTTCAGAATGATGTTCGATATTATAAATGACAAAGAGCAGTTAACAGCACAAAACAAAAAATACTGTCTGATGAACTATCATTTTATTTCAAAATACGGGTTTAAGATTTAGTAGTATGAGAGTAACTTTTTTTAAGATGATTAAAAACAATAAACAGGGATAAAATATTTGCCTACTTTCCAATCCATAGAAGCATTAGACAGGGGAAACATTATTGAAACCCAAAACAGGCCAATAATAGTCCATGCCTCTGATTTGAATTTCTACTATTGCAAGTATCATAATCTTGTTGGTACTGCACATAGGTTATTCAAAGAGTTTCTTATTGCTTCGTTTCTGGATTGTTGGCAATTCAATCATGCTCCATTTTCATTGATACAGGTTTTGCCGGAACACATTCCACCAGATTTAACTATCCCAAGAAACAGGTTTGAGGTTCCTTGTTTTGGACTGCAAAAGCTTGAAGATGTTTTTGACTTGAACCAGGTATCAGAAGATATTCTGGTAGGTACAAGGAATAAAAAAGTATTAAAAGCAGATGTTTTAAAGCTGGCTTTTTTTGATATTTGGGTGGCAAACGAAGACAGGCATTTAAACAATTACAATATCCTATATAAACTGATTGGCGGACAATACAGGCTTTACCCCATTGACCATGAAGCCTGTTTTAATTCTCAAAACCTTGAAAATGGCTTGGTACAAATAACTTATGAGGATAGTTTGATATACTCTTCCTTCTTTTCTAAGTTGTTCAAAATCAATGAGTTTAAAAATATTGAAAACCTCAAACAATCTTTTTACCTTTGCACCCTGAGTTGCAGACAGAATCTTAATCAATATTTACAAAACATTCCACCAGAATGGAACGTTAATTTACAGGGAAAAGAGACGGAACTAAATCAGTTTTTACTTACCGACGAATGGTTTGAGGAGTGTTGGCACACTTTTTTGGAGTTTTTACAATACTTTGCAGCCTGAACAAAATGACAACTCAATACAGCATATTATCAGTTTTAATTAGGCCTGAAATCCAGGAAAAGATTTCAGTAGGGTTGCTATTGTTCAATGCTAACGAAGTTTATTTCAGCTATTCAAAGAATAAATTGCAAGTTTCAAAAGAATTGCTCTCTAACTCGTCATATAAAATACTTCGGGAGATATTAGAAAACATTGAAAGGAAGATTGATTTTGATAATTCAAAATCTTCAAATAAAAAAGAGTTCAAAATATTTAAGAATAATATCTCTGATAATACCTTTTCTACTTCCTACATCTCTTATTTGAGCAAGTATTCTAATAATGTCATTTCATTTACAAATCCCAAAGAGATTTCATTGGAAGTGAATAAGCAGATTTTTTCTTCTCTGTTCAGAAAATACATTGACGACATCATTGAAGCTAAAGAGGAATTACCGAGAGTGAAACCGGTTGAATACATAAAAACTCATTTTGGCGACAAAATCGAAAAGCACTATGATTTAAATAGGGAGGTTACCCATGAACACGTACAAAATCTAATTACTCCAGTTCGTATCGACTTTGCAGGTAAGAATGAAATTGATGTATTTGCTCAAACAGTTGACATGGAAGCTACACCAGTAACAGTAGCTAACCATATTAATTCCTTTATACAATTGAAGACTACTTACAATGAAAATAATGTTTCTATGAAGGACTTTATCATTGCTAAGGAACCTGATAGAAATACATTTCCAAAGCAACATGATATTTGGAACCAACTAAGAACTTCAAATATTTTAAATTATCTGGACTTGTCTGAAAGCGAAGCAATTATTACTTACGCTGAACAACATGGCGTTGTTCCTTTAACTTGTAATAGTTAAAACTTAATCTGACAGAGATGAATTTCCGCGCCAGAAAATAAAAAATAAATAATTGCTTTAAGAAAATAATCAGCCTGGATATGCTTTCAGCATATTTTCCAAACCCCTGAATTACTAAATCACTTACCTTTTATATCTGATAAAGGAATCTCCTGGAAAACAATTCCTTCATAAGGATTTTTAATTCCACCTTCATAAAAGCAGGCGAGATTACCATTGGGAAGTACTACCAGGTTGGAATATGCAGAAGGTCCTTCATGCAATACCTTACTGTATTTCCATGTTTTACCATTATCAAAGCTTAATCTCACAGTCATGTTTATGCGCTGTTCTTTATTTGCAGGGTTTGAAAAAACCAATACTTTCTTACCGGCTTGTTTATAGCTCAGCAGACTTCCCTGACAAACAGGTTCAATCAAAGCCGGATCGCCTTTTAAATCTGCCCAGGAATGTCCTCCATCCTTACTAACAGAAACCTGTCTTACGCGGGTATCATTATAGTTACGCATGTTCAACATAAGTTTTCCATCAGATAATTCAGCAATCGTACATTCATTTACCTGGTCCTGTGGTGTGCTGTTTCCTAACTTCCAGTTATCGCCGCCATCGTCCGAATAAATAGCATGGGAATAATATTTTTTTGATACTGCTTCTATATGATCACAGGGAATCACAAGACGGCCTTTATATTTTCCTTTTTGTACCTGGATACCATTTACCGGGCCGGTTGCATACCATGTCCAGTCTTCTTTTTTTGTATCTCTTGTTATTTCCCTTGCAGGCAACCAGGTCTTTCCGTCATCAGTTGATTTCAGCATAAAAACTCTTCTTTTATCCTGGCTCTTTAAAGCAATAATATCTTTTTCATGATCAGTTCCCAGGTTCCAGGTTGATAGCAGAATGATATTGCCGTTCGTTTTATCTACTACAGGAGCGGGATTTCCACAGGTGTTCTCTCCATCACTCCACACTACTTCAAGTGCGCTCCATGATTTTCCGCCATCCTCAGATCGCTTCAACACAAGATCAATGTCTCCGGTATCACTGCAACTGTTTTTTCTTGCTTCAGCAAAAGCCAGTAAAGTTCCACTGTTGGTTGATACTATGGCAGGTATCCTGAAGCATTTGTACCCGCTTTCACCCTGCTTAAACAGGTAATTCAGTTCCTGCGACTGCAGGGTTTTCATACAGAAAAACAGGAACAGAATGCAAAAATTAAATTTCAGATATAGTGCTTTAGCATTTTGCATAACAATATTTTTTAGGAGCTATGAACATTTTAGCTACAGACGCTTTTTCAAAAAAAATATTTCATCAAAAACATTTCTGCTCATTGGAACGCTTTAGTTCCTCCAACAATAAGTAACTTTTATATGTAAGCCTCTTCGATTACAAACTTAGAGGAAACAATTGTAAAACATTTTATATAGCCTAACCACCACCCGTTAAACAGCACTATTTCATTACCCTTTCTATGTCTTCCAGCGTCTTGCCTTTTGTTTCTTTTACCTTTTTCCCGACAAAGAAAAACCCCATTATGCATATTACGGAATAGATATAAAATGATTTTTCCTGCAGTTGCTCAAATAAAACGGGAAAGGTAAACACGAGGATAAAATAGGCTGCCCATAAGCTGATCACAGCAACTGTGGTAGCTTCGCTTCGTACGCTGTTGGGGAATATTTCTGAGATCAATACCCAGGTAACGGGAGCAAGCGTTAAGGCATAAATGCCGATGGATGCTAATAAAAACCAGGATACATAGGTCAATTGATTTCCTAACAGGACGACGATAATTACATACATAACAGCAAGCCCGCCTGCACCTATCAGCATTAAAGGTTTCCTGCCTAATTTATCAACCAGCAACATGGCAAGAATAGTAAATACCAGGTTTACACCTCCTATAAAAACGGTTTGCAATAATTGATCGTCCTGCGAAGCGCCAATACTATCAAATATTTTTGGCGCATAGTTAAATACGGTATTGATGCCGCACAATTGTTGAAATACTGCCAATCCTATACCTGTCAATACAGCGGGTAGTATGGCTTTTTTAAAAATATCGGTATATCGCGTTTTAACAATGCCTTTTAAAGATGTTGTAATACTGCTGACAGATTCATTTACATAATCTGCGTCTCCTATCTTTTCTAATATTCTTTTTGCCTGCGATTTTTTTCCGGTCTTTATCAGCCAGCGCGGACTTTCGGGCAGCCACATAGCGCCAATAAAAAACAAGGCGGAGGGAACAAAACCTAATCCAAACATCCAGCGCCAGGCATCTTCACCGGAATTGCGCAATGCATAATTAATAAGATTGGTAAAAAGAATGCCCAGCACAATTGTCAACTGGTTAATGGCTACCATACGGCCACGTATATGCGCAGGAGAAATTTCTGCAATGTACATGGGAGATAACATAGAGGCCATCCCCACTCCTATGCCGGCGCAAAACCTGGCAGCAATAAAAGTATCTCTTGAAAACGCAAACGCCATCGCCAGCGAAGAGATAGCAAATATTGCCGCGGCAATTAATAACCCCGGCTTACGTCCATATTTGTCACACACAGACCCGGCCACCATGCAGCCAATAATAGCGCCCAATGCCAGGCTTCCTGTTGCAAATCCTTCCCAATAAGCATCTAATGAAAAATGCTTTTGCAAAAAAGGTAAAGCTCCTGCAATTACCGCAAAGTCGAACCCAAACAGATAACCTCCTAAAGCAGAAATAAAAGAAATACCTAAAATATAACGGGTATTATAAGAATATTTCTTATTAACCGGATAAGTATTTTCATTGATGGCCGTATGCATTCATTATATCTTTAAGAATGAGCTGTAGTATATTGTTTTATCTGATCATTTTACAATAGCATAAGATGATACGCTTTACAAACGCCCCATTGCAAGAGAACCCCTGAATGCTCCTCATACCCAGTATAAAATTTATCTTATCAAAAACCGGTAAACCGTTGTTTGTTTATATTCTTCTCCGGGAAGTATTTCTATAGAGGGAAACTGGTAATGATTCGGCGCATCGGGAAAACCCTGCGCCTCCAATGCAAGTCCACTACTGCTAAAATATCGTTGTCCTCCTTTACCCACATCTGTTCCATCAAACAGCCATGCATTATAAAACTGTATACCCTGCTGATCGGTATACACTTCCATCATCCTTCCTGTTTCTTTTTCTTCCACTGTTGCTGCTAATTGCAAAGCACTATCGTAATTATTCAAAACATAAGATACTACATATCCTTTGCCGGGGAACAATTGCCCGGGAAACGATTCGCCAATACGGGAACCGATAGTTAGCGGCCGCGTAAAATCAAGCGCTGTATCTTTTATAGAAATTATATTGCCGGTGGGAATTAATTCATCATCACATTCAACACTGTTTTCAGAACGAATACAAACAAAATGATCCAATACATTTTTATTCATATCACCATGCAGATTGAAATAAGCGTGATTGGTAAGATTAACGATGGTTGCTTTATCTGCATGCGCTGAATAATTTATTCTTATTGAATTATCATTACCTAAAGTATACATCACCGTTACTGCAATATTTCCGGGATATCCTTCTTCTCCATCTTTTGAAAGATATTTAAATGCCACTACCTCCTCGCCACGATTATTTACTAATGTAGTGCCATCCCAAACCTGGAAACTGAATCCATTAAAACCTCCATGCAAATGATTTTTTAACGGGTTACCAAAAATATCATTCTTTGTCAGCTCATACTTCACTCCTTCCAACTCAAAAGTTCCTTTATTAATTCGCCCGCATACGCGGCCAACAATAGCGCTGTAGTATTTTTCTTTAGCATCCAGGTATCCATCCAGGTTTTCGAACCCGAGCACTACGTCGGCCCACCGGTTATTTTTATCAGGCGTCCACATACTCAGCCAACGTGCTCCGTAATTGGTAAACTGTGCCACACAACCATGCCTATTTTGAAGCGTGAATAATTTTACCTCGCTGCCTTTTATAGAACGTCTGAAATTTTCTTCTTTTAATAGCTCCATTTATTATCGTTTACTGGCATATATAGCTCTGCCTCATTGGCGCATTTTAATTTTCAGCAAGTGGTGGGTAGTAACCCCATCTCCTTCCGACCGGTGTGTTACCGGCCGGAAAGTGATACAGGAGCAAAAAATTGAAATGTATCTGTCTGCATTCGTGTTCAGATCCGGTTAGTAAACCGGATAAACTTTCGATTTGACTTAGGGATTTATTTATTTTGCGGCGTGATCCTTGCCAGCCACCCACCGCCAGCGGCAAGTGTAAGCTTTAATGTTTCGCCGGCATTGAGCTCACGCCGGGATAGTTTATAATCGGTTGCTGCAGTACCTGCATTTATTCCATCCTCAATAATCTCTACCTGGTATTTACCGGGTTTTAAAAAACCAGTGGATAGTTCCAGCGTTCGCCGGTCGTCATTGGTGATGGCCCCAATATGCCACTCATCACCTGACCGCCGGGCAAGTACAGTGTATTTACTGATCCTGCCCATTAAGAGTTTAGTCTCATCCCATTCAACAGGTATTTTCGCCAGGAAATCAGTACACTCCTTCTCCCGGTAGTAATCAGAAGGAGAACCGGGCAGCATCGTCATCGGGCTATTTAAAATTACAAACAAAGCCATCGCATGTGCTCTTGTGCCCCAACCCATCGGGTAATCCCAGAAATGCCGGAAATTGTTTTTGTTTCCGTTGCGCATGGTAGCAGGAATATAGTCCATGGCGCCGGTAAACATGCGGATATAAGGCAATAAATTATGGTGCTCAGGATTATCATTGTTAGATACGCCGCTTTGTTCAAATTCAATCAATGCTTCCCGCGTTAGCACATTCGGATATTTACGGCTTAACCCACAAGGTTTGTAAGCGCCATGAAAATTAACGATCATCTTTTTTTCTGCTGCTTTAGCGGCAAGCGCTTCATAAAACTCCACCATCAGCTGATCATCCCTGTTCATAAAATCCGTTTTGATCCCTTTAATACCCCAACGTTCAAACTGGTCAAAAGCTTCCTGCCACTGGTCTCTTAATGTATTCCATATTACCCATACCATCACGTCTATCCCTTTGCTTTTTGCATAAGCGGTAACCTCCTCCATATTTAAACCCGCAACAGGATGAAGCAGATCATCCTTAGGACTCCATCCATCGTCAAAAAGAAAATACCGGAATCCTTTTTCAGCACAAAAATCTATGAAGTATTTTGCTGTTTCTGTATTAACGCCTGCTTTAAAATTCACACCATAAATATTATTCTTACCCCACCAGTCAAACATAACCACACCCGGTCTGATCCATGAAACATCCTTCAACTCCGTAGGAGAAGCCAGCAGATATACCATGTTATTATTAATCAATCCATCTTCCTGGTCTGCCACTGCAAAAATCCGCCAGGGATAGTTTCTTGTACCTGCTACTCTTGCAATATAATCGCAGGTTTCACCAACCTGGCCACTGGCATAACGATTTTTGGTAGTTATCAATGTTTTGGGATAACGGGGATTAGTAGCCGAAATTTGTGAAACTCCTGTGCCTTTTACCCACAAGCCCGGATAATTGTAAAGATCCGATTCTGTGATCATTACAAATTTTCCGTTCTGCTTTTCTACAAGCAATGGCAGGTTGCAAAGCCTGTCAGGGTTAAGGTCGCCCAGCTTTTTGAACTCATAGGGTTGCTCGTATGCTGAGTTAAAAGATTTCTCTGACTGGAAGCGGATAGAATCACTTTCATGCAACTGTATATTCAGCGTTTCCCTCGTTATTGTCAAACTATCTTTGGCAGCCGTTGAAAAACGATACGCCATTCCCTCATTAAAAAGCCTGAATGTGAGTGAAAGATCTGATTTGAACGTCAATATGAGCTCGTTGTATTCATTCCTGTAAGTTTTACTTTTTTCTCTTACAACAGGTGTTATCTCTTCGTTTACTGTATTTCTTTTTGTCTTTTTAACCTTCAGGGATTCTGCTTTTGTTTGACCGGTAATCATACCAAGGTCTGATAAGCTCAGCACCTGGTCAGTTCCTTTCGTCATCTTCACACTTATTCCCTGCTGATTATTTTCAATTTCAACCACCAGTTTTTTATCAGGAGAGTTCAGCGTGTATTGCTGCGCATAAACTGCCACGCAAAAGAAAGGCAAAAGAAACAGGATCAAAAATCTTTTCATAATACAAATATTCATTAATTCAACCTATTAGCTCATTCGCATCATCATAATTTAAAATGCATAACACTGAATATTGCTGGCATTCAAATGTATACTAACCTTACCACCCCGGATTTTGTTTTAATGCAGGATTGATCATGATTTCTTTTGTAGGCAGCGGCATCAGGTAATGTTTTTCAGCATTAAAGCTTCTTCCGGAAGCGTTTTCAACAATAATAAACCCATTGGCATCTGTTTTGTTTTGCCAGCTTGCATCTGTATAAGGATTTCTATCCTGGCCTTCCACCACGATAGGGTTAGCCCAGGGAGTACCTACAATTTTAATTCCTTTTACATCTGTTGGTATTTCGTATTCTGCAGTTTTCCATCTCCGCAGGTCATCATACCTGAAACCTTCAAGCGCCAGCTCTATGGTTCTTTCGCGTCTTATTTCCTCACGCATATTCAATCCGTTGGCATTCACAAAACCATTGGTCAGTTCAATCATACCCGCCCGCTGACGGATTAAATTTATTGATTTATTCAGCTCTTCATCGCTGATAGCGCCATTCTTTTCAAATGAAGCTTCTGCATAAATAAGCAGCACTTCTCCATATCTTAAAATATGGCGGTCGTAACCATAACCAAGCGTAAAGGGCGATGCATTAGATGCCGGATTTTCAGACAAAAATTTAAACGTAGTATAACCTGTATTGGCATTACGCTGGGGATAGAAAGGCCAGCTTGCCACCGGTTCCGGATACCAAAGCTGCATAGCGCCTGTGCCCGGAACAACAAAAGTCATTGTCATGCGGGGGTCGCGGTTCTGGAATTCAGAGCCGGTTTGATTATAACCCTGAAACAGGGGAGACTGCGAGACAGGCAAACCATCCGCACACAAATACATATCGGCCAGTTTTTTGGTAGGCAACAAATGTCCTTCGCCTACTGTGCTTGGAAATGTTTGATTAGAAATATTTACCTGGTAGCGACGGTCCAATATGGCTTCAGAGGCATCATCTCCTTCATCAATGAAAAAATACCTGTAGCTCTGCGCACCTTCACCTGTATACAAGGCGTATTGCCCGCTATTCATAACCGTTGTTGCCGCGTTAATGGCTATATCCAGGTAAGCATTGGCGTTTGCGTCGCTTCTTGATTTTCCCCAGGTGCCTTCAAACAATGCCACCCTTGCCTTTAGTGCATCAGCAGCACCCTTAGTGATCCTGCCAATATCGCCGCTTGGCAAACTACCCTGTTCCTGTAGTTCGGCTGCAGCATCATCCAGATCTTTTAAAATGAAATCAACTGTTTCTTTCCGGGTAGCCCTGGGCGCATATAATTCCTCATCCTGTATATCCAGTTCTGTGGTAACAATCGGCACTTCTCCAAAAAGCCTGTACAGGCTCCAGTAGTTGTACGCCCTGAAAAATTTAGCTTCTCCGTAAAATTGTTTTATATCTGCAGCTATGGAAGATTCCTCCGCTTTTGCTATGATCTTATTGCAACGCCTGATATAGATGTATGCATTGTTCCACCTGCTGTCACTTTCACTTGTCTGGTAAGTTCCGTTACTAACGGAGTTGGGTACATCATAGGCCAGGTCTGCATATATATCCCAGGTATTAAACCCTTCAAGTGAAGAATACAGGTTATTTGCCGCCAGTTTAAAATCGGCACTTGTTTTCCAGAAAGTGGCGTCTGAAATAGCATCTTTGGGCACGAGGTCCAGCCCTTTATTGCAACCTGTTAGTACCAGGAGTGAAAAAATAAATGCCTTAAAATATGTATGGTTCATGATACTTTAGTTAATGGTTTAGAATTTGATATCCAGTCCAAGAGAAATTACGCTGTTGAAAGGATAGGTTTGCTCATCTGAGCGTTCCCATGTTTCTTCGGGATCGAATGATTTATTCCATGTATCTTTTGAAAAAGTAAACAGATCCTGCCCGCTAACGTATATACGAATATTCTTCACTTTAGCTTTGCTGACCAGGTACTGAGGTAAATTATACGCTAATGTTATTACCTTAAATCTGAGGTAGGAAAGGTTATTCATGCGCATGGAAGAGTACCTCCAGTTCCAGTTACGTATTCCATCAAAGCCAACGGAACCGGGTATAATACGGGGGTATTTTGCATCAGGGTTTTCAGGTGTCCAGTTCTTACCATAGAAGTATTCCAGGGGTTGCATCCATATCTGCCATAGCGGCACGCTGATCTCTCCTGTTCTGATACCCTGCCTTTTTCCTATACCCTGTAAGAATACACTCAGGTCAAATCCTTTATAGGATACGCTGATATTGGATGAATATGTATACCTGGGAAGCAGGTTCCCGAGATATACCATATCTCCTGATGTGCCTTTTGAAGCATCTCCAAAAGCCGTAATCTGTCCATCACCATCAACATCTCTGAACATTACATCGCCTACACCCAGGTTAGAAGGCACATTACCCAATTGTTTGTAAGCGGTTAATTGTTCTTCATTCTGAATAATTCCATCAAACTGGTAGCCAAAATAAGAATTCAGTGAATAGCCTTTTCGTGCATAGATCAGGCCTTCTCCATACGCATCATTTCCTTTCAATTCTATTAATTTGTTTTTACTATCGCTGAGCATTGCTGAAATACTATACCTTACACCGCCTATCTTATCATTCCAGCCTATAGAAAAGTCCCAGCCTTTTGTTTCCAGCTTACCGATATTTTGTGTTGGCGCAGATCCGCCCAGCGTTGCAGGCAACTGGTCATTCACCAGCATGTTCTTATTGCTTTTAATGTAATAGTCAAAGCTTCCTGTAAGCCTTGAATTTAAAAATGCAAAATCAATACCTGCATTTTTTGTTTCAATGGTTTCCCATGTACGGTCTTGTGAAGCAATGCTGGATACTGCGCCGGGCAACCCTACATTGGGCGACCCCATGGGATAGTTGCCGGAAATAGAAATGAGCGATATATAGTCATAGTTGCCAAAGCTCAGTTCCTGGTTCCCGGATTGTCCCCATGACAGGCGGGCTTTCAGGTTATCAAAAGCATTGAGTGAGCTGATAAAGTTTTCTTCCGACAAATTCCACGCAAAAGCTACAGAAGGGAACAAAGCACTCCAGCGTTTATCCTTTGCAAATTTGGAGCTGCCGTCCATCCTTGTTGTAAAGTCTATCAAATATTTTCTATCGAAAGAATAGCTCAACCTGCCAAAGTACGATTGCAGGGCCCAATCAGATGCACCGCTGCTGAAGTTGGAATACTCTGTTTTTGTTCTATCGGCAAGGTTTAGTGTAAATATTTCATTGCTGGCAAAATTATACCCTGTAATGGATTGATTCTCGTAGGTCTTCCCTTCCCGTGAAGCTCCTGCCATTACATTCAGTTTGTGTCTGCCTGCAAAAGTCTTATTGTAATCAAGATAAGCCGTATAATTCTGGTAAATATTTTTGGAATTCGTAAACAAAGCGCTGTTCGGGTTATTTACAATGTCAAAATCACTGCCATCCCAATTATGCTGGGCGAATGTAGGGCGTGTTTCCTTCCTGTCATTAAAATCTATAATTATACCAGCCTGGCCTACCAATAGCAAATCATTGAGCAGCTTAATATTTCCTTTCAGGTTAGTAGAGACCCGGTAGGCATTCTCCTTATTCAGACCACCTTCCTCAAGATACTGAACAGCATTTCTAAAACCTCCCTGGTATTTATACAACTGCCCCAACGGATTATATATGGGAACGTAGCTACCCATCTGGTTTACATAATATAATATGCTGCTAAGCGCGGTAGGAGTAGTTACAGGCTGGTTCTCAAAGCTGGTTCTTGTTTCAATATTTATCCTGTCAGAAATTTTAAAATCATAATTCAGGCGAAGATTATACCGGCTGGAGTGGTTTTCTCCATGCCTGAACACACCCTCGTTTCTTTCATATCCTGCGGAAAAAAGATATGAGCTGTTATCGCCGCCACCGGATATACTGAGGTTATGTGTTTGCTGGGCGCTTGGTCCGTATACCGCATCGTTCCAATCATGCGACTGGTAAAAGCCGGGAAAATTTTCCAGGTATTTCAGCCATCCTGTAGGGTCAGGCTCAGCATTGTTCCTGATCTTTTCAAACACTTCTTCAGAAACGCCGGGCAGGTTCACATTCCGCATACCTTCATCATACATTTCGGCAAGATGCAAAGTGTTTGTTCTCTCTTTTAAATATTGGGGAGTTTTTATTCCATAGTTCCCGGAATATGAAATGGAGGGCGCTCCCTTCTTACCTTTTTTTGTGGTAACTATTATTACGCCATCTGCGGCGCGTGCGCCATAGATGGAAGCTGCAGCGTCTTTCAGCACGGTGAGATCCGCAATATCATTTGGATTAATAAGACTGAGGTCACCGGGAATTCCATCTATCAAAATCATCACCCTGCTACCGCTCACCGAGGAGGCGCCACGCACCTGTACGGCATAGTTCTCGAAGCCAGGTCTGCCGCTTCCCCTGGTGATCGTTACACCGGGTAAAGCGCCCTGCAGGGCATTCATCGTATTGGTAAGCGGCCTGGTTTCAAACGCCTTACTGTCAACTTTAGATACTGCGCCTGTTAACTCTCCTTTTAATTTTGTTCCGTAACCAATCACCACTACTTCGTTAAGTTTGGCGTCTGATAAGTGTAAAATGACATCAAGATTTGAATTGCCGGTCACCCTAACTTCTTCTTTTTGGTAACCTACAAATTCAAAAATAAGGACATCATTTGCAGAAGCCCCGATCGAAAAATTTCCTTTGGCATCAGTAGTGGTGCCTGTATTGGGGTTGCCCCTAACTGTTACCGAAACACTTTCCAGCGGATTGTTGTTTTCGTCTTTTACTTTCCCCGTAATAGTTTTTTGTTGGGCAAATAACGTACTGCTAAAGAGGGCAAAAAACAATAGCAGTAAAAGGTTCAGAGATGGAATCTGATTTTCTTTAACCAGGTTTTGATTGTTCATGACAGCAATGTTTTAGTCATCAATTGTAATATTGAAAAGTCAAATTTATATTTATACCTATGTTATTTTGATGGATGATTTTTGGTGTTTGATGGATTATTTTACGATTGTGTAGTAATACCTGTATTCAACTAACAGTATTTATTTTATGAGTAATCACACCCTGGTGATTCTTATCCAGCAGCAACACCTGCTCAAAATATTCATTTGCTTTTTCTTTGTAATTATTCCCCAAACCAAGATTCCCGAGCGCCATTAAATAATAACAATGAATTTTGTTCAACAGGTTCAGGTCTGTATCAAACACTAATAAACCGGGTAGTGAAACAGCAAAATAATCTATACTGATATTATCGTTAATATGCTGCGCTCCGAAGGCGATAAGGCTTTTAAAGATTGCTGTAGCCTTTTCCGGATTGTTCAGCTTTATCCATGCCAATCCCTGGTAAAATATTTTATCAGGTTGAGGATCATTATAGAAAATAGCCTGTGCAGGTTCGCTGATCCCTTTTACCGCCATATTATAATATTGATGAGCTTTTTCTTTGTCCCCCAGTTGCTCATACGCTATGCCTTTCCAGTAGTGAATATCATTTTCCTGCGCTCCTGCCAGTTTACCTTCACCCAGGTTAGATGGATAATTCTCTGCCTGGTTCAATAACTCCAGTGCATCTTCATATTTACCTTCAGCAATAAATTGCTTGGCAATCTCTATATTACAGATCAGGTATTGCCTGATCACCATCCCTTCCCCACCTTCCCACGGATGGAACTTACGTGCACTTAAAAGTGATTTAGCTTTAATGAAGTTTCCTAACTGGTTGTATAATGTTATTATTTCAAGTCCGAGGTCATCCCTTTGCTGCACTAAAGAAAAATACCTGTTCAAAAAATCAAGGCGTTCGATATGATCCCTGTTCAGTCTTTTATGCAGTTGATCTAATTCCATCAGCACACGGGCATCTGTTTCATCTAATGAAAAAGCCCTTTCCATAGATTGCAATGCCTTATCAGCATCGTTGCGCTTATTGTAATAGGCTAATGAAAGATTACGGTGTACTGTAGGAAAGCCATCATCAATCCTTACCGATTGCTCCCAGCATTCAATGGCTTCATTGTATTGTCTTTTATCAAACCAGAAATTGCCGAGATAATAAAATGCCTTAGCGTCATTAGGATTTAGTTCAACTGCCTTCTTAAATACAATAACATCTTCTATCTTATTGGGAAAAACAAAATCAGGAGAAAGCGATGCTGCATATTGAAAATGTGCTCTTGCCTCTTGCTGGTTCCCCGCCTGATAATTCAACCAGCCCAGATAATATTCAACTAAGGTATTTTGATTATCATGCGCTTTGTATATAGAAAGCAGTTGAATGGCTTCCTCATAAAGTCCTGCATGGGCATAATCAAAAGCGTACTCTATAAAATTATTGGCATTATGCCTGCTGATATTTTTTAAGTGATTTAATATATCAGCTGCAGCCTGAGCCTTGTCTTTTTCGCCTAACAGCGAAATGTATTTCTCAAACAAGCAACCAAAGTTAAAAGGATCTAATTCCAACGATTCATCAATAAAAATCTGTGCCTTTTTATATTGATCAAGTTTCCGGAGAATAAAAACACAGGCATGCCTTGCTGTATGACTATGGTAATTCTTTACCAGGGATTTCTCAATAAATGCTAAAGCATCTTCATAGCTTTTTTTCTGTGTTGCAATTCTTGCAAGGTTTAAATAGCCTGCATGTTGCCAGGCATCGTTCCAGGTACTTTTATAAAACGCGTCATACGCTTCTTCGTTTTTATTTTGCATTTTGAGCGACCAGCCCAGGTTATAGTAAGCCTCACCATCATATGGATTGGGATTACGCTGGGTAATGGTTTCAATCGCTTTTTTGAAAAAAGGTTCTGCCCTGGCGAATTGCGCCCGCCTCAAATACCACAGTCCCATTGCATTATTGTTGCGTGCGTCTTTAGGATCTCTCCTCAATGCCTCTTCATAATAATCGATCGGTTTATATGTAGCATGACGATATTGTTCCAGGTGCTGACCGGTTAAAAACAACTGTTCATTGTTTTCAACGTCAGCAGGTTTCTTTGCAGGTTGCGCCGGTGATGGAACAGGCTGTTCAGCATATTTCTCCTCCTGGTAGCTTACCAGTTCTTTTCCTGTAGCAAGGTTGGTGACCAGCAATTTTATTTCCTCTGGCAGTATGCTATTAGCAAGTGTAACTTTTTTGTGATAAGGATTTTCCGGGGAAGAAGAAATGGTTTCGCAAAACAGGCATTCATCAGCTCTCAGCAGTTCCACTCTGATATTTTCATATACCGATGTAACATATAATATAATCTTTGCCTTGTTACCATTTATTTCAAGATTGACTGCGGCTTCTTTAGTAGCATTTTTTACCATGCCTACTTCGCGGTAAGGCATAAAATATTGTTCAAAGGTTTTTTCTTCATAAGGCTGTATCCACGAAAAATCAGGCTGGTTATCTGTATAAACACCGGTCATTAATTCAATGTATGGACCGTCTTCATCTGTAAGATTTTCATCCCATGTGCGACCAAATTCACCATTACCCCAGGTCCATTGTTTTTTACCAGGGGCGATATGGTGATCTGCTACATGCAGCAAGCCACCTTTGCTGTCATGCTCGTAGCCACCCATAAAATTATACTTTGAGCTTACCGCCATGTAGGATGTAGGCACAGGAATATTCTTATATCGTGAAATATCAGTACCCGGGGCATAATCTACTTTATAGTAAATGCCTTTGGCTATAGGAAAAGAGGACACATCTCTTTTGCCGTGATCAAAAACCGCGTGCACATCCGGGGGGAAAACAGATTGATAATGATCATTCACTTTAACAGCAGGGTTAGCCCACCATAAAAAAGTTTGCGGGAACGGAGTACGATTATACAACTTTCCTTTTATCTCTATATATGCTTTACCAGGATATATGGTAAACCCGGCCATGCCCTTGGTTCTGAACATGCGCTCCACTTCATTTACCCACACGGTTTTGCTGCCATCTTCATTTGCAGCAATGGTATAATCAACCGGCTCAAATGTAGAAGGCCTGTGGTGCTGTGGCCAGTTAAACTCTATGCCGCCCGAAATCCAGGGACCGGTAAGTCCAACCAATGCAGGTTTAATTACCTGGTTGTAATAAATAAAATGGCGCTGTTTCACTTTGTCATAAGCCATCTGTATCCTGCCGCCCAGTTCAGGCAGGATCATTATTTTCAAATAACGGTTTTCCATAAAAACCGCTTTGTAAATTTTATCAGTTTTTGTGTCCTCAATTTTTTCTATCACCGCATAAGGATACACAACACCGCTGCTACCCTGGTATACCCGTCTTTCCAGGAACATGGGATTTTTTTCAGGCAGACCTGTAGGATAAGTGGGGATACTGACATTTTCTATCCATGCTTTTACTTCTTCCAGGTTCATGGCAAACACATTTATTTATACTCAAAATTATTTTCTTATTACAGTTGGTTAAATGGAGTAACGTCCTGATTAGATGGATTTTTTTACTATTTTTAAACCTATTCTTCAAACATGGAACATACAATAAAAAAGAAAGAAGGCTTTCAGGGACAAAAGCTTATTGTAATTCCCAAGCAGGTACTTAACAGCAAATGTGTAAGAAATAAGATGATCAACACCCTGTATATTACAGATATAGGGTATTACCCCAGAGCCCGGTTTCATTATATGGAACGTCCTCATGGCGCAGAACAGCATATATTAATTTATTGCAACGATGGAAAGGGACGGGTTTTCATTCGCAATAAAGAATACAAAATGGAGGCTGATGATTTTATTATCATTCCGGATGGAATGCCTCATTCCTATACAGCTGATGAAGATGATCCCTGGAGTATTTACTGGATCCATTTTAAAGGAGCGGTTTCCGGAAAAATTACTACTGACATCGAAAAAAAGAATGGACTACACGGATTTATCAGATTTAAGGAAAGGAGTATTGAGTTATTTAATGAGATGTATACCCAACTGGAAAAAGGATATTCCAATGATAGCCTGATGTGCGTAAACATGTGCCTGTGGCATTTCTTTTCTACTTTTCTTTTTAATGATAAATACGATATTTCGGGTAAACTAAGCAATAAGGATTCCATTGACCTTGCAATAGATTTTTTAAGTAAGCATACGCACAGGATATTATCCCTGGAAGAGATCGCTTGCGAGGTAAACTTATCCCCTTCACATTTTTCTTATTTATTTAAGAAAAAAACCGGCTTTTCTCCAATGGAATATTTTAACCACCTGAAAGTTCAAAAGGCTTGCCAGTACCTGCTTTTTACCAAGCTAAGGGTTAAGGAAATCTCGCAGGAGGTGGGCATTGAAGATCAATATTATTTTTCAAGAATGTTTACAAAAGTAATGGGACTATCTCCGAATGAGTATAGGGAGAAGCGAATTAAATAAAGAGCGTTCTATTTGTTATTTGTTTGAGCAGGGATAATATTGTCCGATACTTTTCAGTATATACAAGCAATAGAAGGAAGATGCAAAATATAGAAAAAGCTGCACCTCAGCCGAATAGGATTGCTGCAGTACAAGAGTGCAATGCCCATAGCTCATGGCTGATAGCTGATAGGTGAACCCTACCCCTTCCCCCTACCAAAACCTCCAGTAAATATAGCACCATGCAATTGCATATAAAGCAAGCCAGAGTTTAATCTGCTTCCACCAGGGTCTCTGTGCTGATTTGTCGTCCATGTTCTGCACCCATGACCATTTCCATAAAAACCGGTCAATATCTGCTAATACCGGGGGTGTTGTGCGCAACGAAACAATTACGATCAATAATATTGTCAATACTTCTGCAATGGCTCCCACATATAGCCAGTGCAATTTTATATCAGCCGCCAGTAAAAAAGCGCCTAATGCTATCTGGATAATAACGCCACCCACCAAACCGGCAATAGCTCCCGCATAATTGGCACGTTTCCAGAATACGCCCATCAGCAATACCGAAATGAACGGGGTAGCCATATACGTCACCCCGGTCTGGAAATATTTGAACAGCCCTACGCTCCCGACTAACGGAGCCATCAATGAAGAAATGACCAATGCCGCGCCGCCGGATAACTGTCCGGCTATAATTAATTTTTTATCTCCTGCATTTTTATTGATGAACTTCTTATAAACATCTAATGAAAAAATAGTTGCGATGGAATTAGACAAGGAACTTACACTTGCCATTACCGCTGCAAAAAATCCTGCCAGGATAACTCCTTTCAACCCTGACGGTGCAAACAACTGGAGCGCCAACGGGAAGGCCTTATCCTGGTTGTCTGGTAACAGTGAAGGGCCCTGACGCATTACTTCCAGCCAATGGTAAAGAATCAATCCCACCAGGCAGGTTACCAGCGGGCGCACAAGGTTAATAAAGCCGGAAAATATCAGCCCCATTACGCCATCCCACCTGCTGCGGGCCGAGAGTATGCGTTGTATCATTACCTGGTTGGATGACTGGTAAAATAAAAACACGCCGAAAGTAGCCAATATCAACCCTGCAAAGGGAGCCTCCGGATTGTCTGCCGGCTGGTAAAGATGAAATCTTTCAGGCGCTGCTTCCACCATGGCGCTCCATCCACCGGGAATATGATCCAGCGCAACAAAATAAAATATCACACCACCGCCGATCAGCATGATGCATTGAATGGCATCCGTCCACATCACTGAACTTAAGCCTCCGGCCAGTGTATAGCTTGCCGTTACAATTATTATTCCTGCCATCACGTATCGTTGGTCCCAGCCTGTCAGTTCACTTAAAGTAATACTACCACCATAAATAACCGGTGGTAAAAAAACAAAAATATAACCGATCAATATCACGAAGCTGTAGATAGCCCCGCAGGCTGGCCCGAAGCGGCGGTTCAGCAGTTCCGGAACAGTCATGATCTTATTGCGCAGGTACAGGGGAATAAAAAATATCATTGTCAACAGGTAGGTCGGCAACGCCCACCATTCCCAGTTGGCAATGCCCAGTCCTCCTTTATAGGTAGCGCCAATAGTTCCCACGATCTGTTCACTGGAAATAGAGGTAGATACAAACGCGGCGCCGATCAGATACCAGGGCATATTGCCTGATGCGAGAAAATATCCTTCTGCTGTTCTTTTTACTTTTCCCGCGGCTACAAAACCAATGATGACCACCAGCAGTATCTCCGCTATGATAATCAGTATATCCAGTGTTGAAAGATGAAAATTTTCCATGCGAAAATATCTGTTTTGTAAACCATTAAGAAGTTAAGGTATATTAAGGCTTTTACTTAATTTTCTTAATGCCTTAATGGTTACGTATAAAAACTAATAGCGTTCCCGGGTAATGAATTGCCAGTGCTGCCGGTGCGCTACCGAACCACCCGGCTTCACAATATATTTTTTGCTGAGCGTTTCCAGTTCCGCCCAACCGGCACAAACAAACATTTCTACATTTGAGCCATTATCCACGCATAATTCCGGAACAGTTTTATCCGGGCTGGTAATGGTGAGCCTTCCTTCATGGCTGATTGCTGTAAGTTCGGGAGCGGCACTATACCAGCCGGCTTTCCCCCTGAAATAACCATCTTCCACTGTTACCCGACCATCGGCATGCTTCCACTTTGAAGCATCGGTGCCCGGCCAAAAACTGATGGTATTTGTTGTACACGAACCTGATAATACATGAGAACGGGGAATACAGGTTATCGCCCATAAAGCGCCTTCCCAATCCGTTGAACCCTTGTTTACAAGAAGATGATCAACATAAAACCCTCCCTGCGGAGATGCATTGATCACAAGAGAAAGCGCCAAACCGTTTAACCTTTGCTTTGCGGTGATATGAATGGCTGTATCTTCTATGGTAACTTCGCAGGGGTCATTATCGGGATGATAGCTATCATCATTTTCCGGGGCAATTGTAAACCTGTGCCCCCCATGCATTTGCCACGCTCCTACCCCGAAACCCGTATGATCTTCATACAAAATATTCCCCCCGTCATTATAACGCAATGCCAATATTCGCGGCCCTGCGGAAATGCCGATCACCATAGTATTTTGACCAACGGTACAGGTTACTGCATTCCAGTGTTTCCATTTTTCAAAGCTTACATTCATGGGAGTATCCTGCTTGTAAGCCCGCGCTGAAATGCATCGAGCCGGGTAAATCCTTCAGCATAGCGACAACCGGCAGCCATTCCCCTGAAACGGGCCTGCACTTCTATCATATCGAGGAGGTTGGTATCTGCCAGGTCTTTCATTGCTTCGAACTGGCTTTTATGACAGGAAAGCATTTGCTTTTTTATTTCAAATGTCTCTGTAATATTTACATATTCTGTGGGTGAAAAACCAATACCGCCCAGGTTATCCATATAATATACCTGTGCCTGACCAAACCTGCATGCCGGTTTTTGCTGACCGGGTATATGCGGTAATCCTTTTTGAAAATAGGCATCAAAAACCAGTTGACCCACATACCGGTGATCAGGGTGATAGTCGTTGGGGGAATGTGTGAAGATCACATCAGGATCTGCTTCCCGCAAAATATCGATCATGCGTAGTCTTTGTGCCGCATCGGGAAAAACATGCTCGTCCACTATATCTCCCCATATCACTTTCGCGCCGATGATGCCAGCTGCAGCATGTGCTTCTTTTTCTCTTATTCCCTTCAGCTCCGCTGGTTTAATAACAGCATCGCCCATGCTGCCATCGGTAAAAACAGCTATGGTAACGGTATGCCCTGATTGTGCATAACGGGCAAGCGTACCCCCACACAATATTTCCATGTCATCCGGATGAGCAACCACGCAAATTATATTCATATAAGCTTAAACCTGTTAAAGTACACCATAACGATCATATACCACCCGAAGAGAATCTCCATTTAAAAGATCCCTGCGTGATGCATTTTCTTTAGACACTTTTTCATGTGCCATCTCCAATACCTTATCCTCTACCTCTCTCGGTACCACTACCACCCCATCGAAATCCGCAAAGATCAATTCACCGGGCTTTACCACTACATCCCCGCAACGGATGGGCACATCGTATGCCATCACACGTCCACGGCCAAGACTGTCCAGCGGCCGAATGCCGCCGTAAAATATGGGAAATTTCATTTCAATGATCCTTTTACAATCCCTGATCATGCTATCGCAGATGCAACCCGTAGCGCCATTGCGTTTGGCAATCGTGCTCATGAGCTCACCCCAGGGAGCATTGGTTCCGGCGAAATCGGTGGAATGTACCACTACATCTCCTTCCCTGATTGAATCTACTGCTTCAATCTCCAATCCATAAGGATCTTCTTCTTCCACATAATCGGTTTCCATCCAGCGATAGGTTCTGGCCCTACCGACAATAGTACAATTATCAGCATCCAGCGGGCGCAGGCGCTGGTGCATTGCCTGGTTGCGATATCCGAGTATATCCAGTACATCACACACGATCGCTACATACAGGTGTTCTTTTATCCACTTGAATTTTTCTTTGTCATCTGCTAACATAAAATTTGTTACCATAGCAACTGATTTATTTGTCTTTTAATTTTTAATTATTATTTGATGAATCGTTTACTTCTTTCCAGGTAAAAGGATGGTAATGCTCCTGGATAATACATTTGCCCGGCAAATCATGATGCTCACAGAACCAGGCAAACACTTCCGGATTCTCAGCGTTCAGCGGCATCATATCATAATGATTCGGCATTACATACCGCGGCTGAACAGCCTTTGCAAACAGCGCTGCTTCTTCCGCATTGGTATTCTTCCATTTGCCGTTTATCGGAACAAGCATTATATCCGGATTGGAAGGTGCGGCTTCCAGTACAATTGGATGAAACTGTGTATCACTGGTATGATAAACCGTTCTTCCGTTAGGAAACTGAATAAGGTATCCCGTTGTATCTATCACATCTTTTCCGGTAGGCAAAGCAAAAACACCTGTTACAGTAATTGAGTTAACCGTTACATTGTCACCGGCATTCACTACCAGCATATTGCCGGCAGGTATGCCAAGGCTATGCAGTTTTTTTGCGGCCAGCCGGGGCGCGATAAACGTAGTATTATTCTTATACCGGTAGCCACCGATTGTCTCCGGGTCAAGATGATCCAGGTGATCGTGTGTAACGATATAAATATCCGCTTTCAGCTCTTCCGGCTGCAACGGGACAGGAACGGCGCGTGAAAAGCCGGGCACACCACCATTCGCACTATCTGATAGGTAGGGGTCAATCACAACCACCTGCCCTGATGACTTTATAATATAGCCTGCCTGCCCCAGCCACCATAAGGCAGCTTCAGAAGATTGCAGTGTATGATCGAGTATTTCTTTCATTGCTGTTGTCTATAAGTTTACACAGAATCGTTTTACAGCCTTTTCATCAATATCAATTCCTAAACCCGCGCCCTGCGGCACCTGTATATAGCCATCCGCATCCAGTTGAACAGGGTTACGGATGATCTCCCGCAACATCGGGTTATCGCTTACATTGTATTCCAGGAATAATGATTTCGGCAATACTGCATTCAGGTGAAGGCTTGCAGCAGTGAGCAGATCGGTAAGCCAGGCATGCGGACAAACATCTACACCTGCATATTCTGCTTCCCACATGATCTTTCTTGCCTGGGTAAACCCACCACATCTCGAGAGATCAGGCTGTACCACATCTACCCCACCTTCTGTTATCAGCTGCCGGAATCCCCATGCCGTTGCTTCCTGCTCCCCGGCAGCAATACGTGTTTTTACACCGGCTTCCTTTACCTTACGGTATCCCGGGTACAATTCCGGGTGAAGAAAATCTTCGAGCCAGTAAATATTATAAGGCTCCAGCAAGCGACAAAGCGCTATCGCATCATAGGCGCTGCGTTTCACCATCCATCCCGGGTCTACCATCAGGGCAATATCAGGTCCCAATGTTTTTCTCGCGGTTTCCACCAGTTGAACATCCTGCTTAATATCCTGTCCGAACACACCCCACCCGAATTTCACCGCTTTGAACCCGCGCTGCATATAAAACTCACAGGCATGCCTGATCGCATCTGTGGTAGGACGGAAAAGTGTGGAAGCATAGGCCTGAACCTTATCTCTTCTGGCGCCGCCTAATATTTTATGTACCGGGCGATTGATGGCTTTACCGATAATATCATGACAGGCAATATCAAAGCCGGATAATACCTGCATCGCGGCGCCTCTTCTTCCAAAATAAATGGTACCTCTGTATATCTTATCCCAAAGGCGCTCTACTTCAAAAGGATCTTCGCCTATTGCCAGTTCTCTTAATCCTTCAAACATGCCCGCGCCACTTTCAGGCGCGTTTACAACGGCCTCGCCTACATGCGGAGAGGTTTCCACATCCGACCAGCCGGTAATGCCTTCATCCGTGCTTACCTTTATCAGCAGGCAGTGCTTTACGCCACGCGCCTCTTCACTTCCCGCCGGGTTGGTTATTTCAAACGGCGACTGAAGGATAAATGCTTCTACGTTGGTTATCTTCATGCGTTTAGTTTAGTTTTTATTCGCCTTTTTGCTGTGCTAAGCGTCCCTGACTGCCGTCAGGCAGGTTCGCTTAGCACGTTTGTCTTATCGCCTCCGGCGATTTTATCAACCTGGTTCCGTCATTGCGAGCCGCCGCATCAACTCAAAATATTATGAATGATATGCGGCGAAGCAATCTCCTTTGCCGTGGTTCGTGTCTCACGAACCACTCACCAGAAGTCATTCCTACAGTCTGCCGCCTTGCCCACATACGAAGACTGCTTCTCCCGCCGCAATATTCATTCAACTCAGATCTTCATGCGGGCGGTATCGCAGTGACGGTAAGTGGGTTTAGCTTTTACCGGCAGCACTAAAACAAAGTATGTCATTACTCAACCCCTCGCCCGTCTTTGCGAGCCGCCTCAACAATTATCAAATCTCAACCCGTTTCGCGGCGAAGCAATCCTCGCAATCTACGGCCTTGTCCAAACACGAAGGCTGCTTCCCACCTCGGCGGGCAGGCTCCCGCCGCTACATTCTTTTAACTCAAATCTTCGTGCGGGCGGTATCGCAGTGACGGTAAGTGGGTTTAGCTTTTACCGGCAGCACTAAAACAAAGTATGTCATTACTCAACCCCTCGCCCGTCTTTGCGAGCCGCCTCAACAATTATCAAATCTCAACCCGTTTCGCGGCGAAGCAATCCTCGCAATCTACGGCCTTGTCCAAACACGAAGGCTGCTTCTCCCGCCGCTACATTCTTTTAACTCAGATCTTCATGCGGGCGGTATCGCAGTGACGGTAAGTGGGTTTAGCTTTTATCGGCAGCACAAAAACAAAATATCCCAATACTCAACCACCTCTTTCGTGGTTCGTGAGACACGAACCACGAAAGAGGATAGGCGGGTGGCGACACCCACCTGTAGGAAAATCCATCACTCAAACATTACGCTGTGCTAAGCGTCTTCGCTTAGCACCCTTGTCTTATCGCCTCTGGCGATGCCATCACTCAAAAACCAACGCTACTTTCAACGCCTGGTCATGTCCGTTACGGGCAAGATCAAATGCTTCTTTCCAATCGTTAAATGGCACTTGGTGCGTCACTATATTTTCCAATGCCAGTGATCTGTCACCAAGGCACGCCAATGCTTCATCTATTTTATCTTCATCATTGCAAGCGCCCGCTATTTCCAGCTCCAGCACATGCACGCTGAACAGGTCCACTAAAACTGGCTGATGCGCCGCGCTGAATACCACCATCCTGCCGCGGGGACGTAATGCTTTGATACAACTCCCTGCTGCTTCCGCATTACCAACAGCGAGAATAGCCACATCAACCGATCTTTCCGGAACAGCATCCAGTATTTCTGCTCCCGGTATCATCCCCAGCCGGAACGGTGTCCGCCCATATACCATCACACGACCGGCGCCCTGCTTTCGGGCAAGCCGCGCAATGATATTTCCAAAAGGCCCGTCACCCACAATAAGCACGGTTTTACCTTTAATATTACCGGCACGGTATACCGCTTCGAGGCAAACAGATACCGGTTCCAACAACGCCCCGGTAGCAAAAGAAATATCAGCAGGAATTTTCCTTACCCTGTCTGCCCGCTGCACAAAATATTCCGCAAAGCAGCCGTCGCGGTCTATACCGGAATGCCCCATGCGTGAGCACAAATGTTGCAAACCGCGCATACATTCCTCACAAACCCCACAGGGAACAACAGGATGAGCCGCAACGCAGTCTCCTGGTTTTAAATTCTTAACATCAGTGCCACACTGCACAATTATGCCTGCCCCTTCATGTCCCATCACACGCGGATACTGTATTCCAAAAGGATTGCTCCTGATATCGTGCAGATCAGAGGTACATATTGTAGCAGCCTTTGTTTGTATCAGCACTTCATCACCGGCAGGTACCGGCACAGGTAATGTTACCTGAACCAGTTGTTCTATTCCCTGCAACTGCAGTACCTGCATATATGGTGGAAGATTGCTCACTTTTGTAAAGGATTTGGCAGGTTAAGCAAGCTCAACGCGTCGCGATGAATAATTTCTTCTATTACTTCAGCAGGCACTTCCGGCAAACCACTGGAACCTGTAATACTATTCAATGCCCGTACATTTTTTATGGAATCACCTGTGGTGGTAAATGGAAAATCAGAACCGAACAAAACTTTATGCTGCGCCTTATACTCTACCAACAGCCGCATGGAATTATAAAACTGCCAGGGGCGATAATAGAGCGCGGATATATCTGCATATACATGTGCATGCCTGCGTATCACCGCGATGGTCTCCCCTTCCCAGGGATGACCCAGGTGTGCAAGCACCATGCGCAGTCCGGGAAAATCAACCGCCACCGCATCAAAGTGCACAGGTCGGGAATAATCCAACGGGGTACCACTTACAAAAGAGGTACCCGCATGAAATAATATTGGTAATCCGTTCGCCTGGCAATACCGGTATATATCATAATATCTTTTATCCTGCGGATGCGCATTCTGGTATAATGGCGCCAGCTTTACGCCAACGGCACCGAATTGGCGGTGGCATTTTTCGAGTTCCTCCATATAATCCGATTGCAGCGGATCAATAGAAGCAAAGAACAATAATCTTTCCGGTGCCTTTGCAACATGTGCGGCTACCGCTTCATTGGGAATATTCCAGCCGGTGGCGGATGCCTGCAAACCAAATACTACCGCTACATCAGCCGCTTTTGTTGTTTCCAAATGCCTTTCTTCCACATTGCCCCATACAGCAGGATCAACACCACACCTCACCAGGTCTGCATTGAGCTTTGGACCAAAATGCTGCGCGGCATCAAAAATATGTGTATGTATGTCTATGATCATAATTCTTGTTTTTGCTTTGGGCTATCGGCTTTGAGCTATCAGCTATCAGGTGTCAGCTATCAGCTTCATTATTCACCATTGCCCATTCACTATTCATCTATTCACTATTGACCATTGCCCCTTACTCAAACGACCAGTAATGCACTCCCCAGGGCTCCAGTTTCAGGTTGATGGTTTGCGTACCTTTCTTCAATTTAATAAAAGGATCTGGACGTAAGCGCTGATTTTCTTCCAATCCTGCCCCGGTTGCATCCAGCACAATATGACGTACCTGCATATCTTTCGGAAGATCAACAAGATCTACTTTAACGGTTACAGGCTTGTCCGAAAAATTCCACAGCATCATATTATGCATCAGCATTTTGGCATCATGCGCTGCAAAGCCATGTACTTTATCGTTGTTGGATGTAACCGCCAGTTTGTTTCCTGCCAGTCTTGATAATAATTTAAAAGTATAATACGCCGGGCGGATCTGGTTCTGGTAATCAAACAGTCCGCTGAACTGCGCCTGGCGGTTCCACCACCTCGTCATGAACGCGGTGCCGTGAGGGGAAAAGAATCTTGAAAATGTTTCAAACGAAACATACCAGTCACGGATATGATAATAGCATGACCAGTCCAAACCTGCATCTTTCATTTGCCAGATGGTTTCGGCAACATAACAGGGCTGATAACGCGTATCAAGAATAGGTTTGAACAGATCCACATTCCACTCGTTCATGATCGTTTCCGCTTTTATATCAGGATACTGCGCCACAAGATTTTTTACATATTCAATCTGTCCGCGTATAACAGTGGGACTATTATTGTAATGATGAAAAGAAACAAAATGCAAGGGTATTTTCTCTGCTGAGCAAACCCGTAACAATTCCGGTAAGATAGGCGATTTATAATATGCCAATGCCGGTCCTCCTACTTTCGCATTAGGATCAGCACGAAGAATCGCTGCTGCTGTATGCTTATAATAACGTGCATAGCTTTCCGGCTTAAAGCGGTAAGGTGTGCCACCGTCTTCACCAATATCCACTTCATTGCCTACTTCCCAGTAGGTAATGCCGGCACCTTTATTTACATAATGTTTTACCACGTCGTATACAAACTGTTCCCAGCCTGCATAGTCATTGGGCTCCACGATATCGTGATCTACTACCGGGAAAAACTGTTTGGGCTTCAGGCAAAAGCTCATAAAAGGCCTGGCGCCTGTTTGTAATATATTCGAAACAGTACTGTCGAGTGTTGCAAAATGATATTTACCCGGCTCAGGAATAACATCATAATATTCACTTACAAAAATCCGGATGATACCGGGATGGAGCGCTCTTATTTCAGTAACCCGGCTTGCCAGCATAGGCTCTTCTGAAAGCCCTCCCTGCCCCAATGCCATCTGCTCCATTTTCATGGGGCCGAGCTCTTTGCTAAAGTCAACTTTTACATTGGTAACCTGCGCCTGTATATACAGCGTGGTTAACAAAAAGATTGATACAAAAAGGGCATATTTAAAATGGTTGCTGGTTGATGAAGACAGCAACCGGGGCGTATGCCGTGTACGATATCTCACCGCCAATTTACGGCACAGTAATTTTAAATGTACCTCTAAAGAAAATGATATTGTTTTGAACATGGTATCCTGATTAAAGCAAAGATTGTTTTATTAATACCTGGCCGAGATGATATATTTACCTGATGGCGCGGGAATACTGATATACTCCTTTTTGGCATCAAAGTTTTTCCAGCGCTTTCCGTTTACCAGCACTGATCTGATCATCTTACCCGCAGGATGACGAAACCTTACCAGCAACTGCCGCGGCGCATCACGATCCGGCACTTCAACAGTCGCCTTAATTTCATTTTCCTTATTCAAGCCCTCTATGGAAAACGATGTTTTCCCGAAATAAGTAGGCGCGTCTTTCACTTCTATCTTCTTTCCTTCTTCCAGCCAGCTTTGTGGTATGGCCTGCCCGATCATTAAGGTATCCTGTCCTATTTCGTTCAACAACATTCTGCGGTAAATCTCAAACCAGGCGCCATCTGTACTGGGCGGGCCATAATACTGCCCCCATGCCCAGCGATGTTCCAGCGAAGTATATTGCTCATGCGAAAAACCACAGGCCATTAAACTGTAAAAAGCACGGATCACAGCTTTCACGTTATCTCTCAAAAAATATGGAGTGGATTGCTGAACGTACACCGGCTCATTGGCAGCGCCCTGGTTTTTAAAGAACAAATTATCTTCATGATCATGCAGCATAGCTGTGGTAAGCCAGCTATGCGCGTCAATAACGCCTAACCGGGTAAGATGTAAAGGACCAGTATCTACATCGGTTGGATACCACTGATCCATCATGCGCCGGCATGTCAGCGCATCAGTTGGTACATAGTTGATCCACGTACCGTCTTCCAACTGCACTACCGGTGATTTTACACTACCGCGGGCAAATTCCTTTACCACATCTGCTTTCATTTTGGATGCTATATGCTGTACCTCTTCCGCACGGGGATGGTTATAGACCGACAGCGCTTTGGCAAACGCTTCCAGTCCGCCCACATAATATGCCTGGTTAAAAGCCCACTCTCTTTCCGCATTGGTAAGGTCATTAAGCGGCCCCAGGATCAGTCCTGTTTTATTGGCTCCTTCATTTGACTTAGCCACCTGCGCCAGGCACCAGTCGAGCGCTTTAAGCGCGTTCGGAAGCAGTTGTTCAAACTGCAGCCTGTTGCCGGATAGTAAAAAGTTCTGTGCTATGGCATACAGTTGCCCGGGCGAATATACACCCCAGTTGGCAAACCCTCCTATCCTGCCGTCGGGCTGCTGCTGACTTTTGAACATAGCAGTATATTCATCCTGCGCCACATCATCATACCCGCGCAAACCATAGATCATATAATCTACATATACTGCCTGGTTGACGGGCCAGTCTGCATTTCTCTGTCCATACGCAGTATTGGCATAAGGCAGATCCATATGTTTTTTTCCATCAATATCAAGGGTATGACGTGGTAAAATAAGCGCATGCCAGAGATTGGCGCGGTATAACTCATTCACAGCCTGCTCCGGCACCTGGAATGATGCCCCTTTTGCCAACCATCCTTCCCAATAATCCACCGTTTTTTTTCTTTCCACTGCATATTGCAGGTTATTGAGCCTTGTTAACTCAGCAGGGACGATAGCGGGAGAAGGTAGTTTTACTACAAACTCCCGGCTCGTTCCATCGGTAAGCACACCAGAAATGGTGAATGCAATTTGCTGCCCGTTTTTATTGGGTACAGGATCTGTTGGTTTTACGGTAATGTCTTTTCCTGTTTCTATTACTAAAAAAATATCGCCGGTCTGCTTATCAGCTATGATCCATTTGCCCTGTTGCTGAATGACTTCAAGTGCGTGATCTTTTAATTCGTTGTGCAGTGTTATTTCAAAGCTAAAGTTCCCGGCTTTGCCGGATATATCTATTTTGCTGAACATAACGCTGGGTATATACCCGCGTATGGTTGTTGAGAGATCAACTAATGGAGAGGAGAATTGTTCTATAGTGGCAAGTTGCCCGTTTTTTTCAAGATTGGTAATAATAACAGGTAACCCGTTATCAATTTTCTGTCGCTTCCATGCACTCTCCGGCCATTGCAGGTCAAGCCTGAACTTATGCGGAGATGCAAAATCCGGACGTACATTTCCCCAGCGGTCCACTGCAAACTTATATACAGAACCATGCGCAGCAGCCGTTACCGTAAGATGCCCGGTAGTACCCATCCAGCGGGTTTGCCAGGATCGATCCCACTCATTGGGGTTGCCGATATCCGGCCAAAGCTTTTGAAATGTTTCCAGCGATGCGTCAGCCTGTTGTGCCACTTCATCCAGCACCCTTGTTCCCTTTAAAGCAGCAATATGCATTTTAAAATCAACCGGTTTATCAGCAAGCGTAATAAACGCATCCTGTTCAGGAAGCCACATTGCGCCATGGCTGATAAGCTGTTCCAGCGCAATTGTAAATCCCGTTGTGCCTTCCTCATCCAGTTGAACGGTAAGTAAAGGCGCATCGGGCTTATTCCACTGATCATCTTTCAAACGCCGTGACTGCCCGGGTGAACCGTGCTCCATCAGGTAGCCCCACATAGCATCATCATTTACCGCGTATCCGTCTTTCCATCCTGCCAGCTTTCTTAATGGAGCAGAAGGTAGCAGATAACTGATATCTGCTACCAACTCATCCACATCGCCTGCACCACAGTTAAGTATAGACGAAGCAGCGGTTACCCGGTCGTTTTTTTCTATTTGCCTGCCTGCTACGTTCGACACCACCACACCGGCAGAACCGCCTGCCAGTTGAACGAAACGTGCATTGCGGGCCGGCGCTTTATGTCCTAAAGAAATTTTTACCTGAATATTCCCGGTGCCATTTGCCTGTGCCTGGGCTGAGGCAGGACAGGATATGGTTATCCCGCCTGCCAGACCCAGTATAGTAATAGCCACCAATTGAAAATGTTGCATCCTGTTCATAATGATCGCTGTGCCGAAAACTGATAAAAAATTATAGCATTCTCCTTCCTTCTTCTTGTACCTGATTGGTGTTTTCACCAACCAGGGCGGTGGGCGGTGTGCGCCGTGGGCGGTATCTCACCGCCCACTTTCAACACAACAATTTTAAACACCCGAATCTACGCCTGTTCTTATTGATAATTCGGATTTTGTTCCAGGTTTGGATTTTTATCAATTGCCGATTGCGGAATAGGCAGTACATAATTTTTTGCAGGATCAAAAACTTTTGCGCCTCCGCCTGCAGGTACTACCGTATATACTGTATTGCCGCCTACAATATCAATCTTGATCGCATGCACAGTACCGTTCAGCTTGGTTTCTGCGAGCTTCAGCCTGAGCAGATCAGGTAATCTCTTTTCTTCAAATGCCAGCTCTACCCTTCTTTCACGGGCTATCGCCTTACGCATATCTGCCTGGCTCAGGCCTGCAGGAAGATCCGGAAGGTCTGACCTGCTCCTCACTTCGTTAACCGCATCATATACGGATTGATCAGGTCCTGTTGCTTCATTCCTTGCTTCCGCGTAGCTCAGCAATACTTCCGCATAACGGAAAATAATCCAGTTGGCACTGTTGCCATTGTCCTGCGCGCCTGCATATTTAGGGTTCACCCCTTTAATTACATAATAACCTGTTCTTGTTGATATGCTGCTGTTGTTCAGGTCAGTGGCATTCAGGCTGCCTACTCCCTGTTTCATGATCATCGTAGCACCCAGCCATATGGATTCATCATAAATAATAGATTCATAAAATCTTTTTTCACGGTTCACATAAGGCTTTTGCGGGTTATATCCTGACCCCGGATCTGTAATAGGCAGGCCGTTAGCCATTGCATACTCATCCACCAGGTCCTGCGTAGGATCCACATGTCCCCAGCCTGTAAGAGAGCCGTTCACAAAACGCGGTCCTATCTGCCCGATATAATTTGCAAGGGAAGTACCACCAAGATGCTGGCGGCTGAATATTACTTCCACGTTGTTATTACTTTCTTCGTAAAACAGTGTTGTATAATCAGGGAATAAGCTGTACTTATTAAGGTCTATCACTTTTTTATAAGTAGTGGCTGCCTGCTCCCAGCGTGCCAGGTCGTTGGATGGATTTTTCAACGGGCTGGCATTAAACAGTTCAGCATAACCCTTAAGCGTAAGCGCAGCACCTTTGGTTACCCTTCCTGACTGAGCGGTTACAGGCAAGTCAGCTTCTATAGCGCCGCACTCGGAAATGATAAAGCTGGCGGTTTCTTCAGAAGTATTTCTTGCACGGAAAACCGCATCGCCCTGCTCATTGATATTAAGTACATCGGTAATAAGAGGCACACCACCATGGTAAGTCCATAATATGGAATAAAAATATGCTCTTAAGAAACGTGCTTCTGCCAGTCTCACTTTTTTCCAGTCTTCCGGTAAAGAGGAAGCCGTAACCCTCTCAATAAACAAATTACACTTGCGGATATTGGTATACTGCCCCCACTTGTTAGGTGTATTGGCAGGCGTATAGATGCCAGGTCCGTATACATTTGTACTTACACGACCCGCCTGGCCATTCAAAGAATTGTCTGAAAAATTTTCCCAGGGATCTCCTGTCTCTAGTGTGGGTACGGAAGCGTAGATATTGTTCAGGAACAGATCCGCGTTATCCTGGGTAGCCCACAAAGTGAGGTCTGACACCTGGTTCGTAGGTACTACCTCCAGGAACTTTTTGCAGGAGGTAAAAGAAAACGAGACAGAAAGAATTATGATCGTATTGAGTGATATCTTAAATAATTGCTTTTTCATACATTTTCAATTTTGCCGGTTAAAAAGTGATATTCAAGCCTACAGAAAGCGCTTTCTGGTTAGGATAACCCCAGCTTCCGTTCGGTATCCATGAATTGTTTGGACCGATCTCCGGATCGTAATTGATAAGCTTGGTCCATGTGATAATATTCTGACCCGACAAATAAACTCTTATAGATTGCAGCCCGACCCTGTTCATTACAGAAGCGGGTATGGTATAAGATAAGGTAGCGCTCTTCAGCCTTAAATAATCCGCATCACCCATCCAGAAAGAGGAGGTTTGTGAATTATTTACTGTTGGGGAAGAAGTAAGTCTTGGGAATCTTGCATCGGTATTCTGCGGAGTCCAGTAATCAAAGTTTTGCTTATAAGGCAACATGGTTTCCCAGAAAGGCATGATTGCGGAACCGTGATAATACCAGTCCACTTTCGCGGCACCCTGGAACAATAATTCCAATCCAAACCCTTTGTAACGAACAGAAGGTGCAAATCCATAAATGATACCCGGAACCGCTGTAGGGTTACCTATTACAGTAAGGTCATCGTTATTGATCTGTCCATCCTTATTCATATCCTCATACCTGATATCACCGGGCTGAACAGCTCCCCAGGGTTGGGTAGCTATACCGGATTTTAATGAACCGTCTGATTCAAAATCTTCTGCCTGGAAATAACCCAAAGCATGGAAGCCGAATTGTGTTCCGAGCGGTCTGCCTGTTATTCTCCTGTTGGGATTGTTATAGGTAGTAGCTCCTTCAAAAACCTGGAGCAGCTTGTTTTTAGCATAGGTCATGTTGGCTGACAATGATACCTGCAGGTCTTTGGAAAAATCATAAGCCGACCTGATCGTGAAATCAAATCCCTGGTTCGACATGATACCTGCATTCACCTGGCTTAACCCTACCCCATATTCGGCAGGTATGATCACATCCGGGCTCATCAGCATATTAGAACGCTTTTCATAGAAGTAATCCACTTCAAAATTCAGTAAGCCTTTCCACAAGCTGGCTTCCAGACCAATATCTGTTTTCTTCGCTCTTTCCCAGGTAATATTGGGGTTAGGCTCTGACCGCTCGCTGATTCCCTGAACCGCGTTACCGCCTAACACGTAGTTTGTACCCAATACATTATACGTGCTCATGTACTGAAATGCACTACCTGCCAAAGCTCCTACTTCACCATATGATGCTCTCAGCTTAAGATTGCTAAGCCAGCTTATTTTATTCTTCAGGAAATTTTCTTCAGATAAGCGCCAACCCACAGAAAATGCAGGGAAGAAACCCCAGCGCTTGTCTGGCGAAAAATAATAGCTTCCGTCATAGCGGCCACTTGCTTCCACAAGGTATTTCTGCGAATAATTATATGCCACCCTGTATACCAATCCGGCCTGGCGTGCAGCGCTGGAAGCACCGCCTGTAGACATATCAGCAGCGCTGGAGCTACCCAGGTTGATCTCGTCTACCGTTAAATTAAAATTCCTTCTTGTAGCCATGATACTTGTAAGGTCATTGGCTTTTGCTTCAAACAAACCCAGCACTGCTATATTATGATCTCCAAATGAATTATCATAGTTGAACCCGGCCTGGTAAGTAAGCTGTGTAGCAAAATCTATATCCTGTCGGAGAGAAGGTTTGGTTTGTCCCCAGATACCATCATTGATAACATAAGGCGTCTGCGACCTGTCGAGGCTTGCTTTATGCACCGGTAGTGTCCACAATTTATGCATGGTATAAGTAGGATCGTATGCAATGGTTCCTCTTAATTTTAACCCTTTAACAAAAGGTATCTTTTGCTCAACAGATAATTGTGAAAACAATGAGTTGATACCATACTTTTCGTACCCGCTGTTAAAGAGGCTGCCTGTAAGAAAAGTACCTGGCATGCCGTTGCTGAAATACAAAGGCCCGTATAACGGATGCAGGTAACCGATCAGCTCAAAAATACGGCCGGTAGAAACAGCAGGAAACTTGCTGTTTTGATTACGGCCGTTCAGGTTAAACGAAACGGAAGTAGTAGAGGTTACCTGCGCATCTATGTTCAGCGTAACATTAAAGCGGCGGGTATTGGTTGCCTGCCACATACCTTCCTGCTGCATATAGCCAAGCGCGGCATAATACTTTATTCTTTCCGCACCGCCCGAAACCTCGATATTATGCTGCGTGATCAATGAATTTTTATTGGTGATGGTGCCCCATATATCCTTAAAAGTAGGATATGCGTCCGGGTCTGATCCATCCTGGAACTTCTGCAATTCTTCAGCAGTATATGGCTCAGGTAAACCTTCATTTACCGCTGCCGCGTTTCTTAAAGTAGCATACTCGTATGAGTTCACAAAATCAGGTAATACTACCGGGTTCTGAAACCCTGCATAACCGTTATACGTAAGTGAAGGTGCACCACTCTTTCCTTTTTTAGTAGTTACCAGTATTACGCCATTGGCACCCGCAACACCATAAGGAGCCACAGCAGCGGCATCCTTCAGTACGGTAAATGTTTCTATCGCGTTAGGGTCAAGGTGCTGAAACGACCGGGGAATACCGTCAACGATCAGCAGCGGCTGGTTAGACCCTGTAGATGACAAACCCCTGATGTAGATATTGGAACCGTCGTATCCCGGTTCGCCGGAGCCTTGTTTTACAATAACGCCTGATACCCTTCCTCCCAAACCATTGCTTAAATTAGCCACAGGAACAGAAGCGATCTCCTTTCCTTTCATGGTAGATACGGCTGCAGTGAGCGAGGTTTTCTTTTGCGTTCCGTAACCAACCACCACTACATCGCTCAACACATTACCGGCAGCAGCAGTAAGGGCAATGGTGATCTCGTTTCTGTTACCCACTTTAATGGTTTGCGTTTCAAAGCCGGTATGAGATACAACCAGGGTTTGCCCGCGTGAAACACGTAAAGTAAACTCACCGTTTGCATTGGTGGTGGTACCCTGTTGTGTCTCCCTTACAATAACAGAAACATCAGACAGGGCATTTTCACCATCAGTGATCTTACCGTTAAGTGTAAAATCTGCCTGGGCAAAAACAGCACCCGCTAAACACAGAAAGACAAACAGCGAAAAAAATGCTTTTCCTGAAACAGGAGACTGTAAGAGTTTTAGCTTCATAGCAATTGTTTTGTGTTGCTTTTAAATTTGATTCGATACTGGTGACCAATCATTTACTGGTCATGCTACACAAAACTATTTTTTCAACGGCAAGATTTTTTACACAATCTTGCTTAATCATTATCTTATCTTGTACATATTATACATTCATCTATCTTATTTTGTACTATTATTATCCTATTTTGTTATATCAAAACACAATAAGGATAACTATGCTTAATTTTCCTATATTCAAACCATGAAACCGCATTATAAACCCATCCCCTCAGAATCCAAACTGTTTAAAGTAGAATTCCAGAAAACAAGCCAGGAATTTTATTATCCCTGGCATTATCATGCCGAGCTTGAGCTTACATTTATTTTAAGCGGACAGGGCGTCAGGTATGTGGGTAATTCCATTGAAAATTTTTATGAAGATGAACTGGTTTTACTTGGTTCTAACCTGCCGCATACATGGAACACCACCATAGACCAGAACCAGCCTGTAACCGCGATAGTGATATACCTTAAAGAAGATTTTTTTGATAAGAACTGGCTGGGGAGCATTGAGTTTGAAAGCATCCGGAACCTGTCTGTATTGATGAATAAGGGAATAAAGGTGAGCAAAGAAGTGGCATTGGCGCTAAAGCCGAAATTTTTTGAGATGCTGAGCGCATCGCCGTTTGAAAAGCTGATGATATTGCTGCAGGTGCTTGAATATCTGTCACACAACCATGAGCACAGATTTTTATGCGAGCAGGAGTTTACATGCGATATAGATGATACCGACAAAACAAGGATCAATAGTGTATATGATTATATCCAGAAAAATTACCAGCGGCAGATATCGCTTGCAGATGTTGCTTCAAAACTAAATATGAGCGAAGAATATTTTTCAAGGTACTTCAGCAAAACAATGAAAAAACCATTCTTCGAATTTTTGAATGAATATAAGATCAACAGGGCCTGTAAACTACTGATTGAAACAGATAAGCAGATCAGCGAAATATGCTATGCATCCGGGTTTGAGAGTATCCCATTTTTTTACAGGCAGTTTAAAAAATTCAAGGATTGTCAGCCTAAAACCTACCGCATGAACTTTCAGAAGATCTCGTTGCTGCAGCCGGCATAAGACGGGCACTGAAAATTATATATACCCTCAGCTGAAACGCTGTGAGCAATAAAGAGCTTGAAGCATTACCAAACGATGTAAAATCCCTGTTTAAGGCAATGCCGGTAACATAGGATAAACCGAAGGTATTATTTGCAAGCCAGTCAAAGTAATTGTACTTTCACGACCAAAGGATTCACTATCCTGTATTGTTGGGATAAATGACACCAATGATCAAATACCTGTTAAATGAAAGCTTAAAAATATTGCGGAGACTACCCATCTTTTAAAATGATTACGAGGGAAATGATGCATTGATGGAATATACTACAAAAACCTGTTCTATAGCTGCAGCTTCTGACTGGTCTTCTGCTATAACGCCTAAAGTTAGATTCATTATTCAATTGATAAATAATTAAAGAATATAGTAAATACTATGAAAGAGGCTTTTATTTTCTTTGCCGGTTTACTTATGGTATCGGGCTTTGCCTGCAAAAGCAGCCGCGCAGTTTCAAACATTTCCTCATTACCGGTAATGAGGATAGATCCGGGACCGGATAACCCCCGTAATAGTGAAGGCGATTTTATTACATTAAAGGACGGGCGCATAGTTTTGATTTATAGCCGGTATTTTGGCGAGTCAGGCGACGATCATGCTACAGCGAAACTCACCCGTCGCGAATCAAAGGATGGCGGTAAAACCTGGAGTACTGATGACAAAGTGGTAGTAGAAAAAGAAGGGACCATGAACGTGATGTCTGTTTCTTTACTCCGGTTACAGAACGGAAAGATAGCCTTGTTTTACCTGCGTAAAAATTCTCAATCAGATTGTATTCCCATGATGCGTTTATCGGACGATGAAGCTGCTACATGGACTGATCCCATCCCCTGCATTACCGATAAAAAGGGATATTTTGTACTTAACAACGACCGGGTGATTCAATTGCAGAACGGAAGACTGGTAATGGCAGTAGCGCTGCATCAAACACCGGAAGAAAACAAATGGCATAACAATGCCACGCTCTTCAGTTATTACTCAGACGACAATGGTGTAACCTGGCATTCAGGTGCAGCTGTTGCAAATCCAGGCAATGTGGTATTCCAGGAACCGGGAGTGGCAGAATTGAAGAACGGGGATCTTATGATGATTATCCGGGCTGGAGCAGGTGTGCAATATAAAACCTACTCAAAAGATAAAGGTGAAAGCTGGAGCGCCTGCGTACCCACTACTATCCAGTCTCCTTTATCGCCAGCCACTATACAGCGTATTCCATCAACAGGTGATTTAGTAATGGCCTGGAATAATAATGGCGCCAATAATCCGCCGATGAAAGGCAAACGAACTCCGTTCTCCCTGGCCATTTCAAAAGACGATGGCAATACCTGGCAACACATCAGGGATATTGAAACCGATCCCGATGGCTGGTATTGTTACACAGCCATGCATTTTAATAAGAAAAACATTTTACTGGGCTACTGTGCAGGCAGCCAGGTAAAAAAAACACACCTGAGTGTACTGGCTGTAAGGCAATTCCCGATCAAACAACTCTACAAATAATGTATTAATCCCGGCAGCAGCAGGTTAATTACAGGGTCTTTCTGTCATCTCAAAAATAGTAAGTGAACATAATATCCAACCCGCAGATAATAGCTTTTATGACCTGTTCGGGAAGTGATTAAAAAAAATATGCGCCTGTTTAGAAAATGTTATTGGGTCAATGCTATTTCATTAACTATGTCTTTATTTGAGTTCGGTTAAACCAGTTATACCGTTTTGAGTTCTTCGTAGTTATTATGTTTGATGTATTATTTCTTCTCATTGCCTCATACCGGGTGATTGCACCTGTTTAACATCACCATACTCCTTGCTCACCAGTAATATAATAATTAGGGCTTGCTGTTTAATTCCATTTTGGTGATATTCTGATAAAGATCATTGTATATTCATGCTTTGGTTATTAAATTGCTCCAAGGGTTTTGAATCAAATTTTTCAAAAACCATGCAGCTGTTTCGCCATAATTAAATTTTACGAATCCTTTTGCCTCCACAGCCGGCGGGCTGCGTAACCGGAACGCCGCATCTTTTTGTCTTTTGAAAAAATATGCTTCGCATTTTTTCAATTTCGCCTTCGGCGAAACCATACAAAAAGAGGCGGCTAACCCGGTTACTGGTAAAAACTTAAAAAAATAAATGCCGGGAGTTAAACAGCAAGCCCTATTTAGCAGAACTGGCTATGGCAGATCTCCCCGCGACACCCTGCGCCAGTGATATCATTAACCATTGGTTTGCATCCATTAACAATGCTTAACTAAAAATAAAATGTTCTGGCACGAACTTGGATTTTTACTGTCAGGATTATTCTTTAACAAATAAATTCTAACACAATGAAAAAGATAATAGTTTTTGCAGCAGCTACTTTATTAGCCATTACAGGTATACAGGCACAACAGGAAACAGCAGTGAGGAAAGATATCAAAGAACTAAAAAAAGAAAAAAAAGCCGATGAAAAACAATTACGAAAATTAGAAGGTAATGATGTAAGCGTACAATCAAAAACACAATTTAACATCGACTTTGGTAATATCCCTAATGTGAAATGGAAAAGAAACGGCTATTTTGACGAAGCAGTTTTCACACAGCACGGTGTAACTAAAAAAGCATTTTACGATTTTAACAGCCAGCTTGTCGGCACTGTAATGCCCAGGCAGTTCTCTGATTTACCAGCCTCAGCTCAAAAGCATATAACTACAAAATATAGCGACTACAAAATTGACAGGGTGATCATGTACGATGACAATGAATTCAATGATATGGACATGTATTTATATGGCATTCAGTTTAATGACGAAGACAATTATTTTGTTGAATTGAGTAAAGCAGATGCCAGGCTCATACTCATGGTAAAAATGGATGGAGATGTTTCCTATTTTAAAGAAATGAAAAACTAGGAAGTCCTCATTGGAATTTTGATATATATAAAACCGTTCCTGTGGAAATACAGCAAAAGTCTCCAATCTGTATCGGAGATTTTTGCTGTATAATACTGGCGCTGGTCTGGTAGCGAAGGTTAAGGAGCTAAGCCAGACCAATGCTGCAGCGTTACTTATTTTACATTCGTAATAAGTGTAGGTTTATCGAAGTTACATTTGCCTTCTGCCTGTTTATGGATTCAGATCACGCAACGGGTCTTACGGTAAATGTCATATACGCGAAGACTTTAAATGCACCCGATAGCTACTTAAAAATATCATTGCTCATATACCCGGCATTTGTATAAGGCCGCAAATAAACGGTATCCTTATTCATATTGTTCATCCAAAGCTCATTATCATCCAATTCTTCAGGAGGATATTGAGATACATTACAACGCATAGCTTCCCTCGCAATCCTGTTTTCCTCTTCGCTGCACCATATACGCACAGGAAGGTATTTTTTCTCTACCGGTTTATAATGCCGGTGATAATTGATCTGGGGTTCAGACTTATAGGGCGGCTCATCCCGCCAGTGTTCTGTGGGGATAGCAGTATAAAACAATTTTCCGAACCCTACTGATTGTCCTGCCTGGTATATTTCGGTAACCACCGCGCCTACCATCCTGTGGTCAGGATGCCCTGAACCACCTTCAGCACCCCAGGTAATAACGATATCCGGTTTATAGATGGCAAAAACACTGTCCAATCTTTTCCTCAAAACCGACAATGCATTGCCGTTAGTTAATTTACCATCTCCTAATCCCAGCATAACAGGCGGATGTATACCCAATGTTTTACAGGTACATTCCGTTTCCCTTGCCCTCACATGTGCAAGCGAATCTCCTGCCGGTATCTTAGCGTGTTCGCGAATACCCATATCTCCATTGGTAGCGATGGTTAAATACACCTTATGCCCCTGTGAAGCAAGCTTGGTGAGCAAAGGACTCACATCAATCTCATCATCCGGGTGTGCAAATACTGCCATCACTGTTTTGGGCGCAACGGTATTACCTGTTGTAGTTTCCGGAGACGATTGTTGTTCGTTACCGCAGCTAAAAAGTAAAAGGCAACCTGCATACAGTAAATAATTTTTCATTTGTTTACATTTATATCCATACCTGGAATTTTTTCACGCTACAAACCCTGCCTGTAAAAGCTTCCCTGCCCGAAGTTAAACGCATGTCTCCATCAACGGTTAACTCATTTGGATAAAGTAGTAACTTATCTTGTCCTGTAACCGGGTTTTTAATTGCTATTTGTCCCCCCTTTTCCTGTACTGTTTGGTACAAAATAAGATAATGAACAGGTGAAATAGATGAAAAATCAATTTTGTATAAGCCGTAGATTTCTCTTGAATATTTATTACTGTTTTTTTAGGCAGGAGGAACTTCCATAAAATTTTTCATTCATCCTTTGTGTATTTTATGAATAGAAAATTTCATGTACGTTTGATATTATGGAATTGCGTGTATTCTTCTACATAACGGTTATTACCGCCCTGGCCGGCACTCATTGTGTCTCTTCTGAAAACAGCGATACCGCCGGGTCTTCCGCTATAACCGTAAGCAGCGATTTTGATTCGGGCAGCATAGATACCTTATGGGAATCAAAACCGGACTTTCTCACCGGTTGGCCCAGGCACCGGAAACAAAAGAGCAGCAGCGATGATCAGTACTATTGGTTCTATTTTAAGCTCAGCAACGTAGCCGGCAAAAACATTACGATACAACTGGATAGCCTGGCTGGCATTTACAGGGGAGGTCCCCACCTGATTTACACAGCAGGCACACAGCCTGTGTATTCCTATGATCAAAAAAACTGGCAGCGGATACATGATGTACAATACAATGCGAAGCAACATTCGCTTACATTCCGTAATGTCTTTACTGAAGATACGGTATGGATAGCTTATGCTCATCCATTCTCTTATACACAAGGACTGGAGCTGATCCATTCGGTTGAAGGAAACCAGTTCTTAACCATTGAAACCCTGGGTAAAACCCCGGAACAAAGGGATATTCATTTATTAACCGTTACTGATACTACCGTACCGGATGCCGGGAAAAAAATAGTATTTATCACAACATTGCAACATGCCGGTGAATACTGCGGCGGATACGTGGTAGAAGGGCTTCTTCGCTTCCTGCTGTCGGATGATGAAAAGGCCGCTATGGCAAGAAAAACCACGGTATATAAGATCATTCCTATGATGAACCCCGATGGTATTTTTCATGGCATTACAAGATTCAATGGTGACCTTGAAGACCTGAACCAGGAATGGGACGATGATTTTACCGATATGCTTCATTTACCTGTGGAACCTGAAGTTGCCTGCGTAAAAAAATGGATACGCGAATGGAAAAGCACAGGAAAAAGCATTGACCTTGCACTTGATATCCATAGCCAGGGACAGGAAGGTTCAATGAACCTGCTGCATACCCCTGAAGGTATGTTGGATGATCTTACACCGCATCTTGATAAATACTGGCCGGTAAAATATATTCCCATGGAATTTTCAGGATCACTGAACGATTGCCTGGTAAAGGAGTTTTATATTCCTTCCGGTACTTTTGAAATTCCGCAATCAAAAATTAGAGAGGAAGCATATCTTACTACAGACGATTACTATACCTATGGAAAAGGCATTGCTTTGGGAATTACAGATTATTTTTTACAAGGCAGTGGGCGCTGGAAACAATAAGAGTGTCCTTTAGATAATCAACACAATGGTATACTGCGAATAGCTATTGGTGATAGAGTATATTCCAAACGGTGCTGATATCTCCTGGCGTACAGGCATAAGCTAACACTAAGATAAAGCGATATTATTTTAGCTAATATCCGTTCTCCCCGCCTACCACAGAGTCAAGCTAACACACATGGCTCGGAGTCGATACTCCGCGGAGAAACGCCTGAAGCTCTGTGAGTGAAAAAAAGGTGGCTGAGAAGAAACGCTTGAAAAGCTGTGAGGAAAAGGGGCGCACCGCTGCGGTGAATCAAAAAGCGCTTACATTGCAATGCTTCTTCTTTATTTTAATAATTTGTTTAAGCGATGCGTGCTAAATATTCCATAATTTTTTTTGTTGTAGTAGTTACAGCCATCTCATTTTATCCAGGCAAACGTATTTCAGCACAGCAAATCCTGCCACCTTTGAAAGAGGTTTTCAAAAAAGACTTTCTTATCGGTACTGCGCTGAACAGCATGCAGATTTATGAAAAGGATGCAGGGCCGGTAAAGCTCATCCCGCAGCAGTTTAATGCTGTTACAGCAGAAAATGTAATGAAAGCCGCCGAGATCCATCCCCAATGGAATGTGTACCAATTTGAAATGGCAGACAAATTGATGGATTATGCTGCACGTTACCGTATGAAAGTAAACGGTCATACACTGGTGTGGCATAGTCAATTGCCGGTTTTTGTACAACACATGAAAGATGCGGATTCTGTAATGCGTTTTTTTGTGGATCATATCAATACGGTTGTGGGTCGTTATAAGGGCAGGATATACTCCTGGGATGTTGTAAACGAAGCGTTGGAGGAAGACGGAACTTTGCGTCGCTCCATTTTTCTGGAAACCCTTGGTGAAGATTATATTGTAAATGCCTTCAGGTTGGCCCAAAAGGCAGACCCTAAAGCAAAATTGTATTATAATGATTATAATATAGAGCAACCGCTGAAAAGAGCCGGCGTTATTGCCCTGGTTAAAAAAATACAGGCTGCCGGAGTACGTATTGATGGGATTGGCATCCAGGGACACTGGCGGTATGATGCCGTTCCTCTACAATATATTGAAGAGAGCATCCGGGCTTTTTCTTCCCTGGGGTTGGAAACGATGATTACCGAACTGGATCTTAGTGTGCTGCCCGGCCCATGGGAGAGTAATGAAGCAGATATCAATAAAACTGCCCGGTGGAATGAGCGCATGAATCCCTGGCCGGATGCCTTACCAGACACGGTTGCTCAAATTCAGGCAAAAGCCTATGCAAGCCTTTTTATCCTGCTGCTGAAATACAACCAACAGGTGAGTCGTATAACGTTTTGGGGTGTTAATGATGGACAATCATGGTTGAACGATTGGCCCATTAAGGGAAGAACCAATTATCCATTGTTGTTCGACAGGATTTTTTTGCCGAAGCATGCTTTTTATAGTGTGATTGAAACCAGGCGTAAATGATTGTTGCAGGGTATATTCAAATAGTAAATGATGATTACACTATGGCTATATTACCTGGTACTCCGTGGAGTCTTAACGCTGAGCTTTGTATAAGCCGGACTCTTACGGAGAAGCACGTAAAATGTTGTGAGGAAAGAAAAAATATTTTTTATTTGGTCTTTTATGCAGTTCATGTTGGTTGTAGCATTGGTCAGCTGTGTGTCGTATCGATATAGTAAGTTTTCAAAATTGTTTTTAACTCGGCAATAACTTCCGCTTTTGCATTTTCAGTCAGTTTTGCTTCGTGGACTTTATTATTCCAATACAAATGTTGAAACACTTCACAAAAACAAAGAATGTTTGCAAATGGTTTTCTTTCTGTGTAAAGTCCTTTGTGAATTTTAATTTTGTGACTGCTTACTTCTTCCGTCCAATCCATGTAATTAACCTCAAACATGAGTAAGTCTTGAGAACCTAAAATTTCATATTCTTTTGTCCATTGAGATAATCTATTAAAATTATTAACATCCAATTCTGACAATCCTATATCGCAACGCTGCTTGTATTTGTAATATTGGATAAAGTCATATAAATGATTGTAAGTCCAATAAAAGGCATTGTCAAATGGTGGAAATCCTTTTGCTCTTAACCTTTGATATTCTTCTCTGTTTTCAATAAGCCATTCTTTTATATCTGATAATTTCAAGTCAAACATTGAGCAATATTATAGTTGTTTCATTTTAGTTTCAATAGCTGTCTTTCATTGGGGGGTCAAAACTTTCATTGATTTTGCGTACAAAATTTTAAATTTGTCGCCGGACTGAGGCTTTGCGGAGAATAAAATACTTATTGTTCTACTCATGAAACAAAGAGATAGTTTTCTTCATTATTAAAAATTGGCGTCGTACTAAAAGCTATGCCTAACCAACGATTTTCCCTGTAGGATTCTTTATCATTTTTTGCATCTGTCAAATAAACAAAATTGGTTTCATTGCATTACGTGTGCTCTCTGCCTGCTGCAGTATTCAGCCTGCACATATAGCTCCGGGGCTGAGACTTGCTAAGAACCAAAATTAATTGGTATTTTTAGCGCTGCGCTTATCATTTAATCATTAATATAAAAAGAAAATTAACCACAAAGATGTCAGCTGTTTCCCGTTCTCTGTTTTTAGTATTATTCATTTCCTTTATTCATCAATGCAGTATTGCACAAACCAGTACCAAAGCTCCCCCGGGTGATTCCAACAAAAGTTTTGTTCTTAATAACAACGACCGGGTAGTATTTCTTGGAAATTCTTTTTTTGAAAACGATTTACAATATGGCTACATGGAAACTGCATTGACTGAAAGATGGCCTGACAAAAACATTACGTACAGGAATATTGGCTGGACAGGCGATATGGTTAGAGGCGAAGCGCGGGGAACTTTTACCAACCCTCCTACCCCTTACCAAACCTTGATAGAAAATATTAAAAGAACAAAACCGACTGTAGTTTTTATTGCATACGGCGGATTGGAAGCCATGCAGGGCGAGGCCGGACTTCAACATTTTGCTGAAGGGCTTAACCAGTTGATTGATACCATCGACGCATTGAATGCCCGGTCTGTTTTGATTTCACCCATTCCTTTAATGTTAGCTGATGCTACCGGCGACATTATAAAACGCAATGCTTTGCTTGAACTGTATTCAAAAAAAACAGGGGAAATAGCGGCGTCGCGGAATAAATATTTTATTGATGTCTTCAACCCTGTTAATAAAATACGCAACACTACTACTATTACAGATAATGGTATTCACCTTAATGAAAGAGGATACTATCTTCTTGCCGCTGTAATAGAAGATGCTTTGAGCTTGCCCAAACGTAATCAGCCCATCCATATCAGTGTGACTAAAAATGATATTCAGATTGCGGAATCTGCAAGCATTATTGAAAAAGGAAATAACAATGAAGCCTTCAGTTTTGTAGTGAATGATCAACTGCTGCCTTTGCCCGCACCTTCTAAAAGCCCGGCGGATGCAGCGAATACTCAAATCATACAAATAACCGGCTTAAGAAAGGGATACTATACTCTTACTAATAATGATGTACCGGTTGTTACTGCATCAGACAAACAGTGGGGAGAGGGTGTGCATATCAGTAACGGTATTGTGTTTGACCAGGCAGAACAATTAAGAGACCTGATCATTCAAAAAAATGAAGTGTTCTTTCAGCAGTATCGCCCAATGAATACTACTTATATTATCGGGTTCAGATCTTATGAGCAGGGCCGCCACCTGAAAGGTTTGGAAGACATGAATATTATCATTAAATGGCTTGAAGGCCAGATAGCGCAAAAGCAATTATTGAAACCCATTACATACAAGCTTACCAGATTAAATTAATACAGTACGCATTTACTGATTGCAGACTATAGTGTTTAAAAGAAACATACAAATGAAAACAATTCCTTTTTATAAGCATAAGTATTTTATTCTTTCCGCAGTTTTGTTTATCATCGTTGTTACAACTTCTCTTGTAAAACGTGGCTATTATAAAGAAAATCCTGGTCCTGATCCGGAAAAAGAACTGGCTTCTTTTCATGTGGCAGACGGGTACGAGATCAGCCTGTTTGCAACAGATCCTATGGTAGTGAAACCGATTCAGATGAATTGGGATGCTGAAGGCAGGCTATGGATCGTATCCAGCACAGCTTACCCCCACACCAAAACAGGTGAGACTGCCAACGATAAAATTTTCGTTCTTGAAGATACAGATGGCGATGGTAAAGCTGACAAGTCAACCATTTTTGCAGAAGGATTGCAAACACCCACCGGTATTTTGCCTGGTGATGGCGGAGTATATGTAGCCAATGCTACAGAAATACTTTTTTTGAAAGATACGGATGGTGATGGTAAAGCAGATGAAAGGAAGCGAATATTAAATGGCTTCGGCACAGCGGATACCCACCATTTGATTCATACTTTTCGCTGGGGCCCCGAAGGACAGTTTTATTTTAATCAATCCATCTATATCTACAGCAGTATTGAAACACCTGCTGGTTTAAAAAAGCTTGATGGCGGCGGCGTTTGGCAGTTAGATCCTGCCACGCTTGACCTCAATATTTATGCTAAAGGATTGATTAATCCCTGGGGACTTCAGTTTAACCGCTGGGGTCAGTCACTATTAACAGACGGAGCAGGATCAGACGGTATCAACTATGCTTTTGATGGCGCCACTTTTGTTACTTCGCCTGGTGCAGAAAGAATCGTACGCGGGCTGAATCCGGGACAACCTAAGTTCAGCGGATTGGATATTGTATCCGGGCGTCATTTGCCGGAATCTGTAAACGGTGATTTACTTACCAACGATTTCCGGGCTAACAGGATCAGCCGTTTTAAACTGGAGGAACAAGGCAGTGGATTTATATCGAAGCAGGCGGAAGATCTGCTTTGGAGTGACAATGTTGCTTTCAGACCGGTTGACATTTCCATTGGTCCTGATGGCGCTATTTATGTGGCAGACTGGTACAACCCGATTATTCAACATGGCGAAGTTGATTTTTTTGATCCCCGTAGAGACCAGGAGCATGGCCGCATCTGGCGCATTGTTGCAAAAAACAGGCCACTGGTGCAAAAACCTCAACTTACAAAAGCCAGTGTTAATGATCTGCTCGATGCCCTGAAACAACCGGAAGATTGGACCCGCTCACAGGCAAAGCAGGTTTTAAAAGCTAAAGATGCGGCAGCAGTAGTGCCGGCATTAGAAAATTGGGTTGCTCAACTCGACAAAAGCGATGCGGAATATGAACACCATCTTTTGGAAGCATTGTGGACTTACCAGACTTTAAATGTAATAAACGAACCACTATTACTGCAATTGCTGAGTGCGAAGCAACACGGCGCAAGGGCGGCAGCATTAAGAACACTCAGAGCGTGGAATGATAAAATTCCTCAAACAGATACACTCTTAACCAAGGCTGTGGCTGATGAGCATCCTGTTGTGCGGCTGGAAGCTGTAATAACATTAAGAAAACTGCAAACGGCTGAAGCAGCACGCCTGGCATTAACGGTGCTGGATAAACCTATGGATGAATTTCTGGATTATGCATTATGGCAAACGGTGCGTGAACTGGAACAGCAATGGCTGCCTCGTGTAAAAGCAGATCAGCATTTCCTGGGAGACGATCTGAAAACCGTATTTGCCTTAAAATCGTTGAATAATCCTTATGCCATCTCTGCATTGATTTCATTTTACGAGCAAAAAAAACTGCCTGAAAAATATAAAAAAGAGGTATTGACTGCTTTTGCCAAATGGGCATCACCGCAGGACTTGGACCGTATATTGAACCTGGCGGCTAACAATACCAACCATGATGAACTTGCCGGGCAGCTCGCCGTACTCCAAAATGCATCCCGCGACAGAAAAATTATGCCTGCGCAAGAGTTAGAAAGAATCATTCATTTAATTGGTCACGAGGATCCATCCATTGCGTTAACTGCTATAGATTTATCCGGATACTGGCAGTTAGAAAAAGCAAAAACTACCTTATCAGGGCTTACACAAACCGGCAACAATGATATTAAAAAAGCGGCATTAGGCGCACTGGTTAATATAAATCCTGAAAGCGCTCAACAATTACTGGTGCAGCTAACCGGTCCAAAAAATTCCAATGAACTGCGCACGCTTGCAGCTGCCCGGCTTGTTGCAGTAAATCTGCCGGAAGCAGCAAAAATATCGGTTGACCTTTTACAAAAATTACCCGGCAATGCAGATATTAATTCCCTGGTACAGGCATTTATAACCAACAAAGATGGCATTGCTGTATTGGCACAGGAACTAAGTAATAAAAAAATATCTCCGGCCATTGCTGCATCAGCAAGAAAAACCTTAGAGCAAAAAGTACCGGGAAACAGGCAACAGGCAAAAGATGTAGTACAACTCAAACAATTGCTGGAAACATCCGCAGGGAAACTTCCTGTTGAATTGATGCCGCAACAATTAAACGCCCAGCAAATTAGTGAGCTTAAAAACCAGGTACTCGCCACTGCAAATCCTGAAGCAGGAGAAATTGTTTTTCGTAAAACTGCCTGTATGTCTTGCCACGCTATTGGTGGTGCAGGCGGACTGATAGGACCTGATCTCAGCAGCCTGGGTACCAGCTCCCCGGTGGAAACGATTATAAAGTCTGTAATATATCCTAACCAGTCTATTAAAGAAGGATATGAATTACACCGCGTGTTGAAGAAAGACAAAACCGATGTATTGGGCTATATAGTCGCGAATGGTAATACTGAAGTAGTTGTTCGGGATATGGCAGGAAAAGAAGTTGCTATACCCAGGAGCCAGGTAACAAACCTGGAAAAAATTCCCGGATCATTGATGGCACCGGGGCTAACAGCAAGGCTTACACGAAAAGAGTTTGTAGACCTGATAGGATACCTTACAAAACTTGGCGAGACAGGAAAATTCCGCGTGCCTACAGCAAGAAACGTACGGTACTGGGAAGCGGTTAGTGCGAATAGCGAGATTAATAAAAAGGTACAGCAGGCCGGAGTAGCTTCAATAATTTCAGCGGATAAAAAAATAAGCACTACACCTGTATATAGTAAAGTGTCGGGAGATTTACCTATCGGGGAACTTCCCCTGATTGACGGCGGCTCAAACAAAAGATACAGTGCCGTTACCTTTAAAATAGATGTGCTGAGTAATGGTAATGTAGCCTTGGGTCTGAACTCTACTGCAGGTTTAACCGCCTGGAAGGGAAATAAACAACTTACCATCGGAGAGAAAGAGGTACTGATGGATGTTACGCCAGGTGTTTACCAGATCAGCTTTATAATAGACCGGACCGTGAGAAAAGATGGCGCCCTGAACATTGTATTAAAAGATGCTGCAACTAATGCGGCACAAACAAAATTGGTGAGGTAACCATAATCATTGTTTTATGTGTGGATTTTTTTTGAACCTTACTGGCACAACTCTCCTGACCTGTGCCTCAAAATTACTTCTCTTGCCTTATTTTTAATATACCGCCCTGCCGCAGGTTTGGTAGCATTGTCTTGTGCATTGTCAGGCCTGCTGCCGGCTGTTACTTATATTAATTTCTTGAATGGGAAGTATCCTGCGGCGGGTAAAGCGTCTCACGCAGCTTCCGAAAATTGAGATTACCTTCCATTTTTCTAAAAGCAAACCTCCTGTAACTTTTATAATGCTTAGCTATACCAATCCATATTTGGCAGCTAGCTTAATCAAGCCGGCTGTATTGTTCACTTCAAATTTGGTAAGCAGGTTTTTGCGGTGGCTGTCAACCGTGTAAGGGCTTACAAATAATTTTGCAGCAATTTGCGGATTGGTAAAGCCTTCGGCTATCAATGCCAGCACTTCTTTTTCGCGGCTGGTGAGGATGGGGATTTTATTTATTTCCTGTTGTTCTTTTTTGTTCAGTTCCAATTCCACGCTCATATATAATTTCCCTTCGTATACGGTAAGTATGGCTTCTTCTATTTCTTCCTTAGCCGCGCTTTTGAGTATATAGCCCGATGCCCCGTTTTGCACCATTTGGGAAATATAACTACGCTCGTTAAATGTACTCATGGCAATGATCTTTACCCCGGGATATTCATTTTTGATCTTTGCCGCGAACGCTATACCGCTTATTTCAGGCATACTGATATCTGTAATAACAATATGCGGTAGGTTTGCTTTTATCAGCTCCATCGCTTCGTAAGCGTTGCGGGCAAGCCCGGTTATAACAACAAATCCTATCTGCGAAAGCATGGTCTGCATTCCTTCCAGCACCATCGGGTGATCGTCTGTTACCAGTATTTTTATTTTATCCATTGCTTTCAATTATACATTCCACAAACACCGAAGTGCCTTTGCCGGACTGCGATTGGATATCCATACGCCCTCCCAGGTAACGCACCCTCGAAAGTATATTCTGCAAACCTGCAGTATGCTTTTCCTTCCAATGAGTGGCATCAAAGCCTTTGCCGTTGTCTTCCACGGTAATATTCAGCGACTGATCCTGCCGCATTACCTGTACCAGCACGTTTGATGCCGCCGCATGCTTTACCGCATTGTTCACCAGCTCCTGTACAATACGGTATACCGTTACCTCCGTGGCTGCATCCATCCTGTGCTCCAGCCCGTAGAATCCCGTATTTACGGTAAGTGTACGCGACGCGTTAATGCCATCACAATAATCCTGCAAGGCCTGCTGCAACCCCAGCTTTATCAATGCTTCCGGCATCATATTGTGCGCTACCCTGCGCATTTCTGATATGGATTCATCTAATTTGTGAAGGGCATTGTTGAACAGTATGCCGTTCTCTTCTGTTAATATCAGATTACCTTTCATGGCTCCTAATTGTAGTTTTACGCCGCTCAGCATCCCGCCTAATCCATCGTGCAGGTCTTTAGCCATGCGGCTGCGTTCATCTTCCTGGCCTTTGAGCAGCGATTGTGTGGCTAATAATTGTTTCTCGGTTTCCAGCTCTGCAATGCGCTGTTGCTGCAGCTTCTGGCGACTGCTATAGTTGCGGTAAGAGAGCAATAATATAGCAGCCAATGCTATGGCACTTCCAAATAAAATATAATTAAGTATATTTTTTTTACTGATGCTTGCTTCCTGTAGTTTTATCTGCGCTTCTTTTTGCGCCGATTGATATTCAATATGTAAAAAATTGGCATTGATCTTTGATCGCTCATTAGAAATACTATCAGACAATTGCAACTGCAGCATTAAATATTCCGCGGCTGATTTATAATTGCCAAGCTTACCTTCAATTTCTGCCATACCGCTTGCCGCATACATTACATATTCTTTTGACCCCACTCCTTCCGCGATCATATAAGTGGTATCCATGTACGATCTGCTTTTTGTAAAATCGTTGTTTAAGTAATGTGTATACCCTAAAAGATAGTAAGTAGCCAGCTTATCAAAAGGTGATAAGTTGTTTGCTTTTGCAATTTCAATTCCCTGCAAAGCATTTGCCGCGGACTGGCTGTATTGCCCGTCTTCCATCAGGCGGTGCGCTTTATTGTTGTAAGACAACCATACCAGGTAAGGGCTTTGCAGTCGTGGAAGCAGTTGCTCAAAGTCGTTGAAATATTTTGCAGCATTGGTTTTATCACCCGCATTCAGGTAAGCAGCGCCAGCGTTATTATAGGCTTTTGCAAGAATTAAAGAATCCACCGGGGCGCTGAGCGCAAAAGCCAGGAAGGCTTTATTGTTATCAATTTCATGTTCAAACTGCCGGAGATAACTGTAAGCCTTGCTCACAGCACTGTAACAAACCGCAGTAAGATAAGGATGGTTTGTTTTTTTGGATAATGTGAGCGCTTTTAAAAAACTGGCTAAGGTCTCTTCTTTAAATGATCCCTGCGGCAACAGTATCATCCCTTTAGTAAAATAATAAACAGATAACAGCGCATCGTTTTTTAAAGTATCCGTTTGGCTTAAAATATCTTTTGCAGTATTGGCAGTATACAGTGCAGTATCATATTTTCCGTTACCTGACATTTTTAAAGCCTGGTTCAGCAATGCAAAGGAGGATTGTGTTTTATTATGAATGTGTTCACTTATTTGCAGGACTTTGTCAATCATGGCATCGGTATCAGTATAAGGAATACCATAATCTTTTCCCATAAACACTAACCAGTTGTAGGCCGATGCGCTTGCACTGTCCTCCCTGTTCTGCTGAATGATGGCTTTCCATTCATTTACATATACACCCTGTCCGAATCCGGCAGCCGTATACAAAAAACAAAAAGCTAAAATAAAAGGCCGTACGCTCATCCTGCAAATTAATATTAGTTAAATACCCTGATCAATCCCTTTTTCAGGTGATTTTTTCCTCAGCCAGAAACCACTTTTTCAGGGATTGATGCCGGTATTAAAATAGAACAATTTTACACCGTAAAAAAAATGTTTTAATGCTTAAACCTTTTATTATGAATATCACGAAACAAATAATGATGCTCGCACTGACAATGCTCACATTCATAAACGGCTCCTGCGAAAAATCAACTGACGATAATGATACCGGTGGCGGTAAGCCGGCTTTTGAGATATGGATGGGACTTAAAACCGGTTCAACAGGCAACTGGTCTAACATAGACTGGAAGATTGTAATGCCCAACGGAGATTATTTCAACCAGCTTCCGGGAGAAGGTTTCCTGAACTTTTCCAAAAATCAGTCCGGTGGTACCTGGGGAACTTTTACCATGAACGGCAATACAGGAGCTTTTACCAACCCCTATGAAACCATCGAGGTAAAAAAGATAAGCGAAACTGAATTGGAAAAAGTCGGCCATACCAACCGTTTATATAAGCTGGCTTCAGTGGATGGGGTAAAGCTTTCCGGCAAATATGTTAATGGTATACCGGGCTGGTCAACCAGCGGCAATTATTCTTATAGTGCCAACCAGGCACAGCCAATGATTGAGTTTACGGCTAATGGCACTTTCAATGATATGGGTGCATTCGTTACCAATTTTACCATGCCTGATCAATATCCTGACAGGGCCCCGGGAAGCGGCACCTACGAAATAAAAAATTTTACGCTGATACTGAATTATACTGACGGCAGGAAAATTACCAAAGCATTCAGCGGCGTAATGAGCAATAAGGTGACTGCCACCAGTGAATTGGTTTTTATTGGTGGGAATCCTTTTTATAATAAGTAATCATATTGTTTCCTTAAGAATATATAGTTTTTTAAGACTAAGCCGTTGATTGCCTCAAGCCGGTAACAATTCGATAATGCTCTGTATTGCTGACTATAAAAACTTTTATGAGGATGATTAAGCTTACGGAAACGACATTGATACAACTATTATAAAAGATCATTATTGTCCGACTAAAAATATTATGAAATCACTCAAATCCTTTGTCATAGCAGGTTCTGCTCCCTCTCCGCGAGGAGAGGGCCGGGGTGAGGCGATTACCCGGATTTCAAACGCTTATTACAATTTATCAGGCAATAGTGATATAAAATTAAAGTCATGAAAAAAATAGTACTGATTGTTATTATCCTCTTTGCTGTAAGTGCAGTATTTGCACAGAAAAAGCAAACCGAAAAACCTCCTACACAAAAAGAAATGCCCGCCCGGATGACCCGGTCGAACGGGGAGGAGATGATGAAAGAAGCACAGAAGATGATGGGCGAGCTGAGCGAAGATGATAAAAAAATGATGGACAGCCTGGGCATTAAAATGCCGGACTTTAAAAACCCGCCCAAAGTTTCCGACAGGCAACTGGCTAAAGCCCGGGAGGACGAAGACCGTGTTGTACCCAAAAGAGATGCGGCGCGTGTAGCCTCCATACCCAAAGCGGTTACTGACGCCCGTATGGAAACCTATATTGCTGCCATCCAGAAAAAAATAATGGGAACGCTTGATGCAGCACTGGTGAAAATGGGTGATAAAATATACAGCTATATCCAATCCAACACTAAAAGCAGCACAGCAGCGGGGAATATGGCTGTCGCATTTTGGCTAACCGGAAAGCCGCAGATGGCAATGTATGTGCTGGGAAAAATCTGCAACGATGCTCCTGCCAATACCAACAATCTCAGCAACTATGCCGCTATGCTTTCCTTGCAGAATGGAGAGCATCTTGCTATTCCTATTCTTGACAACCTCAATGCAAAATTTCCCAAAAACAGTACACTGCTCAACAACCTGGGGCAGGCCTGGCTGGGATTGGGTGAGCTTATAAAAGCGGAAAAATATTTAGACAGCGCCATTGCGATTTACCCTTTTCATCCCCAGGCCAATATGGCCAAAGCGGCTCTTGCGGAAAGCAAAGGAAATATTGAAAAGGCAAAAGATGCAGTAAAAAAATCCATTCAACACACCTATACGCAGGAGAAAGAAGAAAAGCTGGCAAAGCTGGGCGAAAAACTATTGCATACCCAATACGTATTGCCCCCACGCCGCAAAACCGATGTGTTGAATTTAGACGGATTTCGTTCGCCGTTTTTTCCCATGAGTTCTCCTGGATGTATAAATGCGGAAGCAGAATGGAAATTGTTTTATGAACAGGTAGATGACAAAATAAACAGCTTATCGAAGCTGAAAAAAAATGCTGAAGATGCAGCCATGAAAGGACAACAACAAAGGATGATCGAAAATGCGGCCTATATAAAATCGGCCCGGGCAAACCCGGGTGCAAATGGACAAATGCTTGCAGTACCCCTGTACGCCACCAGGGCTACGAAAAAATTAAAAGCAAGCATGGATATGTTGCAAAGGAAAATGGAAGCCTATAGTTCCCGCCTGAACCTTTACGCACAGGAATCCTTACAGCTAAAAAAGGCTTATGACGAACAAATGAAAAAACTGCGCAAAGAAGACGAAGACCAAACCGGTGCTCACAGAGCCAATGAGACCTATTGTCCCAAATACAAAGCTGCTACGGATAAATACCTTAAAGATATTAATGGCAGATTGCAGGCGCTGTACCTGGATGCTTTAACACTTAAAAAAGAAATGATCAATGAATCGGCTCACTATACCATGTATATGATGTGGCCCGATGAATTTCAGGTAGCTAAATTAAATTACCAGATAGAATGGCTAAACTTTCTGAAAAAAGGTTTTGGCGCACCGGCTTATGGTTCAGGTTTTCCTTTTGTTTCCATAACGCTCAATGAGTATTCCTGTAATAATGATACTAATGAAGAGCCGGAGTTAAACAGGCTACAAAATTTTGATGACGTGCATTGTGAATACAATAGCGAAACGGATTTAGTAATCGTAAAATTTTCAAGTAACTGCAGTCGTTTGACTTCAACATTTGATGTAAAATTTTTGCAATACACCCGTGAAGATGATTTTCAACGCGCCGAAGGCGATACCTACATAAGCAGCACCATAAAAATTAGTGCAGAGAAAAGTTTGGGTGATAAAATAGAAAAAGGCCCGTTAAAAGTGGAAGCCAAAATAGATGCAGCCATAGAAATAGAAATGAACCGCCAGGGAGTGAAAGATGTTAAACTTACAGGAGAAGTAAAAGTGGGAGCAGGTTTTAATGTAAACGATAAGGGAATGGAAGAGCATGGAAGTATAGCAGGAAAAGATGTTCAGGATATGACTATAGAAGCGGGTATAGAAGCCAGTATCAGCATCATGAGCGGGCAGGTTAATGTTTACGGTACGGGTGAGTTAAAAGGCATAACAGTTACTAATTTTTAAATACACACATGAAAATCATTTTCTTCCTTTTGTTTGCCGCCTTTACTTTTAGCGCCACAGCACAGCAGAGCAAAGATGAGGTATTGCAGGACAGTGTATTTGCCTGGGGTTCATACGCACCGCTCAAACCATCCAGCTATCCCCGCACGTTTACTCCCTACCAGCAAAAGCTGCCCGATGTTTTCACGCAGTGGATACGCAAAAGCTATATTCCGATTGGCGCTATTGACAAAACATTTGCCATAGCGGAGCCTAATGATAAAGACGAAGTAAGCCCTTATGTGGTAGGCGTTAATGCAGAGATGTGGAAAGCCGCCTGGGACAACACCGGTAAAAAAGTAATAAGAACGCCCCACTCCTCCAACCCCGTGTATATCCTTACCAACCATATTTTAGATGCAGCGCCTGTTCCTATGCTTACCATTCCCGGCCGGGCGGTTTTTATGCGGCGGTCGCCGGAAATTGAAAAAGCCTTTAAGGGCAGCAGCGAAAGGATAAATGCATTCGTAAAACAACTGCAATTAGAAAACCACCCGCAGATTGGCAAATATATTATTCAATACTTTGGCTGTGATGGAGATGGTTGCCAACCGGGAGTAGCCGTTTACTTAGCGCCCAACAACAAATTGCCTATAAGGCAGCTTACAAGAGGTGAAGTACTGGATATGATTGCACAATCCATTCCGGCAGAAATTACAGTGGCGAAAAATAAATTAAAATCAACTTTCGGCCATCGTCCCGAAAGCCTGCAACAGGAATACAAACGCTTTGACGAAACCGTATTGCCCAAATGGAAAGCTAATCTTGAAAAGCTAAAAAAACAATATAGCAATAGCTTGCAGGTACCTGCCGAACTTAAAAACAGTAACGGAATTTCAATGATCAATATTTACAATGGTGATGATATTTTTGATACGGAAGATGCGCAACGCTTTAAAAACAACACCTATGGCATCTATACCTATGAAGACGATGTATTGCAAAAAAGTAAACAAGACCAGCCTTTATGGATCTGCATTGGCTGGATGCCTGCCGGTATGCAGCATGATTTCTATAGCAGGGAAATTCACCGCAACATGGTCACCCATTTTAATTTCGACTATGTTTATAATTATTTTTTTGCACCGGAAAAGAACAATAAGCAGCCATATATCCTGCTGAATCCCGAAATACAAAAAGAAAATATAGCCAACATACAAAAAGAAAAAAACAGGATGAATGCCCCGGCTTCACCCACTCCGGCAGGAGTTCATTATTTTGAAGATTTTTCCGCCAACAATGCCGGGCAGAAACCGCAGGGATGGTATAATGTTAGTGTTGGTGAACCCAGCGTTGTTGTTACACCAGATGGGTTAAGCGGCAAATGGCTGGATTTAAGAACACAGTACATGCTTCCCAATAATTTTAAAAGACCCTTGCCAAAAGATTTTCAGTTTGAGTTTGATGTGGCCTGTTCTGACTTTACCACCAACACAGGCGGGGCTTTATTGCTCAATATCAACAATAAGGTACTTAGAGCATATGGAGATGAAGGCAATTCACCCAACCCGGTAGATATTGATTTCAACATTAAGGCGGGACATAGCAAATGGACTTCAAATCCCACAGGCGGCAGTAATATTTTAGCCACTTATAAAGGTATGCCCGGCAATATCCGTTATGCAGGTATATCAAAACCCAACCTGGGTTTTACTGAAAAGAAAAACAAAGTGCATATCATTATTACCAAAAAGGGCAACCAGGTAAAAGGTTTTGTTGATGGAAAAGAAATTATGATGCTGGATAAGTATGGAAAGGAAATTCCGGGATACAATGAGCTGCCACAAAACACACAATTCACCTCCTTTCATTTCAAAAACACAACCAACGGAAAGGAAAACCGGGTTTACATCAGTAACGTAAAGATTACAGCGTTGTAATCAAACTTAAAAATCCTGTTATTGGTTATATCGATGCTATTGCTGGTGTTTGTGAGATGGAAAATATGAAGGGCACCATCCAATTTAACAGGAAGTTTTATTTGAATCCATCCAACTAACCCATAAAACTGATTATAATATCGCCAGGCGGCAAGCTCACGCTAGCAAGAGCACACAATGTCATTATATTTAATCCATCGCTTCAGGTTACCTACCATTCTTTTCAAATGATCTTCATTTACAAAAATATTTGTCCAGTAAACAAACCTGTCACACTGAATACTAATATAATATATCATTATTGATAAGCAGGCATACGGCAACAACCTTCTTTCGGCTTCGCTTATTGGGGATACTTTTGTATAACCGTTTAAAAAACTTTCGGCTTTAACCAAATATTCTTTCTCATCAGGGTTTGTGGCTAATAACTGAAATAAAAAGTAGGAAACATCAAAGCAAAGAAAACCATTGCCACAAAAATCGAAATCAAAAAATGTAATCTCGTTTTGTTCACCAATATGTAAATTATCAAACCAAACATCCAGATGAACTGCCCCTTTTCTAAGCTGACTATCATCTACTGCGGTTAATGTATGTTTGAGAAATTCCGATAAGGATTCTAAAAATTTAACCTCATCGGATGGTGTGTTGAAAAAAGCTTTTATCCTAAGCATTGGATCTTCTAATAATGTCTTTGTATCGTACGTAATTCGGTTTAAAGTGAAATGCTCCGCTGACTTATGGATATGTGCTAATGTTTGGCCGATAAAAAGACTGCTTTCAGCCGAAAACCTGGCAGTTTTTTTTCCTTTGGCGTATGAAAACAGCACGCCATACCTTTTTCCTTCAGGTGCCTCAAATTCATGGATAAGTTCATTAAGGTTATATGGTATTGGAAAAGCAACTGCGTTGTGGTTGTCTTTTAAGTGATTTAAAAGCCTTAACTCTTCAGTTATTTCTGCTTTAGTCCGCCAATTATGCGTGTAAACTCTGAATACATATCTAATATCTCCATACGTTACCACATAGATGTGATTCATTGCAGCCCGGAAAAGTTTACAAGTTGTAATAGAAGTTAGGTTATACTTTTGTTGAAGATAATCGCAAAGGGCATTCTCTGACAGCGTGCTGTTTATAACGGGAAATTTTGTCATTATTATTTACCTGATTTTGAAGCTTTCTTCCAATTCTTACGTGTAAACAAAATAACGCTTCAAATACGAGGATAGCGATATTTTCTTATTTCCATTGATAATTCACCGCCGGAAATCTAGTATTTTAGAAGTCGACCTATTTATAGTTAAATTACAATTTAATCATTTTAATCTTTGAGACCTGCCGGGTAATCTATAGACTTGTATGCATTTCATAATTTATTTACTCAGCAACCGCCTTTTTGAGGGGCACGTTTATAAATTACTTTACTATCTCGTTCTACATATTCGCCCGACACTATTGGATATGCATACTTGGGCGCGTACGATACACTATGGCTTTTTATAATTATTTTGTCATTAACTTTCAGACTACGCAATTGCTGAAATTCATTAGACTTTTCCAGCCCAAAACTGAGGATATAATCCTCACCATTAATCCTGGCCATTACTCCAAAACCTAATCGGGAACCTGGCGGAAGAGCAAGAGAGGTTACAACAGCTTCCATATCGGTAAAAGCATTGATATGCCTGCTTATTTTAGCAGCACCGTCAAGTACTTTTTGACCTCCGGGAGAGACTTCCCATTGTTTGAACTTTATACCCTCAGGGGTAGCCTCCCATTGTTTTATTGCTGCCTTCCTTTCAGCATCAGTAATTGGTTTTGGAGCAGGCTTTTTAGAAGCTTCATTTTTAAATTCGTGATTGGCAAATACTAGTCCGCTTACCACAACCAGCAGTAAGATCAGTGCATAAATAATTTTTTTCATACTTTTTGCAGGTTTAATTAACATGGTTCTATCTCCTGATAAATCAGATTCGCTTAAGGCATTTCTTTTATTTTCCATATCTTTTTAAAGTTGATGCAACAAAAATACTTTGATACCTTTCAGACGAAGGCACCCGGATTGTAAATAAATAGTGTAAACTTTGTAAATAATATCTTGACATCATGTTTATTAGAAGAAAGCTCCTGTCCGGGAAACGTAAATACCTTTACGGATTATTACTATTCATGTTTGTCTCTTTAATCTGTGTGGCTTTCAGTATAACGGGCAGTGACGACTTTGATATAGCCCGGAGGGAAGTTTTGCTTCGCCAAATCGGACATGAAATACTCTTTCAGTCGGGCGATAGTATATCACGGGTACTTCCGGTAAAAAAGATTGCCGGAAATGAATACCAGATCAGTTTTGAAAATGCTTTTACTTTTCAACCTGACTCCCTTGTAAATACTACACAGCGTTTATTAGCCCAAGACCCGCTAACAAATGATTATGTTGTTAACGTACTGAACTGTGTCGATGCAAGTGTAGCTTATGGATATGCTATATCAAAAAATAAGAAAGATGATATTGTGGCCTGTAAAGGAAGAAGGCAACCCATAGCATGTTATATGATTAACATTACATTTAAACCAAGGGGTATAATTACGGCAAAGAATGAATATTTCCTGGGAGGTATGTTGCTTTTAGCATTTATTGGATTTATTTTTTTGAGACCTGTCAAGCCGCAGGAGGCCTTACCAGAAAGCCAGGATACAATATTACCTGTTAGCCGGAATATTGATGTGTTCACTTTGGGTTCAATGTTGTTCGACGCGGAGGCCCGTAAGCTCATGATAAATGGAACGAGTACAGACCTGACCAAAACTGAAACCCGTGTACTACGCATTTTCGCATTGTCTCCTAACGAGATCATAGAGCGAAACCGGCTCCAAAAAGAGATATGGGAAGATGAAGGTGTTATTGTAGGACGTAGTTTGGACATGTTCATATCAAAACTTAGAAAAAAACTTGAATTTGATCCGGATATCAAAATTATTGTTATACGTGGTAAAGGATATAAGCTTGAAATTAACGTTTAAAAAGAATCGCCTAACTCAAAACAGATTTTTCAGGATATAAAACGGCGCCATTTGGCTTCAAATGGTGCCGCTTGGCTTTAGTTGGGATGACAACCCGATATCAGGCTCTACTTTGAGTTATTCAGCACTATATTAACTCTCCTTCTAAATCGTAATCATAAGCTTTTGTAATACGCACGTTTACAAATTCGCCGACAGGTAGTTTTTTATCCGCATTAATGATCACTTCATTATCTACCTCCACAGAATCAAATTCTGTGCGGGCTAAATAACGACCGGCCTCTTTTTTATCAATAATTACCCTGAACTCCTGCCCTATCTTATCCTGGTTTTTTTCATAACTGATCTCCTGCTGCACTTCCATAATTTCCTGCGCTCTTCTCTCCTTTTCTTCATTGGGAACATTATCAGCTAAAGCATGTGCTGAAGTTCCTTCTTCATGCGAATAAGTAAATATGCCAACCCTGTCAAACCGGTGCTGTTGCAAAAATGATTTCACATCTTCAACATCTTTTTCTGTTTCACCGGGAAAACCTGTAATTAATGTGGTACGCAAACAAATTCCGGGAATACGGCTCCTTATTTCTCCTATCAGGTCATCCATTTCTGATTTTGTGATCTGCCTGCGCATAGCCTTCAGCATATTATCGCTGGCATGCTGCAAAGGCATATCAAGGTAATTGCAGATATTCGGGCGATCTTTCATCACATCAATGATCTCCAAAGGAAATTTTGAAGGATATGCATAATGTAGCCGTATCCATTCCAACCCTTTTACATCAGCTAATGCATGCAGTAAGCGGGGTAAATCTCTTTTTTTATAAATATCCAGTCCGTAATAAGTAAGCTCCTGCGCTATCAGCATTATTTCTTTTACGCCATTTTTCACTAATCCTTCCGCTTCGGCAACCAGTTGCTCAATTGGTTTGCTTACATGCTGCCCCCGCATTAAAGGAATAGCGCAGAAAGAACAGGTGCGGTTACATCCCTCAGATATTTTCATGTAAGCATAATGCTTTGGAGTGCTTAATAATCTTTCTCCGAGCAGCTCTGTTTTATAATCCGCATTAAATTGTTTCAGCATTAAAGGGAGCTCCAGGGTACCAAACCAGGCGTCTACTTCCGGAATTTCTTCTTCCAGGTTTTGCCGGTATCTTTCGCTCAGGCAACCGGTAACATATACTTTATCAATCCTTCCTTTCTTCTTCAATTCTACATGATCCAGGATTGTATTTATTGACTCTTCTTTAGCTTTATCAATAAAGCCACAGGTGTTAATTACCACTATGTTATGATCGGGCTTTTTGCTTTCATGCACCACGGCTATATCATTTGCTTTAAGCTGACCGCTGAGCACTTCACTATCAACAACATTCTTGCTGCATCCAAGTGTAATAATATTAACCTTATCTTTCCTGAGCGTTCTTGTTTTCATCAGGCGGCAAAATTAAGTATTTAAATGGGGTTTCATATAAAGCTTGTAATCTTTAGAATAATATAGCAAACACACTGGATATCAGTATGGTTTATAAAAAAAACCGGAGTAATTGATCTCCGGTCTTTTTCTCAGATGCGTTACGCTATACATTAATATCCTTTCACCATAAACACACAATCCTGTATTTTCTTAACTTGTTGTGGTCTGTCAATATTCTTTACAGAAGAAGTTGCAGGTAATTTAATGTGTAAATTATTGCTGTCTTTTTTAAGGTCGTCAAGTGCTTTAAATATATTTTTTGCCTTTATAGCAAATACAACACCTTCTGCTGTTGTTTGCCTTGTGCTTAATACCCCAATCACTTCACCGTTTTTGTTGATTACAGGTCCGCCACTGTTACCAGGATTTGCCGAAACAGAAATCTGGCAGGTAAGTGAATCTCCTTTATAACCTGTTTTAGCACTCAAATAACCCTCGCCATATACAATTTCATCTTTAGGATATCCCAGGGTAAATATGGGCTCTGCGAGGTCTCCGCTGGCATTTTTTGTAATAGCATAGGGTAATGCAGATAATGGCTTGAAAAGATTATCATCAATCTTAAGAATAGCTATATCAAGACTATCATCAGAAAAAACTTTTCTTGCGCTTAATTCTACACCAGACTGGCTTTGTACACTTACCCTTTCAGCCTTATTAATTACATGCGCATTAGTCACCAGATATCCTCTTGTATCAATTAAAAAGCCGGTTCCGCCAAACTTAGCAGGCTCACCAGGTATTTCAATCTTATTTTTCACATCACTAAGCTCACGGCGTGTGTGGTTCTGGTTTTTCTCCAGTATATCAATCTTTCTTCCAAGGTTTTCAATCTGCGCTTTATCGGTTTTAGGCGCTAAAGAACTAACAACAGCACTGATCACAAGGGCTGTAACTCCTGCTATCGATGCAGCCACCGCTATCGTTCTTTTTGAGCGGTTCCACAATTGAACCACCTTGCTCTTGCCACTATAAGGCTTTATATTTCCTTCGGCCAAAAGTTGCTCATGTACCTCATTTAAAGAAGCCCGGAACTTTTTATCTTCATTAAACCGTTCCATCTGGTTAATAAAGAAATGTTGTTCCACAACCTTCTGATCTACATCAGGATTTGTTCTGCGCAACTCTTTGAACAATATTTTTTCCTCCTCTGTCATTTCACCCTGGAGGTAACGCTCAATCATTTCCAGCAAACGAATGTCATCCATTTTTGTTACCGTTTTTATATTGTGCAAAAAACAATTTCTTTAATCTCATCAGACATTTGTACTTCTGGTTCTTGGCATTATCCGCGTTGGTATAACCAAAAGCTTCTGATATTTCCTGCATGTTTTGCTTGTGTATATAATAAGCTTCAAGCAAACTTTTACAGGGTTCTCCTATATTGGTCATCGCATGTTCCATCATACCAAATTCATCATCTCTTTTTTCATGCAATGAAATATCTTCTTCAACATGTACGGTTTCCTCTACTCCATTTGCCAGCAATTCAAACCGGTTATTCTTTTGCAGGCGCTTCAGCCAGAGCCGTTTACTTACCGAATACAGGTAAGTTTTTATCTGGCAGTTTAACTCAAATACTCCGGATTTAGCCTTCTCATATAATACAATCACTGCTTCCTGAAAAATATCTTTAGCGTCATCTTCCGACCCATTATTATTGATAATCAGGTGCTGAATTACAGCAAAATTATCCTTATAAATGGTTTCAATAGCACCTTTCTCATTGAGAGCCAATCCTTTAATCAGTTCTTGTTCTTTCAGATTAGTGTTCACCGGCGTGTATAATTAATACAGAAATAACTTATTTGGTAACCCAAAGTTGGGCAAAAAATATTTTTAAAAAAATCTGGGTTACCTTTTTTATCCATCTGGTATTAAGATTAAATTTCATTATCAAACTATTCAAAAACTATTAAGAATGAAAAAGTTATTGGTTATTTTAGCAATAGGCGCTTTCGCAGCTTGTAACAATGCATCTGAAACTCCGGTTGAAGCCGCTGCTGAAGCTGCTGTAGATAGCGCAAAAGCTGCAGGTGAAGCTGCTTTAGACAGCGCAAATGCAACTGTAGATAGCACAAAAGCTGCTGTAGGTGCTGCTGTTGATAGCGCAAAAGCTGTAGTTGATTCTCTGAAAAAATAAGCGCAAGCTTCTTTATACGATTTTCATATGGCAAGCAATCGTTGAGGCCACTCTTTTTTAAGAGTGGCATTTTTTTTAATGAGTTAACAAATGATTAAAGGGTAAAGTCTATTCTTCCCCTCGGTATATGAAATTGCAGTATTCTTGAAATACACCTGTTTATTTTCCAGATTGACTTTTAATCTCCATTATCTTCACTTTGGGCATATCTCTTTCCAGCTGATATTTTTACGGCTTTATAATCAAACGCATAACCGGGCCGTTGGAACAGGATTCCGGCACCGGCAACAAACCAGCTTAGCAATCCGTGTTATAGAGCTGTTTGAATTGTTTTTCTTTTATACTCTCCGGCACTGCCCGGAATATCGCATTGCGAACCTTTATCATTAAAGGGTTTGTTGTTTGTGCCATTTTACCGATACGGGCAGATTGCTTGGTAATAAAATGAGTGCGTTTCAATCTTCTTTTTTCAAAGCGAAGAAATATGTCGTTCAATTCACCTCCTTTTAAAAGCTCATCATACAACACTGCTGCATCTTCAATAGCCTGGCAAGCACCCTGTCCCATATTGGGCGCAGTGGCATGCGCGGCATCGCCCAGGAGTAATATATTGCCAAAGGCATATTTCGGAATAGGTTTTAAGTCAATAATATCATTCCAGATCAAAGCGTCTTCCAATATTTGATTGAGTATAGATTGAACTTCCGCAGGATATTTCAGCAACCCTATCATTCTCAATCCTGATATCCGATGTGCCTGCTATTGGCTTTCCATTGAATACGTAAACATTTTTAATGATCATATTGTTTAGTATTGAATATTATTGAAATGATTTTTCAGGCAGTCGCCAATTCCGGTTCGTTTTCCTACATAGCATATTTTTCCAGCAGCCCGGCTTTAACTCTTTGCCCTTTGGACGTTTTAGCCATCCACCCGAGTATGCCACCAATTATGGCAAAGAACCCGGTACGCCGGGATTCGCCAATGTCGAGCAATACGGCAAGATGCCGGATATTAGTTAGGATCCCTTTTTTATTGGTCAGCCCGGCTTTCACGAGGTTGGAAGCGATCAATGCTGCAAGGTATTGTCCTTCGCAGGCAGGCATTACCTTACACAAAAAACTTCGCATCACTATCCGTAGTCCAGAACGTATGTATCTTGCCTTTCTCCGCCAGGAAGCGCTGCCCTTTAGTTAATACTAATTTTCCATTGCCGTTCAGCATGTGCAAATGCCCTTTCCAATACGGTAAACTCTTCTGAAAATGAAAGATGATAATGAGCTAAGGGACCAAGGCATCCTTTGGATATGAAGGCCTGTATCAAATGATAGGCCTGGTTGGTGTTTTTACCCTCTTAATCTCCAATGTATCTCCTGCAATGGGATTATGCAATTTCTTAACCATGACTGATATTTTTTATAACTGAATACTATTGTTTTGCTGTTAAAAATCGGATTGTCTTCGTCGTTTGACAATAGGCTTTCCGGTGAATTGCGGTTATTGTACACTGAACTGTAATGGCTGTTTTAGGATAACTAACCACATTTACAACCAACCGGGTATCCGCACCAATTCACCTCGCGTAATATGCAGTTCACAGTATAGGTAGTTGCCGATGAGCGTATATCATTCCACTTTTGCTCCATAAAATTTTATAACAAGAAATATGACAATGCAGGTAATCAGTTTTTCCAAAAACAGATAGCCATTTAAACAAAACCAGGTTGTTTCGTTGAAGGCGGTGGCATATGCCTGCATTCATACAAGTCGTACAGTCTTGCTTAAACTAAATCAAAAGCAATACATTAAAAAATGAAACAGTTACTATTAACAGCACTTTTATTTGCCGTTGCATGCGACAAAGCTGATATTGACATTATAGGCGGAACAGACAAAAACTATGTAAAAGGAAAAGTTACCGACACTAAAGGCAATCCTATTTCCGGTGCAAGGATTATTGTTGATAATACGATCTATTATAATTCGGGAACTACCGGCACTACGGATGCTAACGGAAATTATAAAATTCCGGTGGGTATAGGTTCATGGAGAGTGTATGCAGAAATAGACAGGATCTTTAACGGTAAAAGCTTTAAAAAGCTGGAGATGCACCCTGACAAAGACAATGCGTTTGCCGGTGCAGATGGTGCTACCGTAAATTTTCAATGGAAGCTTGAAGGTGAAAAGCCTGCTCCTTTAGTTGGCTTTTATGGCGGCACGGCATACCTGTATGCAGATTCTGAAAGTGAAATCTATGATTCGCAGAATATTGAGTTTACGTTTACACCCATGGGGAACCTTATTGACGGAAATCCGGGCCAGGTTATTAAACGTAAGGGTGGTCAGCCTAACAGTGGCGCCTATTCGCAGGTACCGGATATACCTATTGGAAAATATACCATAACAGCAAAGCATATCCCAACAGGAAACGCATTAAAGCTGAGAACTGCTTATGAAGGCGATTATACGAGCAGTATGGTTGCAGAGTTTGAGCCTGAATTTAATTTCTGTTCCCGTTGTTTTACTATTCAGTTTACAGATAGGTAATTAAATCATGATAAAACAATCAGGGAAATATCCACGTGATTGAGGTAGTTATCATCTATTTTCCCATCCATTCTTTAAATTCCATAGCTCTTTCACGACTTACCAAAACCTCCTTATCAATGGGTGGTTGTAATTCCAGCTTAAGTTTTCCATTAAAATAATTGTGGATTTGTGCAATAGCTTTAATGTGCAGGATGAAGCCCCGGTTAACACGGCAAAATTGTTGAGGATCCAGCATAGGCTCTAATTCTTCGAGCGTGTAATCCACAATATGCTTCTGTTTGTTCCAGGTTATAAAATAACTCAATCTGCCATCGGCATAAAAATAAGCTATGTCGCGGGTTTCAACAGAGAGTAATTTTTGTCCCTGCTTCACTAAAAAGCGGGAGCGCCATGCTTTGGGCTGCTGCTGTTTCAATTTTTGAATGAGTTGCTCAACATTCAGTAAAGAAGAGGAGAATCTATCCTGCCACTGCTGGTATTTATCCAACGCATTTTTCAATTCCTCTTTCTTAATAGGTTTTAAGAGATAATCAACGCTGTTTACTTTAAAAGCCTGCAAAGCATATTCATCATAAGAAGTAGTAAAGATGACCATGCTTTTTATCGTGACATGAGTAAATATCTCAAAGCTCTGCCCGTCTGTCAGTTCAATATCCATCAATATAATATCAGGGTGCTTATGCTGCAACAACCATTCTACCGAAGATTTAACGCTGCGTGTATTGCCTGCAATTTCTATAGAACTGTCAATAGATGTAAGCAGCCGTGCCAGCTTTTCAGCACCCAGTTGTTCGTCTTCAATAATTAATACTTGCATAGTATTATCAGGTGTTTTTAATCAATGGTAAAACCACAATAAATTCAGTTGTTGTTTCTTTAATTTCCACTTCAGGGTAGTTCAGCAATTTGTATTTTGATATAATATTGCTCAATCCTACTTTATTTGAAGCCACTGCTTTGTTTTTCTTTTGCAGGTTATTGCTCACCACCAGCTTTTCATCCTGGGTATATAGCTGCACCACCAGCGGGGTGTCCGGGTCAACAATATTATGCTTTACTGCGTTCTCTATCAGCAATTGTAATGTCATGGGTGGCAGCAGCCATTCCTTCTTCTTTTCCTCTATTTGCAACACAGGCTGAAATCCGCTGCCGAAGCGGGTTTGCAGCAACATATTGTAAGATTCAATAAAATCCATTTCCTTTTGCAGGGTGGTTAACTGCTCTTCATTGCTGCGCAGCAGGTACCGGTATACCCGGCTCATTTCTTCCACAAACGCTTCGGCCTTGTCGGGGTTGGTAGCAATCAGGGAGGATAAGGAGTTTAAACTGTTGAACAAAAAATGCGGGTTTACCTGCTCTTTCAGCGAGTCGAACTGGGTTTGCAATTGTGCTTTTTTCAGTTGCTCCGCCTCCAGCTGCGAGATTTTTATCCTGCGATAAGAAGCTTCGGTTTCATACACGGCCTGGTTAACTATGGTGCATATCGCTCCTGCCAGAAGTCCTCTTAACCAGGTTTTAACCGTAAAACGGTAATCCAGTATACTCAGCAGGTCGAATATCCAGCATATTATGGTAACGCTCAATATTACAATGAGCAGGTTCATGCTGGAAAAGAGCAGTACCCTCTTTACTGTGTCACGGTGTGAAGGATATATCCGCAGCATCTTCCATCCCAGCCTGCCCTGCAGGATCCAGATGCCGGACATGATAAGAAACGCCACCGCGGAAGCTGCACCGAAAGTGGTCATGCTGGAAAAATACATTTTACCCAGTATGAAATAAGTGGTTATCACCAGCGTGGGGGGAAGTAATACTGCCATCAGCAGAAAGGTCGTTCTGTTTTGAGATTCGGGCTGCATGATTCAAATATCGCAGAAAATCCACTTGTATGGATATTCCCGGGTATTAAGCTGCTTAATCCTGGTATGAAGCGTAGGAATAGCTGTTTAAACCCCGGCACTATTGCATGGATTGCATCCACCCCTGAACAAAAGTCCTTGCAGGTTCCACCACTTCTTTGCCTGCCCGGAAAGCCATTTTCCAGTAAATGCTTTTGGCTTCATAGTCAGGATTGGAAAAATACTTTACGCCTTTCTTTTCATATAACTCAGCGCCAAAATTGATGTCTCTGGTTTCTTCCATGAACCGTAACAGGCGTTGTTTTATAAACTGCTGGTGACCGGCGGGGTATTTGGTCTCCCAGGCTACTATTTCTTTCGCGTAAGTATCCTCCCTGTTTTTCACCAATACCGGGTAGCCTTTCCTGTAACCTGCTATGGATTTATTGTTAGGATCTTCTGCCTGCTGTAGCTGTTTGCTGATGGATTCCAGCGTTTTTTCAAAAACAGGCTTCATGGCAGCGTCCGCTTTTTTCAGTTTTTGCTCTACATCTAACATACTCTTCTTTGCATTCTCAATTATCTCCTGCTGAAATTCCTCAGGCGTTTTTACATAGTACATCACCGGTTTCTTCTGATCACGCAACGCGTTGTATTCTTTAATAAAACCGGCGCTGCTTACATATTGTTTTGTGTATTCCAGCAGGCTGTTGGTTATGCCTGTGCGATTTCCTATGGCAATATTTTTAATGTTTTTTACACCATAAGCATCCAGGTAACCATCCAGCAGGCTGCTGCTGATTTTACTGTTTGCATCGGCTTTACTGATTCCTAACTGTTTTAAAAAATCATCCGCTATTTTTTTATGTACGGTAAATGAAAACAGGAGAAGTGACAGAAAACCTGCTGTTATAATTGTAATAAAGGTTTTAACAGAAAGAATGTTTTGTTGTTGTGTTGCCTGATGTGTCATATGCGAATTTTAAATTGGTTTAATGAATTATTTGTTGTGTGTTTACGATTTTACAAATTCAACCCTCCGGTTATTGGCCCTGCCTTCTTTGGTATTGTTATCGCTTACAGGATTTTGCTCCCCGGCTCCTTCGGTTTGCATCCGGCCGACATCAATGCGATAATCGTTAATAAGAGATTGTTTCACTGATCCGGCTCTTTTCTTTGACAGCTCAAGATTAGCAGCTTCATCCCCATCGTTGTCTGTATGACCAATGATATTTATTTTCAGCTCCGGGTTTTTGGCAAGAATAGCTGCTATTTCACGCAATACGCCATTACTCTCTGGCAACAAAACAGCTGAATTAACATGGAACCGGATGCCGGTCGTGGAAAATTTCCCTTCTTCAAGCAGCTTATGCCTTGTATCCGGCAGACCTTTTGCTATTTTGATATTATTGATGGCATAACCTACTTCCTCTTCCGGCCCGCCATATCTTTTCACAATGAAATAAAGCTGGTTGATGTTTGCACCGCTAACAATAGCCTTTGGCAAATCATACAGCTTCTCTTCATTGAACCAGATGCGAAGCCTTTCTTTTTGCACCTGCATGGCTATATGAATGATTTCATTAAATGTCTGTACCCTGGCAACCGGTTTTTTAATGTCGGTTTTTAAATGCACTGTGCCGTTAGCAAATGTTTGCAGGTGAACAGAAGCATTGCTGTTTTCAGAAGGCTGGATATTCATTTCGGTAGCAAATGTGGCTGTATAGTTTTTCAGCAATGCATTATCGCCAGGCGATAAGCTTCCGGAGGATAATACGCCCCAGGTCAATTCAGGAAAAGGTGCTTTTGGATTAGTGCGGCGCAGTACAAGGTCAAATTCAACCGTGCAATTTTCAGTAAAGGAGGCGGTATTGTCGGTGAGATAAGCAGTGTTTTGATAGAATTGCACCCAGTTGCCACTGAAAGCATCCAATGTTACTACAGCGCCTGTGCCATTACTGTTCCAGCCCGCGGGAAGCTCGCCCATATTATCCGTTGTAAAATCGTTGCTGTAAATCACTTCTTCACCTGGAATAAAGTCGTACTTCACGTATAATTTTTTTCCGGCAATAGATGTATCGCCTATGTTTTTCTGTGAGGCTTCATTTTTTTTAGCAGGTTGTTTTTTCCCTTCTATTATATCAAGTCTGTCATCAATAGTATGATCAATTTTCTTGTCTATACGGGGGGTAGTTTTATTTTTTACTTTGTCGTTTATTTTTTCTGTCCAACCCTTTAGCTGGGCATTTGCCAGTGCAGGCAGAACTGTTAACAGGAGGATGAAAATTTTCTTAGTCATATTGATTTGCTTTTCGGCTGCAAATATGAAAATGACATAAAGCTGAAAAAAGCATGGCTGTTATCAAACGGAGAGAATATTACATGAAGCGACTGTTAAAGGAAATTATAAACGAATTGTACTCTTGCAGAAAAAGCAACCGGAGGAGATTAGCAATTTTACTGTCGGATACCTGATTAGCTATCAATTTTTTTTTGGAATAAAAAACTATTACTTCCAGCACCCTTGCACATTCTTTTCTACACAACACTACCTAAACTTCGTCCGCTTATTTCTCCGTTTCATCGCATGCTGCATTGTCCGAAGATGCTGTCCATTCTAATTTACACCCGCATTCATAAAAATCTCACTTATGCATAAACATTTTTTAATTACCTGTGGGAATTATACATAAATATGAGTATCACAACAATCTGGTACCGTTGTGAATATAAATCGTAATACTAATGCTATGTTCCTGTACAGTTGAAAATAAAATTTCACAAAAACAATTATTCTTATAACGATCAATCATTTTTTATGGACATTAAAAATATCATTTACGCATTTGCCTGCCTTTCCTTTGCCGTGGTTACAGGCGCAGCTATTTATGAACATATAGCCGTAGTGCCCCGGTGGAGCGCCGCGCCGCCTGTTTCGCTAAGCATGTTCCAGGGTAAGTATGGACTTAATCCCACACCTTTCTGGATAGCCATTCACCCTGTCACGTTGTTATTATTGTTTGCTTCTATCATCCTGTTCTGGAAAACAGGCAGCAGGTCCTACCTGTTGATAACATCTGCAGGTTATGTGCTCGTTTTAATCATCACATTTGCTTTTTTTGTACCTGAGCTGATCGCTATTACCGGCACGCCCTATTCAGAACACATGAATGACTCCTTAACAAAGCGGGCAAAGCAATGGGAGATATTAAGTCTTGTGCGGTTATCTTTTTTGATTATCCTGGCTATCATAGTGTTTTTGGGTCTTACCAAGTCGAAAGTGCAGCTCATTTGATGGCTGCGCTTTTTCAGAGCAGGGCCACCGGAGGCTCTAATCTAAATTAAAATCCAACGCCTCACAATAGAAAGAATGTTTTGCTCTAGCCTTTCTGTTCTTATGCTCCATTCCTGCTATAGCAAATACAGGAGTTTTTTTCAGAAGAAATGAACCAACAAGCTTAAAAACAGCTTTTCTTCTGATTTTTTTTGAAAAAATATCAGTCAAAAAATTTTTCTATTTATTTTTAGTGCTACATTTGCTGCGCAATGAAAATCTCAAGAGCATACCGTTTTTTTTATTTTTACTTCTACTTTACCGGTAGACCGGGATTGCTTTTGTTGAAAAAATAGAAACAAACTAGTTCGACATAAGAATCCCGGCAAAAGCCGGGATTTTTTTATGACATCTGCTATATGTTTCGCATTTAAATAATTTATGAGCAATATTAAATCGGCTAAACTAACAGAGACTAACAGTGTTGCGGCAACAACCAATGGCTCGCAACACAAATCCAGTCCCAAACCGTCATTAATAGCTATACAGGGCTTTGAAGGAAGTTTTCACCAGGTAGCGGCAAGGCATTTTTTCGGTAACAATGTAGAAGTAATTTGCTGTAATACTTTTAAAGAAGTTATTAAAACAGCTTCCGGTAAAAAACAAAGCGATGGCGGTATGATGGCAATAGAAAATTCCATTGCCGGCAGCATTCTCCCCAATTATAATCTCCTCAAAAAAAGCAAACTTAAAATAACCGGTGAAGTTTACCTGCATATCCGCCAAAACTTAATGGTAAATCCGGGTGTAACGCTTGAAGATATAAAAGAGGTACACTCCCATCCTATGGCGCTTCAGCAATGCCTTGAATTTTTGGATAAACAGAACTGGAAGCTGGTTGAAACAGAAGATACTGCGCTTAGTGCAAAACACCTTCATCAGCATAAAAGCAAACATATAGCTGCTATTGCCAGCGAGCTTGCCGCGCAATTATTTGAACTCGATATCATAGGTCCTGATATTCACACACAGTCTAACAATTATACCCGCTTTCTTGTGCTTCAGCACGAAGATCTTGCGGAAGTAATTGAAAACGCCAACAAGGCTTCTGTAAATTTTCATACCGACCATTCAAGAGGAAGTTTAGCGAAAGTGCTTACCCAAATTGCGGAAGGCGGTATTAACCTGAGCAAACTGCAGAGCTTCCCTATTCCAGGTTCAGATTTCAGGTATTCATTTCATGCTGATATGGAGTTTGATTCACTCGATCAGTTTTACAGCGTTATCCGCGACATAAAAAAAACAACAGAAGATTTGAAGATTTACGGTGTGTATAAAAAAGGCGAACATTTCTCATAACAGCAACGGCATTTATAAATAAAATATTACCAGGCAAAATGATTGTAACAGCAAAACGATTAGAAGGTATTGGAGAATACTATTTTTCTCAAAAGCTCAGGGAGATTGATGAATTAAATAAACAGGGAAAACAAATTATCAATCTCGGTATAGGAAGCCCGGACCAGCCTCCACACCCTGATGTAATTAAGGTATTGCAGGAAGAAAGCGCCAAACCGAATGTTCACGCATACCAGAATTATAAAGGTTCACCAATATTAAGAAAAGCTATTGCAGATTGGTATGAGAAATGGTACCATGTTACACTTAATGCTGAAACAGAAATATTGCCGCTGATCGGAAGTAAAGAAGGTATAATGCATATCTGCATGACCTATATTAACGAGGGAGATAATGTATATGTGCCCAATCCCGGCTACCCCACTTACAGAAGTGCCGCTAAATTGGCCGGAGGTAATATTATTGAATATGCTTTGGAAGAAAAGAATGACTGGAAGCCTGATTTTAAATTATTGAAAGCGCAAATTAAAAATTCTGCTGACGGAAGAAGTCCCTTGTTTTTTGTGAACTATCCCCATATGCCAACAGGGCAATTACCTACAAAAGCATTTTTTGAGGAATTGATCAGCTTCGCGAAAGAAACCGGGGTATTACTCGTGCACGATAATCCATATAGCTTCATTCTTAATGAAAATCCGTTAAGCATACTAAGCATTGAAGGGGCTAAAGATGTAGCTGTAGAATTAAATTCTTTAAGTAAATCTCAAAATATGGCAGGCTGGCGGGTAGGTATGATATGCGGCGCCAAAGAAAGGATTGATGAAATTATAAAATTCAAGAGTAACATGGACAGCGGCATGTTTTTACCGGTTCAGCTTGCTGCTGCAAAAGCCCTGGGTTTGGGTAAAAACTGGTATGATGATGTAAATGCCGTATATAAAAAGAGAAGGGAAAAAGTGTTTGAACTGCTCACGTTACTCAATTGCAGTTTTTCAAAAACGCAGGCCGGCATGTTTGTTTGGGCAGCTATACCCGAAGGTTATAAAGATGGGTTTACCCTGAGCGATGAAGTATTGTATAACGCCAATGTATTCATTACGCCGGGTGGTATTTTCGGAAGTGCCGGCAATAATTATATCCGTGTGAGTCTCTGCGGCAGCGAAGAAAAAATAACAGAAAGTATTGAACGAATTAAAGCATCACGAAAAGGAAAACAATAAACAATGTTTCACTCTGTCACAATTGTAGGCGTTGGTTTAATAAGCGGTTCTTTTAGCCTTATTTTAAAAGATAAAGGACTTACCCAACATGTTATTGGTGTTAGCCGCACGGAAAGCAGTATTAAAAAGGCACTGGAATTAGGTATTATAGATGAAGCCCTCCCCCTGGAAGAAGCGGTTAAAAAAAGTGACCTGGTATATGTAGCCATCCCGGTTGATGCCACTATTCCGATGATGCAGCGGATAATGAACCTGGTAACGGATAAGCAAATTGTTGTAGACGCGGGATCAACAAAGCAGGCGTTGTGCGAAGCCCTGGCTCACCATCCTATGCGGAGCAGATTTGTGGCATCCCATCCCATGTGGGGTACGGAATACAGCGGGCCGGAAGCAGCAGTTCGCGAAGCGTTTTCCGGGCGCACCTGTGTGATATGTGAAAAGGAAAAAAGCGATAAAGATGCCGTTGAAACGGTAGAAAAAATATACAAAGAGCTGGGAATGCGTGTTACTTATATGGACCCCGTGAGCCATGATATGCATGCCGCTTATGTAAGCCATATTTCACATATTACTTCTTTTGCATTGGCTAACACGGTGTTGGAAAAGGAAAAAGAAGATAACGCGATCTTTGAATTGGCAAGCGGAGGTTTTGAAAGCACTGTTCGTTTGGCAAAAAGCAGCCCGGCTATGTGGCTGCCTATTTTTAAACAAAACAAGGAACATGTGCTGGATGTGTTGAATGAACATATCACCCAGTTAAGAAAATTTAAAAGCTGCCTGGAAAAAGAGAACTATGAATACCTGCAGGAGTTGATGGAAAGCGCCAACAAAATCAACAGAATTATTAAATAAGGTGCCAATTACCCTCTATAAAAAGCTAAATAATAAGGGTTATCAGCCAAATGAGGGTTATCTTTGCGAAAATTTTTTTATTATATGATGACATTTGAAGGGTTAGGTTTGGATGAGAAGTTGGTTCAGGCTACAGATGCCCTGGGTTTTACAAACCCCACTCCTATACAGGAAAAGGCAATACCGGTATTATTAAGCGGCACTAAAGACCTGGTAGGATTAGCACAAACAGGTACAGGCAAAACAGCAGCCTTCGGGTTACCACTGCTGCAATTGGTTAACGAAAAAGAAAGATTTCCCCAGGCATTGATCGTTTGCCCCACAAGGGAGCTTTGCCTGCAGATCGTGAATGAAATAGAATTATTCAAGAAATTCATGCCCGGCATGCATGTGGTGGCAGTGTATGGCGGCGCTTCCATCGGGGCACAAATAAGAGATTTAAAAAGAGGCGTACAGATTGTAGTTGCAACACCCGGCAGATTAATAGATCTTATTGAAAGAAAAGCCATCAATCTTGAGCAGATAAAATACGTGGTGCTGGATGAAGCAGATGAGATGCTGAACATGGGTTTCCAGGATGATATTGAATTTATCCTGCAAAACACACCCAACCGGCAAAGCACCTGGTTATTCAGTGCTACTATGCCACCGGAAATACGTAGGGTAAGCAAAAAATACATGCAACAGCCTGTTGAGGTTACGGTTGGTAAAGTAAATACAGCCAATAAAAATATTGATCACCAGTATTATATTACGAGTGCACAGCACCGTTATGAAACGCTGAAAAGATTAATAGATTTCAATCCTGGTATTTACGGCATCATTTTCACCCGCACAAAGGCAGATGCACAAAATATTGCGGAAAAATTAACGAGAGAAGGATATGATATTGATGCATTGCATGGCGATCTTACCCAACAGCAAAGAGACAAGGTGATGGGTGAATTCAGAGAGAAGACATTACAATTACTGATAGCTACAGATGTGGCAGCAAGAGGTATAGACGTGCAGGGTATTACGCATGTAATCAATTACGAATTACCTGATGATGTAGAAGTATACACACACCGCAGCGGGAGAACGGGCAGAGCCGGTAATACCGGAATATGTATGTCGATCATACATAGCCGTGAAATTGGTAAAATACGCCAGATTGAAAGAATAGTACAGGTTCCTTTTCACAAACTGGAAATACCCGGTGGCAAGGATGTATGCCGTAAACAGTTTTATCATTTTATGGATAACCTGCTTCAACTGGATATAGATGACAGCAGCTACGAGCCTTATATTCCAATGCTGGAGGAAAAATTTGCTGATGTCAGCAAAGAAGAGATTTTAAAAAGGCTGGCAGCACAGGAATTCAAACGGTTTTTAAAATATTATGAAAACGCTGAAGATCTTAATGTAAGAGAAAGGACAAGAGAAGTAAGAGGCAGAGAAGAAAGATCAGGATACGACAGGCGCGACAGGAAGGATTCCGGGAGAAGCAGGGAGTATTCAGGCAATGGCAGGGGCGGTGATTATGCAAGGTTATTTGTAAACCTGGGCACCAAGGATGGTTTTTATAAAGCCAGTTTCTTACAGTTCATTCTTGATATGAGTGACCTTAGAAAAGAAGTGCTCGGCAGAGTTGATATGAAGGAAATGAATAGCTGGATTGAGATAGATAAAAGAGCAGCAGGACAAATGATCCGTGCTATTGACGGCAAAAAGTATAAAGGAAGAAGCATCAGGATGAATGATGCTGATAGCAGGAGGTGAGGAAAGGAGTCAGGCTTAGGGTTTAGGGAGTCAGGAATAAAATGCAGCGGTGTGAATAGTGAATGTTGCACTACCTGTAACCTGTAACCTTAGCAGCAAGCTCAGAGCCAAAAGATGTATATTTTAAAACAACAATAAATTAATACTATATGCAAGCGGTTGAAAAAAATGCCAAAGAAGTTGTACTGGAGAAATTGAATAAAAAGCCATTGATCATTTCAGGGCCATGCAGTGCTGAAACAGAAGCACAGGTAATTGAAACTGCTCAACGTTTGGCTAACACAGGTAAGGTGGATATGCTGAGAGCCGGTATATGGAAACCACGTACAAGACCAGGAAGCTTTGAAGGTATTGGTACAAAAGGATTACCCTGGCTGCAACAGGCAAAAAAATTAACCGGGCTGCCAACTACCGTAGAAGTAGCTACAGCAAAACAAACAGAAGATGCGCTGCATTTTGATGTTGATATGCTTTGGATTGGCGCACGCACTACAGTAAACCCATTCAGTGTTCAGGAAGTGGCAGATGCATTACGCGGTGCCGATGTTCCTGTATTAATAAAAAATCCTATCAATCCTGACCTTGAACTTTGGACCGGTGCGGTTGAGCGTGTGGCAAAAGCAGGTATTAAAAAAATCGGTTTGATACATCGCGGATTCAGCTCTTATGGCAATACCGATTACCGCAATGCACCTATGTGGCATTTGGCTATTGAAATGAAACGCCGTAATCCTGAGCTGATCATGATCAATGATCCTTCCCATATTTGCGGACGCAGGGATATACTGCTTGAAGTAGCGCAAAAAGCGATTGATCTTGACTATGATGGTTTGATGATTGAAAGCCATATTGATCCGGATAATGCATGGAGCGACGCCAAGCAGCAGGTTACGCCTGAGAAATTAGCTGAAATGCTTGATGCAATAGTATGGAGAAAAGAAGATGTGAATTCAGAAGCTTTTCATGCCGCGCTTGAAAAACTCCGTCAGCAGATCAATCATCTTGATGATGAAATGATGCAACTGCTTAGCCAGCGTATGAAACTCGCAGAAAAAATCGGGCAATATAAAAAGGAGAATAATATCACTATTCTTCAAACATCACGCTGGAATGAAATATTGGAAAGAGCTTTTGTAAGAGGAGAAAAAATTGGTTTGGGCAAAGAATTCATCACCAAGTATTTTGACGCGGTGCATATGGAGTCTATCAATCACCAGAACAAGATCATGAACGCCTGATCCTTCTCAGGAAAAGCAAGAGAACATGCAGGCGGGAAAGTATTCCTACATTTATGTACATGCTATTTGGACAACCATTAACAGGCAGGCTTTACTAAGCGCTATTGTTCGCAAAGTGCTGTTCCCGTTTTTAAAACAGCATGCACTGTCAAAAGGAATACAGCTGCTATCTGTAAATGGCATTCAGGATCACATACATATTGTTGTTAAATTAACACCACATCAATCTATAGCAGAGGTTATAAAACAGCTGAAAACAGATTCGGCAGACTGGGTTAATAACAATAAATTCCTGAGCGCTTTTTTTGACTGGGATGATAGCTTTTACGCGTATTCTGTCAGCCCTTCCAATATAGATAAGTCAATAGAATATATTAACCGCCAGGAAGAATATCATCAAACAAAAACAATCGATGAAGAGCTGGCAGCATTTGAGAAAATGGTGCTGCAGGTGAATGTGTGAAAGAGATGGTAAGACCCAGGAGGTAAAATAAAACTATAAACAACAAACGATAAACCAGTACAACTTGACCACAGAAACATATTCTTTCAGTAAAGCTTCTACTACATATTATTTTGATGCAACGTTTGCGCAGCTAAAGAAGATAGTTGACATCAAATCGGCCATTATCATTACAGATGAAAACCTGTTTAAAGCACATCCTGAAAAATTCAAAAACTGGAATACGATTGTACTCAGAGCAGGCGAGCAATATAAAATACAGGCAACAGTTGATACCATCATTGAGCAGATGCTCAATATGGAAGCAGACCGGAAAACAACATTGATTGGTATTGGCGGTGGTGTAATTACAGATATTACGGGATATGTTGCATCCATATATATGCGTGGCATTCCATTTGGATTTGTGCCAACCTCTGTGCTGGCAATGGTTGATGCAAGTATAGGAGGGAAAAATGGTATAGATGTAGGTGTATATAAAAACATGGTGGGTATTATACGCCAGCCATCATTCATTCTGCACGATTTAAAACTGCTTGATTCTTTATCATTGCCTGAATGGCAAAATGGTTTCGCGGAAATTATCAAGCACGCCGCTATAAAAGATGCCCCTATGTTCGCAGAGCTTGAAAAGAATACCATTGATGATTACAGAAAAGACAAAAAGAAAATGGCTTCACTTATTCATCGCAATGCGCTTATTAAAATTAAAATAGTGCAGAAAGATGAATTTGAAAAAGGCGACAGGAAATTGCTCAACTATGGGCATACGCTTGGTCATGCTCTGGAAAATCAATATGAGCTTTCTCATGGTCAGGCTATTGCTATCGGCATGACATACGCCGCTGAAATATCAGCAAAATTGCGTGGCTTTAAACAAACCGAAAAAATAGTTGCCACTCTTGAAAAATACGGGTTGCCTACTTACGCTGAGTTTAATAAAAAGAAAGCAATTGAAGTATTGAAGATGGATAAGAAGAGGGTAAGAAAGGAAATGAATTATATACTACTGGATAAAATAGGTAAGGGCGTAATTCACACTATACCTTTAACCAAATTAGACAAAATAATAATGGCATTATAATATGATTGCTACTATACAGCCATCAACACTTTCAGGAAAAATACAGGCGCCTGCCTCAAAAAGCTCAATGCAGCGTGCATGTGCCGCAGCATTGATACACCGGGGTGAAACAACAATTCTCAATGCCGGTCATTCCAATGATGATAAAGCAGCGCTGGGCATTATTGCAGCTTCAGGTGCTGTTGTGCAGCATAATATATCTGCCAGCGAAATTGAGGTAAACAGTACTGCTAAAAATGTGCCTTCGGATGTGAATTGCGGCGAAAGCGGTTTAGGTATCCGCATGTTTGCACCACTGATTGCTCTAAACCAAACCCCTGTTACCATCAATGGTGAAGGCAGTTTACTTACCCGGCCAATGGATTTTTTTGATGAAGTTTTTCCGCAGTTGGGCATTAAAGTGGAGTCGAATAAAGGGAAACTCCCGATAATCCTTACCGGTCCTCTTCAACCCCAAAATATTACCATTGACGGCTCATTAAGCTCGCAGTTTCTTACGGGCTTGCTGATGGCGTATGCTGCCGCGGATGCATCAGATATAACCATTACTGTAACCAATCTCAAGAGCAGGCCATATATTGATCTCACTTTAAAAGTGATGGAGGCCTTCGGGATGAAGGTTCCGGTAAATAACAATTACGAATCTTTCTATTTTGAAAAGAAAGAAAGAAATAAACCGGGAAAAATAACCTATACCGTTGAAGGAGATTGGAGTGGCGGGGCATTTCTCTTGGTTGCCGGCGCCATTGCAGGTAATATTGAAGTGATAGGGTTATCCGAAACATCAACCCAGGCAGATAAAAAAATACTCGAGGCTTTAAAAGATGCCGGCGCCGGAATGAAAATCAATGGCGACCATATCGGCTTATCACCAAAGCCATTAAAAGCTTTTAGCTTTGATGCTACAGATTGCCCTGACCTGTTTCCACCTTTGGTTGCTTTAGCGGCTTATTGCAATGGCACAACAACCATAAAAGGTGTGAGCAGGCTTGCACATAAAGAAAGTAACCGCGGATTAACACTGCAGGAAGAATTTGGTAAGATGGGGTTGACAGTTGAATTGAATGGCGATATTATGCTGGTGCATGGCGGCAAAGGGTTAACCGGCGCCAAAGTACACTCAAGACATGATCACCGTATAGCTATGGCCTGTGCGGTAGCTGCGCTTAAAGCAGATGGTGCTACTGTGATAGAAGATGCTGAAGCCGTGAACAAATCATATCCCGACTTTTATGAAGATATAAAACAACTGGATGCAGGCGTGGTAACCCATCAGCCGGCAAACAGCGTACATTAATTTTTGCAAGTATACATTACCGTTATATGAACTCATTCGGCAGATTTTTTCGTATAAATATATTTGGTGAATCTCACGGAGAAAGTGTAGGTATTTCCATAGACGGTTGCCCTGCAGGGCTATCGCTTAAGGTGGATGACTTTCTCGCAGATATAGAAAGAAGAAAAGGCGGTACACAAAAGGGCACAACGCCAAGGCAGGAATCTGACCTGCCCATTTTCAAAAGCGGTATATTTAATGATACCACTACCGGGGCGCCAATCACGATTTTGTTTGAAAATAACAATACAAGATCAGGAGATTATCAGAAACAAAGATCAGTGCCACGCCCCGGCCATGCCGATTTTGTGGCACAAAAAAAGTTTGGCGGCTTTGAAGATTACAGGGGGAGCGGTCATTTCAGTGGAAGATTAACTGTAGCCCTTGTTGCAGCAGGCGTAATAGCTAAAAAACTATTAGCCCATGCTGCCAGTATTAATGTAGCCGCTACCATTCTTGAAATTGGTGGTGAAAAAGATATAGAAGCAGGACTGCAAAAAGCCATTGAAGCCAAAGATAGCATCGGCGGCATTGTTGAATGTCGTGTTAACGGATTACCTGTTGGATTGGGAGAACCTTTCTTCAATTCTGCAGAATCATTATTGAGTCATGCGGTGTTTGCCATACCTGCTGTAAGAGGTGTTGAATTCGGAACCGGTTTTGCTGCTGCAAAAATGTTTGGCGTAGAACATAATGATGCAATCGCGGATATGAGTGGCAAAACAATCACCAATCATGCAGGAGGCATTGTTGGTGGAATTACCAATGGCAACGAACTTGTTTTCCGTATTGCTATAAAGCCCACATCGAGTACACCAAAAACACAACACACGCTTAACTGGGAAACCGGGGAGATGGAAGATTTTTCTGTAAAAGGCCGCCACGATCTTTGCATTGCTCTAAGAGTACCGGTCGTTCTTGAAGCTGTAACCGCTTTTGTACTTTGCGATTTGATGATGGCAGAGCAAAAGATTAAACGTATATTGTAATTTCATTTTACGAACGATTGCTATGGCACTTATTTACCACATTACAACCCAGCCTGAATGGGATGCAGCTAAGGAAACGGGGTACTATGTCTCTCCGTCATTAAAGGAAGAAGGTTTTATACACTGCAGTGAAGACAGGCAAATTCCCGATGTTTTAAACAGGTATTTTTCCGGTAAAACAAATCTTGTAAAACTCGCCATTGATACTGACAAATTAACCAGCCAATTGATCTATGATTGGTCTAACGCAATTGAAGACACATTCCCTCATATATACGGTCCAATCAATTTTGAAGCAATTGCTCAAATAGAAAAAATTTAGCCTGGCTTTAGGTTTGAAAACCTGTAAATAACTCCTTCAGTTGATATATGTTTATTCGTGTTTAAACATTACAACAAGTATTGTTTGATGTATGATAGAAAGTAGCCCTAAGTGTTTCTTTTTAGGAGATATTATGCGGTTTTCTACAAGCTGCATAGTAATTTTACTTTCCCATTGCGGGATAATACTAATTCGATCACGACCTAAAAACACGTTTATGAAAAGTTTATTAATTATCACCGGTATTATCCTTTTATCCTTCCAGATTAACCGAATCATTGTAAACAATACTGAAGAAGTGGCAACCGCTTCTGAAGCAAAAGTTTTAGGTGATAAATATATAACCCGGGAAGATTTGCCGGAGATTGCTCCTGTTTACAGGTCTGCCAAATCTACTACAAATGAAACCTCAGTTGCTGAGCATGCAGTGATAAAGACTGTTGCTGCTGCAAAAGTGGAAAAGAATACCGCAACAACAGAGGCAAAAAAATCCTCATTATCTAAAGATTACAACAATAATTTCAGAACGTTGCACAAGTTACTGAAACAATCAGGAAACTATATCGCTTTATCTTCCGTGCAATTCAATTCGAATGAGCACAACGCGCTTGATAGTGAATCATTCCAGTCTGTAATGGCTTTTGCTGATAGGCTTGTATTTGATGAAACTTTAAAAGTAAGCATCGCCGGGTTTACTGATAACAGGGGCTCTGCTGAATATAACCAACAACTTTCTTTATCGCGTGCGGAAGACGTGAAAAAATATTTTGTGGAGTTAGGTGTAAAGGAAAACCAGATCATGATATCAGCTAATGGGATTCTTGATCCTGTAGCATCAAACAGTACTACGGAAGGAAGGGCACAAAACAGGAGGGTTGAAATGGTACTGATCCAGTAAATACGATAAATATATATTCGGGACGGGGATATATAATATATATTCAATCTGGAGGTGAAAAGCAAAAGGTGAAAAATCCTTTGACTTTTCACCTTTCTTTTTTAAAAAATTTCCAGGTAAATTATAGCACCAGCATAGCATCGCCATAGCTAAAGAACCTGTATTTATCCTTTATGGCTTTTTTATAAGCTTCCATTGCAAGATCGTACCCTGCAAAAGCGCAGGTCATAATTAGCAGGCTTGTTTTAGGCAGATGGAAATTGGTTATAAGCGAATCTGCAATAGAAAAATTATACGGAGGATGAATGAAAGTGTTTGTCCATCCCTCAGAAGGCTTCAATAATTTTTCTGCTGTAAAAGATGATTCCAGTGCACGCATGGTTGTAGTGCCTACAGAACAGATTCTTTTACCTGATGTTCTTGCCTTATTTACGATAGCGCAGGCTTTATCTTCAATACGGTAATATTCTGCGTCCATTTTGTGTTTACTCAGATCTTCCACTTCAATAGGGCGGAAAGTGCCCAATCCTGTATGAAGCGTAACTTCAGCAAAACGTATACCTTTTATTTCAAGACGTTTGATCAGCTCAATACTGAAATGCAAACCGGCAGTAGGAGCAGCTACAGCGCCTTCGTGCTTTGCATATACCGTTTGATAACGTTCCCTGTCTTCCTCGTCAGGTTTGCGTTTAATGTATTTTGGTAAAGGTGTTTCACCCAAAGTATTTAAAACAGTTTTAAACTCTTCATCAGTGCCATCAAAAAGAAAACGGATGGTACGTCCGCGTGAGGTAGTATTGTCAATTACTTCAGCAACCAGGTCTTCTGATTCTCCGAAATACAATTTATTGCCTACTCTTATTTTACGTGCTGGGTCAACAATAACATCCCAAAGCTTATTCTGATGATTTAATTCGCGGAGCAGAAACACTTCTATTTTAGCACCCGTTTTTTCCTTACGGCCATACATACGCGCAGGAAATACCTTGGTATTGTTCACTACAAAAACATCTTTATCATCAAAATAGTCAAGTACATCGCGGAAGTGCTTGTTTTCAATATTGCCTGTATCGCGATGCACAACCATCATACGTGCATCTTCTCTTTTTTTGGCCGGATGTTGAGCGATTAAATTAAGTGGAAGGTCGAAACGGAATTGCGAAAGTTTCATTTGGATGTTTATTATTTGTTTACAGTCACATGAAACTTGCCCATAAAAGCGGGAGGGAAATCTTGCCGGAACCTGATCTTACGGTACCAGGTTTCATGTAAATAGCTGTTTTACAGCGTGCAAAGGTAAGGATAATTATTATCTTTTATTATTTTTTTTAAACACGGCAGTTGCTTTTTGCCATGTTAGGCTTGCCTTCTAATTTTATTTTAAATCAAGGAATGGTGGGTTTGACACAATTCAAACCATTCATTTCCTCACCATTAAAATAAATGCCCAACCTCTTAGACTACTGCCATGAACAGCATATCAATAATAATGATAGCGGAAGCGGCATATATCGTATAATCAAAAATGAGAATAGTACAGTGCCATCAATGCATTTTATTAGTGCAGATTAGCATTGCGAACCTTTGAAAGGTTCGCAATGCTAATCTCAAATTCCCTTTGGAATAGCTGCAATCAACGTTCGGGTATATTCATTTGCAGGGTTATTATAGATATCTTCAGCATTACCGGCTTCTATTATTTTACCTTTATACATAACCATTATTTTATCGCTGATATATTTTATAACAGAAAGATCATGCGAAATAAAAAGCATCGAAAATCCAAACGCTGCTTTCAGATCATTTAAAAGATTAAGCACCTGCGCCTGCACGCTCACGTCAAGCGCGGAAACCGATTCATCACAAATAATAAAAGAAGGATTTAATACCAACGCTCTGGCAATGCCTACCCGCTGGCGCTGTCCACCACTGAATTCGTGCGGATAATGATCATAATGTTCCGGCTTTAATCCTACACGGAGCAGTATATCAATTACCATCTCTTTACGCTCGGTATTATTGCTGCCCATATGGTGTACTGTAAGCACTTCCCTTATCGCGTTTCCAACCGTCAACCGTGGATTCAGTGATGAATATGGATCCTGGAAGATGATCTGTATGTCTTTTCTTTTTTCCCGCAGCAACCCGTTACTTAGCGAAAGCAGGTTTTCCCCCTTATAATATATCGCTCCTGCTGTTGGCTCAACAAGTCTTAGCAAACTCCTTCCCAGGGTAGTTTTACCACAACCCGACTCTCCTACCAACCCTAGTGTTTCTCCGGGCTGAATCGTAAAACTTACATCATCAACAGCTTTAATAAAAGCGCCGGGGTTATTTTTTACCGGAAACCAAACCTTGATATGCTGTGCTTCCAGCAGGGGTTGGGTACCTGCTTTATTTAAGCCGGATGCCGTCGTAGCGGGTATTGTATTTTCAACATTATATGCGTTTACCTGTTGTGCTTTGTTCATGAAATCACTTACCACAGGCAACCGCTTTCCTTTAGGATGCATTGCAGGCCGGCAGGCTAACAAGGCCCTGGTATAAGGATGTTGTGGATTTTTAAAAAGGTTTTGTACAGTGTTTTGTTCAACAATGCTTCCCTTGTACATCACAATAACCCGGTCTGCTATTTCTGCCACCAACCCTAAATCATGACTGATAAAAATAACTGCTATCTCTTTTTCAGCCTGCAGTTCTTTTATCAGCTGCAATATATTTTTTTGAACTGTTACATCCAGCGCTGTTGTAGGTTCATCGGCAATAAGCAATGCCGGCTCGCAACTCACCGCCATTGCGATCATTACCCGCTGCTTTTGTCCGCCGCTCAGCTCATGTGGATAACGGTTATATATAAGCGAAGGATCAGGCAGTTTTACTTTTTCAAACAAAGCAATTGTTTTTCTTTTTGCCGCTGCCTGGCTGAGTTTCTGGTGTATGCGGATCGCTTCCGTAACCTGGTGACCGCAGGTAAATAAAGGGTTAAGCGAGGTCATCGGCTCCTGGAAGATCATGGACACGCTGTTTCCCCTAAGCTGCTGCAGCCGCTTGCCCGAAACACGCAACATATCAGTATTATCCCCTTCTTGTCTATGGATAAGAATTTCACCAGCACTATACTGTGCCGGAGGAGAAGATAATAGTTGCAGCACAGATAAAGCTGTAACGGATTTTCCTGAACCGGATTCTCCAACTACGGCTACCACTTCTCCTCTGCTTACCGTAAAAGATACCTGCTGCACCGCATGGGTCGCAGTGCTTTCATTAATGAAGTTTATAGATAAATTTTGTATGGATAATAGTGGTGCTGACAACTAAGGCTGAATTTTATTGATATTCTTTATATGCAGAGATTGAGAAGGCGTTGGATAATAAGCCATGCATACCGCACAGTTTTCCTGCTCCGGCGCATTATCTATTTCAAAGGAAAATTCATCTCCTTCTTTTAAATTTTCTTTGCCAAAGCTGCAGCGGTTAGCCACTGAAAAAGATTGCTTAAAGGTTTGATTTCTTTTCTCATCCTTCCAGCCCCCGGCTGTTTTTGAAGCATCAATATTGCCAGCAACCACTTCAACCACATAATGTGCACAAAGCTCACTTATCACTAATTTACCACGAAGCTTATTGCTGTTAAGCTTATTTGAACTGGTGCAGGCATGCAATCCTGCTGTCAGCAAAAGCAAATACAGATATTTCATAACTATAGTTTAAAATCTTAAATGTCGTACAGTTAATCCATCATTAATTAATTGTTTCAAAGAATCAATACCTATTTTGATATGGTTCTCAACATATCCTGAAGTTACTTTTTTATCACTTTCCTCGGTTTTGACCCCATCGGGAATCATTGGCTGGTCGCTTACCAGCAGTAATGCGCCTGTGGGAATTTTGTTATAGAATCCTACTGAAAAGATAGTAGCGGTTTCCATATCAATGGCATAAGCTCTTATTTTTTGCAGGTATTGTTTAAATTCTTCATCATGCTCCCATACTCTCCTGTTGGTTGTGTATACCGTTCCTGTCCAGTAATCCACGCCATAATCCCTGATAGTTGTGGATGTTGCTTTCTGCAGGGCAAATGCTGGCAGTGCAGGCACTTCGGGAGGAAAATAATCATTCGACGTCCCCTCTCCTCTTATGGCCGCTATCGGCAAAATAAGATCACCTATTTTATTCCTTTTTTTTAACCCGCCGCATTTACCTAAAAACAGCACTGCTTTGGGTTCTATAGCAGTAAGTAAATCCATTATGGTTGCCGCTCCGGGACTGCCCATGCCAAAATTGATGATGGTAATCCCATCCGCGGTAGCACATTGCATAGGCCTGTCTTTACCAACCACAGCCACTTTATGCCACTTCGCAAAAAGCCCTACGTAATTGCTGAAGTTGGTAAGCAAAATGTATTTGCCAAAGTTTTTTAATTTTTCCCCTGTATATCTTGGCAGCCAGTTCTGAACAATATCTTCTTTTGTATGCATACTCCTTTATTTAGCTAATTTAGCAAATTCATTATTAGTCATGATAAAAATTGAATATCCTGAGTACAGGTACAAGATTGAACTAAGGGATAACAGGGAAATGATATTTGATATTGTGCGCAAACTTTGGGTTAATCTGACGCCTGAAGAATGGGTAAGACAAAATTTTTTGCAGTATCTTATACAGGTAAAACAATACCCTCCTTCGCTGATCAGTGTTGAAAAAGAAATTTACCTGGGCGAATTAAAAAAAAGATGTGATATAGTTATTTATAACAGGAACGGGGCACCATATATTATGGTTGAATGCAAAGCAATGGATGTGGAACTGAGCACCAAAACCATTGACCAGATATTGAGATACAACCTGTCAATACCGGTTAATCATCTTATTATAACCAATGGTTTGTATTGTTTTGCCTTTGAGCGGTCCAGTGAAAAATTTTCCGCATTAGGTAATATCCCCTCCTGGAAAGATTAACCGAATATCAATTGTTCATCCCTGTCCTCTACCCGTATTTCGCGTATAAACTGGATGTATCTTTCAGGTTCAACAGTACTATACACACCATAGGCATCTATCAGGTACCCGATTGTTTTGTCAGAAGTTTCTATAAGAAAAAGTATGGATTCGTCATCAGGATTTGAATCGCCTTCAAAACGATATGTTTTTATGATCGTAAGATCAGAGGGTTGAAAAAATACCTGTTCGTTGATGGTAAGCCCTTTGTCTGTCATTCTAAATTCATCTCCGTGCCCTCTTTCCTCCAGTGTATTGATCACCTCGCTTAAGGTTGTCATCTGTCTTTTTTCAGCCGCCATAATTAAGCATTTATAGTTGAATATAAATCTACATTAATTTTCAACTTGTTTCTGTGTTTCGTAATCCTTAATCTTATTATAAAGCGTTTTCCTGTCTATTTTAAGTATTTCGGCGGCTTTTGTCTTATTATAATTAACCTGCTTTAGTACGCGCAGTATTGTTTCATACTCTGCCTGCGAAGCTGCTTCTTTTAAATCCGGCGCTTTCAGCGGTGTATTGGAAAGCACTGTATGTTGCGGCCCAGCCTGTCTTTCGTAAATATCAGAAGGCTGAATAATTTCCTGCGGAAGAACAGAAGCGTTAATCAGGGGTGTGCTGGTAAGCAAGGCGGCTCTCCTGATCACATTCCTGAACTCTCTTAAATTACCGGGCCATGGGTATTTTTCAAACAGTTCCAATACTTCCGGTTCAAATCCTTCTATTTCTTTTCCTAATTCAGCGCATGCTTTTTTAAGAAAGAAATCTGCAAACGGGAGCACATCATCTCTCCTGTCTCTCAACGCCGGAATATGTATGGAAAATTCATTAAAGCGATGAAACAGGTCTTCTCTGAACCTTCCTTTACGGTAAGCTTCCTGCAGGTTTTCATTAGAAGCCACAATGATCCTTATATCGAGGCTCATTTCTTTTGTGCCTCCTACCCTTTTAAATTTACGCTCCTGTATAACCCGCAGCAGTGCGGCCTGCACATCTACAGGAAGATTGGCTACTTCATCAAGAAAAAGCGTTCCGCCATTGGCCATTTCAAAATGCCCCTCCTTATCACTAATGGCACCGGTAAAAGATCCTTTCATATGCCCGAAGAGCTCACTGCCTGCCAGCTCTTTAGACAATGTTCCGCAATCCAGTGCTATAAATGGTTTACCATTCCTGTTGCTGTACTGGTGTATTGTTTTACCAATTACCTCTTTACCTGTACCACTTTCTCCATACAAAATAACACTGTAGGGTGTAGGCGCTACCAGTTTTATTTGCTTATAAAGTTCTTTTGTTGAGGGATCTTTGCCTACAAGGTATTCATCATCAGGTTTTGTAATGCCTGTTTTTACTCTTGCAAAAGAATTACTCCCCGCAGCAGCAGCGGCATTGCGTTCACTTGCCTGTTCCTGGGATCTTTTTATCACATTTAAAACCTCATCAGGGATCAGAGGCTTCGTTATATAATCAAAAGCACCCTGTTTAATAATATCCACCGCTGTTTTAATATCAGAATAACCGGTAATGATAATTACTGTGGCGGCAGGTTTTACAGATTTTATTTCACGAAGCACATCATATCCTTCCTTATCACCCAAACGAAAATCACACAATACGATATCATGAAGATTTTCTTTAAACTTTGCTATGCCTGAATTTCCATTATACGCAGTATCTGTTTCAAACCCCTTTCTCTGCAGAAACCGGCTCAGCAAAGTGCACATATCCATATCATCGTCTATAATTAATATTCTTTCAGCCATTGGAGTATATTTAGGTATTAAGCAATAATTATTTTAAACAAAAGTAAAATTCAATTTAATACATCAGCACTATTTAAAGAGCCACCTGAAAAAGGTGGCTCTTTATTAACAGACCGTCCATGTATAATAAGTTGAAATAAGCAGATGTTGATTTTATTCATTAATAATCAATACATATATAAAATCCTGCCATTAAATTTTCTCCTCCGGATATGCTTTTATTCAATAATACTGTAGACACAAGTAAACATAATGAGGAATTATTTACCCATATTTTTTACACCGGCATATCAAGCCTCATTGCTCAACTTGTGGAACATATTGCTCAATATTATCATGTACCCGTTTCGCAAATATTGGCATTTTGAATGTTAAAGCCTTATCTGCACAGCATTTGCACTTTCTAATAATTATTGGCAGAGTATTTTAACCTATAACGCTAAACTCATCAATCATCCTTTTAAAATTTTTACTTATGGGTAATTTGTTATACGTTATAGCCGTGATATTAGTAATTGCATGGGCTATAGGATTTCTGGGATATCATGCCGGCGGTATTATTCATATTCTTCTTGTAATAGCTGTAATTGCTATTCTGCTGCGTGTAATAAGAGGCGCCGCTTAATAAGCACTTTTGTAACCAACTAAAAATTATTATTATGGAAAGCTGGAAGTTAAAGCTCAAAGGAAACTGGAACGAGGTAAAAGGCAAGGTTAAAAAAGCCTATGCAGATCTTACGGAAGATGATCTTTTGTATGAAGAAGGAAAAGACGATGAACTGCTGGGCAGGATACAAAAGAAGATTGGTAAAACCAAGGAAGAAGTAAAAAGCTGGATCGAAAGTTTATAGATCCTGAGCGCAAACTGAAAATTAAAAAGGTTATCGATATACATGAGCGATAACCTTTTTTAATGCTATATTTAAATACAATCCCTGTATGCTGCCAATTCGAAATAAAATTAAAAAAGCTACCTCAACGCCCCGGGGAAAAATTATTTTCAGCATTGTTATTCTTTTAACAGGCGGTGCAATTACGCTTGCCATTATATACTGGAATGCCATAAAAAAAACTTTTATACGGAATAAAGTGAGTTCTGCGGTTCAGGATAAAAGTGACAGGCTGTACAGCATTCATTATGATGATATGGAATTGGATGAAGTAGCCGGATTTCTTTTTATTAAAAATCTATCGCTTGATTACGATACCGTAAAATACAAAGCACTTCAAAACAAAGATGTTCCGGGTACACTTTTACGATTCAACATTCCATCAATTGAAGTGGCGGGAGTGCAAACACCGCAGGCGCTGATAAGAAAAGAAATTATCGGGCGTAAGGTTGAGATAAAAGAACCCGTAATTGACATTATATATACGCGTCGCGGGAACGATGCTGCCAAAGCAATGCCAACCGAAGAAGTATATCGCCAGATACTCGGCAACCTTAATTTAATTAAGATAGATACCTTTTTGGTTACCGGCGCTACAATAATAACAAGGGATATGAAAACCGGTGAGCAACAACTGCTGCTGATGGATACATATCTTGAGCTGCGCAATGTAGCCATTGACAGCATCTCCAACAGGGATACATCACGCATGCTCTTTTCAAAACAACTGTTGCTTGGTTGCGCTAAATTATCATGGACATCAAAAGACAAACTCTATCGTTACTCTCTTGATAGTATAACATTAAACTCCGGTAAAAACCAGGCATCTGCCCGAAGCTTTAAAATCATTCCCCGGCTTGATGAAATCAAATTCGCACAACGGAAAGTATTCCAGGCAGACAGGTACGATATTACCTTAAACGATATTACTGTTGAAAACCTTGATTTCCTCTCTTTGTTCAAAGAAAAGATTTATGCGGAAAGCATCAGTATACATCGCTCAAGCATAAAAATATACCGGGATATGACGCGTAAACCGGATGGCAAAAGCAGGTTAGGCACTTACCCGCAGCAAAGAATTGCGCAAATTCCTATCCCGGTTTCTATTGAAAAGCTGGCTTTGAAGAACAGCTATGTGGAATACAAAGAGAAAGGCAGAATAATGCAAAAAATTGGAAAAGTAATTTTTGCAGATCTGAATGGGGCTTTTTTTAATATCACCAATGAAAAAGCAAATAAACAAAAGACATTAACCGCGCATATCAATGCAAATTTCCTGCACCGGTACCCGGTAAAAACTACCTGGAGCTTTTACCTGAATAATAAAAAAGGTAGATTCGATGTGTCCGGTAAATTGGGTTCACTTGACGCAACCGGGCTTAACCAACTGCTGGAGCCGCTGGGCGGCGTTAAAATAAACAAGGGCAGGATCAACCAGCTTTCCTTTGATCTTAAAGCCGATAACTATAGTATGAAAGGACCTGTAAAGTTCTTGTATAATGATTTAAAAGTGTCTGTCCTAAAGAAAGATGAAGAGACAAAAGAGCTGAAAAAAAACAAGCTGGTAAGTATGGGCGCCAATATGCTGATATATGATGATAATCCCCCGAAAAACAAACCCTTACGTATAGGCGAAGCTGATTTTGAAAGAGATACTACAAGATCAATGTTTCATATGTGCTGGAAAACCCTGATGGATGGTGTCAAATCTTCTGCAGTAAAGAATTAATAGGCTTGAAACATTAAGGCATTAAGAAAATTAAGAGTATAAAACTTAACTACCCTTAACTGTTTAAAATTTTCTCCCCGGAGTTATATTGAAAATTTATCAGCAACGCCGTTAATTTTATATCTTCAATGCTTAAAATTATTTTTCTTCTTAAAATACATATATAATGCGATCAATGAGCTTTGCCCTTGGTTTTCTGTTTCTTTTATCCTTTCATGCCAAAGCGCAAAAAAAATCGTGGAACAACTTATTTGATGGTAAAACCCTTAACGGCTGGAAACAGATGGGTGGTAAGGCTAAGTATGAAATTGAAAAAGGAGCAATTGCGGGCATAACCGTGCCATCAACCCCTAATAGTTTTTTGGTAACCGAAAAAGAATATGAAGATTTTATTTTGGAATTGGATGTGTTGATACCTGACACAACTACTAACTCTGGTATACAATTCAGAAGTCATTTTAACCCTGAAGCCAATAACGGACAGGGACGGGTATATGGTTTCCAATACGAGCTTGATGGTTCGTCAAGAGCATGGACAGGCGGCATTTATGATGAAGGGAGAAGAGGATGGCTGTATCCTTTGGATCTTAATCCTGCTGCAAAAAAAGCGTACAGACGTGGTGTATTCAATCATGTTAAAATTGAATGCAGGGGTAATACTATTAAAACATGGGTAAATGGCATTCCTGCATCTTACCTTGTTGATACTGCTGACACAAAAGGATTTATCGCCCTGCAGGTTCATTCTATTGGCAATGATGAGAAAAAAGCAGGAAAGAAAATTTACTGGAAAAACATCCGTATTACAGAGAATTTTAAGGATAGCCCTTTTCCTGCTGGTGTATATGTATTGAATTATTCACCCAATGTATTAACGGAATCAGAAAAGCAAAACGGTTGGAAACTTTTATTTAACGGAGTTAATGCCGAGGGATGGAAAGGAGCGTATAAACCCGGCTTCCCGGAGAAAGGCTGGAAGATTGAGAATGGCATCATTACAGTGCTGTCTTCACAGGGACAGGAATCAACCAACGGTGGGGATATTGTTACGGTTGATCAATTCAGCGCTTTTGATCTTTCCTTTGATTTTAAACTTACAACCGGCGCTAACAGCGGTGTAAAATATTTTGTAACGCTTTCTGAAAATAATACCGGCTCAGCCATTGGCTTGGAGTACCAGGTGCTGGATGATAAGGTTCATCCCGATGCTAAAAAAGGAGTGGATGGTAATCGCACGCTTGCTTCGTTATATGATCTTATAACTGCGAAAAAGCCCGGCAATGCATTACATGCTATTGGCGAATGGAACAAAGGAAGAATTATAGTATACCCTGATAATCGTGTTGAGCACTATCTCAACGGGCAAAAAGTATTGGAATATGTAAGAGGATCGGAAGCTTACCGGACTTTGGTAGCGGCAAGCAAATACCAGAAATGGCCCAACTTTGGCGAGGCTGAACAGGGACATTTATTATTGCAGGATCACGGTGATGAAGTGAGCTTCAGAAGTATTAAGATAAAAGAGTTGAAATAATTGGATGATGGTACATATCAGGAAGATATCCTTTGTTTCATCGCCTCGTACATAATTATACCTGCGGCTACAGAAACATTAAAGGAGTCAAAATTACCGGCAATGGGAATAGTAAATTTCTGATCAGCAGATTTACTTAAAAAGTGCTGCACCCCTTTTTCTTCATTACCCATAATAACGCAGCAAGGTTGCGTAAAATCAGTGTCAAATACTTTTTGAACTGAGTTCATCTCAGCGGTAAATACGCTTATGCCATTTAAATGAAGTGTATCAACTGCATGTGCAAGACTATTGACTCTTGATATATAGATATGCTCCAGGGCGCCGGCAGAAGATTTCATGGTTTCTTCATTCAATGCGCCAACTCCTTTATCAGGAATAATTATCCCGTGAGCGCCGCAGCACACCGCCGTTCTGGCTATAGCGCCAATATTCCTCACATCGGTTACGCCATCTAACATAATAAACAAAGGCGCTTCTCCTTTGCCCACAGCAAAATCAATAACCTGTTGCAGGTCTGTATACGAAATAAGTGCTGCAATGGCAACAATACCCTGGTGGTTGGCTTTGGTAAAACCGTTAAGCTTTTCAACCGGCACCATCTGAATGGGAACATTATTTGTCCTTGCCAATTGCTTTATCTCCTGCACATTCTCACCGGTAATATGCTTGAACATAAAAATCTTGTCGATAGCACGCCCGCTCTGCAGCGCTTCTATCAATGGTTGCCGCCCTATTATTAGTGAAGATTTTTTCAAATGCTATATCAGTTTTTTGTCGAGAAGATAATTCAATTTTAAAATTGCAGCCACAGAAATCGCATCGGTTATTTCACCATTAATGACCATTTCAAAAGCATGTGCAAAAGGTATTTTTTTTATGATAAGCTGCTCTGTTTCTTCCGGCTGCGGCGCATGCTGAGATAATGTTCTTGCCACATATACTATCGCCTTTTCATCAGTAACAGAATTTGACAGATGCATCTCTAATATTTTATCCCATCGTTCCGCTTTCAAACCGGTTTCTTCCAGCAATTCCCGCCGGGCTGATGATAAAGGATCTACATGCAGTTCACCACCACCTTCAGGAATTTCCCAACTGTACTTATTTATGGGAAAACGGTATTGTCCTACAAGCCATGTATTACAGGCTTCGTCTAATGGTATAATACCGATAGCCCCGTTTTTAAAAAACACCTTACCGTATATACCTTTTCCTCCTGATGGATTAATTACAGTATATTCTTTCAAACCAATCCATGGATTATCATAGATATTATGTTCATCCAGAACCTTCCAGGGATTGTTTTGTTCTTCCATATTGCAAAAATAATCCCGCAGGCTTTAGCTGCGGGATTATTAAAATAAATTTTTCAAAATTACTTTAAACCAAATGCTTTCTTCACTTCTTTCACTTTGTCAAGCTTCTCCCAGGTAAATAATTCAACTTTTACCTTTTTTGTTTTGCCGTCTGGCGAAATGAATGTTTTTGTTACTGTTTCAGGCTTACGACCCATATGCCCGTAAGCGGCTGTTTCGCTATAAATAGGATTGCGGAGCTTCAAACGCTTTTCAATAAAGTAAGGGCGCATATCAAATATTTCTTCCACAATCTTCCCTATTTCTCCATCTGTTAAAGCAACATTTGATGTGCCGAAAGTTTTTACATTAATACTTGTTGGTTTTGCAACACCAATAGCATAAGACACCTGTACCAATACTTCTTTAGCAACACCTGCAGCTACAAGGTTTTTAGCAATATGCCTTGTTGCATAAGCTGCGGATCGATCAACTTTTGAAGGATCTTTACCACTGAAAGCGCCGCCGCCATGGGCACCTTTACCACCATATGTATCAACAATAATTTTTCTTCCTGTTAAGCCGGTATCGCCATGCGGACCACCAATCACAAACTTTCCGGTAGGGTTAATGTGATATTTAATATCCTTGTTAAACAGTTTCGCGTATTTCTTATACTTTTCTTTTACGCGGGGAATAAGAATATTGATGATATCCTTTTTTATTTTCTCCAGCATTTTAGCCTCGGTATCAAAATCATCATGCTGCGTAGATACAACTATCGCATCTATTCTTACCGGTTTATTATTATCGTCGTATTCAAGTGTTACCTGGCTTTTAGCATCAGGCCTTAAATATTTTATTTGTTTGTTCTCTCTTCTCAGTGCTGATAATTCAATCAATATTTTATGCGCCAGGTCCAAAGCCAATGGCATATAGTCATTGGTTTCATCAGTGGCATAACCAAACATCATTCCCTGGTCGCCTGCACCCTGTTCTTCTTTATTCTTTCTGTCAACACCCTGGTTAATATCAGCAGATTGCTCGTGAATGGCAGACAGCACACCACAGGAATGTGCTTCAAACATATACTCACTTTTAGTATACCCTATTTTCCTGATCACTCCACGGGCAATTTCCTGAACATCGAGATATGCCCTGGATTTTACTTCGCCTGCTAATACAACCTGTCCGGTGGTTACCAGTGTTTCACAGGCAACTTTACTGTTAGGATCAAAAGCAAGAAAGTTATCGATAATAGCATCAGATATCTGGTCGGCCACTTTATCCGGATGCCCTTCAGATACACTTTCGGAAGTAAACAAATAAGGCATATTGAAAATAAATTTAAAAGGTTAATGTTAAACAGCTTATGTATCAGCTGCCTTAAAATTGCGCAAAGATAATGGTAGACTTCTTAAATTTTGGAATAAATTATCCGCAGCACCATTTTGTGGGTAGCGTTGGAACCACCGCCAACAACAGCCCTGCCTTTCGCGATCTTTGAATTGATGAGAAAGCCGGTTTGAACATCATCAATAATACCTCCCGCCTCCCTTGGATAAACATAATACGCTACGGCAGTTCTTGGTGCATATAAGCGAAACGGATAATTTGTTGTTTGCTTCGTAGCTATTTCCTGTACATGCCTGGTTATATTGAAAAAGTAACGGTTATCTTTTAAATAACCGCCAAAGGTTTGATAATCATATCCTGATGTTGACGAATAAATAAAATCGCTGCCAACGGTGAGAAACCTGTTATTAGCACTGTCAATCATATCTAAAAAAAGATAATCAGGACTTGAATAAATAAGATTATCCGGAGGTGAATCTGCAGGCTCAAATGATAGTTCTGCCCGGTGAACAATGCGGTTAGACATACCTGTGAGGCCGGGTATACGTAATATGGCATATGAACCCGGGGTGGATTGAATATACACTTTTTCTGCATCTGTTACACCTGTGGTTGTAGAAAGGTTTGCGTAATCGCCTGAAGGTGTTCTCTTTACCAGATTAGCAGCACGGGCTCTTATAGTGCTTGATGCATATAAAATAAAATCTGTTGAAACGGTATCAACAACGCCGTTTTTGTATCTCCTGTAATAAAAAGTAAGCTTTGTATTTTCACTTCCCAGATCAAAATAGGCCAGCGCGGTTTTTGCCGGAGATGATGCATCCACTTTTAAAGCAAGCCCGTTGAAAACCTCCTGGAACGCTGAATCTCTGTTAGAAGCTGTAGGATAAACTGTAGTATCATATGCGGCAAAACGTAAACCCAAAGCCGGATCAAGTTTAATACGCATCTGGTTTTCAATAACCGTAGTATCACCCTTTACAACAATGGTTTTAGGATCATCGAGCGTGAGAAAATTAACGATACTATTCCCTAATTCAGTTCCTGTTGTATTAAACTCAGGGTGCTGTATCAAATATCCAAGGGTATCTTTAAATGAGGTATCTGCTATTTCATACACGTTTATTCTCTGGACGGCATTACTATCCGCATACAAACCTGCATAAGCTAAACCAAGCACAACAGAATCCATTCCAACTATACTATCAATGGACGTAAATGGATTGGCTGCCGCCGAAGCTGGCACAACTGATAAATAAATCTGTGCTTCTGTCTTCCCAAACTCCGGATCATTTTCAATAATTCCCAAAACATGATTACTAAAAGGGTTTAGCCTCGATGAATCATTGAACAAATAATTATCCGTATATACCCGCAGGGTGGTATCAAAAGTATTAACGTTATCAACAAGTGGTAAAAGATCAGTGCCGATATCGGTAGGGTTAATTTTAGTGCAACCTGTATAAATAAATCCAGACAGAAGAACTCCTGTCGCTAACAGCAGAAATTTCGACTTCACGTATGTAGTTTAATAGAGCGTTATAATGTATCTATAGCATTAATTACGATAACGGCAATCCGTTCACATAATTAATTACTTCTGTGCAAGGTCGTTATACAATTGTAAATAGTCTGTTAAATCTGAATCTTCTTTAAAAGGCAGTACTTTCTTACCTTTTACTTTCCCAAATTCTTCCAGCAATTTCTTTTCAATTTTTGCTGCGCCAAAAGTTATGGCATCAGCAAATGTCGCTCCGCCCCTGAACATGGCAGTATTGTTATTTTCTTTAAAAGGTTCAAGCTCCTTTTCTTTGATGGATGCATGTATAGCAGCCTTCTTCACAAAATCAGTACCTATTTTTTCCTTAAAAGTGTTTTGTCCTATAGTGAAAATCACTTTGCTGTTACTGAAAACCGGTTCTTTCTTATAAGCGGTTTTCAAATACATAGGGATTAAACCTGTCATCCAGCCGCTGCAATGAATAATATCAGGAGGCCAGCCAAATTTCTTTACAGTTTCCAAAGCACCTTTGCAGTAAAATATAGTGCGTAACCAGTTATCAGAAAACCATTTGTCATTCTCATCTGTAAAAACAAATTTTCTTTTAAAAAGATCTTCGTTTTCGAGAAAATAAATCTGTAACCTGGCATTGGGTAAAGATGCTACCTTAATTTGCAGGGGAAAATCTTCATTGTCTACAGTTACATTTATGCCGGAAAGCCGAACCACTTCATGCAATCTATGTCTTCTTTCATTAATTATACCAAAGCGGGGCATGATGCAACGAACTTCAAATCCACTATCATTTGATTTTATCGCCAGCTTATTTACTATTTCGCAGAACTCTGTAAGTTCAAGGTAGGGAGACATTTCGTTAGCAATAAATAGAATTCGTTTCTTTGTAGACATTTTCCGTTTTTTGTTAAGTTAATATTAAGGAAATGTATAAGGTGCGCAAAGGTACGATTTTTTAGCTAACCTCTGCTCTACCATACTTATTACACTCTTTTGATAACCATTATGTTTATTTTTAAAGAATCCTGCGATCTCCAGAAATACTTAAAAACACAGGCGAAACAAGGCTTTTCTATAGGGTTTGTACCTACAATGGGCGCCTTGCACGAAGGCCATATATCTTTAATTAAAGCGGCAAAAAGGGATGGAGGTATTACTGTAGCCAGCATATTTGTTAACCCAACGCAGTTCAATGATCCTGACGATTTTAAGCTTTACCCCAGAACAATAGAAAAAGATATCTATATGCTGGAGAAAGCTGGTTGCGATGTGCTCTACCTGCCCGATGTGAAAGACCTGTACCCGGATGGCTTACCTGCCAATGAACAATACGACCTCGGTTACCTTGAAACGGTTTTAGACGGAAAATATCGCCCCGGTCATTTCCAGGGTGTATGCCAGGTAGTAAACAGGCTGATGAACGCTGTAAAACCCGGTAAACTTTACCTGGGACAAAAAGATTACCAGCAGTGCATGGTTATTAAAAAGCTGTTGTCAATAACCGGTTCAAAAGCGGAGATTGTTATTTGCCCGACATTGAGAGAGCAGGATGGACTGGCCATGAGCAGCAGGAATATGCGATTGACAAAAGAACAGCTGATAAATGCAACAGGTATATATAAAGCACTGATATATTTAAAAAATAATATAAGAAATAATACAGGGGCAGTGCTGAAAAAAAATGCAGGCGACATACTGGCTGATCATAACCTTGTGCCCGATTATATTGAAATTGCCGATGCAGACACCCTTGAGCTTTTGAATACTGTACAAAATGAAAACCAGGTAGTAGCGTTAATAGCTGCCTATATGGGTGAAGTAAGGTTGATTGATAATATGATTATACCACTTAATTTTGTGCCTTATGGAAATTGAAATACTTAAGTCAAAGATTCACAGAGCAGTTATAACTGAAGCAAACCTGAATTATGTAGGCAGCCTTACCTTAGATGAAGACCTGATGGATGCTGCTAATCTTATAGAGAATGAAAAAATTCAGATCGTAAATGTAAATAATGGTTCACGTATTGAAACATACCTGATAAAAGGAAGAAGAGGATCAGGCGTTTGTTGCCTTAACGGACCTGCCGCACGGCAGGGAGCTGTTGGCGATACGGTTATTATTATTTCTTATGCCACAATGGATTTTGAAGAAGCCAAAAGTTTCAAACCACGCATTATATTCCCTAAGGATAATAACCGGATATAAAATGCCCGGCGCGCAAATATGACAAGAAAAAAGCTGCTCAATGTACTCCAGTATATTTTCTTTTTGGGGCTTGGGGTATTTTTATTGTGGTTAAGTGCACGCAACCTCTCAGCTGAAAACAAGCAACAACTGGTCAGTTCTCTGAAAGGCGCCAGTTACCTGCTTGTAATACTGCCTATGTTGATATTGCTGCTGGCACACTATACACGGGCATTAAGGTGGAAGATACTTATCCAGCCGCTTGGCTATTCTCCCTCTTCAATAAACACTTTTTTTGCAACAATGCTTGGGTATTTTTTTAATATGATGGTACCCAGGCTCGGGGAGGTAATGAAATGCACTATGCTGGCCAGGTATGAAAAAATTCCGGCAGACAAACTGATAGGCACAATGGTAACAGAACGGATAGTGGATGCCTTGTGTCTTTTGGTTGTATTTGCAATAACGATCATTACCCAATTTGATATTATAAGTGGTTATGCTTCCGCAAAACTCTCTGTAATATTATATGATGCCGAAGGCAATTTAAAGCTGTTCAAAATTGCATTGATCCTCCTGGTTTCAGGCACGCTGGTTTTACTGTTTGCCTGGATATTAAAAAGAAATGCTTCATCTCCGGCTGTAAAAAAAATATCATCTGTTCTCAAAGGCATTTGGGCCGGCATAATAAGCATAGCGCATCTTAAAAACAAATGGCTTTTCATTGCCCAGTCTGTTTTGATATGGGTACTATATATATTAAGTGTAAAAGCCGGGTTTTACACTATGCAGGAGGTTAAGCATCTTGATATCGGCGCATGCTTTTCTATTATAAGTTTAGGAAGTGTGGCCATGATAGCAACACCCGGCGGAATAGGCGCTTACCAGTATTTTGTCCAGGAACTTTTACCATTATATGGAATAGCAAAAGGACCTGCCTTAGGTTTTGGCTGGATATTATGGCTGGCGCAAACCGGCATCGCTATATTCGGAGGATTAATATGCTTAATTTTGCTGCCATTAGTAAACCGGAATAAACATGAAATATCCCGAGCTGATAAAAAATAAAATATTAACGCCGGACGCAGCAAAGCACCAGGCAAAGCGATGGAATCTGCTCAATAAAAAAATCGTTTTCACCAACGGTTGCTTTGATATACTTCACCAGGGGCATATCGCCATACTCTCACAGGCTGCAGAATCAGGAGATGTTTTGGTAGTGGGAGTAAACTCGGATGCTTCTGTAAAAAGATTAAAAGGTGAAGATCGCCCGGTTAATGATGAGTCCTTCCGGGCATTGATGCTCGCGTCACTTGTTATTGTAGACGCAGTAGTTTTATTTGAAGAAGATACACCGCTTAACCTCATCAACCTTTTGGAGCCCGATGTGCTGCTGAAAGGAGGAGACTATACCATAGACCAGATTGTTGGTGCGGAAGAAGTCATTAAAAACGGTGGCGAAGTAAAAATTGTTCCTTTTGTAAACGGCTATTCTACTACTGCTCTTATAAAAAAAATACAGCAATTATAATACTATAGAAAACTTAACATTGAGCTATCTCTTTCGTGGCTATATTTACTTATGAAAGGTAAAGGGTAAATGGTGGAAGCTGTAAGGTAAAGATCATTCACATCTCCTGTATCACTTCTCTCTTTTTTACCAACATTACATCGTTTGATTGATTTTACAGTAGTATATGCCGGTAGCTAAGAGAAAAACAATAGTTCGTGATATAAGCTGGTTAGCATTTAACGGAAGAGTACTGCAGGAAGCAGCAGACCCCACCGTACCATTAAAAGAGCGTATTAAATTTCTCGGAATATTTTCTAATAACCTCGATGAATTTTTCAGGGTGCGTGTAGCCGCATTAAAGCGTATGCTTGGCGCCGGAAAAAAATTACGCATGCACCTGGAACAGCAACCGCAAAAGATTCTTGATGATATCCAGGATATTGTGCTTGAACAGCAAAACGAATTTGACCGCATCTGGAAAAACATATTTAATGAACTGAAAAAGCAAAACATATTTCTTGTTACAGAAAAACAATTAAATAACGAACAAAAAAAATATGTTCGCGATTTTTTTGAAGAAGAAGTTTCGCCTGCAACTATTCCGCTGATGATTGAGGATATTCACGACCTTCCTTACATGCGAGAAAAAGCCATCTTTCTGGCAGTGGCTATGAGCAGCAAAAGCGCATCTTTAAAAAAGAAATATGCCATTATAGAAGTACCAACGCGGCTTATGTCGCGATTTGTTTTATTGCCTTCCAAACCGGGTGAAAATTATATTATGTTACTGGAAGATGTAATAAGGTTTTCTCTGCCCCAGATATTTTCATTTTTGGGTTATGATAAATATGAAGGATATGTGATTAAGGTAACCCGGGATGCGGAGTTTGATATTGATACAGATCTGGATGTGACATATACCCAGAAAATTGAAAAAGGATTAAAAAGCAGGAAAAAGGGTAAGCCGGTGCGGTTTTTATACGACAGGGAGATAGACGCCGGGTTGCTTAAATATCTTATTCATCGTTTTCATCTTACACAAAAAGATGCTATTATACCGGGAGGGCGTATTCATAATTTCCGGCATTTTATGGATTTTCCCTCATCTGTATTTTCTGAAAAAAGCCAACGGAGAAAACCTATACCGCATGCTGTGTTGAGAAATGTGCAACGGGTAACGGATATTGTGCTTAAGAAAGATATCATGCTTCATTTTCCCTATCAGTCTTTCAGTTCACTCATTAATTTATTGCGTGAGGCGGCAATGGATCCTCATGTATTTGAAATAAAGATCACCGCATACAGGCTTGCGCCGGCTTCAAAAATTATTAACGCGTTGATAAATGCTAAACGAAATGGCAAAAAAGTAACCGTAATGCTTGAGCTGCGCGCCCGCTTTGATGAAGAAGCCAACCTTGAATGGAAAGAAAGACTGGAAGAAGAAGGTGTAAAAGTATTGTTAGGAGTTCCGGACATGAAAGTGCATGCCAAGGTTTGCATAATAAAAAGAAAGCAGGGAAGCAAGATCATTCAATACGGCTTTGTAAGCACCGGTAATTTTAATGGAAAAACGGCAAGACTTTATGGCGATCATTGCCTGCTGACGGCAGATAAAGATATAATGGCCGACATCAACCGTATATTTAATTACCTGCAGCAGCCAAGAATGGGTTATCATTATCTGAAAGAATGTAAAACCCTGCTCGTTAGTCCCGAATCAATGCGCAGGCAAATTATTGCTCTTATCAATAATGAAATAAAAAATGCCAAACATAAAAAGGCTGCCGCTATCACTATTAAAATGAATTCTTTATCTGATGAACAGCTCATTTTCAAATTGTATGAAGCCGCTACGGCAGGTGTGGAAATAAAAATGATAATACGCGGCATTTGCTGTATGTTAACTGAAAACAAAAAATTTAAAAAAGAAGTAAGCGCTGTAAGTATAATAGACGAATATCTTGAACATGCCAGGGTGATGATTTTTCATAATGAAGGAAAAGAAAAAGTATATATATCTTCTGCCGACTGGATGGTAAGAAATCTTGATCACAGGGTGGAAGCCGCGGTACAGATAAAAGACCCCAAAATAATTGCCGAGCTGAAGGATATTTTAAATATACAGCTGAATGATAATGTGAAGGCTCGTATGCTTGATAATAAGCTTACCAACAGTTATGTGAGAACCAAAGGAAAGAAATTACGCTCACAAATTGAAACATATAACTACCTGATGCGAAAAACCATTGTATAGCTTTTATATTATTTCCGCATATATTTTATAATATTGACACTCATTATTTATCATTCAAATTCAAAACATATTATATAAATGAGTGTTAACAAAGAGGTTAAACGGATTACCACCAATACCCTGCATAAAATGAAAGCAAATGGCGAGAAGATTGCCATGCTTACCGCTTATGATTATTCTTTCGCGAAACTTTTTGATAGTGCCGGTGTGGATGTTTTACTGGTGGGTGATTCTGCAAGCAATGTAATGGCAGGGCATGAAACTACCCTGCCGATTACCTTAGATCAAATGATCTATCATGCTTCTTCGGTGGTTAGAGGCGTTAGCAGGTCTCTTGTTGTAGTTGATTTACCATTTGGCACTTACCAGGGCAATTCAAAAGAAGCGCTAAGCTCCACTATCAGGATCATGAAAGAAACAGGCGCTCATGCCATTAAACTGGAAGGTGGAGAAGAAGTGATTGAATCCATTAAAAGAATCTTATCCGCCGGTGTTCCGGTTATGGGGCATCTTGGCTTAACGCCACAATCTATTTATAAATTTGGCACTTATACCGTAAGGGCTAAAGAAGAAGCGGAAGCCGAAAAGCTCGAAAGAGATGCCCGGCTGCTTGAAGAAGCCGGGTGCTTTGCTATAGTGCTCGAAAAAATTCCTGCTGCTTTGGCAAAAAGAGTTACTGAAAGCCTGCACATTCCTACTATTGGTATTGGCGCAGGCAACGGCTGCGACGGGCAAGTATTGGTAATGCATGATATGTTGGGTATTACAACTGAATTCAAACCCCGTTTTTTGCGTCAGTATCTTAACCTGCATGAGTCCATAAACGGAGCTGTTCAGCAATATGTTACAGATGTAAAGAATAGTGATTTTCCGAACGACAGCGAACAGTACTGATGCTTATTTTACTTCAGACCTTGTATCTGCATCAAGTATGTCATATAATTTAAGACCTGTGGTCTCCTGTCTTAACTTAATATATAAGCTTAGACAATCAGTAGCTACCGCTATTCTTGCATTCACTTTTATGTCATCAAAAAACTGAGCTTTCATTTGCTTTTTTTCCTGGGTAATTTGTCTTTCTGCCACCTTATATCCCTTGCCCATATCACCATTGTTTGTTTTTTCGGCCAGAACGGCTACATTAGAAAACTGTGCATTAGCGTTTTGCAATTCCATTATTTCACAAACACAAATCCTGTCTGTTTGCCTGTTCTTCAATTTTTCAAGTAATACTTCAGCTTTACCTGCATTTCCACCCAGGAAATTCACAGATGCTCTAACCAGTTTGGCAAGATCAAATTGATGCGGACGAACAACATCATCACCTGCTTTAACAGACAATGTGCATAACAAGAAAAAGATAACACTCAAAGAACAAAACCGGGTACGTAAAAAACTTTTCATTTTAGTTGATTTAATCAAGTTAACAATACGCGGTTTCATAGAAGGTTGGAACCTGATTAAAATCTATGGGGTTGTTCAGAGTGATTTGGAGGGAAACAAAGAGCTATAAAAAGAAAAAACCTGTAGTACAGGTTCATCATTTTTAGGGTTGGAATCTTTGACAAGACAAAAATTGAAAAAAATTATGTAACCACATAATTATTCAACGGAAATTCCGGTGTATTCAACGTTTAATAACATAGGTTAATTGGCGAAGAGCGATCAGCTATCAGCTATGAGCGTTGGGCTTTGGGCTATGAGCTATCAGTGCCAACCCATAGGGATTGCAGCTGGCGGTCTTATCAGATCGATAGTATTATGCCAGCTGTCAACAGCTGATAGCTGATGACCGATTGCTGATAACTCATAGCCGACTGCCCACAGCTTTACGTATATTGCAATAAAATATAGCACAATGCTGGATTTTATAAGTAATCTTAAAATCAGTTCTGTAAACCAGGGCGTTTCTACCGGGCAATATTGGATAGGTTCTTCGGGGCAGATCATCCCCTCCTACTCACCGGTTGACGGAGCATTAATAGCTAATGTATACCTGGCAGATGATGCTGGTTATGAAACAGTGGTGAAAAAGGCAAATGAAGCTTTTGCTGAATGGAGAACCTGGCCTGCACCCAAACGTGGAGAAATGGTGAGACAGATTGGTGAGAAGCTGCGTGAACACAAAGAAGCATTGGGTTATCTTGTTTCATATGAAATGGGCAAAAGCCTGCAGGAGGGCATGGGCGAAGTGCAGGAAATGATTGATATATGCGATTTCGCAGTTGGTTTATCAAGGCAATTATATGGATTATCAATGCATAGCGAACGACCCGGCCACAGGATGTATGAACAATGGCATCCGCTTGGTGTTGCAGGTATCATTTCCGCTTTTAATTTTCCGGTAGCGGTATGGAGCTGGAATGCTATGTTAGCCTGGGTTTGTGGTAACGCCTGTATATGGAAGCCATCTGAAAAAACGCCCTTATGCGCTGTTGCCTGTCAGCATATTGTGGCTGAAGTATTTAAAAAAAACAATGTACCTGAAGGAGTTAGCTGCCTGATCATTGGCGATAGGTTGATTGGCGAAAAAATGGCTTATGATACCCGCATACCCTTAATATCTGCAACCGGCTCAACAAAAATGGGAAAAGCGGTTGGTGTGGCTGTGGCTTCCAGGCTGGGGAAAAGCCTGCTGGAGCTTGGAGGGAATAATGCCATCATAGTTTCTTCTGAGGCGGATATGGACATCGCCATTATAGCCAGCGTTTTTGGCGCAGCAGGCACTGCAGGGCAAAGATGCACAACTACGCGCAGGCTCATCATCCATGAAAAAATATATGATAAGTTTAAAGAAAAGCTCGTTAAGGCGTACGGTCAATTGAAGATTGGCAATCCCTTATCACCTGAAAACCATGTGGGTCCGTTGATAGATAAAGATGCGGTTACCGCCTACCTCAATGCTATTGAGCAATGTAAGCAGCAGGGTGGTAAGTTTTTAATAGAAGGCGGCGTTTTAGAAGGAAATGATTATCAAGGTGGTTGTTATGTTGTTCCATGTATAGCTGAAGTTACGCCTGATCTCCCCATCGTAAGTCATGAAACCTTTGCTCCCATTCTCTATATTCTTAAATATACCAGCCTGGAAGAAGCCATTGGCATTCAGAATAATGTACCTCAGGGACTTTCGTCGGCAATGATGACATTAAATTTAAGAGAGGCTGAGCTGTTTCTTTCTGCTGCAGGAAGCGATTGCGGAATAGCCAATATCAATATAGGAACCAGCGGCGCAGAGATTGGCGGTGCATTTGGCGGTGAAAAAGAAACTGGTGGTGGAAGAGAAAGCGGAAGTGATGCCTGGAAAAATTATATGAGGCGGCAAACCAATACCATTAACTGGTCTGCCAGCCTTCCTTTAGCACAGGGAATTGTGTTTAATATCTGAGATATCAGATATCAGCTTTTCAGGTGAGAGCGATTAATACAGGAAACTTAGCTGACACCTTATAGCTGAACTACTGATAGCTTACCACTCCAACGCAACGCTCCTAAAATTTCAGTTGTCAGAGGTTAATACATTCTTATGAGACATATATTTCTATATTTCCTGACACTAACAATGTTTACAGGCTGTAAAAAAGAGGAACAGGGCTCCGGCCCCAGAATTGACATTTACCTGTTAAAGTCATTCACTACCATGGTTGATAAATCAACAATGCCGGCTACAATTTCTATCACGAATGCGGTACTGGATGATACACCCCTGGTTTCCGACCAGGACATTAAAGTTTACGTAAAGGCAACCACCACATTTGTTTTAAGTAAAGATATCCAGACAGTCATTCAACATTACAGCTCTGACAAAGCCTTTGCTATAACTGTTGATAATCAACCAGTATATTACGGAGTATTTCATCCCTTGTATCTAAGTTCCATAACCTTTGGCCTGGCTACAATTTCGCCCCTGCTTCTTAATAACAATGAGTTGCGAATTGACTTCCCAACAATAGAAGGTAACAGCTTTCTTCAACAACTTGACAACCGGAATGATAGCCGAATTATAAACGCATTAAAAACAACGAACAGATTAAGATAGTGCATTTATACAAATGCTATACATATCTTAAAAGAAACAAGTTGAGAACAGCAGGCACCTCAACAAGCTGATACCTGATAGCTGATTTCTATAATCCATTTTCACTACATTTTGTTAAGAAAGCTATAAATGAGCAAGTTATTAACATGTTTCCCGTGAAACGTGAATATCTTTTTTTGGAAAATAGTTATGCACACATTAAAAACAGCTACACATTTATCTCCTTTTTTAATTCCCTGCATTTAATAGAACTGGCTGAGTCACAATAATATTACCATATTTTAAGCGTTATATCTGCCTGAATAGTATCATTTATCCTTTGAAACTAACCCGTAGTATGAAAAAGATATACTTTTTTATCTGTGCTAATATACTGATATTCAATTTATTACAAGCCCAAATTAAAATTGGTGCAGGAGGTGGTATACACCAGGCTTCCATAGCAGAAAAGAACAATCTCCAGGGCTGGGATCTCAATTATAAAAATTACTTTTCTCCATCAACCGGGTTTCATGCGGGTGTTTTTGCCGAAATTCCTATTGACAAAAAAGGCAACTTTGCTGTTCTGCCTTCTTTACAATACACCAATAAGGGAAGAAAATTTGCCCGCTCATATGATTCCACAAAGTCATTTAACAGTGATACTTCTTCTATTCTTTCAAGCTGGAAAACAAGCTATGTAGAATTACCGGTTAACCTTATCTATAAGCTTCCGATTACTCAAAAAGTAAATTTCATTATTGGCGCCGGTGGGTATGTTTCGTATTTATTAAATGGTAAAACATCATACGACATATATAATGCCTCTGGTGAACATCAATCTTATAATGACAAGCTTGCTTACGGCGACCAGGTAAAAACATACAATAAAATAGACTACGGTATTAATGCTGTGGCAGGTTTAGATTTTAATGACCGTATTTTATTTACTATTAATTACAGCAAAGGACTTGCTGATTTTTATAAAGCAGATTATGATGCTTCATTTAAGCATCAAACAATAGGAGCAACAGCAGTAGTTTGGCTGACAAAATCAAAAACTGCAAAAACAAAAGCCGCGGCGCAGGATAGTGATGGCGACGGAGTACCTGACAAAATTGATCAATGCTCAGGCGAAAGCGGAACAGTTGCCAGCAATGGTTGTCCTGATAAAGACAGCGACGGTATACCTGACAAGGAAGATAAATGTCCTGATGTTGCAGGCTTAAACAAATATGGCGGATGCCCTGCGCCGGATAAGGATAAAGATGGCGTGCCTGATGACGAAGATAAATGCCCGGACATTGCAGGTTCAGCTAAGTATGCCGGATGCGAAATACCTGATACTGATAAGGATGGCGTGAATGATGAGGAAGATAGTTGCCCGGGTATAGTTGGTCTTCCTAAATATAATGGATGCCCTGCACCAGATACAGATAAAGATGGAATAAATGATGATGAAGATAAATGTCCTTCAAAACCCGGAACTAAAGACAATAAAGGATGCCCGGTAATTGAAAAGAACATGGTTGATGAGATAAATAAAGCAGCTAAGAATATATTATTTGATGTAAACAGCGATAATATTAAAGCAACTTCATATCCGGCGCTTGACAGAATTGCTGACATCATGCTTAATAATACAGCATTAAAATTAGACATCGAAGGTCACACAGATAATACAGGGTCTATACGTCACAACCAGGTATTATCAGGTAAGCGTGCATTAGCCATCAAGATGTACCTTGTTAAAAAAGGTGTATCCCACGAGCGAATGACAGCGTCAGGTTTTGGATCGGAGCATCCGATTGCTGATAATAATACCGAAGCAGGAAGAGCTAAGAACAGGCGTGTTGCCTTTAAAGTTACTTACTAACTGAAACGTATAACCGAAGTATATAAAATATCCCTGCAAATGCAGGGATATTTTATTAAAACAGTAGTTTATCATCTGGTAATATCATAATAGCACTCTTGCATTTTACAAACCTGCTTTCTATTTTTGCTTCACCAATCACTCCTCTGATCTTCCGGTTTTACAGAATAAATAGCATTTTTACTTTCAGGTTTTTCCACAGGATAGAAATTTTAAACCTTCTACCTAACAACTACAACAGACCATCCAATATTTTGAGCTCTTTGTCGAAATGCGATGCCTGGTTAAGTGTTTGTAATAATAACAATAAGTGTTTTTCCGTTTTTATATCGTGATGAGCACTACAGAAATTTGGAAGGCAAAGCAAAGATTAAGTGTTTACCGCAATATTACTAAGTATTTTTACGTTAATAGGATAACTGGGTTATCCGCCCCTTTGTAAACTAAAAAAGTTCATTTTATGAGAAAGATAGATGCCGTACTTCTTTCCGCGCTAATTATCTATGATTACAGTGCTCAATCACTGGTAAACAGTGATACCATAAGCCTGGGCCACTCTTTTGTGAGTAGTGCGCTTACGGAGGACAGGTTAGCAAATACCGATTTCTCTTTTACCCCCGACTTTACAAATTCAAGTGCTATGGTCAGAGGTGCCAGGAAAATCAGCCCGGAAGATATTAATGAAAAGGACATTAGTTTTCATGAATTAGCAAAGGTTAATCCGGTTACTGCTTCCGTAGCGTTGAATAATATTAATGTTGAAGATGCGGATGTAGCTATAAATATTGTGATGCCTGCTGATGCAGAGATAGACGCTCCTGAAACATTTAGCGTAGAGGAAGCATCAGTTAATACAAGTGTAACAGATTACGCTGCGGCAGTGTCAAGCACAGAAAAAATAAACGTGCAGGTAGCAACAGAAGCTGATTTGTCGACCTTTGATGCTGATAATGATGGTACATATGATGTAGAAGATAAATGCCCGGGCGTAGCAGGTGTAGCAAGATTTGAAGGTTGCCCGGTGCCTGACAGCGATGCAGATGGCATTAATGATGAAGAAGACAGATGCCCGCTTGAAAAAGGAACTGACGGGAATTATGGATGTCCTGTGGCTGTTTCTGAAACCGTAATAACTGAACCTGCCGCGCAAACTGAAATAGCTGCAGAAACAGAAGTTACGGCTATAAAAAATAACCAGTTCATTTTTACCGTAGGATTTAATAAAGAGAACAAAATTTTATCCAGTGAGGATTTTAATATAGTGCTCAGGCTTACAGACATCCTGGTACGCACTCCGGATGCAAAGGTTGAAATTGAAGGTGTTATAAATGCCAATACAACTTTGCCACAAACACCGGTTGAATTGTTAGGCAACTACTTTAAGGATTTGGGCGTTTCTGAAAACCAGATCATTGTTAAGAAACAGACCAGGGAGGTTAAGCAGGCTAATGAAGGAATCAGTAAAGTAGAAATGAGAATAAAGCTCTAATTTAGTTAATGATATTTTAAAATGTCAGGGAAAGAAACCCTGGCATTTTTTTTTGCATCTACATATTTTTGCAAATTGTGTTAACTGGTAGTTTTAGAAAACTTTTTTTATTCAATTTTGTTATTCAAAAAAATCAATACATGAAGAAAACAAGCCTGATAGTTGTTGGTGGTATGTTGTTTTTTAACGTTGCTTCTTCGCAAACCGCAGTAAAAGATGTGCCCTACGGATGGCATTTAATGAGCAAACAAAAAGATGGATACTATGGTATAGACGTGGAAAGAGCTTATACGGAACTATTAAAAGGGAAGAAAAGCACGCCGGTTATTGTGGCCGTTATAGATTCCGGTGTGGATACTACACATGAGGATCTTAAGAAAGTTTTATGGCATAACCCAAAAGAAATTCCGGGAAATGGAATAGATGATGATAATAATGGATATGTGGATGACATTTATGGATGGAATTTTTTAGGTGGCAAAGATGGAAGGAATGTAAACAAGGACTCATATGAGGCTGCCAGGGTTTACTATAAGTTAAAGAAAAAATATGGTGATAAAATACCGGCTGACTCTACTTTAACACCTGAACAAAAGAATGAAATAGCCTTATATAAAATGGTAAAATCCAGGATAGAAGGCGATGCCAAGGAAGCTTCCCTGAATGTTATGTTCCTGAAAAATATTGTAGAGAAAATGCCCTGGGCGGATAGTATTTTGCAGGGGGCAATGAAAAAGCAGGAATATACCGGCGATGACCTGGCACAATTCAAACCTATGTCTACTGATGAAAGTAAGGCCAAAAGCACTCTGTCGGCATTATTCCTTGGTTTTCAGGTTAATGAAATGACCAATAAAAAATTAATTGAAATTACAAATGACTTTTATGGTGGCGAAAAAGCAAAAGCTGATGCGGCTTTAAAAGAACCTGAAGATTACCGTGGAGAAATAGTAAAAGATAATTATGACGATATTAATGACAGGTTTTATGGCAATAATGATGTTATGGCAGGTACGCCCATGCATGGAACACATGTGGCAGGCATTATTGGGGCAGTTCGCAACAACGGAATTGGGATGAATGGAGTTGCAGATAATGTGCGCATAATGATGATAAGGGCTGTGCCGGATGGAGATGAGCATGATAAGGATATTGCCAATGCAATAAGATATGCTGTTGATAACGGGGCAAGGGTAGTGAATATGAGCTTTGGTAAAAGTATCTCTCCCCAGAAAAACTGGGTGGACGATGCCGTAAAATATGCAGAATCAAAAGGTGTATTATTGGTACATGCAGCAGGAAATGACGCCAAAGATGTGGATGTAAATGATAACTTTCCCAATAATTATTATAACAACGATACTACAACCAAGGCAACAAACTGGATAACAGTTGGCGCCAGCGGCGACCCGGCAGCAGGTGGTTTAACGGCCTCCTTTTCTAATTATGGAAAAAGGTCTGTTGATGTTTTTGCACCGGGTGTAAAAATTTATTCTACTTTGCCTGGTGGTAATGATTATGGCAATTTGCAGGGCACCAGCATGGCAAGCCCGGTAGTAGCAGGCATGGCAGCCTTATTAATGTCGTATTTTCCTGATCTTACAGCCGAGCAGGTTAAAACTGTTATTGAACAGTCAACAACTAAAACAGCCGACTTAAAGGTTAAAAAGCCTGGTACAGATGAGGATGTGAATATGTCTGAGCTGAGTACAACCGGAGGTATTATTAATGCTTATGCCGCGGTAAAATTAGCTGAAACACTGTCCTCTCCACAAAAGAAACAACCGGAAACAGTATTGCCTAAAGCAAAAATGAAGAGTACCAAAAAGGGATAAAAGTAAAAATACCTGGTAGTAAAAAGAGGCTGTCAAAAATAAGAAGACAGCCTCTTTTTATTCGGGTAACCTCATTATAGACAAGTAGTCGTTTAAACGATTCTCAGAGCCTTTATTTATTTTTGATACATTCTCTTTTTTACATATTACCTGTAAACTGACATTTTCTCTCTTGCAGGATCATGGCAATGAAGTGAGCTTCAGAAGTATTAAGAGTTAAAATAGCTTATCAAATAAAATTTTGTTAACTGCAGACTTTGGAACAGGGTTTGAAATTACTCATACTATAAATTAGAAAAGTTATGAGTAAGCATTTGAAATCTATGAGTTTGCTATTTGCCGCGGCTTTTATATTAGCCTCCTGCAGTAAAAAAGACAATCCAACAAATAATGACTTGTTTGTAGGTACATATAAAGGAAAGATCAGTTATGTAAAAGAAGGAGAAAATAAATCCACAGATGATGGAAAAGTTACCGTTGTGAAAGTAGGCAGCAACTACAACTTTGTATTCTCCGATGCTATTCCTGATTTAACAGGTGTACAATTTAAAGCGGATGGCGATAATGCTGTTGTTTCTGTTGATGATAATTCAGCGCAGATAATCCGCCTCACTGCAAGCACACTTCTTATGGCTTATACTAAAGACGGCGCTGTCTGGACTGCCAATTGTACCCGCTAATATTTATTTGTATTTATCAGGTATTTTAAAAGTAATGAAGCATACCTGATGCAATAAAATAAAAAGAGGAGCTTTTTTTAAAAGCTCCTCTTTTTGTACAGCTTTTACATTTAAACATTACCGGCAAACAAGCCAATATTTTACATCAGCCTTTGCGCAATAATATTTTTTTACTTTGAAAATCGTTGGCGGCATTTAATATTTCTATAAGCTTCGGCCACTTATCAGCGCGTTCAAATGCACTATTATAAATCTTGGTTATTTTAAGTTTTATCGTATTTCCTTCCTGTTTAGCATCAGCAATAAAACTACCGGCTTGATTAGTCGTATTTACAGCCAATTTATCCAGCCCTTCGGCCTTATAACCCTGCGGAATTTCAAAACTGATAATATATTCAAATGTACGGGCGCAAGCCATATATATATCCACGCTTCTTTCCAGTTGCTCCGGCTTTAGTTGCAACTGTCCTCCTATAAGCTTGCCCATATCAACAATGTAATTATTACCCCCGCGTTTTATCCATCCTTCAATAGTAAATTGAGTGGAGTATATAAAATCAGGTTTGGTATGGCGCAAGCCCATATTATCTATTTTGTAAGATGTAACGTCTTTGGGTTTGGTATCAAACTCCCCGGAAATTTCACTGATAAACCTGTCTTTCCATTCACTGCGCGCCTTTGCAAAAGCCGCAGTATATTCATCTGCAAGCGATCTGTTTTTTCTGCTGTCAGCAAATTCCTCCATGAATGATTCTTTAACGCCCAGCGCTTTTCTTTCTTCTTCATAATAATCTTCAAACAACAACAGATGCCGCTGCGCACCCTGCCGCATCTGGCCTTTTAAAACAGTTTTTCTTGCTATTTTAAGTTCTTCCATATTGTCTGAAACCGATACCTTAAGGTTTTCTGTTTGTACATTTTGTTTTGCTGATGATTTACCGATGTTTTGCATTGCCTCATCATCAAGCCTTATTGAAGATTTGGTAAACCCTTTTACCACAACTGTAGGATTTTGCTGACCTTCATACTCCGCAGGGATATAGTTACAATTTGTAAATACGCCCTCGGCGCTCATATATACCGGGGTATTTTTTGTTGTTTTAATGATATACTCAAAATCATCTGCCAGCATTACCTGCTTTGTATCAGGACCATAAACAGATGTTGCCAGTATAATTTCATTATTAATACCAAGCTTATCAAGAATAAGACTTAGCAATAACAAAAATTTCTTTTTATTAGGAGCCTGGTAATTCCGTTCTAAACCAACATTTATTTTATCGTTTGCATCTACCTTATAAAAAGCTATATACCGGAATGCATAGTAAATATAATACGGTAAGCTGTCTTTAGGCAGATCATCCTGCCTGCGCATACGCTTGATCATAGACTTTATTTCACCTGACAGCCCTTCTGCTACCAGGCCAAGCTGGCTTCCGTAAAAATCTTCTTTCATATCAACTTTTACGTCTTCAATAATTTGCTGGTAGGGTTGATTACGGTATACTTCTCCCTCCTTTCTTTTTATTTTTCTAGGTCCGCCAACACGTATGTTTAAACGAAGTATGGGTAGTTGTCTTGCCGAAGACATCCAAAGATCAACCGGTGATTTGGGTATATTCTGATATTCTGCATCAAGGATATTATCACCATCTGCATCTTTTTTTACCTTAAATTCAGGCGCGCCATTCATTGCCCTGTATTCTACCGCGCAGGTAGCTCCCACTTCGCAATGCACGGAATAATGCATAATAGGCTTATCATCGCCAAATATGAAAAGATAGGGCTCTGTTCTGTATCCCACTGCTTCTTCTTCCTGCCGGCTTACAAAATAATCTATAATATCCCCCACTTCCAATCCCGATACAGCTACCTTACTCTGCTTCTCATCATTATCATTTTTTATCATCACTTCCTCATTCACGTCTATTTCTTTTATGGTTCCATCAGGCTTTATAATTCGAATGCCTAATATGGTAACACGCCCTTTAAGATTTCTTGAAAAGAATTTTGCAAGGCGTTTGGATTTCTGGTAACTGAACTCAGAAAACTCTTCAAGGGTCGCCTTGTCATTAATCTTTACCATTTCCCGGTAAGTGTTGGTAAAGTATATCTCTTTATACTTGGCAGCCGTAATAACAAGAAATTTGAACTTGGTTTTACTGATGGCTTTTATTTCCTGGTGACGGGCAATCACTACTCCTGACTCATTAGCTAATGCAGCAGGAATTGTTCTGTTGTTAAATGCCGGAATATTCCATCCCCATACCTCTTTTCTTACTTCCTCCACTCTTTTCTTATATTCTGCATCTGTTTGCGCAACACTGTGCTGAAATATTATAAACAAAAAGACAAGCAGGCTCAGGATATATCTGTTTTGCATGAATAGAATGTTTATGATATGAAAGTTTTATTTTTTTGTAAGAATTATCTGTTCGTTATAGCTTTTCTTTAACTGCGAAATACTTGCGTTCCATTTTGCAAAAGCTGCCTTACGTAAGCGGGTATCTTTTATAGTTATTTCTTTACGGTATACCAGCTTTTCGCCAATGGTTTTATAATTTATTTTAAAACTGTATGCAGGCTCATCAATATTTAATCCTTCGGGAAGCTGATTGATTTTATACCCGGAAGGAATGGTTAATTCAGTTTCATAAATAAGATATTTTTTATAAGAAAAAACCAGGTCAGTAGTTCTTTTGTTTATATCAATATCAGCATTATCCATATCTTTTCTGAAGTCAAGGTCTATATACAGCTCATCGCCAAAACCCGAAACTGCATCTTCATGATCAAGCTGATAATTGATATCGAGCGCATTGTCTCTTTCGTTAAGATCAGAAGTTTGCAATTGCGTGATCGCATATTTCTGGTTACCTTCTGCCAGGTAATGCTGTAATGCTGTTGCCAGTTTATCTTTTTTCAAACTATGTATGCGCGTAAGCAACCACTCTTTGCTTTCTCCGCCCATTTTATGCAATACATTTCCTTTTAAATTATTACCATCTATATGAACAGTTCTTTTTTCAAGATCTATATTTTGTTCGGTAGAACGCAACGGTACTTTTTCAAGCATGTATTTCTCTCCGTCTTCAATCATTACCTGCCTGCCCTGTATGCGTTCCGCATACTGATCAAAACCGATATATGTTTCTGTTGCATCCAGAAAATAAAGTTTGCCTTTATAGCGCAGTGCACAGATCATATGATTATCTACAGAAAGAGAAGGCGTGGAATAATCGTATGCAATATGGTTGGTACCTATCCAGCATAACCTCGCGTCAAAACCTGCAGCCTGTAAAAGTTCTTTGGTAAGATTAGCCATACCTTTACAATCGCCATATTTCTTTTTTAATACCTCCTGTGCTTTTTCAGGTTTAAAGCCTGCAATGCCATCTTCAAAAGCTATATATCTTATATTATCCTGTACATAATGAAATATCGCTTTTATTTTTGCCGTATCGTTGGTAATTGCCTTTGTAATCTCCTTTGCTTTTTCTTTAATGACGGCGGCATCATTACCAATCTGTAATACCAGGTGGCGATACCATGCATATTGATCAGCAAGCGCATTGAAATATGTTATCTTCTTTCCTTTTACATCAGCAGAGCGGGTTAAAACCAGCAGGTGTGGGTATATATAAGAAGGCCCAGGGCTGCGGGGCTCATTTTTCCTGGCTTCTAGCTGCTCAATAGTATAAGTGTATATAACAGCATTATCCTTCTTTTCAGTTTGCTTTTTAATCTTATATCCATCAAAATTCATTTCCTTTATATCTATGCTCATCCATTGTGGAACAGTAACTATTACCTGCTTATTTTCTATCCTGAAAGGCTCAGAGAAATAAATAGTGCTGAAATAGCGGGGATCATTGATGGTTTTACTTATCTGTACTTCACTTTGTGAACCCTTTTTTTCCAGGGGCAGTTGAAAATAGCAGATCCTTGCATCCGAATAAAAAATATTTTCGATAGAATAATACTCATATACAGGCTTGATAAGCCGGTTTTTTTTACCATCGATGAAGATGTTCACTTCATTAATAGTTGACTGATCATCATAAAACTCAACATAAGGCAGGTCTGTACGATAGCCCTCACACCTGAAAATTGTATTTGTCTGCTCATTTATGATTACAGGATTATCGGCATTTCCATATACAAATTCATAACGCTCCGTTTTGCTTTTAATAACAACATTATTATCGTCTGCATCTGCAGTATGCAATTTGCCGGGCACACTATAAGCTACGCTGTGCAAGAAATTCAACAACAGCGCCAGCACTAAGAGTTTCCCTGTAATTTTGTTCATGCGTAAAGGGTTGTGATAATCAATTCTGACTCAATATAATCTGAAAAAACAATACGAATAAAAACTAATAAATATTAGTTACAAAATGAACGAACATACACATTAAATAGTATTTACTAACTTAATTGAAGCGCTGCAGAACAAGCTGCGTTATGGTACTCTTAATATAACAAGATCTGTGCTGGCGCGGGTAAGCATAAAGGCAAAATATTTAACCGGATTATGAGTATAAGCGGCAATTTATCCAAAACAAAAAAGCGATAAGAAAAATCTCTTATCGCCTTTCAACTATTTTTCTGAATGATTATTTAGCTGCCTTAGCTTCGCCCACAGTCTTTTTAAACAACATTACATAACCGCATAAATTCTTTTTCTGCATACTGTTTACCTGCAGCGGTTTAATCATGTGATATTCTGAAACTTTAGGTATATATGAATAGCTGATAACATTACCATCTACATCTCCCCATCTCTTTTTCTGGTATACCACCTGCTTTTCACTATAGTCGTACATACGCACTTCATATGTATTAGATTTTACATCACCAATAAAAACAAACTGGTACCAGGTACCTTCACTCATGGGAACAATGATAGGAATTTCATATTCACTTTCCATGGTTATGGAAGCTTCACGCAGCACTGTAAATCCACCGCCGGCCAACAAGTGCTTAACACTATCCGCCTGCTTCTGAATAGAAGCATTATCGCAGGGGCTGATCCTTATTACATTATCATCCTGGGCAAGGACAGGAATACTGAGTGAGACAAGAAAAACCAAAGCGGTTATACAAAAAACTACTTTTTTCATTTAAAACAGTTTTATAGGGTTGGGTGAATCGCTTTGACTTATATCAACAGTGTTAACTGGTGTTTAAGTGCATTAGCTTCTGCCTTTTATCAACGCAAATTTGCTGCCTAAATTATTTTCGGTTAAAATAAATAGCGTCTGCCTGCTGGGTAGGACATAGAACCAGGTCGTTAATACAAACATGTGCAGGCAATGTTGTACAATAATATATCACGTCTGCCACATCAGGGCCTGTAAGCGGTTGCAAGCCATTATAAACAGATTTTGCTTTTTCTTCATCTCCATTAAAACGAACAAGAGAAAACTCCGTTTCCGCAGCGCCGGGGTTTATGGAAGTTACTTTAATACCGTGGCGTAACAGGTCTATTCTCATGCCTTTAGATATGGCATCAACCGCGAATTTGCTGGCACAATACACATTTCCTTTATCATACACTTCTTTGCCTGCCACAGAGCCAAGATTTATAATGTGCCCCCTGGTTGGTATTAAAAATGGTATCACTGCTTTTGAAACATACAACAAACCTTTAACATTGGTATCCATCATTGTATCCCACTCATCAATATTCCCTTCATCAATATGCTCTCTGCCCAGGGCAAGCCCTGCGTTATTTATTAAAATGTTAATCTTTTTCCATGGTTCGTCAATTGCATTTATTTTTTCAAAAACATCGTTCCTGTTGCGCACATCAAAAGCAAGCGTCAATACATTAACGCCGTATTGTTTCTCCAATGCTGTTTTTAAAGATTGCAGCCTGTCTTCTCTCCTTCCATTGATTATTACATTGTATCCTTCTTTTGCAAATTTTTCTGCACATGCTTTTCCAAAACCTGATGTAGCGCCGGTAATAAAAACAATTTTGCTCATTTTTTTAAATTATTGCTGCAAAGATAAGCAGGATGCAAAAATGGTATACTTACTTTCAATCACCATCCGTATAATTGCGTTGACTGAAATATCCATTCCGGCGTAATAATCTGGCTGCTGGTAACAGCATACCAGGGATTTAATAACTCATCCTGGTTATTCTTTAAAATATGAATATTCTGGGCAGGCATATAGCTTTGGGCTAACAGGTAAATTTTTTCACCGTTGCTCTTCACTCCAATATCCATCACTATTACTGCATGTCCCGGATACCCTCCTTTGATCAGTACATCGCCGGGTGCAATATCCTGAACCGGCTTCTTTTTTAACTGTTTTTCTAAAGAAGCTGTACCGCAAAAGGCAAAAACTTTTTCAAGATAATTTTCAAAGTGCTGAATATTCTCACCACCGGTATATCTATACGCCTTGTTGCTATTATCGTAAAAAACAATTTCATTCATTCTTTTATTGTCAAACAGGTAGCTGGCGCGAAGCCTCATTACCGCATCAGCACATTGTTGTAAATCCTTTTTACCTACAGGTATATCCAGCACGGCAAATTGTGCAGTTTGATTTTTTTTGGGAAACCCGTTATACAGGTAAACCGTTTTGCCAGGCTTCAGCCTTATATTCCTTAACCATTCGGCAAATGAGCGCTCCGGGAATTCTATTCGTTTATAACCATAAGGTAATGGGATATTACGAATACGGTCCTTACTGTTTCCTGTATTGGTTGCGATAAAGGAAGGGGAAAAACAGGCTGAAAAGAGCAGGGTAAAATACCAATTCATAATTCCTTATTTTTGAAAAGTTATTATGAGACGCACCAATAGCAGTTTGCATAAAATAAGATTGTTAAAAATTTATTAACCTATACACACAAAGAACTATAACGTATATGTCAAATATTCTGATCATTGATGATGAAAAAGCGATCCGTAAAACTTTAGGTGAAATACTTTCTTATGAAGGATATAAAATAGACGAGGCAGGCGACGGAGAAGAAGGCTTGAAAAAGTTTAAAGAAAAAAATTATGATGTTGTATTGTGCGACATTAAAATGCCCAAGCTGGATGGCATTGAATTTTTAGATAAGGTTGCCGAGATAAATCCTGATGTTCCGGTTATTATGATTTCAGGGCACGGCACTATTGAAACAGCCGTTGAAGCGGTAAAAAAAGGAGCTTATGATTATGTGTCGAAACCTCCTGACCTGAACCGCCTGCTGATAACGATACGCAATGCTATGGATAAAACCAACCTCGTAACCGAAACAAAAGTGTTAAGGAGAAAGGTAACGAAGGTTGATGAAATGATAGGCGAATCAGCACCAATCATAAAAATAAAAGAAACAATTGACAAGGTTGCACCAACAGACGCCAGGGTAATGATCATGGGCGAAAATGGTGTAGGAAAAGAATTAGTTGCCCGCTGGATACATGAAAAAAGCAATCGCTCCAAAGGTGCTTTGATTGAAGTGAATTGTGCTGCTATTCCAAGTGAGCTAATAGAAAGCGAATTATTCGGGCATGAAAAAGGCTCATTTACATCAGCCGTAAAACAACGCATAGGAAAATTTGAGCAGGCACATGGCGGAACGCTCTTCCTCGATGAAATTGGCGATATGAGCCTTAATGCACAGGCAAAAGTATTGAGGGCGCTGCAGGAAGGCAAAATAACCAGGGTTGGCGGTGATAAAGATATCAGCGTGGATGTTCGTGTAATTGCTGCAACCAATAAAGACTTATTGCAGGAAGTGGATGAAAAACAATTCCGCCTCGACTTATATCATCGCCTGAGTGTTATTATTATTCATGTGCCTTCATTAAATGACCGCAGGGATGATATCCCGCTGCTGGTTGATAAATTTTTAGCTGATATCTGCACAGAATATGGTATTCCCAAAAAAGAAATTGATGGCGATGCCATGAAGGCTTTGCAGGATAACAACTGGACGGGCAATATCAGGGAGCTGAGAAATGTTGTTGAACGCCTTGTTATTCTGTCCGGAAAAAGTATTAAGGAAGATGATGTTAGCAGCTATGTGATTCCAAGAAAATAAAGGGAAATGAAAAAAGTGTATTGTATATGTGGATTGGGTGCAGATGAAAGGATTTTCAGTAAGCTTACCTGGCAGCCTGGTACAGATGTGCATTATATACAATGGCTTGTGCCCGAAAAGGATGAAACACTTGAAGCGTATGCCAAAAGAATGGCCGCGCAAATTACCTCCACGGACGATTTCACACTGATCGGTGTTTCTTTTGGCGGCATCATGGCTATTGAAATTACCCGCATTATGCCGGTAAAAAAGCTGATCCTGATCTCCAGTGTAGAAACACATCATCAGTTGCCCACCTGGATGAAACTTTGTGGTAAACTGAGATTATACCGGTTGATACCCACAGGAGTATTACATGATATTCGCCCGTTAAAACTATTTGAGCCCATTGAAAATTATTTTCTCGGCTCATATACACAGGATCAAAAAGCGCTTGCCCGTGAATACAGGAAAAATGTAAATCCTTATTATTTAAAATGGTCAATCAGGCAGATACTGCATTGGAAAAATGAACGTGTTTTCAAGGATTTCTATCATATCCATGGCACAGCAGACAGAATATTCCCCATCAAAAAAATAACACCTACCCATAGCATTGAAGCCGGAAGGCATTTTATGTTATATCATAAGCCGGAGGAGGTGTCGGAAGTGCTTCGGAAAATCATTTAAGGTAAATACCTGGTTAACGGCAATATGTTTTCCTTAACAAATTTAGAGAAAGCAAACCTGTAACATTTCATCATATTTGCCTACTTATAGCCATGATAAATATTTATACTATTTTTGGCGACTTTTTAATTTAACGTTTCAACAATGGGCTTGATCATTTTTATTGTATGTACTATCGGTTTTCATATTGGCTTGTACGGCATGTTTAAAAAAGCCGGTATCGACCCCTGGAAGGCACTTGTACCATATTATAACACCTGGGAAATGGTACAGAAAATGCCATTAAAAAAACATTGGTTTTTTCTCCAGTTTATCCCCATTGTAGGACAATTTATTTCTATCTGGATATATATAAAGTTTGTTGAGCACTTCGGCCGTTTTTCAGTTTTACATCATACTGCGGCGGTATTTCTTCCATTTATATACTTTCCTTACCTGGGATTTTCAAAAAATGAAAGATATGCAGGTAATGCTGTGGTAAAGAATTATAAAAAATCCTCAGCACGGGAATGGATAGACGCAGGTGTGTTCGCCGTTGTTGCAGCTACTATTATCCGCACTTTTATTTTTGAAGCTTATGTGATACCAACAGGCAGTATGGAAAAAACGCTTATGGTAAATGATTTCCTGTTTGTAAGTAAACTAAGCTATGGACCAAGGCTCCCCAATACACCACTTGCTATTCCCTTTGTGCATCATACTGCACCTGTCATCAACACAAAATCTTACCTGGAATGGATAAAACTGCCGTACAAAAGATTATGGTCAAGCCCGATAGAACGCAATGATGTGGTAGTATTTAATTATCCCGTAGGAGATACGGTTGTTGGTGAATATGAATCCAATATAAACTACTATGATGCCTTAAGAGAAAGATATAAAGGAGATAGACAAGCCATTTTAGATAGAGATGATATTATTGTGAGACCAGTGGATAAACGGGAGAACTTTATTAAACGGTGTGTGGGTATTCCCGGTGACACAATACAATTGAAAGAAGCAATTTTGTACGTAAATGGCTCAACTGCTTATGTACCACCAAATTCGGCAACTAATTATATAGTAAAAACAAAAGGGGTTGCCCTTGATGAAGAAGTTCTCAAGGAAGAATTCAATGTAGAAGGAAAATATGGACAAATTTCCATTTCAGGAAATAGTGAATATTTAATTACACTTACAGAAGCTGAAGCAGAAAAAATGAAGCAGCAACCCTATATAGAAAGTGTATCAAAAAAGCTAAATTATCCGGATGCTAAAGAGTATGCTGAAGATGAACCAAGATATACTAAAATGTTTCCGCAGGATACCGCGCATTACAAGTGGAGTGAGGATTTTTATGGGCCTGTCTGGATTCCTAAAAAAGGCTCCTCTATAACATTAACTCCGGAAAATGTTTCTATTTACAGGAGAGTGATAAATGTATATGAAGGCAATAAACTCGAAGAAAAAGATGGTAAGTTTATCATTAACGGGCAGGAAACCAATCAATATACTTTTAAGATGGATTATTTCTGGCTGATGGGTGACAACCGCCATAACTCACAGGATTCAAGATTCTGGGGTTTTGTGCCGGAAGATCATGTTGTAGGACGTGCTTCCTTAATATGGTTTAGCTGGGATAAGGCCCCCAGATGGAACAGGCTATTCAGATCAATCAAATAATCATTCATTAACAGCATTGTAATGCCTGCGGAAAAGAAGCATATCACGTTGAGCTATTCGGTATTTGAGTCGGTTGAGGCATTGATGGAAAACGACAAAGCATTACTGCTTGAAGCCCGCAATGCTACCGGTGATGCCTATGCGCCGTATTCAATGTTTACCGTTGGAGCGGCTGCATTACTGTATAACGGAGAAATAGTAAAAGGCTCCAACCAGGAAAATGCTTCTTCACCGGCAGGGTTATGTGCAGAGCGGGTATTGCTGTCCGCGATTTCATCATTCTATCCCAAAATTGGTATTGATACCATTGCCATCAGCTATTTTAATAAAAAGAATAATAAAAGCGGCAAACCTGTAGCGCCATGTGGCATCTGCAGGCAAAGTATTTTAGAATATCAACTGCAACAGCAAAAACCAATCAGGCTGATACTTGCCGGAATGGAAGGGGCTATATATATTATTGAAAATATCGCTGACCTCCTCCCCTTTTCTTTTTCCGGATCAGACATGTTGTAATCGATTGTCTTTGCCTGCCGCATCAGTACTATATTCCAATGCAATATCTGTAACGGCATAGCCAACACAGGTCAGGATCAGGCCTGCTTTCATATCTTTTTCGGTCAGCACGTCATTCATACTCATAATAACCTCGCCGCTTACACATGTTGCTACGCAGGTAGAACATCTTCCGCCTTTGCAACTATACGGCAAAGCAATATGCTGATCAAGCGCCGACTGAAGAATGGTTTTGGGATACATTGTTTCAAACGAAATATGCTGCTGCAAAATAGTAACCTTAGCCGGCTGAGGATTTATAATCAGTGGCGGAGCCGGCGGTTTATCAATAACAAAATGTTCTTTCCTTATTTGCTTACTGTCAAATCCCATCAGCGTAACAGTGAACTGGCACATACGCATAAACGATTCCGGCCCGCAGATAAAAAAAGAAGTTTTCGCAGGATCATATTTTATATAACCCGGGATCAACATTTCTAATTTTTCATTATTTAATCTCCGGTAGAAAGCATCTTCCTGGTCTGAGCTCCTGAAATCAAGCCAATGGAATTTTGTTGAAAAATCAGTGGCAATCTTTTCTATTTCGCTCCTGAAGATAGTAGTTTGCACGGATCTGTTCTGGTACATCAGTACAACAGAATTGGCGCTTCTTTTATATAACAGCTCTTTTATTACAGATATCATGGGCGTAATACCACTGCCTGCAGCAAGTAGTATCACATCTTTATTTTCATAGCTTCCTTCATTCAATACAAACATACCTGAAGGTGCAATCGCTTCTACTATATCACCAACAGAATAATGATCAATTAAATGCCTTGAAATTTCCCCGTTATGCACACGCTTTACGCTGATCTGCAGCTTTTCATTCACTCCGGATGTTGATGATATGGAATACGAACGCCTTACCTCACGGTTGTTTATTATAAAAATCAGGGTTAGAAATTGCCCGGCCTTGTAATGAATATCATTGCCTTCAATATCTTCCAGCACAAAACTATAAGCCTCTGTTGTTTCAGGAATAATATCAATAATACGTAATTGTAAAATCTTTTCCATTTTTTAAACTGATTACAAATTAACAGCATCAAATTTATAAAACCCGATTATCATTGCGCAGCATACCCCGTCACAGCGGAATGGATCATTGCTTTGTGGTTCTTTGTGTAAATCTTTGTGCCGCTTTGTGTTAAAATCCTGCTACAGATATTATTGCCAGGATTTGATGTCAGCCCGCCTCTGCCATTTAAGCAAGTTTAAATTATCTTTGATTCATGGCAGAAGACTTAATAATATCATCCGGTACAAAAGCAGAACAGTATGAAACGCTACTGCCGCAAATAAAAGCATTAATTGAAGGAGAACCAGACCTTATAGCGAATCTCGCGAATATTACGGGGGCATTAAAAGAACAATTCGGCTGGTTTTGGGTGGGATTTTATATTGTAAGGCAGGAAGAATTGGTCCTGGGTCCATTCCAGGGACCGGTAGCCTGTACCCGTATCCGTAAGGGCAAAGGTGTTTGCGGGAGCAGTTGGGAAAGCGCGATAGCAATCATTGTACCTGACGTTGAAAAATTTCCCGGGCATATAGCCTGCAGCAGTCTATCAAAATCAGAAATTGTGATACCTGTTATAAGAAACAATACGGTTGTAGCCATACTGGACGTTGACAGCGCAACATTAAATACATTTGACAGTACAGATCAATTTTACTTAGAACGCATAGTTGATATGATTGAATGGTTATGCCGCTGACGGCTTATGCAAATACCCGGGTGCCTCCTATTTTTATGATAATATTAAATTACTGGCATATTTTTATATACAATTGAAAGCATTATATGAACAATTTGCCACTTACCGTAAAACGGTCAATCGAGCTACTGGGTATATGCCTGTTATTAGCCTTATTTTCTGTAGCCAGCGATATTATAATGCCATTGCTGATGGCATTTTTCGTAAGCCTTGTATTATTGCCTGTATACCGGTTTTTAGTTAAAATAAAGATACCTGAAGTCATAGCCATTGTTTTAAGTATACTTACCGCTTCGCTTGTCATAATAGGTATAGGAACGCTGCTTTCCTTTCAGATTGCAAGCCTGGTTCGTGAATTTCCTCAAATAGAGAAAAATATTAATCAGCACTGGGCAACACTCAGTTCATGGATTGAACAGGAATTTGAGGTAAGTGCCTCCAAACAATTATCTGTTCTGAACGAACAAAGTTCAAAACTACTGAATAATGCAGGCTCTTATCTTAGTGGAGCAGCAGTAACACTAACAGGCGTTTTTGTTTTTGTTGGACTTGTTCCTATTTATGTTTTTCTTTTATTGTTTTATAAAAACCTTTTACTGCGTTTTGTGTTTCTGTGGTTCAAGCAGGAGGATCACCCGCAGGTAGAATCAGCATTACGCGGCACAGAAGTAATCATTAAAAGCTATCTCTTTGGTTTGTTGATACAGATTACTTACATGACCATATTATTAGGTACTATTTTGATGTTGTTTGGAATAAAACATGCATGGTTGATCGCGATTATCTTTGCGGTGCTCAATCTTATTCCCTATGTGGGGGCTTTGATTGGTAATATAATCGGCGTTTTGTTAACGCTTTCTTCGTCCAATCAACTTTCGCAGGTATTACTTGTATTAGGCGTTATTGCAGCGGTGCAATTTCTCGACAACAATATTTTAATGCCCCGCATTGTTGGATCTAAAGTTAAAATAAATGCATTGGTAAGTATCATAGCAGTTATTGTAGGTGGCACAATAGCCGGTATATCGGGAATGTTTCTTTCCCTGCCGCTTGTAGCTATTTTCAAGATCATGTTTGATCATTCTACAGGCTTTAAGCATTGGGGATTCTTGCTCGGGGATGAAAGACCTGGATTAAGCCCTATGACTAACCCGGTTGTACGACTGAGAAATAAACATGTAAGGAAGGCAGAAGAAACAAACGAGGATAATGATGAGAAGGAATAAAGAGCTAGATTTTTTTTACTTCTGCAAAACGCTTAAAAAACTCAAGCGATTCAGGGTTCTTTACAGCTCCTTCATTCACCGGTTTTCCCATCAATATTTTCTTTACCGGCATTTCCATTTTTTTTCCGCTGATGGTATAGGGCAAATCTTTTACTTCTATAATTTCGTCGGGTACATGCCGGGGAGAATAGGTTGTACGTAATGTAGCTTTTATTAACAGCTTTATTTCTTCATCCAGTAAAATCCCATCTTTCATTACCACAAACAAAGGCATGTAATCGCCACCTCCGGTCAATTCAATATTCACTATCAGGCTGTCTTTTACTTTATCTATTTTATCAACTGCACGATAAATTTCAGCAGTTCCTATACGTACTCCCTGCCGGTTGAGTGTAGCATCCGATCTTCCTAAAATCACTACACCATCCCGGGGCGTTATCTTTAACCAATCGCCGTGCCTCCATATACCGGGATATGTTTCAAAATAACTGGCAGTATATTTTTCAAAATCCGGATCATTCCAAAAGTATACCGGCATGGAGGGCATCGGCTTTGTTATTACCATCTCTCCTACCTCATCTGATACCGCATTACCCTCCTCATCAAAAGCATACATACTGCATCCTAAAGCCCTGCCCTGTATTTCACCTTCATATACGTTACGCCAGGGCACGCCGCCTACAAACGCGGTGCACACATCTGTTCCGCCGCTCATGCTGCATAACCAAACATCTTTTTTTATGTTCTCATATACATAATCAAACCCTTCAGGCGGCAATGGAGAACCTGTAGAACTTATAGAACGTAGAGCTGATAAATCATAAGACTCACGGGGACGTATACCTGCTTTTTTGCAGGCCATAATATATGGCGCACTTGTACCAAAATGATGAAGCCCGGTCTGTTCTGCCAGTTTCCATAACACATTTAAGTCCGGATAACCCGGACTTCCATCATACAACACAATAGTAGCGCCTGCAAGCAATGCGCCGTGCAGGTAGTTCCACATCATCCAGCCGGTAGTGGTGAACCAAAAAAAAATTTCACAGGGCTTAATGTCATTGTGAAACCATAAATATTTATAATGTTCAAGCAAAACACCGCCATGACTGTGCGTAATAGCCTTTGGTACACCTGTAGTGCCTGAAGAATATAAGATCCAGACGGGATGCTCAAATGGTAGAGGCATAAAAGTCAGCTCATTAAAAGCTGTTTGCATTATATCGTTCCATTTTTCGGCTTCAACATTTTCTTCTATACTTACTTTATCCAGGTATGGAATAATAATCACCTTTTCAACACTGGGTAATGCTGTTTTTATTTGTTTTACCGCATCCAGGCGGCTGAAGGTTTTACCATTATATGAATATCCATCTGCGGCAATTAAAATTCTGGGTTCTATTTGTTTAAAACGTTCAATCACGCTTTCCACACCAAAATCAGGAGAGCAACTACTCCAAACGGCCCCGATGGCCATTGAAGCCAGCAGTGCTACAGACGCTTCCGGAATATTAGGAAGATAACCCGCTATTCTGTCTCCAGGTTTAATACCTTGTGCAATAAGATAAGTTTGCAGTGCAGCTGTATCATTCTTCAACATTTCCCAGCTAACAGAAGTTAAGGCCTGTTGCTCTGATTGAAATATTATTGCCGGGTATTCGCTATTTGCATTTCTGAAAACATGTTCCGCATAATTTAGTGTGCCACCCTCAAACCACTTTGTATGTGGCATGGCATCATCGCTAATCACTATGCTATATGGGTTGTGCCAGATAATATCAAAATGCTCAGTTATGCTCTTCCAGAACAGATCAACATGCTGCACAGACCACTCCCATAAAGCTTTGTAATTATGGACTGATACGTCGTAATGAATACCAAGCCATTTGGCGTAATAGCTCAAATTTGAATGTTCTTTCCATTCTGCAGACGGTGTCCATAAAACAGCAGGCTCCATACTACTTCAATTTTATTTTACTATTTTCCAGCAATAACGTTTAAGCTTACCCGAAAAATCAAAAGGCGTTGTTGCGCCGGTAATATCTTTTATTGTGGAACAATGTATATTTTCTTTATCCAGTATAAACTTTGTAAAATTAGTGCTGAAATATAAAATGGCTCCTGGCGACATGGCATATAGTACATTGCTGATCAGCTCCACATGATCTCTCTGTATATCCAGAAAATCGTCCTTCATTTTTTTACTGTTGCTGAATGTGGGCGGATCCATTATTACGAGGTCGAACATATTCGGTTTCAACTCCTGCAGGTATTGCTTTACATCAGCATTATCAAAACGAAAGGAGGTATCATTAAAGCCATTCAATACCATGTTTTCTTCAGCCCAGGTAAGATATGTTTTGGAGAGATCAACCGTGGTGACCGAAGAAGCACCTCCCGCTGCCGCATACACGCTGAAGGAGCCGGTATAGGCAAAAAGATTCAATACTCTTTTTCCGGCTGCTTCCTGCTTTACCATTGCTCTTGTTATACGATGATCTAAAAACAAACCGGTATCTAAGTAATCAGATAAGTTTACCTTAAACTTTAACCCGGCTTCTTCTACAACAAAATACTCTTTTTCTTCGCTTACTTTCTGGTATTGTCCCAACCGGCCCTGCTTACGCTGTCTTTGTTTTACATAAATCTTATCCTGCGCCACACACAATACCTTTTCAACCACAGCTAACGCGGCATCAAGCCATTGTTCATGTTCCTCATCGCTCATACCATGCCTGCGGCGGTATTCCGCTATATATAGTTTGTCTTCATAAAAATCAATACTCATCGGAAATTCCGGCAGGTCATGATCATATACCCGGTAACAGGTAATATCCTGGCGCTTTGCCTGCTTATGAATATGTTTGAATACTTTGGCCAGCCTGTTCTCAAACATCTGTAATTTATCTGTAGAAATCACCGGTTGCATGGTTCAAACGTACATGAAATTTTTCATTCATAAAATACACAAAAGATGGATGCAAAACTTCATAAATGTTCAATAGGAAGATTGTAAAATCATGTATACATTAAAATCAAAATATCGCCCGCAACGATGCCCTGCCTACATGTACGGTATTTGATGCAGCGGATTTTCTCCCCTCATACTGAAAATTTAACTCAAGATAAGAAGTGAGCCGTTTGGTAAGGTCTACCGTCCACAAAAAATTCTTTCCGGGCAGCAGCGCATCAAGCATGATATAGGAAACCGAAGTATTAGCACTGTTTGCATTGGCCGGATCTGAATATTTAATCTGGCTGTAAGTAAATTTTGCAGTAACGGAAGTACTTGATACCACATTATATTTAGCTTCGCTTATCAAAGAATGTATGGTTGCTTTTTGTGTAGAATCGGTATTGGTTTTATCATCAAACTTATACCCCAGCAGTATCCTGAAATTGGTATTACGGGTAAAGGAAAGCCTTGGCTCCAGCCCTATACCTTCGATATTGTAATTCCTGTTGTCAAAGTTGGGTGTTATCAAACGGGTCAACCCTTTCTTTCCGATAAGTTCCAGCAAAAGGCTACGGGTCATGTTCCACCTGCTCTTTACATTCCACTCATTTACTTTCCGGCTCTCGTAGCCATAAGTCAGAAAAGCCTTATTATCATTCCTGATATTGTTCAAATCTAAACCCCATACACTACTGGAACGGTTAAACGAAAATGAATTACTGAAAACATTATTCAAAATGATAAGTGAAGTATCTGATAACGCTGTTGAGAATGGATTAAAGCTTAAGCTGCCTGACATTTCTTTTTTGTATACCTGCAGGGAGCTTTGAAAATATAACCTGGTGAGCAATTTTTGGAATCCATTGGCTTTTGCCGCATTAATAGCAGCACGTGGATTAATAATAAAACTGTAATTAAACTGCAGGTAGTTTGCTTTTATATATTCATTGGTTGGCGTAAAGATGCGTATATATTTTGCCTGGTCTTTAAACTGCGATAATTCAAACTCGTTCAATTGCTGTATACCATCATTGTTATAATCAATCCAGGTAAATTCTCCCTGGCCGGCAGGCACTTCCACATAAGTAAAATTTCTTTTCTGCTCCTGCCCTGTTCCTACTTCATACAATACATTTCCGTTAATTAATCCTTTAAATTCATTAATAAGATACTCTGTACGACCAAGTATGGTTTCCTCCGCCTTGCGGGTTGGGTTAACTTTATCATCCAGTATATCTAATTTCCTGTAAGTAATATTCACACGTAACTGGTGCTTCTCACTTTTCATCAATTCCGTATATGCATTAACGTTATTGCTCCTGTCTGACCGCAGCAATTTCCCCAGGTAAGGATAACTATCGCTTCTTGTAAAATAAGTGACGCCCCATTTATTAGGTTTACTAACGGGTGATTTTACATACACCTGCCATATATCAAAAGCAAAGTTGGCCGCATTCAGCGAATCCAATTGCTTATACCTGGAAAAATTTCTTTCAAGTGTATAACCTGCCCCAATTCTATGGTTTCCTAAAGAAGGAAAATCTTTGGATATATCCAATACAGGTTTCAGGTAATATCCTTTCTGATCTGAAAGATTAAAGTTGGTTATGTTCAACTGGTTATTGAAATGCCAGTTGCCATAATCCGATCTTTGCAAAATACTATTTCTCACGCCGCTATATCCATCACCCCGCAGGTAATTTTCAAACTTATACTGAACGGTATTGCCGGATTTGCCGTTTAACTGTGCACCGATTTTAAAAAGATTTTCTGTTGCGGCATTTACCGTTATCGGCAAACCCCAATCGCGGTAAAATTCTACGGTTCTTAAACGTTCAATCGGCTTAAACCTGTCCTGCACCCATTCGTAGCTTAACTGAGATGTAAGGGTTATATCCTTCGCTGATTTTTTAACGGGTCTTGTATCCATCAACGCAAATTTGGCAGCATAGCCAATATCATCGCCTTTGTTTTTTGAAGAAAAACTGTTGATATTATAATTACTCAGCGCAAGGTCTGTGCTGATAATGGTTTTATCTGATAAAGCATAATCAGCACCTATGGTTACCAGTTGCTGTTTCTTTGGAGCTATCAATAAAATTACCGGTTCATAATTTCCCCGGGGTATATTGTTTTCATCAGGCGACACCCATTTAAAAACTTTTCCATTAGCCGCATTGGTTTCATCAGGCACATAATTACCTCTTCCTGCGCCAACTTCCGTAAAAGCAAGGCTGTACAGTTGGTCTTCTTTTGTGGCAGCATATACAAATACAGAATCATGCGCTGTGTTATTATATACCGTATCAATTTTCCTGTATAATATTTTATTAGTTGCAAATGTATCGAGTGACTGTGAAGGGTATAATGCATTTTGCACACTATCACCGACATCTGCCAAAAATTGCTTCTGTTTTATATCGAGCGTTTGATTAATGGGAGAATTTCTTGCATCAGCATTAGAATAAGCAGCCAGACGGACTTTAAGTTTCTTTCCTATAGCAGCTTCGTCAAAAAAATATAATTGTGCATTAAGATAATTCCTGTCTGCATATCCAAACTCTACCTGTATACGACTGTCTTTGGTGATCATTCGCTTAGGTGTGAACGTTACTTCGGCTGTATTATAATTAATCACATAATCCTGGTCTTCGCCGCGCTGCAATAGTTCGCCATCAATATATACTCTTTCCGTTCCTGCCAGTACTATAAAAAAAAGTTCGTTGTTGGGTCCCTGTAAACGGTAAGGGCCCTGGTTACCCTCTGTTCCCTGGAAAACATTTCGGGTATACTTGCCTTTTGCAATGGCGCCACTTACCAAAAAATGATTTTTAATGGATGGACTTACATTTGTTTCCTGCTCAAAAGCCCCCCCCTGCAGGCGGGAATAATAATTCAGGAAATAGTTTTGCTGCTGGCGTATATCAATATCGCCAATATCAAAATGCCAGCCGTTTTTTTTGAATTGAATAAAGACCTTGTCAAACTCATTCAGGTTTTGCGTATTGCCATCCGGCTGAACAGGAATATTACTGTCTGTAATTGCCGCCGCTATCTGTATACTATCCGCAAGGTATCCGCTCATCTGTAGGTTCAGCGTTGAATTCAACACCACATCCTGCTGGTTGCCGAAAGAAAGCCCACGTCCGAAGCTTCCATTATAATTTACATTACCAAAATCAAAAATGGAGTTTTGAGAAGTATTGACTCCAAGATCGGCGCCTGCAAAAAAATTGTTTTTAATACTATCAAACCTCATGCGCTGGTAAGTAGTATGAAAACTGCCGGGAAATACACGGTAAAAAACAAGAAGACTGTCTGTAGCAGGTTTTTGTTTCCAGGTAAGCCGGGCATTAAAATAGTCGAGTATATATGCCTCGTGTGAAATTCCTGTGATTTTAAAAGTGCCGGGCACTATGCTCAGTGTATCAAGCCTGATGGTATCTGTTACAGGAGAAATGACCTTTTTCCTGAGATTGGACAGCGAAGGATTTTGCTGGGCCACCCCCCATTGAACACCCATAAAACACAACCATATCAAAAGCAGCCGGTTTTTCAATCCTTCCTTTTTTGTATGAATGCCTAAAGTTAGAATTTATTGTATATCAATGAGAAAAAAGGGGGAAATGCCACGAATGCACGAATGGATTTGGTATTATTCTAACTTATCGGAAAACTATTCTGCCACTAATTTCCTTTTAGTATTTTTAACCGGCACATATTGTGTGGTACTGAATACTACACCTTTCAAAGGTTTTGCATCGTATTCATATCCATCTTCATCAACAAAATATGTAATGCCGTTCTTTTTTGCCTGACCCATCATGAGTTTTTTTCCAAAAATAAGCTGGTCTGAGCTGTAATTGAACCAAAACGGGGCATCATAGATGGCAGGGATGATAATACCATCCCTGCACGCATATCCATATTTACCTTCATTTATTATCAAAAATTTTTCATTCCATCTGTTCGCTAATGAATCATAAACAGGTTTAATTTTAAGATTACCCAACGTATCCATCATTCCATATTTGCTTCCTGATTTGATATTATACACTGGTTGTAGTCCATGCCGGTCAAAATATTCCATCTTATCATATATCAGGTCTGCAAGAAATTTTCCTTCTCTATTTATCAGCCCATATTTTTTATTATGCGAAACAATTGCTGCACCATTCTGAAATGGATACACATAATCAAACTGCGCTGGAATTACTATACTATTCCTAGCATCCTGAAATCCCCATTTCCCATTCTCCTGCATTGGCAATGGTGCATTAAGTTGTGCGGTTGATTTAAAAATATAGGGATTTTCTTCAGCATATCCGCCTGCTAAAAACAATATATTACCACCCCTTTCTTCAAAATGCGTAATTATCAATTCCTGTTCTTTATTCACGCCAATTCTGATCCTATCTATATCAATATTGCTGAAAAAAAGAGGCACGAAGAGTTGATGTTTATTAAAGTAAATTTCAAAATACTTTTTCTTCCATTTACCCTTAAAAGTTTGCTCTTTCCATTGGGTTAAAGTATCATTATATTGCCAATAAGAAATTTTCGCTTTATCAACATCTTCAAAACTGAGATTAAAAGAATTACATTCCCCCTTTAGATTAAACAGGTTAAGTATATTAACAGCATAATAGGTGTTCTTGTTTGTTCCTGAATAACCAGCATATTGGTTTGTCAGAACTTCTTTACCATTATTAAGTTTTGAAAATTTCCTGGTTTTGCTAAATCTGTAAGTTCCACATGAAGTAAATAGAAAAGCAAAACCTAATCCTATTAATCTGCAATAGTTCATAAGCTTTAAATATAGATTGCCATAAATCACCTGATCTTCGAATGCTTCTTCGTATCCTTCATCGTAACATATACGATCAGGGAAATAAATATAGCAAGGGTTACATACCAGTAGAAATAAGACTCATGTCCGCTTTTTTTAAACCAAAGCGCTATAAATTCAGCAGTGCCGCCAAAAATAGCTGTAGTTAACGCATAAGGTAATCCTACGCCGAGTGCCCGCACTTCCGCAGGGAATAATTCTGCTTTTACAACCGCGTTAATAGAAGTATAACCGCTCACAATAATAAGCCCTGCCATAATCAGTAAAAATGCATGGAACACAGTTTGTGTATTACCTATTGCTGTCAGCAGCGGTACAGTACATATTGTGCCTGCAATACCAAAAGCCATCAGCAGGGGTCTTCTGCCAATTTTGTCGGACAATAATCCAAAAACCGGCTGCAGCAAAGCGAACAAAAAAAGTGAGCAAAAAGATATGATCGTGCTTTGATTAATGGTAAGATGCACCGTATTTACCAGGAATTTCTGCATGTATATGGAATAAGTATAAAATGCTATAGTGCCTCCAAGTGTTAAACCTATTACCAATGCAATGGCATGGGGATGTTTCAAAAGTTCTGAAATACTTCCTCTCCTTTCATGCTTCTCAGCCTTTTCAATAAAAGAAGATGTTTCATCAAGATTGCTCCTTATATATAGTGCCACAACGGCAAGCAAAGCCCCGATTACAAAGGGAATGCGCCAACCCCAGGCATGAAGCTGCTCTTCAGTAAGCAACAGCTTTTGCAGTATGATCTGAACACCCAGCGCCACCAGTTGCCCACCTATCAATGTTACGTACTGAAAACTTGAATAGAATCCCCGCCGGTTACTGGTTGCCATTTCGCTTAAGTAAGTGGCGGAAGTACCATACTCCCCTCCTACGCTTAATCCCTGCAACATGCGGGCAATAAATAAAATTACCGGAGCTGCTACACCAATGATATTGTACGAAGGTGTGCAGGCAATTAGCAAAGCGCCTAAAGACATCAGTAGAATGGATAATGTCATTGCCTTTTTTCTTCCGGCTTTGTCAGCAATTCTTCCGAATATCCATCCACCAATAGGCCGCATTAAAAACCCAACCGCAAAAATGCCCGCAGCATTGAGTAGTTGTGCCGTACGATCTGCCTGTGGAAAAAAAGCCGGGGAGAAATACAATGCAAATGCAGAATACGCATACCAGTCGTACCACTCAACAAGGTTGCCGATTGAGCCGCCGGTAATGGCTTTTATTCTTTTTTTAATATCCGCATGATGGGATGCAGGCGAGTTAAACATATAAGGAAATAAAAATGCCGGTTTGATTTGTGCTCAAATATATGTTGCAAATAAGATTCAGCAGATAATAAATAAAAAAGCCTGGCAGTTAATTACCAGGCTGGCGAAATAATTGCAGCAGATGGATCTCTATTAGCTTCAGTGCTGCGGTAATACCTGTGCACTGAAATATTGTTTTATTGATACTTTATACAAGTAAATATTATGCGGCTGTTTTATCAACCCCGCAGAGGTGCAGATATTCCTTCATGGTTATTTTACCCTCCATCAGGTAAACATATAATACATCAAGGTCTACCTTTTTGCTTTCCAGTTTATTCACCATTTCTTCGTCAAAACTCAGCTCTTTAATAATTGTTTCCATATTATAAAATTTAACATCACAATTGCGGATATCGCAATCAAACTCTTGTACATATGTAAAGCAAACGTGAACGCTAATGTGAAGCAATCAAAAATTATGGCTGAAGCAAAAGAGGAGGTATAACTGACACCAGGCTAAGCGGATAAATTACCCCATAAAAACGATGCGCTGTAAGACATATTGCGCTATTAAAATGCAAAGATAATAAAAATTATTTATACCTGGATCAAACAGAATTAGGAGTCAAAATTTTAAGCTTTTATATTGAAAATAGTGTTGATAAAAGCATAGACCGTGCCGGGGAGGAAATGCTGAATTACAGACCAACCGGCAAAGGGTTATTGCAAAACGACTACCAAACAAAGACGGGTAAAAACATGTTATGCTTTACTCAACAATTCCAACACAGGCTTACCTTTTCCATCCGGGGTTGTATAGAATGGGCGTTTCTCTATTTCATATTGTTTATCTTCCGGTATACCAAGCGCATGATATATTGTTTGATGTATCTGGTCAATTTTAACAGGGTTTTCTATTGACTTGCATGGACGTTCATCGGCAGTTTTGCCGTATACAAAACCCTTTTTAATGCCTCCGCCAAACATCAGTATGGAACAACCATCTGTAAAATGCCTGTGCATACCGTAAAACTTCAAATCATTTAAAATATCCGGTTGATTTACCTGCTCCTGAACTTTCGCATCCGGGCGGCCTTCAACCATCATATCGCGGCTGAATTCACTTGCCAGGATGATCATTGTTCTGTCGAGATGGCCGCTCTGATCAAGATCTTTGATCAATTGTGCAACCGGGGCATCAATCATTTTTTTCATTCCGGCCATTCTTGTATGCCCGTTTTCATGTGTATCAAAACCCATGAATGGCTCATACTCTGTAGTAACACTTATAAATCTTGCGCCCTGTTGTGTAAGGCGCCTGGCTAATAAACAGCCTAACCCGAATCTTCCGGTATTATATATGTCATAAGAAGCCTTGGGCTCAAGACTAAGATCAAATGCTTTTGCCTCAGGAGAATTTAAAAGCATATAAGCCTGTTCCATAGAACGTTTCAAAGATTCCTTTTGATAATCGCTTCCAAATTCACTCAAAGGGCTTTTATTAATGAGATCAGTATAGAGCTGATTACGTTTCTCAAAACGTTTTGCATCCATGCCAACAGGCGGTCGTACACTTTCCAGTCCCTGGCTGGGATCCGGAATCATAAACGGTGCATATTCACTGCCCAAAAACCCGGCAGTATGAAATGCCTTTAATTCTTCCGCTTCGCCTACGGTAAACCGTTGCCCTATATCTACGAATGCAGGTATAACTGGATTTTTAGGACCTAATTCTTTTGCAATCCATGCTCCTATATGCGGGGCCGCCACAGTTTGCGGTGGCTCATAACAGGTATGCCAATGGTATTGATGGCGTGAGTGAAGGATATGTCCCATATCTGCAGCAACATAAGAACGGATCAATGTGCCTTTATCCATTACATTGCCAATAGACTGTAAGCCTTCCGAAAAATTAATACCATCCAGCACCGTAGGCACTGGTTTGAAAGTGCTCAATACACGGTTACCTTCCATGCCTGTTTCAAATGGTGTGTATCTTTTAGGATCAAATGTTTCAGTATGTGCCATACCGCCGGCCATCCATAATAATATAACGGTATCAGCAGAAGTATTGCCTGCAATTTTATTTTTGCTATTGCAGCCGCTTAATATAGCAGGCACAGGAGCCGCCGCCGCCATGGCGGCTAAAGTTGCCGCGCCGGTTTGCCTTATAAAGTCTCTTCTGTTCCAATTGCGCTTCATGTCATTATTATTTTGAATTGAAAGACCCGTGATGTTTAATCAAAGTTACAAAAGTGAATAGTCAATAGTGAATAGTCAATCAAGAATCGTCCATTCACCATTGACTATTCACTATTCAGTATATCAGCTGAAACTCCGGATGCAGGGCCATTGCCCACATAAAATCCTGTATTGCCGCTTCTGCCGGATTATTGCCTAATGCTTTTTCTGCCACTTCTTCTTCAGCTTTACCAGGCAATCTGCCTATGGCACTCCGGTAAACTTCCTTCACCAATGTTTTAGTATCAGGATATTTGTTTTTCCATTTAGCTGCGCCATGCTTCATGGCATCATTAAATTTTGAACCATTGGTTAATTCTAATGCCTGCAATAAACTTGCCTGCGAGGTACGACTGGTAGAAACCGTTTCCCGGTTCGGTCTGCCAAGTGCAGTTAAGAAAGGATCATTCTTTACAAGAGATGCCCTTGCAAAAGGGATATTCCTGTTAAAATCTTCCGGCAACAATTTAAATACAGCCATGCTATCAGCATAAACTGGTTGTATGGCAACACTTACCGCATCTGAAAATTCTTCTGCGGTCAGTCTTCTGCGCAGCATTCCGTTAAATACATAATTAGGCGACATTATCTCCTCTGGTTCTTTAACACCAACTGAAGGAAGCTGATATGTTTTCGAAGTAAGTATCTTATAAATGAGTTTTTTGATATCATATCCGTTTTCAACAAAATCATATGCAAGCCAATCCAGCAGATCCTGGCTCCAGGGAGCATTATCCATTACATCAACCGGCTCCACTATTCCGCGCCCCATTAACTGTGCCCATATCCTGTTTATCAATGTACGATACAGTCGCCCGTCTTTAGGTTGCACCAGCAGATCTGCAAGCTGTTTAAGGCGCTCCTGCGTAACAGCATTGGTATCAATTTCACCTAATTCTTTATACAGCATACGCCGTGGCGCCATAATGCCGGTTGGTTTGTCGCAACGGTTAATTTCGAGTATGCTATCGCTGAACAAATTAGCAAAAGCGTATGAGTCTTCCAGTTTCCAATCGCTGATAAAGCTATCGTGGCATGACGCACACTTCAGGTTTAACCCTAAAAATACCTGGGCAACATTTTGCGCAGCCTGCATTTCTGTACGCTGACTTGAGTTAATCGTTCCTCTCCATTTAATACCTTTTACAAAACCCTGCGATTCTTTATCTGGGCTAACCAATTGCCTTACAAATTCATTATATGGTTTATTTTCTTTTAAAGAAGCATACAACCATTTGGTGATATCCCATCTGCCTCCTGTAATATAACCTGTGCCGGTATAATCATTACGCAACGCATCATTCCAGAATGTGAGCCAGTGTTGGGCATAATCATCATCGCGGGTAAGCAACCGGCTAACCAATGCTGAACGTTTGCCCGGGTCTGCATCTTTAAGAAAAGCATCTATTGAATCAGGGGGTGGCAAAAGCCCTGTAACGTCAATGTACACACGCCTGATATATGTTCGGTCATCAACAGGCGCTACCCATTTTATTTTATTTTTTTTAAAGTAATCATTTACAAAAAGATCTACCGGATTGCTAAGATCACCTGTTACTACCGGAATTTTTGGAAGGCGCGGGGCTAACTCAGCCACCCTGTATAAACTCTTTAGCTCACCGCTTGGCCAGGGAGCACCCTGTTTGATCCAATATTCAATAACAGCAATTTCTTCTTTGCTCAGGGCTTTGCCTTTGGTAGGCATTGCTTCCTTATCGCTTCGCGGAAGTTTGATACGGCGCAATAACTCGCTTGTATGTACATCGCCCGGAACAATTACTTTGCCATGCTCACCGCCTTTAAAAATCGCTTCTTTTGAATCCAGCCTTAACTCACCCTTTACTTTTGCAGAGCCATGACAATTGTAACAATTATGTGCAAGAATTGTTCTCACCTGCAGGTTCAGTTCCTGTATCTGTGTTTCATTTAATGGGCCGGCTTGTGCGGTTAGCACAAAATTAGCCGCGGTGGTTTGTCCTTCTCCCGGAGCATCTTTACCAGGCAAAACGCTTGTCAGGTAGTCTTCACCATGCGTAAGCGATGCTCCATAATGTCCTGCTATGGTTACTCCAAGTACTGTAAAAGTAAGCAGTGTCCGTTGTACAGTTCTGTTCGAAAATGCATAAGCAGCCGCACTAAGCAATCCAAGAACCATTGTAGCAATTCCTGTCCATTTATGAATAGAGAATACATCACTTCCATATTCTTCGGTGCCTGCTAATAGTAATCCAAGTATTACAGACAGAACAGCAGAGGCTGCGCCTGTGTAAACCAGCATTTTTATTGCAACATTGTACTTGCCGGATTTTCTGCCCAACAATTCCATGAACAATGCAATAAACAATAAACTGATAGGGAAGTGAACAATCATGGGGTGCAGCCGTCCTAAAAAAGCCCAAAGCCAAAAAACGGGCTCTTTAGCAACTTCTTCAGTTGGCTCTGCCATACCCGGCACAGCAAAAAGCACAGACACTGCAAATAGCACTGCAAAACTTTTTACGAAAAACTTCGCAGAACTGGTTGAAATAATTTGACCGGTAAATAAAACTTTCAAGGATTTCATTTGTGGAAAAGCAAGCTTGATTTACAAAGAACACAATTTAAAAAGATAAATGAAAACAACCATCCTGTACTATAAGTCTTATTACAAGTATATATAAATAAGCTTATGCGTTAAAGCTTAATAAACTTCAATGCATATGTTTTTCCTTCAAAGCTCAGGCGAACAATATAATTTCCGGGAATAAGGTGCTGTATATTGATCTTTTCAGAAGCGGTCCTGGTCGTTTTTCTGGATATACCTAATAATTTCATATCGTTGCTGAATATTTCAATTACCGGATTTAATACAGTTTTGCCAAAATTAATGTGGATGTATCCAACTGCCGGAACAGGGTATATGGAAGGAGTTGTACTGTTATCAAAATTTACATTTACCGTGCTGCTGTAATTAAATCTGCCGTCATTATCCACCTGCTTTAACCGGTAATATATTTTTCCTGAAGCAACCGGGTTACGGTGCAGAAACTCATAGGAGGATATTGTATTGCTGTTCCCTTTACTGTATATCCTGCCTGCAACTGTAAAGTTTACAGCGTCATCACTTTTTTCTACCTCAAAATAGCTGTTATTAATTTCTGAAGCTGTTTGCCATTGCAGCAAAACATCATTTTCATTAACAGCAAGGGCTTGCAATGTAAGCCACTCAACCGGTAACGCGGCATTGCTTATCACACCTATGCCATATGCAGAAAACCCGGTGTTGAAACGGGCAGTTAACGCATATGCATCACCATAACGGTTAACCTCATATAATTGAACCACTTCTATATTACCTGGCGGCGGATTTTCAGGAGACACTGAACTTACAGGAGCATGCGCTTTAATCATTTTTATATCGTTCCATTGTACTCCGGTTCCCTGCTCATATCCATCTTTTTCTGTTGAAGTATAGTAAAGCGTCAGTTCATATTTACCATCAGGATTATTTCGCTGAGGAGTAATTAAAAAAGTTTTTTGTGCAAGAAATTGCGATTTTACATTATTTAAGAAGGCCGCTACTGTATTACCACACCTGTCAATACTGATATTTGTACAGCCGTAGTTCCAGTAACTCAGGTTTTTAATTTTACCGAGAATTTTTCGTGGAGAAGAGTTGTCGTAAAAATAAATTTCAGCATAAGGCCCAAGATATCCTGAAGCAGAAACCGAGATAGTATCTGCAACGGCATTTGCAGGTTTAATACACTCGAATTGTATAACTGGTCGTATACCATTTGAATAATAAGATACAGATGTAAAATTTGCCTGGCAGCCTTCATTGGTTGAGAATATTGTATTACCACGATCAACATATCCGGTATCTGCAAACGCATACATATCATCCAATCCAAAACCAGCATCCTTATCATTATCAATACAGATTTCAATTACAATATTATCCACTCCGTTCCATGCAAACGGAACGTTGAACTTAAAATAATTCCATCCCTGGAATGTTGTGTAGGATGAAAGGCTGGATACTGTTGAAATATTACTTACAGTATATATTGTACCATTGTCTACCAGGGCATTATACTGAGTGTGCCCCATTTTTACAGTAATATTTTTAAATGGTTTTAAAGTTTGTTTTTGAAGATAAAAACTAAAGCCTGCAATATTCCCGGCTACTATTCCTGCGCTGCGTAGTTCGTTTGCGCGGTATAAAATCTGGCTTTTTTGTGATGTGACTTCTCCATTAAAAATTTTAGTACCTGTAATTTCAGGGTCGTATAAACCCACCCGCCGGCTGACTGTAGCACCTGGGGGCGAGGGTTTTTCGTCTTTAGGCAACAGCACAATACGCATGGTAGTAATAGCTGTACCTTTTAATGCGTCAGTACCATCATCAATTGAAAACCCAAGTTTTAATATGCGTGGTTGAGCATAATGCTCATCACTGAATACGCGTACTTTAAAAGGTTGTGCATTGTATTGTCCTGCCGGAAAAACAATGGACTTACCTGCCGGGAAGTTAAAATCAATATTTTCAACGGCAGTTGAACCTGTATCAACAAATAATTGTGCTGTTACCTGTTTCAATGGTTTGTTACTGATAGAAAGATTAATTGTATAATCTTTATAACTACGGCACTCAATGGTACGATATGAAGTTCTTTCCAGTTCAGTATATTCCTTTTCAAAATTAATTTTCGGCTGACAAACAGGGCTTTGATGGGTAGGTAATATTGCAGTTGAAGTAATAAGCGTTTTACGGTCTTCTAACAGCAAACTGGCCAGCATACGCTCTTTTTGCCCCGGCGTAAAGAGCGTATTACAAGCCGTATAGTTCATGAAATTATTTTCTGTTCTTATAGTATACGGTTGATTATTGTTGCAGGGATTTGGACCGGTGCGGCAGGTGAAATCAATCGTTCCATCACTGCCTGCATTGCGGGATATTGGTTCTGTGTCATCAACCATATCACCTTCTCCAACAGGGCATTCACCCTTACCATTTGACCCTTCAAAAGGATGATACAAATTAAATGCGTGCCCTATTTCATGTACTAATGTTGTTGACCCTCTTTTCATGTGCGAAGCAAGCATAACGGCTCCATCAATAGCACTACTGTTGGGCAAATAAGCATACCCGGCCACAAATGGCGCTTCAAATCCATCCTGACCATTAATTTTATTTACCACATAAATATTATAGTACCTTGATTTATCCCAGATGATCGACGCTTTCATAGCAACATCAGCAGTCACATCCTGGTAATTAGCTCCATTTGCAACATAGTCCTGGTTGGCTGACATATTAACCCTGTTTATGCCATTGGTTGGATTACAATCAGGATCGCGTTGAGCTAATACAAACCTGATTCCGATATCCCCGGCTGCGTTAACTCCCGCAGGAGTAAGCATACTGTTAGTACCACCATAAACTTCGTTCAGGTAATCTATTGCTTCTATAATTTTAGTATCGGTGGGATTATTTTGTGTTCCGATATCTTCGCCGGTATGCAAAATATGAACCACTACAGGAATGCTATAGGTTGTCATAATCCTTTTTTCAGCACCGGGTTGTTTTCTTTTTTGCAGGATGATTTGCTGAATCGCGGCCTCGTTATCAGCAATTGATTTCGCAACAGAGGGAAAATGCTTTTTCAAAGAAGTATTTATGTGGTCAAAACCACAGGTTGTTTGAGTATAAGCATGCGAAAAAGTAAAAAAACAGGCTAAAAATAGTCCCCACCACCTATGCAGAATTAATATTCTTCGCATAAACTTGCAAAAAAGTGAAATAAACCTGACGTTTTTTTATTGACGTACTGATATATACGCCAATAACTTTAAATCAATACTTCAAGAGTCTTTCGTTGGGACATTACAAGTGGATTAGAAGCTGATAGAGGATTTCATTTCCTGAGTTTTACAAAGATACGCTAAGGAATAATCTCTTGATTTAAATCTGTATTTTTTTTAAATATGAGGTATGGGGATGGAATTGCACAAATCTATAAATACTGAGAAAGAAAAGGGAGGTCCCGAGCGGATTCGAACCGCTGTAGGAGCTTTTGCAGAGCTCTGCCTAGCCACTCGGCCACAGGACCATTTTACGGGGTTGCGAAAATAGGATATTTTTACGAACAATAACAAATATATTGATATGCATCAAATTGCAGCATCTGAATTAATCCTTAACAGCCGTGGCGCTATTTATCACCTGGATTTATTACCGCATGAACTGGCCCATACCATTATTACCGTAGGTGATCCGGACAGGGTATCGGCTGTAAGCAAATATTTTGATACCATCGCATACCGCCGTCAGCACAGGGAGTTTGTTACACACACCGGGCGCATCGGCAACAAAAATATTTCGGTTATTTCTACAGGTATTGGTACTGACAATATTGATATTGTAATGAATGAACTGGACGCACTGGTTAATATCGATTTAACATCCAGAACAGTAAAAGATGATTTTACAGCACTGCAGGTTATCAGGATCGGCACTGCCGGATCATTACAGGCAGATATTCCTGTTGACAGTTTTGTAGCCAGCTCGCATGGCATAGGTATTGATAATTTGCTGCATTTTTACCGGCACGATTATAACATGGAAGAAAAGGAACTCCTGCAATCTTTCATAACGCAAACACAACTGCATGACAATATTGCTATCCCATATATAAGCAGTGCAAACGTTGGACTTATCAAACATTTCACTCAAAACTATTTTAATGGCATAACCATAACATGCCCCGGATTTTATGGACCCCAGGGCAGAATTTTACGAATGGGCGTAAGCCACCCGGGATTTATAGACCGCTTAACGGAATTTAGTTTTGGGCAGCACCGCATTTGCAATTTTGAAATGGAAACATCAGGAATTTATGGATTGGGAAAAATTTTAGGACATCAGTGTTTAAGCCTGAGCGCCATCGTAGCAAACAGGGTGAACAAAACATTCAGTAAAGATGGTGCTGCCGCAGTTGATGAGCTTATACGAAAGACACTGGAAATAATGGTGGGGATTTGAAATTTGAGATTGGTGGATGAGGATGTGAGGGGCGTTTATTGTTTGTGGTTTGTAGTTTAAAGTTGTGAGCCCTAACTAATAACCGTTTGCAACTGAAAGCTGAAGGCTGATAGCTGACACCTGATACCTGACCGATGATTGCCAACAAACCAATAACTTTGCAGCGTTTAATAAAATACATAATGGACATAATTTTCTATAAATACCAGGGCACAGGCAATGATTTTGTGATTTTGGATAACAGGGCACATCAATATGACGAACTTACCAATGAACAGGTAAAATTTTTATGCGATCGAAAATTTGGAATTGGCGGAGATGGTTTAATGCTGCTCAACGAGCATGGTAATTACGATTTTGAAATGGTGTATTACAACGCCGATGGCAATGAGGGAAGCATGTGCGGGAATGGGGGAAGATGTTTGGTAAGGTTTGCTTCTGATGCCGGCATTAAGAAAAGTCATTATAAGTTTATTGCTACAGATGGCTCTCACGAAGCTGAAATTGATTTTAATGGAGAAGTAAGGTTAAAAATGAAAGATGTTGTTTCTGTACAGGAAGAAGCAGACCATTTTGTGCTGAACACAGGTTCGCCTCATTATGTAAAATTTATTAAAAATCTGCAGGAAGCTCCTGTAAAAGAAGAAGGCAGTAAAATACGCAACAGCAAACCATTTAGCGAAGAAGGTATTAATGTAAATTTTGTAGAGGAACTTGATGAACATACCATATTTGTGCGTACATATGAACGTGGTGTTGAGGATGAAACATTGAGTTGCGGAACAGGAGTAACAGCGGCAGCATTAGTATCGGCTCATAATGAAAACGGGTTTAATGAAATAGATGTAAAGACAATCGGTGGCAATCTTTGCGTAGAATTTGAAACTATCAATAATACTTCATTCTCCAATATATGGCTCCGGGGCCCGGCTGAGTTTGTTTTTAAAGGTCAAATCAGGCTGAAATGATTTTTATGTTTGCTTTGGCAAACCTACCTTCGCCGCGATGATTCAATACTTCAAAAATATTGAGGGAGTAACTACAGCTGTAGAAAAGGCGGATAATGAAACTTGGGTAAATATTTTACCCCCGTTAAAACATGAGGAATTTGCTGAAGTAGCCAACACCCTTGAAGTGCCCATTGAATTTTTGCAGGACTCACTTGATATTGATGAACGTTCGAGGTTTGAGATTGAAGACAATGTGAAGCTTATTGTTATTAAAACCCCTACAGAAAATAACTCCTTTAACGAAAGTGATGCCTTTTATATTACGATTCCTATCTGTATAATCCTGACACATAACCAGATTGTAACTGTTAATTCTTTTGAAAACGGAGCTATAAAAAAATTCCTGAATACTTTTCAAAACAGGCATGCGGATAAAAAAAGCATGATGGTGTTAAAAATCTTTGAGAAGATAACCCAGGCATTCATGGAATACCTGAAAGAAATCAACCATCGCCGCAATATCCTGGAGCAAAAGCTATATGCATCTAACCGTAATGAAGAGTTGCTTGAATTGATGCGTATACAAAAAAGCCTCGTGTATTTTGTTACAGCACTCCGCTCTAATGAAATGTTATTGCTGAAATTATCCCGTACTAATTTCCTGGCATTAAATGAAGATGAGAAAGAAGTACTGGATGATCTTGTGGTAGATATGTCGCAGGCGCTTGAAATGGCCAATATATATACTAATATCCTCAGCAGTACGCTGGATGCTTTTGCCAGTATTATTTCCAATAACCAGAATATGGTTTTAAAAAGGTTGACATCAATCACTATCATACTCCAGTTTCCCGTGTTGATTGCCAGCATTTATGGTATGAATGTTCCTATCCCCTACCAGCATCAACCCCATGCTTTTTATATTCCTATAATTCTTGCGCTTTCCGTTTCAATTATTATGGCTGCATATTTTTTGAGAAAGAAATGGTTTTAGAAGTTTGTGGTTTATGGTTTGTAGTTTATGGTTTTTGCGAACCCGCCCGGATGAAGCCTGAATTAAATGTATGTTGTGACGGGTGAAGCAATCTGTTGGTCAGTAGTACAAAAGTTGAGCATTAGTACAAAAGCCCGGCAGACCTGCCTGCCGCAGGCTGGTATCTCACCCGCGCAAAAACGATGATAGTAAGTTCCCGTGTTGCTCGTTTATAATGAAGATGTCTTCAGCAATCTCCTGTAGCTGTTGCAATTTGCCTTAGATTTTTTCTAAAAGCAAGATCTCCCACCTTACACCTTAAACCCTATACCTTCCTCCTTATATACTATATTTGAACAAAAAAATGTTCAACGTCAGGGTTTACGGTCTTCTTATCAACGATAAAAAACAGGTACTGGTAAGTGATGAATATATCAGGGGCAGCTATTATACCAAATTCCCGGGTGGTGGTTTGGAGTTTGGCGAAGGCACAAGAGATTGCCTCAAGAGAGAATTCATGGAAGAGATGAACCTTAATGTAGAAATAACCGATCATTTATATACTACCGATTTTTTCCAGATGTCTGCCTTTACGCCCGATCACCAGATCATTGCCATATACTATGCCGCCAAAGCGCTGGAGCCTATTACGGTGCCGCTTCGTACCAAACCATTCGACTTTGATGAAAAACAAATGGAAGTTTATAACAAAACCGGCGAAACAGAAACTTTCCGCTTTATTGACCGGAATGATTTTTCTGGCGACAGCGTAACGCTGCCTATAGATAAAGTTGTGGCTGAGTTAGTAAAGAAAGCTGGCAGCTATGGGCTATGAGCTGTCAGTAATCATTGGTTGCAGGTTACAAGTCTCAAGTTCCAGGTTCACGTTTCAGGTTACCGTATGAAACCACAAACCATAAACTACAAACTATAAACGTCCCTCACATCCTCATCCACCAATCTCAAATATCCAATCTCAAATTTCAAATCTTCCCCATTGCCGCTTTCTTCATCTGCATGGTTAATTCACTGCCAAAATACCTTTCAATTCGTTTTTCTGCCCAATAAATAACCGGGGTAAGCAATATGGCTACGGTTGCTTTATACATGTAATTCATGCAGCACACTGCTATCACCTGCTTCCATGTCCAGTTATTACCGAATTTAAAAGCAATGGTAAGCACAATAAAACTGTCTATTAACTGCGATACCAATGTTGAGCCTGTTGCTCTCAGCCATATCTTTTTTTCTCCTGTTATCTTCTTGATCTTATGAAATACAAATACATCAACCAACTGGCTCACCAAAAAGGCAACCAGGCTTCCGAAAATGATCCACATACCCTGTCCGAATATACCATTGAAAGCTAGTTGCAGGTCATCAATGCCATCCTGCTTTTTTGAAGCCGGCCACCAGTCTGCCGACGGAATATGAATGCTTACATAAAACATAATAAACGCGTAGCTGATTAATGCTACGGCTGTATAACTTATCCGTTTCACCGCTTTAGGTCCGTAATATTCATTCACAATATCTGTTATTACAAACTCAAGCGGCCACAGCAATACCCCGCAGGTAAGAGAAAAAGACAGTCCGCCATAGCCTAATATGGTAAAATTTACAGGTTCAAATCCAAACAATTTCTCGAGAGAAAATATTTTACCACCTATACATTCAGCTATTAAAGCGTTAGCAACAAAAAAAGCAGTAATAGCAATGAATAGTTTGGTGGGCTTATCTTTAAGAATGGCTGATATCATATTAGTGTCTTAAAATTAAAGGGAAGATTAAAAATAGCATTAATTTGCCGCCTTAAATTTCAACAGGTGAAAAATTTCAATTTCAAAGCGCTTGTACCTCATCTTATTGCTATAGGCATTTTTTTAATTGTAGCGGTTATATATTGCCGCCCGGCACTGGAGGGTAAGGTTTTATTTCAAAGTGATAATGTGCACTGGAAAGGAATGGCACAAAACTCTTTTGAATACAAAGCACAGAAAGGACATTTTCCCTTTTGGAATACACACCTTTTCAGCGGTATGCCAAACTACCAGGTGGCAATGGAGGCAAAGTCTTTCATACCTAACCTGCATGCTGTATTTACATTAGGTCTGCCTAAACCGATAGGCTTCTTCTTTTTAGCCTGTCTCAGCTTTTATATACTGTGCTGCACATTAAAAATCCGGCCGGCAATTGGCATTTTGGGCAGCCTGGCTTTTGCTTATGCCACCTATAACGCGCTGATAATTGCAGCAGGACATGATACCAAGATGTGGACAATGGCTTATATGCCCGCGCTGCTTGCAGGACTGTTGCTTATTTATCAAAAAAAATACTGGATAGGATTAGCTGTTGCAGTTATAGCCGGCAATTGGGAAGTGGCATTCAGCCATCCGCAGATTACCTATTATTTTGTAATTGCCGCGGGAATAATTACACTGGGTTATATTGTAAAATGGGTAAAAGAAAAAGAATGGAAGCATTTAGCTATATCAATTGCTTTAGCAGCCCTTGCAGGCATTGCCTCTGTAGCAAATTCAGCAATGACCCTGCTCACTACTGCTGAATATGCAAAATATACCATGCGCGGTGGTAAAACAATTGAAACTTCAGGTACGGAAATAAAAAAGGCTGATACAAAAGGGCTTGATAAGGACTATGCTTTTCAGTACAGTATTGGAAAGAGTGAGATCCTTACCGCATTTATGCCGGGCGTTTTTGGTGAAAGCTCATTCATGCATTTCGATGAGGATTCAAAGCTGGTAAGCGAGCTGGTAGCAAGAAACATCCCTGAAAACCAGGCCAACCAACTGGCGGCATCTTTACCCAGGTATTGGGGCGGAATGCAGGAAGCAACAGGAGGAACATTATATTATGGTGCTATCATTTGTTTTCTCGCTATTATAGCAATGGTAGTGATAAAGAATCCCATCAAATGGTGGATAGCCGCTGCTATCGTATTGTTTATCTTTATGGCATGGGGCAGAAATTTTTCAGGATTTAATGCTTTTTTGCTTGATTATTTTCCGCTGTATAATAAATTCAGATCCCCCAATACCGCGCTGATTATACCGCAGTTTCTGCTGCCGGTGCTGGCTGTAATGGGCTTGCAGGAAATCTTCTTCACTGCAAAAGGAAAAGAAGAACTGCAGGCATCACTTAAAAAGATTTACTATGCACTGGGCGGGCTTTTTGTGATAACCTTGCTCATTTATTTTTTTAATGATTTCAGAACTGCTGTTGATACACAGATATTAGCGGCTTATTCTAATCCTCAAAATGGCTCTAACGAAATAGGCACCGTTATTATAAACGCTTTAAAAGCGGAACGTAAAAGCATGTTCCTTTCAAGCATTTTCAGGGCTCTTTTTTTTGCAGGATTGGTAGTGGGATTATTATTCCTGTATATCAAAAATGCATTAAAACCTTTGCCGGTCATCATCATATTCACTGTTATTAATACAATTGATCTTTTGGTGATCAGCAACCGTTATTTAAACGCCGACAATTATCTTGATGAGGATAGCTATCAATCTCAAAGCTTTAATCCAACGGCTGCCAACACACAAATTTTACAGGATAAGGATGCTCATTACAGGGTGTACAATCTTTCACAGGACAGGTTTAATGATGCCATTACATCATATTTCCATCGTTCCATTGGTGGTTATCACCCGGCAAAACTGCGCATATACCAGGATTTGATTGAAACCCAACTTGCCAGGAATCCTATGAACATGGATGTACTGAATATGCTGGATACAAGATATTTGATCATCCCGCCGCAAGAACAACAAGGACAATACGGCGTATATAAAAATGACAGTGCGCTGGGTGCAGCATGGTTTGTAAAACATATTAAATATGTAAACGGCCCGGTAGAAGAAATTACAGCGCTTGACAAATTTGGACCGAAAGACACTGTTATTATTGATAACAGTCTGAAAAATATTGCCGGCAATGATCCTGTTTATGATTCAACGGCAACTATTAAACTGGAAGATTATGATAATGATGAGATAAAATACAGTTCCACAAGTAATTCGCCCCAGTTCGCGGTATTCAGCGAAATATATTATCCCGCAGGATGGAATGCCTATCTTGATGGTAAGAAAGTCAATTATGCTAAAGTGAATTATGTTTTAAGAGGCATGCCGGTACCGGCAGGAAAGCATGAAATTGTTTTCAAATTTGAACCTGCATCCTATTATACCGGGCAAAAGCTGATTTATTTTGGAAATATGCTGTTTTACCTTGCTTTGGCAGGTGCCGCTTTTGCACTGTGGAAACAAAGAAAAACTGCAACTGCCTGATGACAGGTCATGATAAGCAGATACAGGTATTGGCTATCGCGCCTTATCGCTTTCTTCCCGCCATTAATGGCGGACAAAAAAACATTGCCTTATTCTATAAATATTTTTCGGCACAGGTATCCTTTACCTGCGCAACGGTAAAAGGCACAACGAAAACCAACGATGATGGCAATTATGATTTGTTGACAATTTTTTCCAGTAACCCCCTCCGGTATATCAATCTGTTCTATTTTTTTTCTTTAAAAAAAATAATCCGGGAAAGAAGCATAACCCATGTATTAATTGAACATCCATATTATGGTTGGCTTGGCTGGTTGCTGAAAAAGCTCACAGGTATTAAGCTTGTTATTCACTCACATAATATTGAAGGGTTAAGATTTAAAAGCATCGGCAAATGGTGGTGGCGGATATTATGGCAATATGAAAAGATGGTTCACCGCACGGCGGATATAAGCTTTTTTATTACGCCAGAAGACGAATCCTATGCCATCGCCCATTTTGGATTGCAGAAAGATAAATGCGCAGTTATTACTTATGGTACAGAAAGAGTGGTTGCTCCTTCAAAAGAAGAAAAATCTGCTGCCAAAAAGATCATCAGTGCAAGGCATCAGCTCGATGCAGGAAAGCCATTATTGTTATATAGCGCCGCCTTAAAATATCCACCGAACCAGAAGGGATTGGATTTTATATTATCAGCATTAAATCCATTATTACTGAAATCCGGCCTGCCATATTCCATACTGATTTGTGGTAGCGGATTACCGGGCGAATACGATAATCTTAAAGCATATTCCAATCTTAATATTACCTACGCCGGCTTTGTGGATAATATTGATGAATATTTTACAGCAGCCGATATCTTCCTGAACCCAATTTCGGAAGGTGGCGGTATAAAAACAAAAGTGGTTGAGGCACTGGCGGCAAATTGCACGGTTATATCTTTTGAGGAAGGCGCATGGGGAATACCGGGAGATATAGCTGGAAAAAACTTGAGAATAAGTAAGCGTGATGATGCCTTTACATTTAGCCAAAATATTTTATCTAATCTGTTAATAAAAAATATTATACATATATATTTTTTTAATTATTTTTCATGGAAAAATATTGTACAACAAGCTGTGGCAAGATTTCGTTAATCAATTGCGAATTATTTATAATAAATATTATCTTCGTTTAATATTAAACTTTTTAAACACCTGAAAATGACCTTAAGACCCTATTTATTACTTGCCTTAGCAAGTTTTTTATTTCTCACAAGTTGTCAGAAAGAAGAAATCATTAATAACAAAGTACCTGTTGCAGAAGCCGGTGAAAGCCAGACAGTACAAATACAGGAGGGAGTAGGGACTGCTACGGCCACATTAACAGGTACCGGTGCTGATGCCGACGGCAATGTAGTAGCCTATATGTGGAGCCAGGTTTCCGGACCAGGTGCTTCAGAAATAGTTAATGAAGGTGCACCAGTTACAGAAGTAAAGGGATTAATTACAGGGTCCTACCTTTTTCAATTAATGGTGGTTGATAATGATGGCGCTACTGGAGTTGATACGGTGTCTGTGATTGTAAAAGGCCCTGAGTATATTACATTATCGCTGCAACCTGCCGACAATCCCGATGAAGCGATTATTTTCGGTAATTCAAGTATAAACGAAACCGGCGCTGATACCAAAGAAATAGGAGCCGCAGCATGGACAAAAGGCGGCAGTCCTATAGCAATTCGCGGAATACTTAAGTTTAATTTCAGCAGCATACCTTCAGGTGCTACCATTAAATCGGCAAAATTATCTTTGTACTCTCATCCAGCACCCATTAATGGTCATCAATATGAAGAAGTGAGAGCAAATTATGGTTCAAATAACACTATGCTTATTCAGAAGGTAACTGGCGCGTGGGATCCTCAAACGCTTACATTCAATAATCAACCTTCTTCTACTACTAATAATCAGGTTGTGATTCCTTCTACCGATCAGGCGTTTCTTGATTTGCTTGATGTAGATGTTACACAACTGGTAAAAGATATGACCGGATCTAATACCAACTATGGTTTCTTTCTAAGGTTACAGAACGAAGTATATTATAATTCAAGAATATTTGCGACAAGCCAATATTCTGACGCATCTAAACATCCGAAATTAGTTATAGTCTATTCAAATTAATAGTTAACAGAATTTCTTGTAATAAGGCCCCGGTGATATTCCATCGGGGTTTTTTCATTTATCGAACAGTTAATCTCTTTAAATTTTCAATTCCCCTAGCATTTATAAAGATGTTATTGTTCCTCTAAATCATTTAGTTTTGCTCAATTTTATACGCTCATGAAAGTTGTAATATTTGCCGGAGGGCTTGGAACAAGAATAGCCGAAGAAACAGATACCAGGCCAAAACCAATGGTTGAAATCGGCGGTAAGCCTATTCTGTGGCATATTATGAAAATATACAGTCATTACGGATTCAACGACTTTATTATTTGTCTTGGTTATAAAGGCTATGTCATCAAAGAATATTTTGTGAATTATTTTCTTCATAATTCTGATATTACTATTGATATAGCCAACAACAGGATGGAGGTTTTAGGAACGCACTCGGAAGCATTTAAAGTTACTTTGATAGAAACCGGCAGCACCACCAAAACTGCAGGACGTTTAAAACAAGTGCAGCAATATATCGGCAACGAAGATTTTATGCTTACTTATGGCGATGGAGTAGCTGATATAAATATTGCTGACCTTTTAAAATTTCATAAATCACATGATAAAATAGCTACCGTTACAGCTGTGCAATTAGAGGCACGCTTTGGAGGGATGGACATTAGCCCGGATAATGCAGTTGCATCATTTCGTGAAAAAGCAAAAGATGAAAGCAAATGGATAAATGCCGGTTTTTTTGTACTAAAGCCTGAAGTTTTCAAATACCTTCAGGGAAATATGAATGAAATGATGTGGGAAGACGAGCCATTGGAAAATCTTACAAAAAACAATGAACTGGTTGCTTTTAAGCACGAGGGATTCTGGAAATGTATGGATGCCATGCGTGATAAGCTGGAGCTGGAAGCCATGTGGCAAAACAATAATGCAAAATGGAAAAAATGGTAAGTAAACAATCGCTTGCACATTTTTACAATAACAAAAAAGTATTTGTAACAGGGCATACAGGTTTCAAAGGAAGCTGGCTATTGTTGCTTTTAAAAGAGCTGGGCGCCACTGTTAAAGGATATGCGCTGCAACCTGAATATGAACCTTCATTATTCAGCATCATCAATGCCGGTTCCCTTTCAGAAAGCGTTATTGCAGATATAAGAGATATGAATCACCTGAAAAAGGAAATAGCTATATTTCAGCCTGATTATGTTTTTCACCTGGCAGCACAACCGCTGGTTCGCCGTTCTTACAATATTCCTGCTGAAACGTTTGAAGTGAACGTTGCCGGTACAGCAAACCTGCTTGAAAGCATCAGCGCATTATCCAATAAATGTACTATTGTTGTTATAACAACTGATAAAGTATATGAAAATAAAGAACAACATATTCTTTATAAGGAAGATGATGCCTTGGGGGGCTATGATCCTTATAGTGCCAGTAAAGCCTGTACCGAGCTTGTAGTAAGTTCATTCAGGAATAGCTTTTTTAATATCACTCAATTTGATAAACACCAAAAGGCCCTTGCGAGTGCAAGGGCAGGTAATGTAATTGGTGGCGGAGATTGGAGTACAGACAGAATTATCCCGGATATTATCCGTTCGCTGCAAGCAAAACAAAATATTATAGTGCGCAATCCATCATCTGTGCGCCCATGGCAACATGTACTGGAACCTTTAACCGGTTATCTTTTATTGGGCGGATTACTTAACCAACATCATGAAAAATATTCAACAGCTTTTAATTTTGGACCTTTGCCAGGTGATCACCTGGCAGTAAAAGATCTTGTTAAAAAAGCCATTGAAAGTTGGGGCAGTGGTAACTGGACAGATGCTTCAAACCCTGGTCAACCGCATGAGGCAGGTTTATTACAATTAGATATAACCAAAGCGCAACAGGAGTTAAAATGGATACCAAAGCTGGATGCAGCATCATCCATTAATTGGGCAATTGACTGGTACAAGCAACCTGATAAGGAGAAAAAGGAATTCACACTACAGCAAATCAATACATATCTTGCTTTATGATCTTCTCCCCCACTCCATTAAAAGGCAGTTATATTATAGAGCCGGAACAGTTTACAGATAACCGGGGCTGGTTTGCAAGATATTTTTGTAAAAAAGAATTCAGCAAAATAAATCATGATAAGGAATGGGTGCAGATGAACCATTCGTTTACTGCGTCCAGGGGAACTATAAGGGGTATGCACTACCAGGTTGCACCCTACAGGGAAATTAAAATGATCAGGTGCATTGCAGGCGCCGTATTTGATGTAATTGTAGATATAAGAAAAGATTCTGCTACATTTTTGCAATGGTTTGGAGTTGAATTGTCTGCAGAAACCAAAAAGATGATCTACATTCCTGAAGGGTTTGCACATGGCTTTCAGTCATTAACTGATAATGCGGAACTATTATACCATCATTCTGAATACTATACTCCCGGCGCAGAGGGTGGGATAAAGTATGATGATGCCGGTATTAACATACACTGGCCATTACCGGTAAGTATCCTTTCAGACAGAGATGCCGCTTATCCATATATTGATAACAATTTTAAAGGAATATAAATTATGCAATGCAGGTTTTGCAAAACGGAGCTTGAACATGTTTTTATTGATCTCATAAATTCTCCTGCCTCTAACTCTTTCTTAACCAAAGAGCAATTGAATGAGCCGGAAACCTTCTACCCGCTTAAAGTATATACCTGTCACAATTGTTTTTTAGTGCAGGTGGATGAATACAAAAAATCTGATGCCATCTTTAACAGCGATTATGTATATTTTTCATCTTACTCAACCAGTTGGCTAAATCATGCAAAAGTCTATACCGAAAAAATGACAGAGAGGTTCGGTTTAAACACTGGTTCCAAAGTCATAGAAATAGCTTCCAACGATGGTTACTTATTACAATATTTTCATGAAAAAAATATTCCTGTATTAGGTATTGAACCTACTGCAAATACAGCGGAAGTAGCAGTAAAAAAGGGAATAGAAACTGTTGTTGATTTCTTTGGTGTAAGGCTTGCAAAAGCACTTGCCGAAAAAAAAATATTCGCTGATTTACTCCTCGGTAACAACGTATTGGCACATGTACCCGATATAATTGATTTTGTGGGAGGAATGAAAATAGTTCTTGCATCACAGGGCGTAATTACAATGGAATTTCCCCACCTGATGCAATTGGTTGACAATAACCAGTTCGATACCATTTATCATGAACATTTTTCCTATTTATCCTTTACCACAGTACAGAAAATCTTCGCCTCGCAGGGTTTGGAGTTGTTTGATGTGGAAGAAATTCCTACACACGGAGGATCCCTGCGCATTTATGCGAAACACCAAGAAGACATCACAAAGCAAATTACCCATAATGTATCTGCATTATTAAAGAAAGAAGCAGATAAAGGATTAGATAATCTTAACTACTATAATGGCTTTCAGGCAAAAGCCATGAAGGTTAAAATTGACCTTACCACCTTTTTACTTAATTGTAAAAAAGACGGCAAAAAAGTTGCTGCTTATGGTGCAGCGGCAAAAGGCAATACGCTGTTAAATTATTGCGGCATTAAAAACGACATGATAGATTATATAGCAGACGCCAATCCATATAAGCAAAATAAATGGTTACCTGCAAGTCATATACCTGTAGTAAATGAAGATTATCTGAAAAAAAATAAGCCGGATTATGTGATTATTCTCCCATGGAATTTAAAAGACGAGGTTATTAAACAGCTTGCATACATCTCGCAATGGGGCGGGCAATTTGTAATACCTATACCTCATCTGCAAATTATAAAATAATACATGCAAAAGGTATTGGTAACAGGCGCAACCGGATTTATTGGAGATTATGTAGTGCAGGAATTGCTGCAACGCGATTACCATATTATTGCAAGTTCCGCCAATGAAACCAATGCCAGGCAAAAAATATGGTTTTCCCAGGTTGATTATCGTCCGCTAGATTTAGCATACCTGTCAGATGTTCAAAACTATTTTGAATATTTTGATAAGCCTGATATCATGATTCACCTGAGTTGGGAAGGACTGCCTAATTATAAGGATAGTTTTCATATCGGGAGAAATCTACCCAGGCATAAAGCTTTTCTTGAAAACATTATAGCCAACGGGTTACAAAATATAAATATTACAGGCACCTGCTTTGAATATGGTATGCAGGAAGGAAAGTTAAAAGAAGATAGGGTGGTGTATCCCTCAAATCCCTATGCACTGGCCAAGAATGACCTTAGGGTTTTTATAGAGACCCTCCAGGGGAAATATCACTTTAACTATAAATGGATAAGACTGTTTTATATGTTTGGGAAGGGGCAAAATCCAAAATCCTTACTTTCGCAACTGCAACAGGCAATTGACCGGAAAGAAGAAGTTTTTAATATGAGCGGAGGCGAGCAAACAAGAGATTTTTTGCCTGTAGAAACAGTAGCAAAATATATTGTAAATATTGCAGCGCAGACAAATGTAACAGGAATAATCAATTGTTGCAGCGGCGTTCCGGTAACCATTAAACACCTGGTATTAAATTATCTAAAGCAAAAACATAAAACTATAAAATTAAACCTCGGCTATTATCCCTATCCAGATTATGAGCCCATGCATTTTTGGGGAGATAATGGCAAATTAAAAACAATAATTCATGAGTAATCCTGTTCAGGAATTTATACAAGAGCGTATTGAACGCATAGAAAAGAATGGAGAAAACACAGCTTTACAGGAAGCAGCCCGATCATTTAATACAGAATCAAACAGATCACAATATTCCTATAATTTTTCATGGATGGGAAGACCGATCATTCAATATCCGCAGGATATGATAGCCATGCAGGAAATTATTTGGGATATTAAACCTGATTTGATTATTGAAACAGGTATAGCGCATGGAGGTTCTTTAATATATTATGCTTCTCTATTGGAATTGATCGGGAAAGGAGAAGTGCTTGGCATTGATATAGATATCAGAAAGCACAATAAAGCTGAAATTGAAAAGCACCCGATGTTTAAGCGGATTACAATGATTGAAGGATCCGCCATCAGTAACGATACATTGCAGCAAGTAATAGCATATGCCACAGGAAAAGAAAAAATCATTGTTTGCCTGGACTCAAACCATACGCATGATCATGTATTAGAGGAATTGAAAATGTATTCACCTTTTGTAAGTTTAGGGTCATATATTATTGCATTTGACACTATTGTTGAGAATTTACCTGAGGGCTATTTTTCCCAAAAAAGACCATGGGGAATTGGCAACAATCCAATGACAGCAGTTGATGAATTTATAAAAGACAATGATCAGTTCATAATTGATAAGTCAATTGACAATAAATTACTGATCAGCGTAGCACCTAAAGGATATTTGAAAAGAATAAAATAAGAATGAAATGCCCGATATCACAAATACACCTTGGGTAAGCTTTTGTATGAGTACATATAAGCGCCCTGAATTTTTAAGAAAAGCTATATTGACACTACAAGAACAAACTTTCAAAGCTTTTGAAGTAGTAATATCAGACAATGATCCTGATGCAAGTGCGCAGGAAGTTGTAAACTCTTTCAATGATTCAAGGTTTAAATACTTTCATAATGGCACTAACCTCGGTATGGTTAAAAGCTTCAACAAGAGTATTGAAAGAGCATCGGCCGAATACATAGTAATGATTACTGATGATGATCCGGTATATCCCGAAATGTTAGAAACATTACATGATCTATTTCTTAGATATCCAGGATATGGAGTATATCACGGCGGTTGTGATGTAGTATATTATACGCCTGAAATGGCATTCTCCTGCCGGGGAAAGGTTGGAACTAATTCGTGCTTATCAAACGATTATCCTATAGGTTATGTCAGAATTTTTTCTAAAGAAGATTTTCCTTTAGCATTTCTGCACAATTCAGTTAATAACTATATGTTGTGGTCTGTAGGTGTAGTAAAAAAAGATATCCTTATTGATATAGGTGGAATACCTGATTTTGGAACTCCATTTATGAGTGACCTTGCCTATACATTACTTATTTGTTCTCATTCCGGAGCTGTTGTTATAAATACCTCTCTTGGAGCACAGGTTGTACATGGCAACAACTTCGGGTACACACAGAACGATAAATATGAAGGATATTATAAAACGGCAAATGGCTTTCATTCGTGGATTGAAGATAGAATGAATTTCAGGAAAGATTGGGAAGTGTTAAAGCCAGAAATAGAAAAATATATTGCCAGATGGATGGTTGGGTATGGAGTTTCAATAAAAAAACATTTATCCACAAATCAATTACCGCAAGATGAACTTAAAAAAATTTTGAAAAAAATATTTCAAATTAAATATATTTCAAAATGGAGATTTAAATACTACATAAGCGCATATCTTCCAAATACTTTTGAATATTTGTTAAAGTTAAAAAAGAGAAAAATATAATTTGCTTTGGTGATTTGTGAACTACGTTTGGTACTTTAACCAGTCAATATATGCTTTTGTAGTTTTACAAAATTATAGTAATACATAAAAAGTGAGCTTGTTAAAAAAATTTAGCATTATACTTCCTGTAAGAAACGGAGGAGAACTAGTAAAGAGATGTATTCAAAGTATTCTTTCACAGACAAATCAAAATTTCGATTTACTCATTCTTGATAATTGCAGCATAGACGGAACAAGCGAATGGCTACAATCATTGGATAATGAAAAAATAAAAATTTTCCCTTCTACCCGGCCTTTAACAATTGAAGAAAACTGGTCAAGAATAAAAGATATTCCTAAAAATGAGTTTATAACACTTATCGGACATGATGATTTGCTACATGCAGATTATTTGGAAGAAATGAGCAATCTGATTGAATTTTATCCAAATGCCAGCCTCTACCAAACACATTTCAAATTTATCAATGCAGAGGGTGCTTTGGTAAAGCTATGTCGAAGAATGCTTAAAAAATATATACAACCTGCATATTTAGAGGCTATCCTTGAAGACAAACTTGACAGTACAGGTACTGGCTATATGATGAGAGCCGCAGATTATGATCAATTATCCGGTATACCTCCATACCCGAATTTATTATTTGCGGATCATGCATTATGGATTCAACTGACAGGCCTTTCGTTTATGGCAGTTTCTGAAAAGGAATGTTTCTCTTACAGACTTAATCAGAGTACATCAAAACTATCCGGTGCTTCAAAATATATTGATGCCTTTTACATGTTTTTAGATTTCCTCTCTATACTTGAAAAAAAGAATGAACATTTAAAAGAAATCATCAGAGAACATGTGCCGGGATATATTCAGTTTTACTGCACTTCTTTAACACATCGTCTGCTAAAAACTCCTGTTAACCAAAGAGATGGTAAAACAGTAGCTTCATTTATTTTGAATTGTAAGCAAAAAGCCGATATACTTTCTCCGGGAAATCATTTCCAGCCCCTTGACCAATTCAGCATTCGGTTGTCAAAATTAATTGACAATAATCTCTTTCTGCAACATTGCTATCTATCCTTTAAAAAGATTTACAAAAAAAGTTTTTATCCCTAAATTGAACTCATGAAAATAGCTGTTAATACCCGTTTGCTGAGAAAAGGTAAAATGGATGGCATTGGCTGGTTTACCTATAATACCCTGCAAAAAATTACTACGGACAACCCAGATATTGAATTCTATTTCTTCTTTGATTCAGGCATTGATTCGTCGTTTTTATTTGGTGAAAATATTATACCACATAATCTCTTTCCTCCAACCAAACATGCATTACTTAATGTTATGTGGTTTGAATGGAGTGTAAAACGGATGTTGCAGAAAATTAATCCTGATCTTTTCCTTTCTCCAGATGGAAGTCTTTGCCTTGGCTGGAATGGAAAACAGTATGGTGTAATACATGATATCAATTTTGTGCATATGCCGGAGGCATTAAAATTCAGCAACCGCAAATACTACAATTACTTTTTTCCTAAGTATGCAAAGAAAGCTGCCCGGTTAGCCACTGTATCTGCATATAGTAAAAATGACATTATAAAAACCTATGGTATTCCTGAAAGTAAAATAGACATAGTATATAGCGGTATTAATAGCTTTTATCAACCGGTTACCAACGATGATGCACAAAAAACCAGGTTACAATTCAGTGAAGGCTGTGAATACTTTGTTTTCATTGGAACATTAAGCCCAAGAAAAAACATACTACGTTTAATGGAAGCCTTTGAAATTTATAAGACGAATTCGAGCAATGATCATAAATTATTGATTGTAGGAAAAGGAATGTATAAGGAAGGAGAATTGATGGAATTCAAAGCAAAACTTTCTCATTCAAAAGATATCATTTTTACCGGCAGGCAAGGCGATGAAAACGTAAAAAAAATCCTTGCTTCCGCTATTTCCCTGGTATTTATTCCCTTGTTTGAAGGTTTTGGGCTTCCACCTATAGAAGCAATGCAATGCAACGTGCCTGTTATCGCATCTAATGTAACATCTGTTCCTGAAATATGCGGTGATGCCGCTTTAATTGTTGATCCTTATAACCTGTTAGAGGTTGCCAGCGCAATGGCAAAAGTATCTGAAAATAAACAACTTAGAAAAGAACTAATAGCTAAAGGAGCTGTACGAAAAGGCTTCTTTTCCTGGAATAAAACGGCAGACTTGCTTTGGGAAAGCATTAATAAGATTATTTGATTATGTTTGCTGAATACAATTTACCACTGAATTAACATCTATGAAATTAAAGCTCGCTTTTACTCTGCTGATTGTTTGTTTAACTTTAAGTTTTGTCTCCTGCAAAAAAGACCCACCAATTAAATATCCGGTAGAAGGTTTATGGATTGGCACCTACACTGTAGATCGCTATCCTGATCAACAACCCTTATTCTATAGTTTTTCTGTTAAACCCGGAGGTACTCTTTTAACAGAATCAAAAGGAAGTGATGGCATTTCTTATTATAGTGAGGGCACATGGACATTAACAGGAGATAAATTTTCATTTAATATAACAACTATTAATGTTGAGCCACTACCCATAAAACAATCAGGAATATTAACTTTTGATGATTCAGGAAAGATGACCGATGGAACATGGCAGGACACTGATAATCCGTATATAAAACCTGGTAATACAGGTAAGTTCTCAATAATGAATAGAGTAAATTAAAGAAGTTGAAACTAAAAGAATAAGCCACGATTTTGTCGTGGCTTATTCTTTTTATGAGTTTCCCCTATCTCCCACTCCTCTTCACCGAGCTTGCTCCGCTGCTTTTTACATTTGATACCGTTGCACTACCCTTATAAACAATATCGCTTGAGCCGCTGGCAACCGCGTTGATCTGTTTATTAACGGTAAGCTGTATATCTGAAGCACCGGAAGCATTTGCCTCGCAATATTCAGTAATAAGATCGTAGCCCTTAACATCACTTGCCCCGCTTACAGAAATATTTACCCGATCAGCTCTGCCGCTGATCTGTGAATCTGAACTTCCGCTTTGGTTGAGTGATAATTCCTGCAGGTCAACAGCGCCTTTAAAATCACTTGAACCACTGAGGGTGATCTTTAAAGAGGAAGATTTAATTACACCGTTAGCATATATATCAGATGCGCCGGAAGCCTCAAGCTTATTTAATGTTTTAAAAGAAACATAGGCTTTTAACTTCCTGTCGCGGGTCCACTTCATCCCCCTATCATTGTAGGAAATTTCCAGCACCCCATTTTTTACTTCGGTTACAATCCTGTCCCTGAATTCCGGCGCAGCAGCACTCACCACTACTACTTCTTCATCACTTTGAGAAAGATACAGGTCAATAGCCCCGGAAACTGTTATTCCCGAAAATGAGCCGGATATAGTACGCTGCCGTGCATTGGCATCTTTAACAAACACCTTATCATCCTGCGCCATAACGCTTAATGCAAAAACTGCGGATACAGCAAATAGTAGTAATTGCTTCATTCTTTTATATTGAAATTTAAGTAATAATAATTGTAATACGTTCTACGCAGTTAAAAGTTACGCTATTTGGAAAATATTTGAAAAGTCCTTTACCTTTGCGCCAGCAAACGCGGTTAAAACATATTTAACCTCAGTGATTCCCGGGGTGTTCCCCGATTTAATATCGGGGGGCTGAGATCAAACCCGTAGAACCTGATCAGGGTAATGCCTGCGCAGGGAAGGACGAGTCCTCACATCTCTCCTTTCCTGTTTTTGTAAATCCGGCAAGATAATAAGTGAGTGCAGTGAATTGCACATTGTCGTGCCGACAACAAAAACAGAATGAAAAGTTCCTTAATGATTATCATGGCTATTGCCATGCACATTGGGTTATTGGCCCAAACCACTATTAAAGGTAAGGTTACAGAAAAAGAAAGTAATCTTCCTGTTCCGAATGCTACGGTAAGTATTTCAGTCAATCTTGCCACTGTTTCCGATGGCTATGGTAATTTCAGCATCACCGGCTTACGGCAGGGCACATACACTGTTACCGTGTCAGGTGTTGGTTATCGTACGGTTACCCAATCCGTTCAAACAGGCGCTGAACTGAATATTGCACTTGAGCGTATTCCGCTGATGCTTCAACCTGTGGAGATCAGGGCTGTAAGAGCAGGGGAAAGAGCGCCTTTCGCTAAAAGCAATCTCTCCAAAAAAGAAATTGAAAAAGTAAACACCGGGCAGGATCTGCCTTTTGTGCTCAATCAATTACCCTCAGTAGTTGTAAATTCCGATGCTGGTAACGGTGTGGGGTACACAGGCTTGCGCATAAGGGGAAGCGACGCTACCAGGATAAATGTTACGCTGAATGGCATACCCTATAATGATGCGGAATCGCAGGGTAGCTTTTTTGTTGACCTGCCTGATTTTGTTTCATCTGTCAATAGTATACAGGTACAGCGTGGCGTTGGTACCAGTAGCAACGGTGCCGGCGCGTTTGGTGCTACCATCAACATGACCACCAACGAATTTATTGAAGAGGCTTATGCGGAAAGCAATAACACATTCGGCTCATTCAATACCTGGAAGCATACGCTGAAAGCAGGCACAGGTTTAATCAACGGGCATTTTACTATTGATGCAAGACTTTCTTCACTCAGCAGTGACGGTTATATCGACCGCGCCGGCAGCAACCTGAAATCATTCTATGTTTCTACAGCATATATTAACAACAGAACATCCCTGCGTTTTAATGTTTTTTCCGGCAAAGAAAAAACTTACCAGGCATGGAATGGCGTACCGGAAAGTATGTTGAAAATCAACCGCACCTATAATTCCGCCGGAACTGATAAGCCCGGCGAGCCATACGACAACGAAACAGATAACTATGTGCAAACACATTACCAGTTATTTTTAAACCAGGGCATCAATGATAACTGGAGCTTTAATATTGCAGGATTTCTTTCCCGCGGAAAAGGATATTATGAACAATATAAGGGAGGCGAATCGTTAGCCAAATATGGTCTGCAGGATATTATTATCGGTGATTCGGTAATCACGGAAACAGACCTCATAAGGCAATTGTGGTTAGACAATTATTATTACGGCGGAATTTTCTCGCTGCAATACAAAAATAAAGGAACCCAATGGCTTACCGGCGGCGGATGGAACAGGTATGATGGCGGACATTATGGAAAGATCATTTGGTCGCAAACAGATGTACCCAACAATTATGAATGGTATAACCTGAACGCTAAGAAAACAGACTTTAATATTTATACAAAATTGCAGCAACGTGTTGCTGAGCATTTTGATATATTCGGAGATATTCAATACAGGAATATCCGCTATACGTTAAATGGCTTCAGGGATAATCCAGACTTGCTTATTAACAACAACTATCATTTCATTAATCCTAAGGCCGGACTTTCGTACACCAATAATAACTGGACTGCATTTGCTTCTTATGCTATTGCTTCCAAAGAGCCTAACAGGGATGATTTTGAAGCCGGCGCATCTCAACAACCCAAGCCGGAAAGACTACAGGATATTGAACTTGGCATTGAACAAAGAAGCTACAGCTTTAGCTGGGGCGCCAACTTCTATTATATGCAGTATAAAAATCAACTGGTACAAACAGGGAAAATAAATGATGTGGGCGCTTATACCAGAACCAATGTTCCCAACAGCTACAGGGCAGGTATTGAGCTGCAGGCTAAATGGCAACCGCTGCAATGGCTCAATGCATCTGCCAATATTGCCTTCAGCAAAAACAAAATAAAAGACTATACGGCCTTTTATGATGATTATGATAACGGCGGGCAAAAAGCTGAAACTTATAAAGAAACTGACATCTCTTTTTCACCATCAATTGTCGGGGCTGGAATGTTGAATTTTATTCCTGCAAAAAATGTTGAATTCAGCTTGTTAAGCAAATATGTGGGTAAGCAATATCTTGACAATACTTCAAGCGATGAAAAAAAATTAAACACGTTTTATGTGCAGGATGTACGATTAACGTACGCTATATCCAAATTTTTATTCAAAGAAATAAACCTGCTGGCGCAGGTCAACAATATCTTCAACAAAAAGTATGAACCCAATGGCTATACCTACGGGTATATTTATGAAGGGAAAATGGTAAATGAAAATTTCTATTTCCCGATAGCAGGCACCAATTTTGTCTTTGGGCTCAATGTAAAGTTTTAATCTGAACGCAGAAAGGGTGTCACTGGTTATTCTTTTTTAACCAGTACTACCCTGCTGCGGTCGGCTTTATATATCTGGTCGTAAAATTTTACGAGCTCATTATAATCGGAGGCAGGATATTCGCCACCTGTTCTTTCAATATACCGGTGATACACCAGTTTATTTTCTTTTAATTCGGTGGAACATTCAAATTTCCCGAATTTACTTTCCAGCTTCAAGGCTTGTGGAAGTGCTTCTACTATATAACCGCCGGGCATTTCCAACACTGTTGTATCAATGTCAATAAAATCCATGCCTAATGAAACAGGATATTTCCTGTTTTCAATTGGCTTTAACCTGGAATAAGTACGGCTGATAATGTTAGGTGTCACAAATAATCTTTTTCCTGTTTGCGAAGCATAATTCAATGCTTTAATTTCAAGATGTTCTTTTAGTGTAGGTATTGCAGCTTTATCTTCTGAGAAATTGAAATTCACTACATCGTAATGGGGCAGATCAATCTGCTCTTTTAAATACTCCATTTGTTTATCACGTGACAGCGAATTAAAAACACCATGTCTTCTGTCTTGCTGCAAGGCGCCGTACGAAGAGTTAACATTAATGGTAAGCAATCCGTCTTCTCCTATTTTCCCCTGTATACTTCTTATCTGGAGGTTTTGCTGTTTGGTATATTTAGGTGTTTTAACCAGTTTACCGCCTGTTTCATCTACCAGTAATACATAGCGGTCATCGGTAAAATTACCAAGGTAGCCTGCCGGTTCAATCTGGCTGGTGCATTCCAGCCAAACAGTATCTTTTTGCAGTGGCACACAAAGTATGATGTGATTAAAGGGGTCATAAGGAAAATCTTTCAACATATAATTAGCGCCCTGTCCTGCCCTTACCAATGTGTAATGCGATTTTATACCGGCTTCTTTTAATAAAGAATACATGTAATTAGACAACGCCTTGCAATCTCCATATTTTTTCGTGGCAACAAAAGATGCATCAAAAGGCTGTAAGCCACCAATACCTAACTGAATACTTATATAGCGGGTATTTTGCTGCATATATTCATATAAAACCCTCACTTTTTCTCTGTCATTTTTTAAACCATCAGCCAGTGCGTGCACTTTTTGTTTTATGTCATCAGGTAATTTATCTCTCCCTTTGTTTAAGAGGGCTGCAAATTTTCCAAATTCTTCCCATGTAGACATGTTGCCTTCATAATCATCCAGTTTAAAATTATCAGGGGCTGTATATACTGTTGGAACAATATAATCCCATGATGGGCTGGCATATTCCAATTCTACCGGCGGTAAAGCCTTTACCTCCCACCTTAGGGTTTTACCGGATTTATCTGTGCCGCTTACCGGTTGACCCTTATAGTTGAACGTCTTATAGCGAAAGGTTATATCCTGGGGAATTACAATCGTAAGTGCACTCTGCTCTATCGCGTATTTTTCTTTGTTTAATGGCTGCCAGCGTGGGTAATTGTATGTCCCCTTCATTTGCAACTCATATTCATACTCAACAGTATAAGGATAAATCTTATGAAAGAAAGAAAACCATTTATAGCGATTATCATCAGCAAGTGTTCCTTCATCTGTGGCGCTTAAATCTTTTACGTCACTTTTTTTTAAACTCTTTATTTTTTTTCCGGTTGCATCATATAATATACCATCCATACTATTAACAGAGCGGAGTTTATCGTACCATAAATACAAATAAGCATAATCATCGCCATTTTCATTCAATACAGTAATAGCATATTTTCTTTTAATAATGCTTTTGCCAATATTAATTACTTCAAAACGTGTTTCATCCATCCTCATTACAACATTCGCATCCTTCATAAGCTCTTCCGGTATTTTACTTACGGAATAATCCCCGTCACCGGCAAAACAATTGAGAGCAGTAACTGTAATTGCTATAAACTGAATAAAAAACTTTCTGGTAAACATTGATTACTTTTTCTTTTTTAATACAATAGGTTCAGCATGCTTTTTTACCACATAACTAAAAAACTCACGGAGATCATTATACTCTTCAGGTTCATAATAGGAACGATTGAGTTTCAGGCGGGAGCGCAACCGGATAGCTTCCGGTGTTTTATCTATTATGTACTCAAAAAAACCATCCGCTTCTCCAAAATTCACCTTGGTTGATTTCGGCAGGTCTTCTACAGTGTAATCAGCCGGTATATCAAAATTGAAAATATAGGTTTCATCAAACACGTAAGGCATCTCTACAGGATATGAACGCTCAGCCGCTTTAAAATAATTTTCTTTATACCCCTCATTCATCATCGGGCTGAAATAGATAATATCTTCATCCTGCTTCATTGTAAAATCATATTCCACTTTTATTGTCTGATCGAGTTCTTTAAGATTTTCAATTTTTTTATCCGCTAATTCCATCTCACCAGTATATGAAGTTTGGATATTTTTAAAGAAAGTTTCTTCTCCCTTATCTTTTATTTTCGATCTTGTATTTAATGATTCGTAATAGCCCATATTTGACGTAAAATGCCCGGCCCACTCTCCTGGCTTATTGCTTCTTATAAAAACCGTAACCAGCTTTTTTTCATTTAAGGAATCAGGATTAAAATATACAGCTTGTGCTATATCCGGGAAGATTGCTCTTGCATGTCCATTATAACATTCATCTGCAAGTCGATTAAAACCAAGTGACGGATCTGTAGCATCAAGAGTGTAGGTTTTATCATTTATAGTAACACCGCAGATTACATAATTAAACCTGTTAACCAATGGGTATATTTCATTAGTATAACCATGCCCCCTTGTACTCAACAGCACTGGATAAGCGTCTATATCTTCGTGCCTGAGCATGGCAGCCAGTAAAATATTTATATCGGCAACATAACCGTTCTTATTTTTATCAGTTGTTTTAAGAGAAGCGGATAACAATATTCCCCTTTTGCCGGTACAGGTAAATCTATCCCTTACATAAGCATATATTTTACGTGTCTTTTCAAGCTTATCGCTAACACCTTGTGTTATTGGTTTCAGTTCATCATCAAGCCAGTTATTGCTTTTAGTAAGCGAAGCCCCAAAGTCTTCATTTTTCATCAGTAAAGTTGCTAATTTGCTCCAGGTTCCCATTATATCTTCTACAGGTTGCTCCGGAAACCTGTATTGTGAAAGTTGAAATTCTACTTTGGAAATATGATTATGTATAGATGATGTAAAGCTCTCTTCTTTAAGCACCGGCACATTCCGGGCTATCCATTTATGCCATGCAACGCTTGCTGATAAGCTGGTATGGCTTGTACTTCCCGCGGTATTGCTTCTTGATATATTATAAGCGCTACGCGAAGTTTCTACTGAATGTTCCAAAGGAAAATGTCCCTGTGACAAAAAAACATAATTAAAAAACTCAGGCATTTTCACTTCATACTGGCTCCATAATACCGGATAATCACCCTGAAACTCCCAGGGCTGCAGGTTTTGCAAAAAATCAGATACCAAGTTATAACTATACTCAATAATGCAGCCTTCTTTTACTCCCGGAAGCGTAAACTTCACCTTCATATAGTTCTTATCATATTTATCCTTAAAAATGGATTTTTTATCAAGCTCAGTTTCTATTACTTTGCCCCCTTCTAATGTATAAGTAACCGCTTTTATATTCTGAACCTTCTCTTCTCTCTGCCCTGAGAAATATAATGGAATCTCTACATTAGCAGCATCCATACCGTTTTTATTTATAATTTTAATACGGGTATGCCTTTTATAATCCAGCGAAAACCAACCATCATTGTTTCCATCAAACTCCGAGCTGCCGATATCTGCAATTATTACTGCAGCAGCTCCGGTGTCGTACTTTTGTTTTGAGAGGTCAAAATCAGCAGGCGTTATTTTACCGAATTTTATATTCAGTTTATCCTGGGCAATAAGGTAATTTTGTGCAAAGCTAAACAGCACAATCAGGGGCAGGAGGTGTTTAATCTTCATGATTAATAGTTTAGGGTTGTGTGAATACGAAGATATATTTTTTGCAACCGATAATATTTTTTTGCTTATTTTTTTTGATTGAATACGTTCGGAAATTCACATATTATTAAACAGATAGCAACGCAATCCGGCTTTGATTATTGCGGTATTGCCAGAGCGTTGCCATTGGATGAAGATGCCCGTCGCCTGGAAACATGGCTTAACAAAGGTTACAATGGCAATATGCAATATATGGAAAATCATTTTGAGCTAAGGATAAACCCTCAGAAACTGGTACCGGGTGCAAAGTCAGTTATTACATTATTATTAAATTATTACCCAGCTGATATACCGACCGCCGGCAGAGATGTTCCCAAAATTTCAAAATATGCCTGGGGTAACGACTATCATGAAGTAATAAAAGCTAAGCTCAGATCCTTTATTGAGGAAATAAAATTACGCATAGGTGATGTGCATGGAAGAGGGTTTGTTGATTCAGCTCCTGTTCTTGAAAGAGCATGGGCTCAACGCAGCGGTTTGGGTTGGATTGGTAAAAACGGTAACCTTATTAATAAACAATCAGGCTCTTTCTTTTTTATAGCAACATTAATAGTTGATATTGAACTGGAATATGATGACCCCCTCGCAAAAGATTTTTGTGGTACATGTACCAAATGTATTGATGCCTGCCCCACAAATGCCATACTTGATAACCGCGTGGTAGATGGCAGCAAATGCATTTCTTATTACACCATAGAGCTGAAAGATGCCCTGATACCCGACAATATGAAAGGAAAATTTGACAACTGGATGTTTGGCTGCGATGTTTGCCAGGATGTTTGCCCCTGGAATCGTTTCAGCTCGCCAACTACAGAAACCCGGTTTACGCCCATCCCCGAAATTCTTGATTTTACCAAAGAAAACTGGGAAGAATTAACTGAAGAAAGCTTCAAAAAAATATTCAGGCACTCCCCTTTAAAACGGTCAAAGTTTCAGGGCATAAAAAGAAATTTGAAATTCATTACTAAAGCGTAGCCATATCAATTACAAACCTGTAACGAACATCACCTTTCAGCATTCTCTCGTATGCGTTATGTATATTTTTGATATCAATCATCTCAATGTCAGATACAATATTATGTTCAGCACAAAAATCGAGCATTTCCTGTGTTTCGGGTATACCACCGTTGCCGGAGCCTACTACACTTTTGCGGCCAACAATCAGCGGAAAAGGCGACAGACTATATGGTTTGGATGGAGCACCTACACAAATATGCACGCCATTTGTTTTTAGCATATTAAGATAAAACACGAGATCGTGTTCGGCGCTTACAGTATCCAATATAAAATCAAATGAGCCCCTTGCTTTTTTTACCTGCTCTTTGTCGGTAGTTACCACAAAATGATGAGCGCCTAATTTTTTGGCGTCAGCTTCTTTTTTTGCAGAAGTACTCAGCACGGTTACTTCAGCACCAAATGCTACTCCAAATTTCACACCCATATGTCCCAAACCACCCAGCCCCAATACCGCCAGTTTATGTCCTTTACCTACTTTCCAGTGGCGGAGCGGAGACCAGGTAGTAATTCCTGCGCACAATAACGGAGCAACTGCCGGAAGGTTCAGCTTTTCATTTACATGCAGTACAAAATGTTCATGCACTACAATTGTATTGGAATATCCTCCATAAGTTGGTGTTTTTTTGTCCTGCTCCAATCCATTATAAGTTTGTGAGTTTCCATTGAGACAATAATTTTCCAGTCCATCTTTACAATTTTCACATTCACGACAGCTGTCTACCTGGCAACCTACAGCAGCCAGATCACCCACTTTAAATTTCTTTACATTACTTCCGACTTTTTTCACTCTGCCCACAATTTCATGACCAGGAACCATAGGGAAAATCCCTTCAAACCAATCATTACGGATCTGATGGAGATCACTATGGCATACCCCACAATACATAATATCAAACTGCACATCATGCGGGCTTACCTCACGTCTTTCAAAACTCCAGGGTGCCAGATCGCTTGTGGGTGTTTGGGCAGCATAGCCTTTTACTTGTATCATATATTAAGTTTTGTGTCTTTAAACTTTAAGATTGGCATCAACAATAAACCATGGCAGAAACTTATCATCAAAGCAGGCAGCCCGACAGGTCAGGTATCCCGTTGTATAAAAGAGTCAAAATTGTTTATTCCAATCATCTTCTCCGTTTTAAACCCTTCCGCATAAGGCACGCCTATCATTTTGCCGAACATCGCCTGGCGGCCAATAATAGAATTTAAAAACTCAGGCGTTGAAATATATGTTTGGGGCTCGTTACTATGATATTCCTGCGAATGAAACTGGGAGCTATATGCTCTAATGGATTGGATTTTTCTTTCAAAAACTTCTGTAATATCATACACAAAATCCGGCTCATAATACCTGTCCTGTATATAATGAAATATATACTTTGGGCGCCAGTGCTGCTGCGGGTCTCCATTTTCGTTCTTTGTTTCAATTTTTCTTAACCCGCTTAAAAAACAAGCATCTTTAATAAGATGCCCTGCCCGCCCATGATCCGGATGGCGGTCATCCAGCGCATTTGATAAAACAATTTCAGGTTGATATTTGCGAATATACTTAATCAGCAGGCGCTGGTGCGCTTCATCATTCTTAAAAAAACCATCTGCCATTCCAAGGTTTTCCCTGATATCGAGCCCCATAATTTCCGCAGCCGCAGCCGCTTCAAGATCGCGGGTCTCCGCACTGCCACGCGTCCCTAATTCGCCGCGGGTTAAATCCAAAACGCCTGTTTTTTTACCATTCTGCTTTTCTGTCATTAATACGCCTGAACAACCTAATTCCACATCATCAGGATGTACGGCTATAGCAAGTATATCTAATTTCATTTCGCAAAAGTATAGTAAAAGTTCACTTTTTTCACTTCCCGGATGTAATAAGATAAATAACTGATCCGCACCTTACAGTGCAATTCAATTTACCTGATATTCTTTTTCCTTCTTACATTCGGCTTTTGAACAGCTATGATAAAAAACATTTTTGGCAGGATATGGGCAACGTGGGGAGCTATCGTTTTCATATCCACCTTATTGATAGCTATTATACCTATCTGGCTCACTAATTATATAAAAGAACCGGGAGGTACAGAAATTTTTCGCCGTATATCCAAACTATGGATGCAGGTATTTATTTTTTTGATTGGCTGCAGGTTAATTATTAAAGGCAAAGAAAATTTTATTAAAGGACAAAACTACATTGTTGTAAGTAACCATAACTCGTATATGGATGTTCCACTCACAACACCATTTATTCCCGGGCCTAATAAAACTATTGCTAAGGCAGAGTTGGCAAAAGTTCCTTTATTCGGAACAATATATAAACGCGGCTCAATATTGGTTGATAGAAAAAGTGAACGAAGCCGGAAAGAAAGTTTTGGTAAAATGAAGGCAGTACTTGGAGCCGGTATGCACATGTGTATTTACCCCGAAGGTACCCGCAACCGCACTAATGAACCTCTAAAATCATTTCACGACGGGGCTTTTAAACTTGCTATTGATACGGGGAAACCAATTATTCCTGTATTATTATTTAATACCAAAAAGGTTTTACCTGGCAGCAGTAAACCTTTTTATTTATGGCCTGCAAAAATGGAAATGCATTTTCTTCCTGCTGTTCATGTTCAACCCGGAGATTCTGTAATTTCCCTCAGAGAAAATATCTTTCAAATAATGTATAGTTTTTCCGAAGCAAAAATTGGAAAGACTATTATTAATAGTAAATGAAATTTCTGATTCGAGTTTAGTTATTTAAACTATTCCCGCTTATTTGCAATAAAAAAAACCCATCCCTTCTTTATTATAAAAAAGGATGAGTTTTCTGTTTGCAAAAAACAAAAAAAGGTCTTTGCATAAATATTGAATACATAGGTTGGGCTGTTGTTTCATGTGGTTTCAAAAGAAGCATGAATCAACCTGAACTGTTTTTCTTAATTCAAAACAACTGCTTCTTAGAAGTGGTGCTTTCCTGGAATCTTCATACCAGATCAGCAGATAAAATCCGGCCGGACTTTTATCTACAAAAGGTGTTAGTTATACTTCTTTCAATAGGGAAAGATAAAGGGTTCTTCTAAAGGCTAAGGTTGATTTCCAAAGGGGTATTTTCTGAATCGTGTGCGAATTTTCCTTTTTGGGGAGAATAAAAATTAGGTCTTTACATAAATACTGAATAACAGGTGTTGTTCTCTCATGATGATTCCGGTAGTAGCATAATTTTCCCTGAACTATTTCATTGTATCAAATAGCACTCATTGACTGTTTTATTACCAGCCTAAGGAAATGATGGTTCTGGCTAAAGATTAAGACCAGCCGGTCCTCAATCTTTAAAATCATTTTCTTATTTACACTAAATTTAAAATGGGAACGGATAAGGCTTTTTAATTACAAGCGTTAAAACAAGTTTGTTCAACAATAACAGGATTAAAAACGAGCATTCGGGTATATTTGACGCATACCAATACGAATTGGTTGCATAAACAATTAATTTTTAAAATATTTTTTTCCCTTTTTTCCCTGGCACATGTAATGATTTTGATTGATAATGAGCTTATTATAAAAAAAGCCGATCTTTTGTTGATCGGCTTTTTCTTAATCCTGAAAAATATTATTCAGGTAAAACAGGCCCGTAATGCAGCTTGCCACTCATTTGTTTTTTTTGGGGATAAAGCACCTCATGTGCAGTTTCATATCCTTCATCTGACACTTTTGTTAGCATACGATGTTCCTTGATTCGTCTTGTAAGATACACCAGAATACCTGTTGCAGCGCCAACCGCAGCAGCTATCAATAAATCATTCCTGTTTATTTTTCTCATACCAAATTATTTTGTTCAATATACTCAATTATTTTGTACAATATCTCAAAATATATGCCATGAGATGTTAATTTTAGCAGCGCTATCATAAATTCATCTCCACCTTTTATTTCAGGGCAAAAACAGTACTTATTTCAAACTTGATTTTAATTTTTTTGAAGTCTGTTCCTTCGCCTTTCTCAAAACTTTCTCCTGCATTTACCTGCTTTCTCATAAGTGTGTTTGAAGCAAGATCAAAATTTTGAAATGGCATTTCGGTTTTTTCCAATGGTTCCCGGATCGATATAGCCTCTCCTACTTTTTCTCCTATAGCTTCTGCCAGGTAGCCGGCTTTATCACGGGCAGCTTTTGCAGCCTGAATTTTAAGCAACCTCCTGAATTCATCCATCCTGCTATGAGATATTCTGGCAATAAAAAAATGCTGTGTCGCCTCATCGTCCAGCTTTTCTATTAATGATTCAATTGCTTTTGTATTGCTGAATTTTACCTGGTAGCTTATCGTTGATGTCATATCAGGCGTCTTACGTTTCTTATATAGCCAGTATAAACGATCCATTCCCTGGTAAGATGCGGTACTTATTGAAGTATCAGGTATGCCTATAGCTTTGCAGGCATTCAAAAATTTATCCTTGATGGTTTCTATATCTATTTTATGTCCACCCTTTTTTTCATACTCACGCAAATCTACCTGCACAAAAATTTCATCAGGAATTATTTCCATCTCCGCGCTGCCTGTAACAGCTATTGTTTTAGGATAGGGATTTATATATGAAGGAGTATTGGCTTGGCTGATAGCAATACCAGAGATAATATATATGCTCAAAACTGTTAAAAGTAATTTTTTCATGACTATAAATTTTTGAGTTTGATGCAAAGCTTATGACCATTACACAGCATTAGCCCATACACACAAAGTACTTAACAAAGTTTTTGCAAATAACCTATATTGTGCTTTAAACTGAGGTTACAATATCATATGGCATCTTTGCAGGAAAGGTTAAAAAGTATAAATATTGTTAGAAAGTTCGTGTATGTAATTATTGGTAGTTTATCTTATCCGGGGCTTGCCATTATTAATCGCATCAAAATAACCGGAACAGAACACATCAGTAACCTGCCTCCGCGAAATGTACTTTTTGTAAGCAATCATCAAACCTATTTTATGGATGTGATTGCCTTCCTTCATATTTTCTGCGCGGTAAAATGGCGTAAGCAAAATAAACTCGGTATTCCTTATTATCTTCTCAATCCATTTACCAAAGTATATTTTGTTTCTGCAGAAGATACCATGAAAAAAACCTTTATGACTAAATTAATGGCAATGGCTGGAGCCCTTACGGTAAAGCGTACCTGGGTTGAAGAAGATAAAGCCGTCAGAAAGGGGCTGAATTTGTCAGACTCAAAAAAAATATTAACCACGCTTAAAAACAATTGGGTAATTACATTTCCCCAAGGCACTACAACTCCATTTGCACCGGGTAGAAAAGGAACGGCTTTTTTAGTGAAACAAAGTAAAGCCCTGGTAATACCTATTGTTATAGAAAACTTCAACAAGGCTTTTCACAAAAAAAGCCTCAAACTGCTGCAAAAAGGCACTACCATTACAGTGAATATTAAAGCGCCAATGCAAATTAATTACAATGACAGCCTGGATGATATACTTTCACAAATCATGGACGCTATTGAGCAAAGCGACGGATATAAAAAGCAAGGTTAATTAAACATGAATTCCTTTTCACTATGCTTTTCAATCACTTTTTCAAATAGCTCTACATTCAATAGATCCTTAATAGATTTTACAATAAAATCAGGAGCATATCCAAATCCGTCAAGATCATTTTCCTGCGTAACGCCCGATAATGTTAATACAGTTGTAAAGCCCATAGAGCCCGCGCCTAAAATATCTGTGCTCATGGTATCACCGATCATAACGGTATCATCTGTTGCAAGGTCAAGCGTCTTTCTTGCCATGCGCATCATTACCGGGCTTGGTTTTCCTACACTGAAGGCCTTTTTACCAGTTGCTACTTCTATCATTGCCACAAAAGCACCACATCCTGCCCTGTATTTTCCGTTAGCTACAGGGCAATTGGGATCAAGATTGGTAGCAATAAGTTTTGATCCTTTCATGATCATGTTGATTGCTTTATCAACAGACTCCAGCATAATTGTTCTGCCCTCTCCTATCACCACGTAGTCAGGATGATCATCAACAATAGAATAACCGGCTTTATGTAATTCAGTCAAGAGTCCGCCTTCGCCAATAACATATGCTGTTCCCTGCGGAGTTTTTGAGGCAAGGTATCTTGCTGTTGCCATAGCGCAGGTAAATATATCTTCATCCGTAACGTTGAAGCCCATTTTCAAAAGCTTGTAACATACATCCCTGCTTGTGCGCTGGCTATTATTGGTAAGAAATAAAAATGGGAACCCTTTTTCTTTTAATCCATTAATAAACTCCACGGCACCGGGAATGGGTTCAGCTCCTTTGTAAATCACGCCATCCATATCAATTAAAAATCCTGTTTTCTGCATATACCAGATTTTAGTTTATAATAAACAGCAGCAAACGATAATGATTCCGGACAAACAAGTTAGGACAAGAAATAAGCAAGCGGAAGATTGTGCCGGGTATGATTGAATGCACAATTGCGATATGATAACGCGAAGATACAGAAATTATTTTGCCGGTTTTGTATAAGTACAAAAACAAAATATCATCTCTTCAGTAATACACAAAATAATATTTTACATTAGAGGCTCTAAACCATAACTCAATGTCTTTACAAAAAAAACCTTTACTTGTTGAAGACTGGGCAGTAGTTGTGCTCGGTTTCCTGATTATTATCGCGGCTATTGCCGGACTTCATTTCGCTGCGCCTTCTTATGGATGGTCATCATCAGAACAATTATTTGGTACTGTATTATCAGCAGACAATCTTTCTAAAATCGGCATTCAATTCCTGATTGCCTTTATTACCGTAATCCTTGGCACCTGGCTAACGGGTAAGGACATGCGTAAAATGATTATTGTATTCATCGTGGTTTTTATGCTAAGCATATTTGCCCTCATCATATCAGGAAGCAATTTTGCGAAAGATTATAACCTTGAAGCAGTAATATTCAGCCTGGTGGTGGGATTAATAGTTGGTAATCTTGTGAAATTACCCGGATGGTTCAGGGAAACGCTTACAACAGAAATGTTTGTAAAAATAGGATTGGTGCTTTTAGGTACGTCCGTACTATTTTCAGATGTGCTCAAAACCGGATCAAAAGGTTTAATACAAGCTGTGGCAGTTGTTATTTCTGTTTGGTATTTCGCGTATTGGATAAGCAAAAAAATGAAGGTGGATGATGAATTGGGTATTATGATGGCAAGTGCCGTTTCCATTTGTGGTGTTTCCGCAGCTATTGCAACCTCCGGCGCCATTAAAGGAGACTCAAAAAAGCTGAGCTATGTAGTGTCAATGGTTTTACTTACTGCCATTCCTATGATGATATTTATGCCGGTGATAGCAAACGCGTTTCAATTTCCGGAAGCCGTAACCGGTGCGTGGCTGGGCGGAACCATAGATACCACCGGCGCTGTTGCCGCATCAGGAACCCTGGTAGGCGATGAGGCTTTGAAGGTTAGTACTATTGTAAAGTTTTCTCAAAATGTATTATTGGGCATTGCCGCATTCGCTATTTCTGTATACTGGACAATTACGAAAAAAGAAAACGTAACCGGCGTTGACCAAAAACCTACACTATCTATTATATGGGAGCGGTTTCCAAAATTTGTAATCGGTTTTGTTGCCGCATCAGTATTCTTCTCTTTTTTCATCAGCCAGGAAACAATTGCTGCTGTAAAAAACCCTTTAAAAAATATGCAAACCTTATGGTTTGTACTTGCATTTACAAGTATTGGCCTTGAAACCAATTTCAAAGAGTTATTCCGTAAGAATAATGCCATTGCATTTGGTGCTTTTTTGATTGCACAATTGTTTAATATCATCATTACGCTGATAATTGCATTTATGTTATTCAAATAAACAGTATCGCCGGCTCATAACGATCTCTTGATATTACACAAGGGTTTTGTGTTTGATTAATCGATAATTTCACATTATATACCACTTCATTTTATGGATACCCGAAGAGCATTTATCAAAAAAGCAGCACTCCTGTCCGGAGGTTCAGGATTACTGGGAGGCTTACCCGAATCCATTCAAAAAGCATTTGCTATTGATCCCAAAGCAGGCTCCACCTATCTTGATGCAGAGCATATTGTTTTTTTAATGCAGGAAAACCGCTCGTTCGACCATTGTTATGGAACACTGCAGGGCGTAAGAGGATATAATGATCCACGGGCTATAACACTCCCCAATAATAATACAGTATGGACCCAAACCAATGAAAAAGGCGAAACTTATGCGCCTTTCAGGTTGAACATAAGAGACAGCAAATCCACATGGCTTGGTTCCCTTCCCCATTCATGGGATAATATGGTTGATGCAAGGAATGAAGGCAAACACGATAAATGGCTTGACGCGAAACGATCCGGCCGCAAAGAATGTAAGGATATGCCGCTTACCATGGGTTTCTACAACCGGGAGGATATTCCTTTTTATTACGCACTGGCAGATGCATTTACAGTATGTGATCAGCATTTTTGTTCTTCACTTACAGGAACTACCCCGAACAGGTTGTATTTCTGGACCGGTACAATTCGCGAAAAACACGACGAGAATGTGATTGCAAATGTATACAACTCTGATGTTACCTATAACAGGGAAGCATCATGGAAAACCTTTCCGGAATATCTTGAAGAAAATAATATTCCCTGGAAAGTATACCAGAATGAAGTGAGTATCGAAACCGGCTTTGAAGGGGAAGAAGATGACTGGCTGGCAAATTTCACCGACAATCCGCTTGAATGGTTTAAACAATTCAACATCCGGTTCTCGCACGGACATATGAAGTTTTTGCCCAAAGCTGCCAAAATATTGCCTGAAGCAATTGCAAAGCTTGAAGAAAAGATAAAATCACTTCCCGAAGGGAACAGTGAATTACCAAAACTGCAACGCGAATTAAAGCAAAGACAGGCGCAATGGGAGTATGTGAAAGATGCCCTGCAGAAATATACGCCTGAAAATTTTGAGAAACTTTCAACCCGCGAAAAAAACCTTCACAATAAAGCTTTTTCTGACAACAGGAATGATCCCAAATACCGGTCGCTTACATCTATTACTTATGATGATAATGGTACGCAAAGAACCATGCAGATACCTAAAAGTGATGTGCTGTTCCAATTCAGGGAAGACGTAAAAAATGGCACATTGCCTACGGTATCATGGGTTGTAGCACCTTCTAATTTTTCTGATCACCCCGGATCGCCATGGTATGGCGCCTGGTATTTGAGCGAGGTAATTGATATTCTTACACAAAATCCGGAAGTGTGGAAGAAAACCATATTTATTTTGAATTATGATGAGAATGACGGCTATTTTGATCATATACCGCCATTTGTGCCGCCAAACCCTTATAAACCCAACAGCGGGAAAGTTTCAGAAGGCATTGTAACAAAAACAGATTATGTAGGTAAGGATCAAACATGGATGAAAACAAAACCCGCGGATGAAGATGACAGGGAAAGCCCTATTGGACTAGGTTTCAGGGTTCCATTAGTTATTGCCTCTCCCTGGACGCGCGGCGGATGGGTTTGTTCAGAAGTTTTTGATCTTACTTCGCCAATACAATTCATGGAGCATTTTCTTTCGCATAAAACAGGAAAGAAAATCGAATCCGCAGAAGTTACCAGTTGGAGGAGAGCAGTGAGCGGCAATCTTACTTCTGCATTCAGACCATATAATGGTGAAAAGATACCTGCACCAGCACCGGTCGAAAGAATTCCTTTTTTGGAAAGCATACATAAAGCGCAGTTTAAGGCTATGCCTTCCGGTTATAAATTACTGACCAATGAAGAAGTAAAGCAGATCAATACAGACAGGTTTGCTTCGCCTGTAATGCCACAGCAGGAAAAAGGCACGCGCTCTTCCTGCGCTTTGCCTTACCAGTTATATGCCGAAGGAAAATTAAGCAACGATAAAAAATCATTTAAGATAAAGCTTGACGCAAAAAATGAAGTTTTTGGAACGAAAGCTATCGGCTCACCATTTAATATTTATGCGCCCGGCACTAATATATTACCCAGAAATTACGCGGTGCTTGCCGGAGACAGCTTAACGGATGAGTGGACTATTGATAAAGATTATCACCTGCAGATATATGGGCCAAATGGTTTCTTCCGGGAATTTAAAGGAACCGTAAATGACCCGTTACTGGATGTATTGTGCGAATACGAATCAGCAGCTTCCGGCAAAAAAAATCTCACCGGTAAAATTGCACTGAGATTAAAAAATAATTCAAAGCAGTCATTAACTATTGAAGTGCAGGATAATGCTTATAAAGCTAAAACACAAACCAGGGTTTTAGGTGCAGGCGCCCAGGCAACCATCACCATTGATACCGGCAAATACCAGGGCTGGTACGACTTCAGCGTGAAAATAAAAGGCAATAATGATTTTGAAAAACGCTATGCAGGAAGGGTTGAAACCGGTAAAGCGAGTATAAGTGACCCTGCGATGGGAAGAGTGGTGTAGATACTCAGCAGAGTTGAAAATATATTTATGAGGCTAAGTGAAGCGGGCTATTGTCCTTTCCAGGAGCCGGGCAACCTGCTTTTCAACCATTTAATTTGTCCATTATGGTTAGATTCATGTTCACATACATGGAACCATTTGCAATAATTATTGGTAGGCTTGTCATCAAAAAAATGTGGATCAACCTGCATAAGCCATTTATCATCCCGTTTGCGAAATTCCATTAATGTTTTTTCTCTTGTTTCTTTAAGTATAGCAAGATAAAAATCCAGGTTATGCCCTTTTATATTTTTACGACCTTCATCGCCAAGATTCATTGCAGCTTCCCATTGCTTTTTCTCTGCATCGTTATAATCTGTTCTTCCTTCAAAAGTGTTTGCCTGGTAAAATGTTTCTGTTGCCGCAAGGTGCAAAAGCATTGCACCAATAGTATTAGCTTTTTCATCAAGCAAGAAATCAAGCTGTTCCTGCGCCATTCCTTTTACTGAATATAGCATGGTTTCCCTCATCCAGTTCATCATTGAAACCAGTGTGCCAATTTGCGGAGAATAGCCTTCCTTTGGTCCAACAATATGCAAACTATCGCCAGGCAATACGGGTGTGGCATCAGTTATAAAAGGTAGCATAGAAAGCGATGAGAACGCAACTGTAGCCCTCACCGTAGTTTGCAGAAACTCACGCCTGCCGGAGGTTATACTTTTCATAAAAAAAATTTACAGGTCAAATATGTTACGAGAGAATATGTTCACTCAACGCTTTCACTATTGCTTCCTTGCCACAGTTTACATGCAGCTTGTTGTATATATTTTTGAGATGAGAACGGGCTGTATCAAAAGATATTCCCAGCTCCGCTCCTATCATTTTGCTGCTGTAGCCCCTGGTAAGAAATTGCAACACTTCCAGTTCTCTTGCAGTAAGCTGGTATTGATTAGCTTTCATTTTACTGCGATCAAAGCTGTTTAACACTTTACGGGCTATGGATGGCGACATTGGCGCACCGCCTTCTACCACTTCTTTTATGGCAGAAAACAAGCGCTCCGGTGAAACTTTTTTTAGCAGGTAACCATTGGCGCCGGCACAAAGACAGTTAAATAATTTTTCATCATCTTCAAAAACAGTATACATAATTACGGCAGTGTGCGGAGAGGCTTCTTTCACCATACTCACGCCTTTAATGCCGCTTTCACCGGGCATATCAATATCCATTAATACAACATCGGGTTTATATAGCCGTGCAACATTAGAGGCGTCATTACAATTATTATAATCAGCAACAACTTTATACTCTCCTGAATTACCCAATAAAAAAACAAGCGATTCCCTCAGGCGTTCGTTGTCTTCAAATATTATAACACTGATGCTCATTAAGACGAATTTAAACAGACTATTCAGAAAAATCATCACTCATTTGAGTAGGCCACACAGGCTTGAAATTATATCACTGTTTCGTTAAGCTAGCACAGGTATTTCTGCTTCTATCCTGCTTCCCCCGGCACCTGACGTGATTATTATTTTCCCTTTCCACCTTTCAATACGCGCTCTCATATTTTTCAACCCGTTTCTATGTGTGGTCCTCGTAGTATCAAACCCTACGCCATTATCTTTAACCTGCAGGTGAAGCATATCCCCCCTTAAAAAAACTTTTACGGTAAAGTAAGTAGCCTGTGAGTGCTTGCAAATATTATTCAACGCTTCTTTATATACCAGATAAATATCCCTTCGCTGTTCAATGTTTATTTTTCTCGATGTAAATCCATCTTCAAAATCCAGTTCGCACTTAATATTATCTTTGGCTTCAAATAATTCTGCGGCGTAACGGCGCATTCGTGCAATCATCTCTTCAAGGGTATCATTCTTAGTATCAACACTCCATATAATATCATCCAGCGCCTGTCCTGATGCTGTTACTTCCTCACTGATACGACCAAGGTATTTATCTGCTTCTGAAGGCTGGTCTAATTTTTTTTGAGCGATGGCTGCCAGCATATTAATATTAGACAATGCCGACCCTATCTCATCATGCAGATCTGTTGCGATACGGTTACGCACCGACTGAACCTGCATCAACTGGTTGATTCTGTAGCGGTATAACCCATACAACGCAGCGCATAATGCCGCAACAATAATTAATATAAACCACCATGTTTTCCAGAACGGAGGATTGATAATGATAGGCATTGAGGTAATGTCGCTTTCTATAGCTGACCCCGGAATAGCAGCTTTTACCTTAAAAATATATTTCCCAGGTGGCAGGTTTGTATATGTGGCAAAGTTTTGATCGTTTGCTTTTATCCACTGCTTGTCATACCCGGTCATTTGATAATAATAAGTATACCTGCCGGAGGAAGCAAAATCAAGCACCGAAAACCGGAATGTAAGAGAGCGATATTGATGGGATAAAACCAGTTGCTTTTTAAATGTAAGTGTGGTATCTCTCTCCATTCCAACATTATCTACAATAATATTTGTTATGGCAACATTTGTATGCTTTGCTGTTTCAGAAAAATCCCGCGGCTTAAAAAAATTCAACCCGTTTATCCCCCCAAAGAACAAAGTGCCGTCAGCGGCTTTAAAAAAAGCACCGGTATTAAATTCATTTCCCTGCAATCCATCAGACATTTTAAATACCCGGAACAATGATTGATTATGATCTTTTTCAGGCACAGATAAACTGAAACTGCAGATACCTTTATTTGTACTTATCCATAAATTATTAAACTCATCATCCAGTATCCCATATACGGTACTGTTCGGTAATCCTTCCTGCTCGGTAAAGGAAGATAATTTTGTAGTATTAATATTATACGACAATAACCCGTTACCCAATGTACCAATCCATATATCTGGATATTTGAACAAGATACTTTTTAATATTATTGGAACGTCCAATTGCCCTGCTATATCTACTGATGTCTTTGAAAAAGAGTGATCAAACCGGTTAAAAAAATTGATGGCTCCGTTTTCGCGGCCGATCAATAAAATACTGTCGTTCATTTTTGAAATAGCACGGATAGCTCCATTATAAGCAGAATCATGATCTGCAGGCGGATGGATATTTTCTAAAAGTCCTTTATTCTTATCTATCAACATTAAAAATCCAGACTGTGTTCCGCACCATATTGTATGATCGGCTTCTTCTGCAATACACCATATCGTATTGTCGGGGATATCCAAAGAAGATGCAGCCTGGGAGTGTAACCATTTTTTATGGGTCCGGGTCTTTATATCAAACAACAATAGCCCGTTGCCCTGCGTACCAACCCATATATCATCTCCATCAGCCGAAAGAGAAACAATCCTGTTGGAATTGCTTATCTCTTTACTAAAAGAAGGCAGAAAATAAGTTTGATATTTTTTCTTTTTTACATCAATACTGGTAAATCCACCGCTGCTTGTTCCAACCCAAACCAGCCCGTCTTCATCAACTGTAATAGAACGTATTGGCGCAACGGAAACATCTCCGGGAACATTACTGTTAGAAACCAGGTTGAAATTATTAATTTGCTGACTGTAATAACTTACGCCTCCTCCGTCTGTGCCGAGCCATATACTTCCCTGCTTATCCCTGTATATTTCAAGCACATCATTAAAACCTATAGAATATGCATTGGCCTTATTATTCAAAAATTGCTGCGTGGCTGAATCATTAATATCATGTACAAACAGCCCTTTTCCATAAGTGCCGATCCATAACATGTTGTTTTCATCAGCCAGTAAGGCTTCAACCACAAGCGAAGGTGATTGCAATTCAAAATTGTTCAGTCCCCTGAAAGCAGTAAAACCTCCGGTATTTTTTTGTTTTACAAAAAGCCCGCTCCCAAAACTTCCGGCCCATATATTTCCCGCTTTATCTTGAGTTATACAGCTAAAAGATAAATGCGGAGATGAAGCAGAAGCAGATGACAAAAAATGTTTCTTAAATTCCCCGTTCGATGAATAGAACAGCAATCCGTCTCCTGTTGCACACCATATATTATGCTGGGCATCTTCATAAATATTATTAACAGATCGCAGAGCATTATTGCCTGGTGCAGGCTCTTTTAATTGCCTGGCCTGCCGGGCACTGTACTTAAACAATATTAAACCTTCATTTTCAGTACCAAGCCAGATATCACCTTTTGAATCACGCAGCATAGTATTAAGCTTTGGAAGAACAAAATCTGTTCCCGGCAATATTTCAATGGGAATGGTTTGGTAATTAAAGAGGTCAAAACTTTCCAGCTTGCCATTAGTGGTTATCAGCCACAGGGCTCTATCCGATACAGAGATTATTTTGCCCAATTTCCTGTCGTACGATGTGGTTTTATCATCAAATGTTTTTGGTAGTGAAAAAAAATCTTTACCATCGTACCTGTTCAGTCCATCCTGTGTGGCAAACCATAAAAAACCCGTTTTGTCTTCTATTATAGAAACAACACTGTTCTGTGAAAGTCCGTCATTGATGGTTAAATTTCTGAAGAGAAAAGAGGATTGCTGGGCTATTGAGTGCTGTGCAAAGCAGTAAACAGAAAATATGATCAACAGCCGCCTCATAAAAGAATTTGCATTAAGATAGGAAGTTTCAGGCAAAACAGGCTCCCTTAAAGCCTATCGTCCCAACCTGCCTTTCCATGGAAAACTGAGTAGTGCTGTAATTCTATCCCAATCAGTATATCGTCCACATCAACATTGAGCAATTCCAGGCCTAACGTTTTATATTTTCACATTCTCACATTTCTACACTCACACATTTTCAAATTTTCAAATTGCCCAATTTTCAAATTATATTATTCCTACCCCGCCGTCGACTCCCTCACAATCAACTCCGATGGCAGAACAATATTCCTGGATGGTAATGCTTCAGACGATTGCAGATAATCCGTAAATATTTTAGCCGCTTCAATACCTATCTGTCGCCCGGGGCGGGCAACCGATGTAAGTGAAGGATGTATATACGCAGATATAGGCGCATTATCAAACCCCGCCACAGCTATGTCTCCCGGTATGTTTAATCCTTTATCACGAATAACCTTCATTGCGCCGATAGCTACCTGGTCGTTTACGCCAAAAATAGCATCAGGCAATTCAGGTAAATTCATCAGTTTTGTAACCGGCTCTATAGCGCTCTCCACCTTAAAATTGGTATTCAATATCAAATCTTCGTCTACAGGCAAATCATGTTTTTTCAAACATTCTATATATCCACGTAGCCTTTCTTCCGCCACAGCCATTCCATTCGGGCCTTTCAGGTGTGCTATTCTTTTTCTTCCTGTTTTTATAAGATGTTCCACCGCTTTAAATGCGCCATGATAATCATCAATAGTAACACTCCCGGTTGCAAAGCCCTCATATTCCCTGTCAATAAAAATCAGTGGTATACTTCTTTTCTTTATTTGCTCAAGATGCTCGTAGTGCCCTGAGTCATAAGTTTCCTGCGATATGGAGAGAAAAACACCTTCTACCCTGTTGGAAAGCAGCTTTTCTACATATTCTGATTCAAGAAGATACTGCTCATTGGTAACACAAATATTAAGCGTGTATCCCAAAGGTTGTAATCCGGATTCAATACCTTCTATAATAGCAGATTCATGATAGTTATTGATCGTGGGTACAATCACCCCTATGGTGGCTGTTTTTTTATTCAGGAGGCTCAACGATACCTGGTTGCGCTGATAGCCTACTTTCTGCGCATACTCCTGCAAATTACGCCGGGTATCCTCATTAATAGAAGGATGGTTATTTAAAGCTCTGGATACGGTAGACGGAGAACATTTAAATTTTTTTGCTATATCTTTTATCGTAACCGGTTTATTCATACAATTCAAGGGTGGAAATCCTACCCAATTTCCGTTATTTTTTCTTACTCAAAAAATTTCAAACGTTTGCAGGTAGTATATGCCTGTTAAATAAAATTATAATGCTAAGTTTACCAGATACAAACGGTATATATGTCTCAACGATCATTGCTTGTTAAACCTACCATAAACAGCGGTATTTATCACAATCTTACCGCTGAGCAGGCCGGCTGGGAATACCTGAATTTTGAGGCTCGAACGTTAAACCTGAATGAATCATTTACACAATTCACAGCGGAATATGAATATTGCATTGTACTGCTTGGCGGAAACTTCAAAGTAACATCAGACAAAGGAGATTGGGAGACTACCAATGGCAGAAAGGATGTTTTCAGCGGTATAGCGCATACATTATATCTTCCCCGCAGAACAAATTTTGCCTTAACCGCTACAAAAAACAATACCGACATCGCTATCTGTTGGGTAGCTACGGATGAAGACCATCCTGCATATCTTAAACAACCGGAAGAAGCGGCGATTGAATTTCGTGGTGGCGATAATGCCAACCGGCAGATCAATAGTTTACTGCAACCAGGTTTCGACTGTCATAAAATTGTATGTGTAGAAGTATATACACCATCCGGTAACTGGAGCTCTTACCCCGCACATAAACACGATGTAAGAAAAATAGATGCCAACGGTGACCTGCTGGAAGCTGACCTGGAGGAAATTTATTTTTATAAGACAGATAAGCCGAATGGCTTTGCCATACAACAGGTATACAATGATGACCGCTCTTTAGACGAAGTGATTAAAGTGCATAATAATGAAGCAGTGCTTGTGCCCGAAGGGTATCATCCTGTTGTTGCAGGGCATGGTTATAATGTATATTACCTGAATTTCCTGGCAGGAAGTGATCAGTCGCTTGCCAATACACCCGATCCGCAGCAGGAATGGATATTTGGCACATGGAAAGGCCAGGACCCGAGATTGCCGATGGTGACGGCGGGGATGAATAATACAATTTGAAAATTGGGCAATTTGAAAATGTGGAAATGTGGGAATGTGGAAGCATGAAGGATGCGTTTGTTTAAAGACAGCATACATTCTTTAGATAATGTGGCAGGATCTTAAGATCGGATAAATTATGTAGCACCGTCCATCTCCGTGCGGAGAGGGAGAAGAGGATGAGGCTTAGAGAAAATATACTTTAAAATCAAACACGCTGCACACTTTGCTCCTTTGCAGGCTTTGTGCGAAACATAACTTAAAATGACTGCTAAAAAATACGATCTGCTTACTATAGGACGGTCTTCCATTGACCTATATTCCGCCAATGTGGGAAGCCCGTTTGTTGATATTAAAGCCTTCAACGCTTTTGTTGGTGGTTGTCCTACCAATATAGCTGTGGGCGCTACAAGGCTTGGTTTAAAAACAGCTATCCTTACAGGCGTTGGTAACGACCAGGTAGGCGCATTCATCAAAAACTTTCTGCTGCAGGAAAAAGTAGTAACTGATTTTATACCGACTATCACGGGTACCCGAAGCTCTGCGGTAATACTGGGTATTGAACCACCCGACAGATTTCCGCTGGTATATTATCGCGACAATTGTGCGGATATTCATCTTAATCTTGATCATGTAGACAATATACCCTTTGCTGATTTTAAAGCAGCGGTGTTTTCCGGAACAGCGTTCAGCAGAGATCCGAGCCGTACCGCTATGTTTTACGCATTGGAGCTTGCACAAAAAAACGGTGTAACAAAATTACTCGATCTTGACTTCCGTGCCGATCAATGGGATGATCCACGTTCATTTGGCGTGGTGATCAGAACATTATTACCGCAATTCAATATTGTTATTGGTACCGAAGAAGAAATACTGGCGGCTTATCTTACCGATATCAACCAGGTATCCATTAAACACCAGCAGATATCTGCCCCTGAGATAAAGGGGAATATAGAAAAAGCTATTCAGCACATTGTTGATACAGGTGTGGATACGCTGATTGTGAAGAGAGGAAAAGAAGGCGCTTCTATTTTTGAAAAAGGAAAAACGGAAGTAAAAGTACCCGGGTTTCCTGTAGAAGTATTGAATGTTTTAGGTGCCGGCGATGCGTTTGCGGGAGGATTTTCTTATGGTTACCTGAACGGATGGGATTTATACAAAAGCGTGCGCATGGGCAATGCCTGCGGGGCAATTATTGTAACAAGAGAAGGCTGTGCCAACTTTATGCCAACACTGGAAGAAGTAATGGCGTTTACGGATGAGAGAGGAGGGCTGTAAATACCCTCACCCCCAGCCCCTCCCCACTCCGTGTAGAGGGGAGCCTATATCTGAATCAGGTTGACAAAACAGCAAGAGGGGGAGGTTGAAAATCTAAAAGTGTGATAAATATTTAAATGCTTTGTTTGGATATATTTTATAGCTGATATGGTAGTGATATTGACTGGCTTTGTACTACAGCACCGCTCCCTCGCCATTGCATGCCTGCCTGTCCGGTAGGCAGGGAGAGGGAGAAGGAGGGTGAGGGCTCTATTCTGCAGCACCGTCCTTCTCCGCGGGAAGAAGGATAAGATGATGAGGCGAATATTAAAAAAAATCAATAACCGGGCAAAAGGCTGATAGCTGATAGCTGACTGCTGACTGCTCATAGCTCCTGAATACAATGAACAAATTACAAAACTACATTAACGGGCAGTGGGTAGCAAGTAGCGCTACGGATTACTGGAACGTGGTAAACCCTGCCAGCCAGGAAGTGATGGCATTGGTACCTGCAGGCACGGCCGCAGATGTTGACGCTGCCGTAAGATCTTCAGAAACCGCTTATGCAACATGGAAAAGAATACCTGCGGGCAAGCGGATACAATACCTTTTTCAGCTAAAAAGACTCCTCGAAGAAAATATTGATGAGCTGTCGCGTACCATTACGCTGGAATCAGGTAAAACTTATGTAGAAGCAAAAGCTGAATGGGTGCGTGCTATAGAAAATGTAGAAAATGCCTGTGGCATACCTGCCTTAATGCAGGGCGATTTTTCTGAAGACATCGCCACGGGTATTGATGAATACATGATTCGCCAGCCGCTGGGTGTTTGCGCCTGTATCTCTCCTTTCAATTTTCCGGGCATGATACCTTTTTGGTTCCTGCCATATGCTATTGCCTGCGGCAATACATTTATCATCAAGCCTTCTGAAAAAGTTCCGCTCACCATGTCGAAAGTAATGGAACTGGTGCATAAGTTGGATCTTCCTGCCGGTGTAATTAATATGGTACATGGCGGAAAAGCGATTGTGGATGGTATACTCAATCATCCGGGCATTAAGGCCATCAGCTTTGTGGGTTCGTCTAATGTTGCCCGTTATGTATACAGCAGGGGCGCGGCAAACGGTAAAAGAGTGCAGGCACAAGGAGGTGCTAAAAACCCCGTGATTATTCTGCCTGATGCAGATATAGATGTTACCACGCAAATTATAATAGACAGTGTATATGGCTGCGCTGGTCAGCGTTGTTTGGCGGCATCAACCATTATTACCGTTGGCGAACATAAAAACATTACAGAAAGCCTGGTGGAAAGTGCAAAAAAACGAACAACCGGTTTTGGATTGGATGAAAATGTATTGATGGGACCGGTTATTACACCAGAAAGTAAAACACGTATTAATGGTTTAATAGAAAAAGGTATTGGCGAAGGAGGAAAAGTATTGGTAGATGGCCGTAATGCAAAAATACCGGGTTACGAAAAAGGTAATTTTGTTCAGCCTACCATTATTGAAGGATTACCGCTCAATGGTGAATTAGCCGGAACAGAAATTTTTGGACCGGTAATGAGCCTTGCGCATATTAATACCATTGATGATGCTATTGCGTATGTAAACGGAAATAAATATGGCAATATGGCCTGCATATTTACCAGCAGCGGTTTGCATGCACGTAAATTCAGGAATGAAGCGGATGCAGGTAATATCGGTATCAATATAGGTGTGGCTGCGCCGGTGGCTCAGTTTCCATTCAGCGGCTGGAAGGAAAGCTTCTTCGGCGACCTGCACGGACAGGGCAAGCATGCTGTTGAATTCTTCACACAAACCAAGGTAGTGATTGAACGATGGCTGAAAGAGTGGACGAGGAAATTTTAATGTGAGAATGTGGGAATTTAAAAATTTGAAAATGAGTTGAGGCTTTAACTACAAACCATAAACAATAAACTAACTATGTCCCGCAAATTAAAAACAGGCATTATCGGTCTTGGAAGAATCGGGCAAATTCATCTGGCTAATTTACTTTATCACACCCCCGAAGCAGAAGTAATCATTGCTTCTGATGTATCCGAAGCAGCGCATGCCGCTGCTAAAAAAGCAGGCGTTGCCACTACCAATAGTGCAGAAGAAGTGATCAATCATCCGGATGTTGAAGCCGTGGTTATTTGCGCACCAACTCCACAGCATGTGCCCTACACTATCGCTGCCGCACAGGCGAAGAAGCATGTGTTTTGTGAAAAACCATTGGATGTTACCATACCGGCTATTCTTTCAGCACAAAAAGCCGTGAAGGATAACGGAGTGAAACTCATGTTGGGCTTTAACCGTCGTTTCGATCCAAACTTTGCCCGTGTACAATCTCTGGTTGGCAATGGCAGCATTGGCGATCCGCATATAGTAAAAGTTACCAGCCGCGACCCTGCTCCTCCCCCATTGGAATATGTAAAAGTTTCAGGAGGATTATTTCTTGATATGACCATTCACGATTTTGATATGGCACGATATATTACCGGCAGCGAAGTAACCGAAGTATATGTAAAAGGAGATGCGTTGATTGATCCGCGCATCAAACAGTATAATGATATTGACACTGCCGTTATCGTACTCACTTTTGCCAATGGTGCAATCGGGGTAATTGATAACAGCCGCAAAGCGGTATATGGTTACGATCAACGGCTGGAAGTATTCGGTTCAAAAGGAATGGCAAAGGCCGAGAACAATACTCCCGACAACGTAATTCAGTTTGATGATAAGGGTGGACAGTCTGCATTACCATTACACTTCTTTTTGGAACGATATGAAAAAGCTTATCAATCCTGTATTCAAACTTTTGTGAATTGTGTGCTGAATGATAAACCATCGCCTGTTGACGCACATGACGGATTAATGGCAACCGTGGTTGGACTTGCAGCGGGTATATCTTTAAAAGAAGGACGCCCGGTTAAAATTGAAGAAGTATATAAGGCATAGTGATTATTGAAACAGCAATTTAATATCATTGAGGCTTTGAATTCCCCTCCGAACGGAGAGAGATTGGGGTGAGGCGAAAAAATAAAAATCAAACCTGTAATATTTAGAACAGCATCTCCAAAACTAAACAACTAACGATGAATCAATCAGGCCTGCACACACTGGACTACATTGTTTTCGCCTTTTATTTAATCATTATCGCGCTGTATGGGTACTGGATATATAAAAAGAAAACCAATAAATCAGATACTGCTTCAGGCTTTTTCCTGGCAGAAGGTTCACTGACATTCTGGGCTATAGGCGCATCACTTATCGCCTCCAATATTTCCGCGGAGCATTTTATCGGTATGTCAGGTTCAGGCTTCGCTATCGGTCTTGCCATATCCTCTTACGAATGGATGGCCGCTGCTGCGCTGATAGTAGTAGCTATTTTCTTTTTACCGGTATACCTTAAAAATAACATATACACCATGCCTCAATTTTTGAGGCAGCGGTATAACCGTGGCGTTGCAACTACTATGGCAGTATTCTGGCTGCTGCTGTATGTCTTCGTTAATCTTACCTCCATTATTTACCTCGGCGCCCTGGCACTTGAAGTAACTGCAGGCATAAATTTCACCGCAGCAGTTATAGCCTTATCACTCTTTGCCGTTATCATTACCATTGGTGGCATGAAAGTAATCGGCTATACAGATGTTATACAGGTAATAGTATTAATAGTTGGCGGTTTGCTCACTACCTATCTCGCACTCGATCTCGTTGCCAAACAATTCGGCAACAGCTCCGTGTTAGGTGCGTTCTCTACACTAACCAAACAGGCAGATTCACATTTCCATATGGTGATCAAAGAAGACAATCCATATTATAAAGACCTGCCGGGGTTAAGTGTAATTATTGGCGCCATGTGGATCAATAACCTCGCCTACTGGGGATGTAACCAGTATATCATTCAACGTACGCTGGGCGCTGATCTCAATACTGCCCGCAAAGGCATTTTATTTGCAGCGTTTCTAAAACTGCTCGTACCGCTTATTGTTGTTATTCCCGGTATAGCCGCTTATGTTCTGCATCAAAACGGCATGTTCCAGAAAGAAATGGTTGATGCCGCAGGCATTGTAAAGCCAGACCGTGCTTACCCTGTATTACTTGATTTATTACCCAGTGGACTGAAAGGAGTTGCCTTCGCAGCATTAACTGCCGCCATCGTGGCATCGCTTGCGGGCAAAGCCAACAGCATTTCCACCATCTTTACATTAGATATATACAAGCTCTATTTCAATCCCAAAGCTTCGGAAAAACATTTGATCCGCGTAGGCCGTGCCGCCGTATGGATAGCTATGCTGATCGCTGCACTCATCGCACCACAGTTACGCGTACTCGAACAGGCATACCAGTTCATCCAGGAGTATTCCAGCTTTATCACTCCCGGGGTTCTGGCAATTTTTGTTTTTGGTATGTTCTGGAAAAGAGCAACAGCCAATGCCGCTTTAATAACGGCATTGTTAACAATACCGTTGTCAACGTTGTTTAAATTCTGGATACCTGAAGTGCCTTTCTTAAACAGGATGGGTTTTGTATTCCTGGTATTGTGCGTAGTAATGATTGCTGTCAGTCTGCTTACACCACGTAAAGAAACAACAGAAGAAATGAGAATAGCATTACCATCATTCAGTCTCAGCCGCTCATTTGTTATAGGCGCAACAATTATTTGCGGAATATTGGTAGCGCTGTATTCGGTGTTTTGGTAAAACTGTTTAATGTTTATGGTTTATAGTTGCAACAACCTTAAACCCTAAACTAAAAACTATAAACCATAAACTTGATGTTACTAACAACCAAACAACTTTTTAATAAATGCTACGGCGGCTATGCAATAGCGGCAGTGAATGTATTTTTTATGGAAGAAATACATGGACTGTTCGCTGCTGCGCAGGAAGCAAAAGCGCCTTTCATTGTACAAACAACACCTTTTGCACGTGATTACGCCAATGCAAAAATGCTGCTGGCAATGATAAAAACCGCGGCAGAAATTTACCCTGATACGGTATATGCCGTTCATCTCGATCATGGTTATGAATCACATATATGGGATGCTGTTGAAAGCGGTGGCTATACCTCTGTAATGATTGATGCATCGCATGATGATTTTGAAAAAAATGTTGAAAGAACAAAAGCCGTGGTGCAAAAAGCACATGAAAAAGGCATTAGTGTAGAAGCAGAATTAGGTGTATTGGCAGGCGTGGAAGATGACCTTACGGTTGAGGAAAGTCACTCTTTTTATACCAACCCTTCAGATGTTGAACGGTTTGTTCAGCTTACCGGTTGTGATAGTTTAGCCATTGCCGTAGGCACAAGTCATGGTGCATATAAATTTTCAGGTGGACAGGGATTGCAGTTACAGATATTAAAAGAAATACAGGAAAGACTACCACGCTTTCCGCTGGTATTGCACGGCGGCTCTAATGTTAGCGAAGAAGTAGTAACCAGAATAAATGCTGCCGGCGGCAAAATAAAAACAGGTGCCAAAGGTGTGCAGGATGATGAGTTAAAAAAAGCAATAGCTTTAGGTATATGCAAAGTGAATATAGCAACAGATATGCGCCTGGTATGGACAATGGTAAATCGTGAATTTTTCAGAGATAAGCCGGAAGAATTTGCACCTACTACGCCGGGTAAAATATTTATGGAAACCTATAAAGAATTTATAATAAAAAAATTTGAGTTAACGGGTGCTGTGGGGAGGAATACTGAATTTGAAAATTTGAAGATGTTAGGAGGAATGTGAAAATGTGGAGATGTGGAACGCCAGGTTTGTATTTATTCAATAGATGATGTGGTAGTTATAAAGCTTGGATTTATCATCCTTTTATCCTTCTCTGCGAGGAGAAGGATAAAAGGATGAGGCATTTGTTTGAAATATAATGCTGAAAGCTGATAGCTGACAGCTCATAGCCATAAAAACAATTTCAGATGAAAAAAAGATTAACCGTTGCACAGGCAACAATCGCATTTCTGAAAAATCAATACGTAGAACGCGATGGCGTTGAACAACCATTTTTTGCAGGATGCTTTGGTATATTTGGTCATGGTAATGTTGCAGGTTTGGGACAAGCCTTGCAGGAAAATCCCGGCTTCCGTTACTATCAATGCCGCAATGAACAAAGCATGGTACATACCGCCGTTGCTTATGCAAAAGTAAAGAACAGGCTCAGCACATTTGCATGCACAACATCTATAGGCCCCGGTGCAACCAATATGATCACCGGTGCGGCGCTGGCAACCATCAACCGTATACCAGTACTTTTATTGCCGGGCGATATTTTCGCCACCCGTGAACCGGCACCTGTATTGCAGCAGTTAGAGAGTGCTGCTACACAGGATATTTCTGTAAATGATTGCTTCAAACCGGTATCAAAATACTGGGACAGGATAAATCGCCCGGAGCAGTTGATATATGCGCTACCGGAAGTAATGAGGGTACTCACCTCCCCTGCCGAAACCGGCGCAGTCACTTTATCAATGCCGCAGGATGTGCAGACACATGCGTATGATTTTCCTGCTGAACTGTTTGTAAAACGGGTATGGCATATACCACGTTCAAGACCTGATACCAACCTACTGAAAAAAGCGGCGGAATGGATCAAGGCTTCCAAACAGCCCGTTATCATTGCGGGGGGCGGCACAATATATAGCGGTGCTACAGAAGTGTTGCACAGCTTTGCATCGCAAACCGGTATACCTGTTGGTGAAACATTTGCCGGCAAAGGTGCTGTAATGTATAATGAACCTTATAGTATTGGAGGGCTCGGCGCAACAGGTACCAAATATGCCATTGATGTAGCGAATGAGGCAGATTTGATTATCGGTATCGGAACCCGCTACAGCGATTTTACTACAGCCTCCAAATCATTGTTCAAAAATCCTAAGGTTAAATTCATCAATATCAATGTAAATGAATTTGATGCATACAAACATAATGCCTTACCACTTACCGGCGATGCCAAAACCACGCTGGATGAATTGCTGTTTTTATTAAATGAATACAAGGTTGCTGACAGCTACCGTAAACGTATAGCCGAAATAAATAAGCGATGGGATGATGAAGTAACTGAAATATATGCTACAGGCAATGGCAGCAAACCACCGATTGACCAGGCTGTAGTGATCGGCACACTCAATACTTTTATGAATAAGGAAGATATTATGATCAATGCTTCCGGCAGCGCCCCCGGCGATTTGCATAAGCTATGGCGGGCTACCAATCCTAAAAACTTTCATTTGGAATATGGCTATTCTACTATGGGATATGAAATAGCCGCCGGTCTTGGTGCTAAGATAGCCGCGCCTGAAAGGCAGGTATATGTAATTTGTGGCGATGGCGGCTACCTGATGAATAACAGTGAGATTGTTACCGCAGTACAGGAAGGTATTCACTTCACTATATTATTACTTAACAATAATGGCTTTGCAAGTATCGGTGGTTTAAGTGAAAGCATCGGCAGCGAAAGATTCGGTACAAAATACTTATATCGCGAAGAAAATACTGGACAACTATCCGGAGATATATTGCCGGTTGACCTTGCAAAAAATGCGGAGAGCCTTGGCGCGGTGGTAATTAAAGCTACAGATGCGAAATCCTTACAGGAAGCGTTACTGCAAGCCAGCAAACAGAAAAAAGTAACTATAGTGTATATAGAAACGCATTTGCATCGCACCGTAAAAGGCTATCATGCCTGGTGGGAAGTGCCGGTTGCAGAAGTATCTACTTCCGCAACCGTACAAAAAGCGTATGAAACTTATAAGGAAAATAAGAAGCAGCAAAGAATCTTTTTATAGTTGCAGGTTACAAAGTTTGTGGTTTATAGTTTGTGGTTTTCCGTTGCGCACAAACCACAACAAAAAACTATAAATCACAAACGCGGATTGCAATTTCATCCAAATATTAAATTTCAAATCTCTAATTAGCACATGAACTTCGAAAACATACAACTCGGCATCGCTCCTATTAACTGGACCAACGATGACATGCCTGAGCTTGGCGCTGAAAATACTTTTGAACAATGCATCAGCGAGATGGCGCTGGCTGGCTATACAGGCTGCGAAGTAGGCAATAAATTTCCGCGTAATGTACATGAGCTGAAAAAAGCGCTTGTATTGCGCGGACTGCGTATATGCAACCAGTGGAACAGTTATGAACTTACCACAAAATCGCTGGAAGAGAATAAAAAGGACTTTACCCAGCTTCTTGATTTTCTTGAGGCGATGGGCGCTAAAGTAATTGGCGGCGGTGAAACAGGCAATAGCTGCCAGGGTAAAAAAGATGTGCCTGTGTTGGAAGGCAAAGGAATGCTTTCTACAGAAAATGACTGGAAGAAATTTACGTACGGACTGAATGAACTCGGGAAAATAGCAAGAGACCGGGGTATGAAATTATCTTTCCACCATCACATGGGTACCTGCATACAGACGGCGGCAGAAACAGAAAGAATGTTGAATGAAACCGATGCTGAAAATGTATGGCTCAATTACGATTGCGGCCATTTCTATTTTGCCGGAGAAGATCCTGTTGCCTGCCTGGAGAAATTTATTTCACGCACAGCGCATATACATCTTAAAGATATTCGTCCGAAAGTATTGCAGAAAGTAAAAGATAACCGCATGAGCTTTTTAGATGCAGTAAGAGATGGGGTATTTACTGTGCCCGGCGATGAGGAAGGATGCATCAATTTCCCCGCATTGTTTGAAATCATAAAATCCTCCGGCTATACCGGCTGGATGGTGGTAGAAGCAGAACAGGATCCTGCAAAAGCGAATCCTTTTGAGTATGCGTTGAAAGCGAGAGAATATATTAAACGGTTGACAGGTTTGTAATACTATGTCGCCCGGAGACGACGAGACAACTATGCGTGGTGAAGACGCCATGCATAGTGTTGGTAAGCTATTGATAATGCTTACTTCTGATATTTCAGTATATACCCTTTGTATCCGCAAGCCCAACCCTTATCCGGATCAGTAAAATATATTTCAACTACTTTTGCATCATCATTTGTCGCACTTAAACTGACTTCTGTTGTAAAATGCAGACCTCCGTCAATAGTTTTGTATATCTTTTTATCTCCGGAGACATATCCACTTTCCGAAGAAAAGAAATGTGTATCCACGAATCCACTTACACCGCCTTTTATAATTTCCCAGGTTGACCCACCATCCATTGTTTTCAAAACCTGTGAACCATTACCGGAATAGCCAATCATATTATCGGTAAAGAAAAGGCTATTCAAACCAAATTTTACCAGTCCGCTATCCAGGAACTGCCAACTATTTCCTCCATCCTGCGTATTATACACTCCTACTTCCGTCAGATTTCTCCCGGCGATTGCCCATCCTTCAAGTTCATTAATGAAATGAACAGTACGGTATAATCTTTCATTATAAATAGGAAAACTATATATTTTTTGCCAATTCTTTCCGGCATCAGATGTCTTCCAGAGATCATATCCAATTGCATATGCAACCGTTGAATTGATACAAAATATTTCGTTCAGTTGTTTGTCCTGTAACGCTATACTATCAAATGATGCCCCTGCATCGTTGGAATAATAAATCGTTTGGGGGTAGCCAATGGCCATAATATTCTGTGGACCGCCCATGCTTACATTAAAAACCGGGGATTTTGTATTCAGCACAACATTCCATGTATCGCCGGAATCATCCGACTTCAGAATTTCATGTCCTCCAACCAAAAATCCGGTATTGCCAGAAAACCAGATATCACTTGTTTGTCTCCCCTCACCAATTGCAACTTTTTTCCATCCAACCCCCAGGGAGTCTACATTTTGCACAGGAGGAGGATCATCATTTTGTTTCGTGCAGGATATCAGGATTAATAAAAGAAACACTACGGTGATTATCGGATTTTTGATCATATGTAAGGTTGTTATGTAAATATAACCAGCTTTTCTTTAAAAAGGCAAGTATGGTCTGCGGCACTGGCGTTATGTGTTGGTTGACCTGCTGCCTAAGCATTACTTGTCTCACTATAATAATAGCCAGGCTATTTATGCAATGCCTGTTTAAGAATTTAACATATGTAAGGCTGTGCCGGGTATAGCCCCCTCCTTAGGTCGGGGTGTCAAGCTGTAGAAATTCTGCTGAACATTAGTACGATTGTTTAATATTTGTACTAATGCTCAACATTGTACTATAGCTTGTTACCCCGACCTAAGGAGAGGACTGGACGATGCCAGCACATATTTTTGAATACGAAAACATGACACATACACCACAGCTTTGAATAAAACACCCGTAATCCTATAAAATCTCCTTTAGTCGTAGTACCTTAGTGCCGCCGTACGAATAGTAAAATGATTGCAATTATTTTACCATTAATGCACTATCTGAAAACTGTTTTGAATGAAATGTATTTACCTCCTTTTAATTGCAACAACATTCTTAAGCTCATATAGTTATTCACAGGACTGGAAAACATTTCCTTATACACCTGCCGGAAGTAAGGTTTCTTTTCCTAAGGATGAGGGGCGGCACAGTACAGAACCTGTGGAATGGTGGTATACTTCAGGGCAGCTTAAAGGAGTTAATTCCGGCAAGACCTACAGTTACATGCTGACTTATTTTTACTTTCCGGCAAGCGGTTTTGATGGTTTCAGGATATTGAATATCGAAGATGATGCTTCAGGAAAAGTTTATGAAGAAACAAGGCCGCTTCATTACACCACACTGTCTACCACACACCTTGATATTCAGGCATCGGTTTATAACAGGGCTAATGAAAGCTGGAGTAATAAAACAGATGGTAATGGTAATTTAATTCCGTTTGAATATACTATCAAGGCAGCATCTGCAAGCGGTGGATTGAATTTGGATTGTAAAAGTTTAAAACGTCCCTTACTGCCTGGTGATGATGGGTATCTTGATCAGGGCGCCGAGAATTACACCTACTATTATTCCCAAACCCGTAATACGGTTACCGGGAAATTAACCCTTAACGGAATTACCGAAGACGTGACCGGGACCTCCTGGATTGACAGGCAATATGGAAATTTCAACCCGTTTACGGGAGAAAAGTATGAATGGTTCCAGTTGCAGTTATCAAATGGCATGGATATAAATCTATGGAATATTTTTACCGTTGAAAATACAATACCCGATAATGAAAAATACCGGATATTGGCAGCCTATGTTGATGAATCTACCCAATACACCATCAGCGATTTTACAATTGAGCGACTGGCTTTTAACTGGATGCCCGACAGCGCCATGTGCTACTCAGCTAAATGGAGGCTGACTTCTGCGAAAAACAACCTCGATTTAACGATCACATCAAATAATAATAATAGTGAAATTACATTGCCTTTCAGGTTTTTTGAAGGAGCCACCACCATTACCGGAACAGTAAATGGACAGGCCGTTACGGGCATTGGCTTTGCCGAACTATTGCATCCTTATGAACATCCGGCGCTTGCTATTAAAAAACCCGCCGGTGAAATATTTAACGCTGCTTTGCCCATTTCGTGGCAATTGCTGAATCCCGATGAAGGACGCCCTGTAACCTACGATATTGAATACAGTGTAAACAACAAGGTAACCTTTACACCAATTGCACAGGGGGTAAAAGATACTTTTTATCTATGGAATAATTCCAGCCTTTCCAATGATGATAGCATTTGGTTTAAAATTACTGCCAATTCAATAGACGGAAAGTTAAAAGGTACTGCTGTCAGTACATCTCCATCGGCAGTAATGGCGGGCAATGCTGACAGCTTACAAATTAAATTGTTTCCAAACCCTGTAAGCAACGATTTGTTTTTACAACCCGGCTTACCTGCCAATAGTGTTACACAAGGTAAAATTATTGATATAAACGGGCGGATAATCCGTGTAATACCAGGCAATTTATTTTCCTCTAAGATTGATGTGAGCTTTTTGCCAACCGGAGTGTATTTTCTCAAACTGTACTTACCGGAACGTTCGGTAGTATTGAAATTTGTGAAAAGATAGCGGCCAGCCGATAGCTATCAGCCGTCAGGTATCAGCCGTTAGCAGGTTTAACACGACAAAGATACCTTACACCTTATACTTCGTTAAAAGGTATACAGCCTGTTTTACCGTTTGACCTTATTGTCATGTCCTGAAAAAAGTAGACACTATTACTACTATTACCCTTTTTCTTTTTTTTGTTACTTTTTTTCTTTTTACAATCCACATTTTAATTGTGGATTATTATAAACTTATTTGATTTACAGCTA
>NZ_QCZJ01000001.1 GCF_003075435.1 Terrimonas sp. | reverse complement strand
GCCTCTTACAGCACAAGCTTCTCTGATGAGATAGATAATATGGATGCTTTGAAAGCGGATAATGTGATGGAGAATCTTGCTATCATAAGAAAAGGTCAGGCATTGATGGTAGACAGGAGGAACTGGATACAGTCAGCAGATACGTTGAGGCTGAACCTCACCAATACATCCGTATCAACCTATATGTTTGAGTTCAGCCCGATTGAGCTTGCCGGGGCAGAATCAGTAACACTGGTAGATAATTACCTGAAAACAAATACCCATATCAGTGTAACAGAAACCTCGCAGGTATTCTTCCAGGTAGGCAGCGACAGCAGATCAGCAGCGGCAGACAGGTTCAGTGTGATTATCGTGAATAAAAAAGGATTGATACCTGGTGTTGCAGGTAAAGCAAGCATAAGAGCATATCCTAATCCAGTAGCAGCCAATGGCAATATCAACCTTCAGTTTGATAATATTAAGACAGGTATGTACAGGGTAGAATTGTTGAATGCTACAGGGCAGACGGTATATAGCAGGATGCTGCAATTGAATAACGGCACATTCAACCAGCAGGTAAACATCGGAAGAAATCTGCCGGCAGGTATATACCAGATGAAGATAACAGGGCAGGATAGCCGGACTGTGATTAAGATATTAAAGCGGTAGGAGGGGTATAGTGCGGAATGGATTGATATATGATAAAATTAAAAAGAAGTTGTGGCCGCACATGCAGATATAAAAGGATTTTAGTATATTCATATTCTTCGAAGTCTTATATAGGTGACTGTTGTTAAAATCGCCACCTATATAAGACAGAAGAAGAGTAAGCGTAGTGTATAAGTGAGAAAAATACCTTCCCTTCCAACATCCCCGCAACGATAAACCAAAACAACAACGTAACTATTCAAACTTTAAATTTCAAATCTCAAAATCATCACTTATGAAACTTAAAACTTTGCTTACAGCAGTGATACTTGTATGTGCATTAGGTTATGCACCATCCTTAAAAGCGCAACCTGATCCGGGCGGAGATCCTGATACAGAAGTGCCTATTGATGGCGGTGTAAGTTTGCTGATAGCTGCAGGTGTGGCGTATGGTGCAAAAAAGGCTTATGACAAAAGAAAAAAAGGTCAGCAGGAGCAAGACATAAAATAAATGCAGGGGCTATAACAAAACTGCAAATAATGCCTGTCACCCGTAACTTTGTTGCCGGGTGATTGGTTATTATTTAATAGCGACTTTTGTAACCAATGAAATAATATGGTGGCTAAAAATATAAAGAAGGGGATTGCGTCTCTGAACCGGTATATAGATATTCAGTTCCTGGTAAAATTCATCGGTTTGTTTTTGCTGTTTTATTATCTTAATCAGCTTTTTGTACAATTAACTTTACCGGGAAGTAAATGGTATAATGAATTTTTCGCCAATAATTTGAATTATATAAATTGGCTAACTGCTTCGCTTACACACACTTCCGGGTATATTGCCGAGATGCTTGGGGTGAGTAATTATATAAATGATCATAGTATATTATCTACCGTAAGCAACAAAGGCGTTCATGTAAAATGGGAATGCATCGGGTTAGGCATATATAGCTTCTGGCTTGCTTTCATCCTCGCTCATAAAATGAATGCTGGCCGTAAATTAATCTTTTCTGTTGGTGGTATTTTGGTAATGTGGCTGTTAAATTGCTTCAGAATAGCCCTGTTATTATATGCGATAGTGCATGATCTAAAGACATGGAAAAAAAGCTGGAAGTTTATTGGAGATATCAATCATCACGATTTATATAACTATGTGTGCTATATATTGATTATAGGCATGATTTACCTTTATTACAGGAAAACAAGTAAGAAGACACCAGCAACGGCAGAGGCAGAATAAGATGCCACATCCATCGCTTTTATTTTGCGGGTGTTAAAAAAGTATATAAGCTCATCGTAAATCTTCTGCATCTTTCATAATACGCTATTAAATTTGCCAAATCATTTCATGGATTTATTTTAGCGTATGAATAATTCTATCTTTCCAAATCAAACAGCTTTCTACAAAGGCAAAGTAAGAGATGTATATACCATTAATGAGGATTACCTGGTAATGATTGCCAGTGACAGGATATCTGCATTTGATGTAATTCTTCCCAGGCCAATACCATTTAAGGGACAGGTATTAAACCAGATAGCGGCAAAGATGTTAAAAGCAACTGTCGATATTTGCCCCAACTGGCTATTATCTACTCCTGCACCCAACGCTTCTATTGGTAAAAAATGTATTCCTTTTAAACTGGAGATGGTGGTGAGAGGACATCTTGTAGGGCATGCCTGGAGAACGTACAGCAGCGGTAAGAGAACCTTGTGTGGCGTTACCATGCCTGAAGGGTTAAAAGAAAATGATGCATTCCCTCAGCCTGTCATTACGCCCGCTACAAAGGCAGAACAAGGACACGATGAAGATATCTCCAAAGAAGAAATTATTGCAAAAGGGTTAGCAACAGCAAAAGAATGGGAGACATTATCTTCCTGTACATTAAAATTATTTGAGCGTGGACAAAGCATAGCTGCTAAACACGGGCTGATACTGGCTGATACAAAATATGAGTTCGGGAAAATAGGAGATACGATCTACCTGATGGATGAAATACATACCCCGGATTCGTCCCGCTATTTTTACGCAGATGGTTTTGATGAAAGACAAAAAACCGGAGAGCGGCAAAAGCAGTTGAGCAAAGAATTTGTGCGTGAGTGGTTGATTGAAAATAATTTTATGGGTAAAGAAGGACAAACTGTTCCTGAAATGAGTGATGAATGGGTAAACACAATAAGCAGGCGGTATATTGAATTGTATGAGAAAGTAACAGGTGAAAAATTTCAACCTGAGACATTCAGTGACGAGGAAACGATTAACCGTATCAATAGTGCTTTACAATCATTGAACATAATATAGTATATGTACAGGAAAATATCGTTGCTTTTATTTGGCTTATCACTTTTAACTATTGGCATGGCACAACAGGATTCGCTGCATTACCTGATAACCGGCACATACACTTCGGGAAAGAGCGAGGGAATATATGTTTATCTTTTTAACAGCAATAGCGGAACATATAAAGAAGTAAGCCATGTAAAAACATCTAATCCTTCTTTTGTAGCCATATCTGCCGATGAAAAATTTGTATATGCTGTAAATGAAAATGGCAATAAGGATAATGGGGGAGAAGTGAGTTCGTTTGCTTTTGATAAAAGCACAGGAGTACTTACCGCGATCAATAAGCAGTACACCGTTGGCGATGCTCCCTGTTATATTGATCTTGATAAAACCGGCAGATGGCTATTTGTAGCCAACTATAGCAGCGGTACATTGTCAGTTCTTCCTGTTGATGCGTCAGGAAATATAGGTGAAGCTGCAACTACCATTAAGCATGAGGGTTCTGGTGTGAATAAGAGCAGGCAGGAAAAACCACATGTTCATTGCACATATATTTCCAGCGATAATAAATGGCTGTTTGTTCCTGATCTTGGCATTGATAAAGTAATGGTTTACGCATTTGACGCTGCCAATGGAAGTCTTACGCCCGGAGAACAACCCTTTATTAAAATTAATGATGGCGGGGGACCCAGGCATATCACATTTCATCCAAATAATAAATATGCTTATATAATAGAAGAAATGGGCGGTGCAGTTAATGCTTATGACTATGCCGGTGGAAAGTTTAAAGCTATCCAGCATATTAAGTCGGTACAAAAAACAGATACAGGTTTTGTAGGCAGTGCAGATATACATGTATCTGACGACGGTAAATTCTTATATGCGTCCAACCGTGGCGGGTTTAATACAATCGCCCTATATAAAATTAATCAACAAGATGGAAGACTTACCCTTATAGGACATCAAAAAGCCCTTGGTGATTTTCCACGCAATTTTACCATTGATCCCTCCGGTAAGTTTTTATTGGTGGCAAACCAAAAGAGTGATGATGTCGTTATTTTCAGAAGAAATAGAAAAACCGGGTTGCTCACAAGTACGGGTAAACGAATTTCAGTAGGGAATCCTGTGTGTCTTAAATGGATAAGTGTTAAATAGAATTGAACCGTGCCTACCGGAAAGACATTATGAACGCTACGTGAAAAACAAAAATGCTGCCCTGTACAGACAGCATTTTTTCAAGTGCTTTTTATAAATGATCAACGGCTAAAAAATGTTATAGGCAAAGCTTATATAATAAAGACCGCCGATTTGCGGATTTCCATAAGCGTTCATATAATATTTGTTCAGCAGGTTAGTTGCACCTAATTTAACCAATGAATTGATGGCAGGATATTTATACCCGATCATAGCATCTAATGTAAAGAATGCCGGCACTTCTCCTGTAGCAAAATCAGCATCCCACATAAAAGCCGACTGCCAGCGACCGGTTACATTAAATACTACACGTTTGTCTTTTCCAAAACCTGCATGTCCAAGCCCGAAGTTGGTACGATGCTTAGGCGTGTTAAACTGGGCATAAAAATCTGAAGGAACATCTTCCAGCTTATCATGGTAATAATTTATAAAGAATGAAAGCCCGCTGGTGAGCCTGTAATCAAGTCCTATGCCATAACCTGATGTTTTTACTTTTATGGGATCAACCTTTACTGAACCATCAGTTTGAGATGACATGGTAGCCGCATTTTCTACTATGGAATATATCTGTGTTTGTGTTAACGACATTTGTTTGCCTACCAATGTGCGGCCTAAAAAATTCTGATATTCACCGGTGTAATAATAAACATCAATCATTAATTTTTTTGCGATCAACCCTTTATATCCTATTTCATAAGATGTTACACTTTCCGGTTTAAGCTCCCTGTATTGATAGCTGCCTATAGGCTGGGTGGCATTATTTAATCTGAATACAGTGCCGCTGCCTAAACCCGGGCCGGCTTTACCGCCGGGAAGGCTTGAATTGAGTATCCAGGGTAATCCTCCCACAAGAAATTGCCCGCCACCAATTTCAAGATTGATGTATTGCTGCTGTGTTGAAGGAAAACGATATGCTGTTTGATAGCTGAGTCGGATATTGTGATCCTGCGCTAGCTTAACCAATGCAGTGGCTCTTGGGGTGAAACGTCCTTTAAAATTGTCATTTTTGTCGTACCTGCCTGATACGCTTAAAGTAAGGCGTTCGTTAAAAAGTTTTTTAGTAAGTTGTCCGTAAGCGCCGTATTCATTTATTTTAATTCTTCCGTCATAATCAATAAAAAGTGTTCCCTGCGAATTAAGGCTGTATTGTTTCCATGATGCGCCAACGATCAATTCAACAAATGGAATTACTTCTTTAAAGTTATATTGCCCTTCTGCAACCCACAGATCACTTCTGTCTAAAAACAAACCGCCGGCAGGTATTGGTGTTGTTCTTACCTGGTCAAATAATGATTTAAATTCAGAAGAGCCGGCAGCAGGCCTTCCCTGGTCAGCAAAAGCACGGGCGGCATTATGTGCCGTAGCGTCATCTGCGCCGGAAAGCTTTGCCTGCGAATATGCAGCTACATATTGAGGAAACCATGTTGTGCTCGATTTCCATGCCTCATTCAACCTGCGCGCTGTGATGGTGGCATTGTATGCTTCGCCTGCATTTTCCTGGGTTGTATAACCACGTAAGAACCAGCTATTGCTTTTTAATTCTAATTTATATTGCCCTATTTTAGCATTTTTTAATGAATACCTGTCACTGCCTGTATACACTGTATTGCCTGTGCCATAATAACCGGCAAAAACTGCTTCAAGTCTTGAGTTGAATTTGTAATGCAGGCTTCCTGATAATTTGAAGTTAACGGTATTGGGGTTAACCATATCACTTTCTGCATAACCCGTACGTGATGCACTGGCAGCAGGTATTACATCATTTCTTAACCCAAAATAAAAAGGTACAAGATTGGTTACAGATGGTTGCAATGCAGCAGGGAGACTTCCTATAAATGCACCGATTTGCTGGGACGTAGCATTAGCAGGCAGCGCGGCATTCATGGTTTGTAAAATATCCAATGTTCCGCCTGTAGCTTGTAATATACCCTGCTGGGTTTGATATTGTACCAGTTGCGCAAGGCTCTGCATAGTATAGCCATTATCCTGCATGTTGGTTTCATCACCATATACATTTACGCCGTCATAGTTGGGGTCGGATTGACGGGTGCCATTGCTGGTTGTTCTTGTATGCCTGTTGTAATCCACCGTGCTGTTGGCAATCCAGTCTTTAGCCTGCAATAGCTGAAACCCTATCTTAAAAGCAAACTTATTGTTGAAAGCCTTTGCCCAGCGTGCTGACCAGTCGTTGTACCAGCCTGGGTCCTCGCGTTGCGGGCTTGCAATATGATTCATTCCTGTTTTGATCTGGAAGCTCAGTCCCTGGTATTTAAACGGATCTTTACTATTGATGAGCAATGTACCATTTATACCACCCTGCCCATACAATGCAGATGATGCGCCTGGCAGCAGCTCCATATTATCTACATCCAGTTCGGTAAGTCCAACAAAGCTCCCAAGTGAAAAATTTAAGCCGGGCGCCTGGTTATCCATACCATCAACCAGCTGATTAAATCTTGTGTTACCGGAGAAATTAAATCCTCTTGTGCTTGGTGTTTTAAATGTGAGTGATGAAGTTGTAATATCTACGCCTTTCAGCTGACCAACCATGTCGTAGTAACTGGTTGCCGGGCTTGTGCGGATATTATTAGCGCTTAACCGTTCAATGGAAACAGGAGATTCCATTACTCTGGTAGCAGAACGTGTTGCTGCTACCACCACTTCTTCTCCCAGGGTAGCTGTTGGCGTTAGTTCTATTTCAAGATTTTCGGAAGTGCCGGATACTTCTACCTCTTTTGTTTCAAAACCAACAGAAGAAAGTACAATGGTAAGGGGTAGAGCCCGGGCTGTAGATATCCTGAAATTTCCTCTTGGATCAGTAAATGTTCCTTCAGTTGTACCCTTAATGGTAACAGATACTGAACTTACAGTTAAATGATCAACATTGTTTTTAACAGTCCCGGAAATAATGGTATTCTGTGCATACAGTGAAACCGTAAAGTATGATAGTAATAAAGCTATCGCAGTTCTTAGGGTTAGTATTTTCATAACAAGCAAATGTTTTAGTAATACAAGTTAACAATTGTTAGCTAAATTTAAAATTTTAAGAAGATTTTGTTTGGAAGGTATGACAGGTGCTGCAGGGCGTGAGAAAGAAGCGTTGTGCGTGATATGTATTATGTTTATTGCTTTTCCGATACACCATCCTAAAACAAATTGCCAGTCCGTTAAGAACTGGCAATAATGTATATAAGAATTGAGCAAAAAAGCTACACAAGAATTTTTAAGACGCGTTTCGCAGGTAAGAGTTATTCAATCCGAAATTTGCATCGCGATGTCTGAAGCCTGAGCGAATGCGGCTTAAGCTTTCTTTGGTAATGCCGAGGAAAGAAGCCAGGTATGTTAAAGGAATACGCTGTAATGCTTCCGGTTGCTTTTGAGTGAAATAATGATAGCGGTCTGCCGCTTCCATAAATCTTGTTGCAAAAAGATTTTCCTGCATTTCCATTATGAAGATGCTCATAATGGTGCGGTGCAATGTATCAATGCTTGCATATTCGCGGCTCAGGTTTAATAGTTCCTGGTAAGGAATTACACCTATTACTGTTTCTTCAAGAATGTGCATTGTTTCTCTTGCCGGTGTGTTCAGCAACAGGCTGTGCAAAGAAGATATAATGTGACTATCATAGCCCAGCCACGTAGTATGCTCCTTCTGTGCTGTTTTGTGGTAAAGGCGGTATGAGCCTTTTACAATAACAAAAAGGTCACCGCAAAATTGATCCTGTTCAAAAACATAATCATTTTTACGATATTCTTTTAATGTAATAATGCTGCGCAGGGCTTGCTGTCCTGCTTCGTCAAGGGGAGCGTATTGCTGGCAAATAGCGATTACTTTCTCCATAGTTACAGGTTCAATTAATGATACTTTTTTCACGGGGGTAGAAATTAAATTCGATAAAATGGAATTATCAAATATTAAACGGGTTCAATCGGGCATTATTATAACTTTTGTTATTTTTCCGTCGTGGATTACCGTATGCTAATCGAAAAGTTAAAAGCACTATGTAATCGTCTTAATAAGTACTACAATACAAAGAAAAGATATGAAAGGAGGATAAGCATATTTATTGCTAAGGATCAGTAATTTATATATGCTTTAACTGTTTTATCAGGTTTACAGGATCTGGCGACTTAAATATAGAGGTACCAATAACAAGTGAATGGGCGCCTGCTTCTATTATTGCAGGAGCATTTGCTAATGTAATGCCGCCATCCACTTCTATAATGGTTTTTAGTTCCATTTCGTCTATACGTTGCCGGAGTATGCTTATTTTTAATAATGAATGATCAATAAATTCCTGCCCGCCAAAGCCAGGGTTAACACTCATGATCAGTACTATGTCTAAATCATGCAATATGTCCTGCAGAAACTGCACCGGGGTATGCGGGTTAATGGCAACTCCTGCTTTCATACCCAGGTTTTTTATTTGTTGAATATTACGGTGAAGGTGCGGGCATGCCTCATAATGTACGATAAGATGATCGGCGCCGGCCAATTTGAAATCTGCAGCATATCTGCCTGGCTCTTCAATCATCAGGTGTACGTCAAGAGGCTTTGTGGTAGCCTCTCTTACTTTTGCTATTATAGGCATACCAAAGCTGATATTGGGAACAAAACATCCGTCCATTACATCCAGGTGAAACCAATCAGCTTCACTTTTATTCACCATATCACATTCATCCTGTAGTTTCAGAAAATTACATCCTAATAAAGAAGGTGCTATAATTGCCATGATAGCGAAGATAATGGAAAAGGAGGAATGACAATCGGCAATAGTGAATCAATGTTGTATCCTTAAGAAGGCATAGCATTGTTTAAGATGAAGTTGTTGATTGCCTCAAGGGAGTGATCTAGTGTTATATCAAACGTGATATGTGAGGCGTGAAAGCTAATCTCAGGTCTCATGTTTATCGACGACGTACCGATATTTTTTAGTTGACATGATACTAGTCAGCTCAAGGCAAAATATTGCTTGGGAGATCTGCCAGCTTCATATCATTGTTCATCTATCCCTTTTACCGGAGGTATGCCCTATCAGCAAAATAGTCATCCGGCAGCTTAACCTTAATCACATTGCCTGCCGGGAGGAAAAAATTACTTTTCTCTCCCCGCAGAGGCGTTAAATATTTACTGCCTCAGGATTCATGATACTCAAGAATGATATTACTGTTTCACCAGCCTGATCAATTTCTGGTTCTTTCCATCATTATACGTTAGCCAATATACTCCCGGCGCTAATGAAGTAAGGGCATTAAATGATAGTTGCTGATAAACACCTGATTGCACATCAACATATTTTACCAATACTCTTTTTCCTCCGGCATCATATAAAACCAATGTTGATCTTGATGTTTGGGGAGGATTTACTATGATATTAAATGCAGAAGTAAAAGGAACAGGATATGCTTTGATCCATTCACTACCTAATATGCGTTTGTTGGTTTCTTCATCTCTTTTGTTCTGCAAAAGTGTGTATGCAACATGCATATTGGGTATGCCATATCCTTTCTTGTCATCAGGGTTATTATATTGATTCGAGCTTTTTCTTACAGCTTCCAATATTTCAAAGTTTGTACGTTCGGGAAATGCCTGCCAGAGGCAGGTTACCAATCCTGCAAAATTGGGATTGGATAATGAAGTGCCGCTGTATGCATTGGTAGGATTGCCATCTAAGCCTGCTACTACTGTATTTGAACCAACAGAAACAACATCAGGTTTTACCCTGCCATCTGAAGATGGTCCGTAGCTGGAAAAATCTGATGCATTGCCTGAAGCATTTACTGATCCGACAGCCAATACGTTTTCTCCATCAGCAGGTGTGGCTAAATAATGCCAGGAACTATTGCCGGAGTTACCTGCGCTTGCACTGATGAACATTCCTTTTTTAAAAGCATATGCAGCGCCTCTTGCACAAATGGTAGTTTTGCCATCCATATCGGCGTAGGTATAATCAAGCCCAGGATTATCGAATGTAGTATAACCTAATGAAGTTGTTATCAGGTCAACACCAAGACTATCGGCCATTTCTGCAGCCGCAACCCAGTGCTGTTCTTCTACAGGATATTCAGTGGCTGCATCTTCTGTTCTGAATAAATAAAATTTTGCTTTAGGTGCTGTGCCAACCATTACGCCGGGCTTATTGGCTGCTATGGTTGAAAAGCAGAGCATACCATGCGCATTTTCCTCGGTTACACTGGTTTTATTTGCTACAAAATCCCATGTGCCCAGCACCTGGTTATTGATGCGCACGCTATCAAAAAGCGGGTTGGTATCGTAATGATAAAATCCTGCATCAAGCACGGCAATTGTCATTCCTTCTCCCCTGAAATTATTGTTATGGAGAAATTCACCCTCATGTATATTGATCTGGGCATAAGAATTGCCGTAATTATAGTAATTATCGCCACCCTGTATTTTATTTATTTTTTTAACAGGTGATGTTTTCTGCAGGTCGTTTTTTTCTCCATACTTACTGCTACTTTTCCTGGGCGCTATTCCTGCCGTGTTTTTTACAAAAGAAAACTGGCTGATCTTATTCATTGCATTATTATCCAAAGTTTGTATCAGCACCTGGTTCAGCCATTTTGATACATTCAGAATAGTTACAGTACCGGCATTACGGATACTGTCGAGGTAGGCCGGGTTAACAGGAAGGTCTGAACTGTCTATGCTGATATTTTGTTTTTCTCTTCTTGCAATTGCTTTGGCAGATAAATAGGCTGATGGATTGTTCAGTGAGTACGGGCTGTTGTTTTTATCTTTTAATACAATAATGTATTTTGAAAACTGAGCCTGTGCGCCTGCTGAAAGGAGCGATAGTGAAAGGATAAGGAATATAATGACTCTGTTCATGGGGTTTAATTATGCTCCATCATAGTGAGTTTAATACCATATCCGTTGTAGGAATAAGGTGTGATGGTATCACATATCGCGTATCCGTTTTTAGTTGCCGCCAGAGAGTCGCAGTTTAATCCAACCGGGCAGGGTGTATTTACAGGTTCACCGGGAATAACCATTCTGCAGTTCATCAGTGTAAGATCAACCACGTATACCCAGTGTATAAAATCTTTGTATATAAGCCCAATATCTTTACCATATACTTCTACACTATAAGTACTGTCTGCATAACTTGCAGGGTATGCAACCGGGTTGCCGGTTGACTGATCCTGTTGCAGAACCGTAACTGTATTTTCAACCGTTGTTCCATTTACAACGAAAGGTTGTTCCGCATTTTGATAAATATAGTTCCATTTAAAATAAAAGTCGTAGGGAGACTCGGAAGTGCTGCTGCTGTTTTCGGTTGTTCCCGTAAATATATAGCTGTTGCCTTCCCAGTAATAATCATTTTTTACAGGTGTAACCAGTTTTATGAACCGGAGATTATTTTCAACATATTCCACTGAGTTCGGCAAAACGGTAGCCATAAAAGTGGCATTATCCTGCCAGGGTGTGGTACCATCGAGGTCTCTTATCATCCGGCGTATTCGGAAGCCCGGGCGGCCAAGGTTATCAGTTATAGCTGCGTCAATAGAATCTTTTACCTGGTAACTGTGCACTTCCCTGTCGCGGTCAAAGTTGGTGAATACCACAGAATCGAGCCTGTATTGTATATATTTTCCAACTGCGGCAGGGTAATAAGTGGAGGAAGAAACCGGCGTATAGCTGTCTGTTTGTTTTTTACAAAAAGGTAATGTGCTTATAAGAAGCAGTATTGTAAAAGGAAGAATATATTTTCTTGTTGAAGTCATATAGAATTTGGCTATGGTTATCAGTAGTTAGCTATCAGCCATCTATTTGAAATCTTATAGATTTAGCCACCAGAAAGCTCAAAGCTGATACCTGATAGCTGACACCTGACACCTTATTCCCAAACGCTTTTCACTATATATTATTGCCCAAAAACGCTTTGTTTTACAGGTAGTTACAACATTACATACTTAGCATTACTGCCGCATAATTATACCGCCCCCAATTACATCATCGTCCTCGTAAAAAACGGCGCTTTGTCCGGGTGCAATGCCCTTAACCTGCTCATAAAAATGTACGGCAATTCCGTTGGCATGGTTGTGTAAATTTGAAAAAGCACCTTTATCCTTATACCGGATCTTGGTAACTGCTTCCATACCATCACCCACGCCGTCATATTTAAGCCAGTTCAGTTTGCTTACAAACATTTCCTGCCGGTTCAGGTCTTCTTCTTCACCCAGCACAACCGTATTTGTTTCAGGGATGATCTGCGTAACATAGGCAGGTTTGCCCAGCGCAATATCCAGGCCTTTACGCTGACCAATAGTATAAAAAGGATAGCCTTTATGTTGCCCGATTATATTTCCGGATGTATCAACAAAATTTCCACCGGCTACGCGTTCTTCCAATCCGTCAACCCTGCGTTTTAAAAAACCACGGTAATCATTATCCGGCACAAAACATATCTCGTAGCTTTCACTCTTTTTTGCCAATTCAGGATATCCGTAATCCAGCGCCATTTGCCTGATCTCTGTTTTGCGATATTTACCGAGTGGGAGCAATGTACGGCTCAGCAGATCCTGCTGCAAGCCCCACAGCACATAACTCTGGTCTTTTAACTCATCCAGTCCTTTGCTTATGTAGTACCTGCCATTGGTATGCTGATGAATATTGCCATAATGCCCGGTAGCGATAAAATCACAACCCAGTGCATCAGCACGTTTTAATAATGCCCGCCATTTAATATGTGTATTGCACATTACGCAGGGGTTGGGGGTACGCCCCGCAAGATATTCTTCAACAAAGTTTTCAATTACCGCGTCGCCAAATTCGCTGCGTATATCTAAAATGAAGTGAGGGAATCCATGTTCAACCGCGGCCATCCGGGCATCATTAAAGCTGTCTACATTGCAGCATCCGGTTTCCTTCTTACTGCTGCCGGCACTGGCATAATCCCATGTTTTCATGGTGATACCCACTACTTCATATCCTTCATCATTCAGCATAAGTGCCGCTACAGTACTGTCTATACCGCCACTCATTGCCACCAATACTTTTCCTTTACGGCTCATAATGCTACATTTTCAGCCTGCAAAAATACGGAGATTTGAGAGATAAGTGGCAAAGATTACTCCTGGCGTCAGGGATTTCGATTTTTCACAGCCCTGTCATACTTCAACCCCATCCCGCGTCAGCTCATTATTCACCGTTCTCCATATATCCAATGGGTTTTCATTCTTCAATTCCTCCGGCAAAAAAATGTCCGGGCAATTCTGGTAACTAACCGGCCGTGCAAAACGTTTTATACCATCGGCGCCAACAGAGGTAAATCTTGCATCGGTTGTTGCCGGAAATGGACCACCATGCTGCATGCTTAAACATACTTCAACACCTGTAGGCACACCATTAAAAATTAACCTGCCGCAGGTAAGCTCAATATTATCTACAAGTGTTTTGTATAATTCAATATCATTACCTGTGCCAATAACGGTAGAGGTTAGCTGCCCTTCTATATGTTGTACGATCAACTGCATTTCATCTGCGTCTTTACAACGGATAACTATAGAATAAGGACCAAAAACTTCCTGGTGTAAAACATGGTTATTTAAAAATGCTGCTGCTGTGGCAGAAGCTATGGTTGGTATTCCATCGTTTTCTTTTGCTGTTGCGGAGGCTACTGCAATTGTATTAACACCGGACTGGGTAAGTGCCTTTGTTCGGTTTACGGCAAAGGCTTTTGCTATGCCGGGGTGGAGCATTGGCGAAGGCATGATGTTTTTAATTTCGTTGCCAAGTGCAGTAATAAATTGTTGCAACCCATCTCCGTCAATGCCAATGATCAATCCCGGGTTTGTACAGAACTGCCCAACACTCAACGTTACGGAAGCGGCATATTGCCTGGCAATATCTGCAGCGGATTGCTGCAATTTTTCAGGAAGAAGGTATACCGGGTTAATGCTTCCCATTTCTGCAAATACAGGTATTGGCTCTTTGCGTTGATTAGCCATATCAAACAATGCTTTTCCTCCGGTATAAGAACCGGTAAAACCAACAGCCTTGGTATATGGATGCATTACCAAAGTTTTACCTGTTTCAAAACCTGCACCATGAATATGAGTAAAAATACCTGTCGGTAAATTGCTTTTTTTCGTTGCTTTGTTAATAGCAGCGGCAACCAATTCAGACGTTTCCGCATGAGCGGGATGCGCTTTTACAATAACCGGGCAACCCGCAGCAAAAGCACAGGCTGTATCTCCACCTGCAGTGGAATATGCGAATGGAAAATTACTTGCACCAAACACTACTACGGGGCCAAGCGGAACTAATGTTTTTCTTAAATCCGGCTTAGGCGGATTTCTGGCAGGTATAGCTGTATCAATGCGTGCATCAAGCCATACACCCTGTTCACAATAATCAGCATAGCTATTCAGCTGGAAAATTGTTCTTGTAAATTCACTTTGTAAGCGGGGCTCCGGTAAATGCGTTTCTTCCATGGCAACAGGAATTACTTTGTTTCGTATTATTTCCATTTCCGCAGCAATAGAACGCATAAAATCCGCTCTTCGTTTCAGCGAATATTTCCGGTATACATTAAAAGCATCCCATGCAGCTTGCATTGCGGTATTTATTTCCTCTTCTGTAGCGTCTGTATATTTATTCATAGCTGGTTATTTAAAATGTTTAAATAATGCAGCTTCAAATTTACGACTGGTATTTTTTTGATAGTGGTATTCATTGATTATTTTCAGTATCTGAAAAGTACGCTTAAACAGGAGGGACTTTTAATCTATACATTGTACTTTGTTGTATTTATTTTTACACATAGTAATAAACAGGAAATATGATAAATCATACGATAACATTTTTGTTGCTGAGGCTCGGTATTGGTATCAGCATGTTTGGACATGGGTTGGTTAGGTTGCCTAAACTTGAAGGTTTCAGCAAATGGATGACAGGACTGTTTGAAAAATCAATGATGCCTGTTGCATTGGTGGTTCCTTTCAGTTATATATTACCCTTAGCCGAATTTGTGACCGGACTATTTATTATTATCGGTCTTTTTACAAGACCGGCTTTACTCAGTGCGGCAGTAGTAATGTTACTGTTGTTATTCGGTACAACCCTTATTGAGAACTGGGAAGCATTGCCTTCTCAATTAATACATCTTAGTCTGTTGGCAGTTTTAGCAGGGTATGCACCTGCATACAATAGCTATGCAATAGACAAATTGATTAATAAATAAGCAACATGCCACTACTTTTTTCGCCATTTACTATAAAATATATCACTTTAAAAAACCGCATCGTGGTTTCACCAATGTGTCAGTACTCTTCCGTTGATGGGTTTGCAAACGACTGGCACCAGGTGCATTTAGGTAGCAGGGCCGTTGGGGGCGCCGCGGCAATTATTACAGAGGCTACAGCCGTTTCCCCGGAAGGGCGTATTTCTCCTGATGACCTGGGTATATGGAAAGATGAACATATTGAAAAACTGAAGCAGATCACCACATTTATTAAAGCGCAGGGAAGTGTTGCTGCTATACAGCTTGCGCATGCCGGCAGAAAAGCCAGCACAAGATCTGAATGGAAAGGCGGCGGTAATATTCCATCAGCGGAAGGTGGCTGGCAAACTGTATCTGCATCAGCCATTGCTTTTAATGAAGGGTACACAGTACCGTTAGCTTTGGATAAACAGGACATTGAAAAAGTGATTAAGGATTTTGTTAATGCTGCACAGCGTGCTTTGCATGCAGGTTTTGATATTATTGAAATACATGCTGCACATGGATATTTGATTCATCAGTTTTTATCACCGCTAAGCAACCGGCGTACAGATAATTATGGCGGCAGTTTCGAAAACCGCATTCGCTTGCTGTTGGAAATCATTGAAGCGGTTCAAAAAGTTTGGCCGACTCATTTACCATTATGGGTACGCATTTCCGCTACTGATTGGGTAGAAGGCGGGTGGAACATTGATGAGGCCGTACAACTTGCAGGCATTCTGAAAGAAAAAGCTGTAGACCTGATTGATGTATCCAGCGGCGGACTTGTGCCGGGCGCTAAAATTCCTGTGGCGCCAGCTTACCAGGTACCGTTTGCAGCACGCATAAAAAAGCAAACAGGCATAGCTACCGGCGCCGTTGGAATAATTACTGAAGCACAGCAGGCAGAAGATATCCTGGAAAACAGTGATGCCGATATCATCATTATGGGTAGAGAAATGTTACGTGATCCTTATTTTCCCATGCATGCCGCAAAGCAGTTAGGTTATGATTTTACATGGCCGGTGCAGTATAGAAGAGCTAAGTAATTTTTATCTTTAATTGAATTTAACCTGTCAACCTGAACCAGCTATATGAAAGCCCGCATACCGGTTTTATTGATTGTATTCCGCCTGATACTTGCGCCAGTAATATTATTTATTACATGGCAGTATAAGCATGAAGCAAAGCCATTAATATTGGTGCTCATGTACCTGGGACTGATCTCCGATATTTTTGATGGTATTATTGCCCGCAACCTGCATGTTGCAAGTACCGCATTAAGACGATTTGATAGCCAGACCGACATGGTTTTTTGGGTATCCATTGGCGTTAGTACATGGATGTTATATCCTGAGCTTATAAAGAACAATACTATTCCTATTATAATAATCTTTGTTATGGAAGGTATGTGTTATGCAATAAGCATTATAAAGTTTGGAAGAGAAACATGCACTCATGCTTTCCTCTCAAAAATGTGGGGTATTTCGTTATTGATAGCATTTACTTCTTTAATCGGGTTCAGTCATGCAGGAATACCTTTTACGGCAGCCATAGTGTTAGGATTAATATCGCATGTAGACAGGATAATGATTACGCTTATACTGCCTTCCTGGACGCATGATATTCCAAGTGCCTACCACGCTTACCTGATAAGAAAAGGAGTCGCATTTAAAAAAAATAAACTATTCAATTAGGCAATCATATCCCGTATTTTTCTTTGAATATTTTTTCATGATGCCGCCAGTGCCCGATAAGAATATAACCATAGCTGAGTGCTGTAACAGGATGATTGCTGGCAGTTCCTCTTTTATTCAAATCTTCATCCCGGAGATTTTCAAATAATAAAACAGAAGCTGTTCTGGTAAGTAATAACTCTTCCTTCAAACCTTCAAGCGAGCGTTTGCTAACATCTGCATTGTCTGCGTATTGATCCTGGTCAAATCCCGGTAAAGGTTGCTGCTCTCCACGCGCAATACACATGGCGCGATAAGCAAATACTTTTTCTGTATCAATACAATGCTGCAGTACCTGTTTAACAGTCCATTTGCCTGCTGCATAAGCGTAATCAGCCTTATCAGGAGGAATAGTATGCAAGAAATGCCCCATTGGCTTTAATGAATCTTTGAGCATTGCCCTTACATCGCCGGTTTCAACCAATGAAACATAAGTTTCTGAAAAAGGAGAATAGTCGGATGGAGATGGGCGCATATAATTTGATTTGAAGTGAATATAAAAGTAAACAATAAAAATAAGTTCAAAAGTTATAGCCCGGTTCCAATCCTTAAAAGGTTGGAAGACTTACAAAAACACTAACTTCAAATGATGATCACTGCTTTGGCGTTAATACAAAGATTTAACCTGCAACCACATCCGGAAGGCGGTTATTATGCTGAAACATACAGAAGTGCTGAAACAATTCCGCCAACAGGTTTACCGGAACGATTTGGGAGTAGCAGGACTTTTTCAACCGCTATATATTTTTTGTTGGAGCAGGGAAATTTCTCGGCTTTTCACAAGATAAAGAGTGATGAATGCTGGCATTTTTATGCAGGGCAAACTTTACTGATTCATGTGATTGATAAAGAAGGAAATCTTACCACTACAAAACTTGGTGCTGATATAAATCAGGGAGAGGTATTTCAGTATGTCGTTCCTGCCGGGTGCTGGTTTGCCAGCGAGCCGGGTACTAATACAAGTTTCGCTTTTGTTGGCTGCACAGTTGCACCGGGTTTTGACTTTAAGGATTTTGAATTAGCTGAGGCAAACGAACTGGTTGCATTGTATCCGCAACACAAGGATCTGACCGGAAGATTATGCCGTTCCTTATAAATTACACTCAGTATTTTCAGCATCTTTTTATCATTTAATCATAAGCCAGAACCGGGAAGACTAAAAATTATTTCAACTTTATTATAATCTCTCCGTAATTCTTTTTATCTTTTAACCGCATTATCCTTAATACATATCCTGCCCCGTCAATGCTTTTTAGCTACCGCTGCAAACACATATCCAACATCTTACAACCTGCATTTTAAAAATTTACAACATTTTGTATGAAACAAAAAGGATATTCCCTGCATATAGGGCTTAACGCCGTTGATCCCCAAAAATATAATGACTGGAACGGGCAATTGTTTGGATGTGAAAACGATGTCGCTATTTATAAAACTATTGCAACACAGGCGAAATTTGAAAATATTACAACCTTACTTACACAAAAAGCCACAAGCCATAATGTATTGGCTGAACTGAAAAAAGCCGCCACTGATTTAAAGGAGGGCGATATGCTGCTTATTTCATATTCAGGACACGGAGGCACGGTTGCCGATGAAAATGGTGATGAAGATGATTTGCAGGATGAAACATGGTGCCTGTATGACCGCCAGTTAATTGACGATGAATTGTTTGAGGCATTTAAAGATTTTAAAGCCGGTGTTCGTATCCTGATGTTTTCTGACAGTTGCCATTCAGGCACGGTATCACGTTTTGTGCCTGGCAGCAACAAAGCACTTGCAGAACAGATGCGTGCTGAGCAGGAAATAGAAAACACCTACACCAGGCTGGGGTATCGTTCAAGGCTTGTACCCAAAGAAATTCAACCCAAAATAAATGCGGCGCAGGAAAAAGTATTACAACCCATTAAGGAGCGTCCCCCCGTTTTTAAGAAAGATATCAATGCATCGGTTATGCTTTTTGCAGCCTGCCAGGATAATGAATCTGCAAGAGAATTGGGCGAGAACGGTGTTTTCAGTGCCACACTTAAAAAAATAATTAAAGCAGGGCTGTTTGATGAAGTCTCTGATTATAAAAGCCTTTATAAAAAAATTCTTTCAGTAATACCCAAAGTACAAAAGCCCAACCTTTTTGTTTACGGAAAATCACAGGGCGCTTTTAATGCATATCCACCCTTCAGCATTGATGGAAAAGCTAAAGTGAAAATCAGCTTTACCTCTTCAGCTACAGGCAAAAAAAAAGTAAAGAAGACACCTGCTGCTGACGCATTGCTGATTGATACCGGAAAAAAGTTCCTGACAGGGAGGAGTAAAGGAAAAAGCAGGTCTGCTGAAATACAGGTCCTGCAAACAGAACGCGCAGCAATAAAAACTTCGGAACATCCCTGGGATAAAGCCTATGAAACTTACTTCAACAGGAAAAAGTCAAAACAACCTGTTGTATTTGTTGAGCCGGATATAAAGTCCGTTTTTATTCGGGAGCCTGAAATAAAAATAAGCAGGGACAGTACCAATAATTACCTGGCTAACTGGCCAAAACCCCAGCCTTCACCCAATGAATTTATATGGCATTTAGATGATGAGCATTCGCAGCTAAGAAAAGCGAGCGATGAGGTACAGCAGAAATTAAAAAGAGATAAAAGAAGCAGTGAAACAATCCGCATCGGGCATGTTGACACCGGTTATTTACCCGGGCATCCCAGTATTCCAAGAAATTTATTGAAGGATATGGGCGTTAGCTTCTGGAAAGATGAGTTTGGCATTAATAAAGGGATTGATCAACTCAATACCGGCACAATAGCAGAACAGGATGGTCATGGTACGGCAACATTAGCATTACTGGCAGGCAATACTATTGCAGCAGCAGATGCTTATGCGGGTTATAGCGGCGATGTTGGTGCGATATCATTTGCTGAAGTGATACCGATACGTATCTGCGATACAGTATTCAATGCGTTTAATGCAAATGATGTGGCAAGAGGTATTGAGTATGCTGTTGAAAATGGATGTGAAGTTGTAACAATGTCAATGGCAGGTTATCCAACACGTGAGGTGGCAAAAGCCGTTAATATGGCTTATGAAAAAGGTGTTGTAGTGGTAACAGCAGCAGGAAATAATTTTGTAAAAGGGCTGGGAAAGCTTTCTCCCAAAGCTGTATTATACCCGGCACGCTTCGATCGCGTAATTGCAGCTACGGGCGCCTGTTATGATCATATGCCTTATGATGTGGATGCGCCGCGGGACGTAATGAAAGCCCGCTCTGAGGGCGGTGAATTTATGCAGGGTAGCTGGGGCCCGCAAAGTGCCATGAACAAAGCTATCGCGGCATATACGCCTAATGTGCCATGGGCATCATATGATAAGCCATATACCTTTTCAAAAGCAGGAGGAGGCACATCATCAGCCACGCCACAGGTAGTGGCTACCGCCGCGTTATGGCTATTGTATCATAGAGATGAATTAAGTGGGTTTACCGGAAAAAATGCCTGGAAAAAAGTAGAAGCAGTGCGGAAAGCAATGTATGCCACCGCGAATAAAGCATATCCTTATTACAAAAAATATTATGGCAATGGTATTATAAGGGCTTTTGATGCGCTGAACTATATTGATTTAAATGATCTTGCACCTTCCCGTGAAGCAAGAGTGTTTTTCTTTGGAATAATACCATTTATCGGCACATGGATAAGAAGTAAAGAAAAAGGCAGGGCGGCAGTATCCGCACAACAGGATAGTACTTTAAATGAAATGATCTCGCTTGAGTTAATGCAGGTAGTATACCAGGATGAAAGCTTAATGGATTATGCTGAAGTAATTGAATTTGAAGATGCGGATGGCGGCGCATTTCTCCAGGACAAAGCAGCGAGAGAAAAATTCTTTAATAAAATAAAAGCATCTCCTTATGCTTCTGAATTTTTAAAGAGTGTGCTTGTAACTGATGCGCCGGAAAAAAGAATAAGAGCAAAAGCAAAACCAAAATCAAAGACTAAGGCCGCCATAAAGAAAAAAAGAGGTGATTAAATCACCTCTGCTATAACTATATTTTACCTTGCTCCCGGCGGGCAATACTTCAGCAAATAATTAGTATACAATGTTTGCAGATGCTTACTTGTGCCCTCACCTTCACTTATGCTATGTGTACGGTTAGGATAAGCCATAAACTGGAATTGCCTGTTGTATTTTATTAATTCATTCAGCAGCATTTCGGCATTCTGATAGTGTACATTATCATCACCGGTTCCATGTATATACAATAAATTTCCACGAAGATTTTTTGCATGCGTTATGGGAGAACCTTTAATAAAATCTTCTTTATTCTCCTGGGGCAGCCCCATGTAGCGCTCCTGGTAAATATTATCATAAGTAAGCTGGTTGCCAACAGCGGCAATAGCAATCCCTGTTTTAAATATATCAGGATATTGAAACATAAGGTTTAATGTAGATGAACCGCCACCGCTCCATCCCCATGATGCAACTCTTGCTGTATCAAGATAGGGGCGCTCCTGTAATAATTTTTTCATTGCCATTGCCTGGTCGCGGATGTTTATTACGCCGATATTCCTGTAAATACTTTTTCTCCATGCGGCTCCTTTTAGTGTTGGCGTACCCCGGTTATTAAACGACACGTAAAAGTATCCCTGCTTAGCCATATCTCCCTGGAACATGCGGTTTCTGCCGGCATAGAAATTATCAATTACTGTTGCACTTGCCGGTTCGCCGTACACATACAATAACACGGGATATTTTTTTGCAGGATCAAAGTTTTCGGGTTTGGCTATCCATCCATTCATGGTTACATTATCTTCAGTAGTGATGGTGAAAAATTCCAGGTCCTTTCTGTCCTGTGTTTTTATATTCACAGCAATGCTTTCTTCATTACGCAATGGCTTATGATCCGGCAAACTGATCCATTCATATATATAAGGTGTATTGCGGTTGGTAAAAGAATGTACGGCAAGCTGTGCGCCGGGAGATATTTCGTAGCTATGCGTGCCTTTTAAATGCTCGGGACTCACCAATTCAAGCTTTCCTTTACCATCCATTTTTGTACGATACAGGTAACACTGAATAGCGCTGTTGGGAGACGCAATAAAATAGATATAATTATTCTTTTCGTCTACAGCGCTGATGGTTTCAATATCATAATCTCCTTTGGTAAGCAAGGTTTCTTTTTTACCATCCGCTGTAATCCGGTAAATATGACGCCATCCGTCTTTTTCACTCACCCATAAAAATGATTTGCCATTATCAATCCAGTCCCAACCGGTAGGGTCGTCATCGTTCCACCGCGATTTAATATCTATCCATGCTTTATCACTTTCTGCATATACGTTAGTTGCCGCGCCTGTTGAAGGATTACAAACAAAAATTTTACTCTCGTTTTGTTTGCGGTTAAGTTGTTGTGCAATTACAGCGCTGTTATCTGCAAGCCATTCCATTCTCGGCAGGTAATGCTGGCGTGGATCGCCGGGAATATCCATCCATTTTGTTGCTCCTCCTTCGGCGCTTACTATCCCTATTTTAACAATAGATGGCGGTTCGCCTACTTTAGGATATTCAACCGGAATAACAAAAGAATATATCGAGTCGGTTGTATTTAACATTAAGTAATCCCTGGTTTGTCTTGCATCAACCTGCCAGTATGCAATTTGCTTACTGTCGCTACTCCATCTAAACCCGTCTCTGCAGCCAAATTCTTCTTCATACACCCAATCAAAAGTACCATTGATCAGTTGCCTGTTACCATCGGTAGTGAGCGCTGTTGTTTTGCCTGTTGCAATATCTTCAACATAAATATTACGGTTGCTTACATACGCTACTTTTTTACCATCAGGAGATATTTTGGCGTACATCAGTGTTTGTGCGGGTTTGTCTTTGCCTATTTGCTTCAGCTCACCAGATCGCTTGTTCAATATCCAGTAATCACCTCTTGTATTATAGCGCCATACTCTTGCGGTATTGGTAAAAATGAGCATAATATTATTGTCGGCGCTCAGCGAAAAATCAGCTATGCTAAGTGATTTGTTATGGCCGGCAGGTGTTAGTTGGGCGGTAGTTGCCAGCACTTCCTGCTGACCGGTTTTCGGATTGTTTTTTTGAATAGCGTTATTTTCCGCTGTGTAAAAGCCGTTGCCATCGGCTGTCCATTTTATTTCTCCCGACCTGAACTGTGCAAAACAGGTCAAAGAAATAAGTGAAAAAATAATCAGTAAAAAAGTTCCCTGGATGTTTTTGGTTCGGTACATAATAAGCATTGATTTAAGCAGTAAATATAAAAGAGAAAAAGAAATTAAGGGAAAGGTTTTGATAAGTGGCTTCGGGTTTGATCATTAGATGGTGAATTGGGAAATGCGCATCTCTGAAAACTGAGGTCTGATTGCTGAAAGCTGATAGCAAAATGCAAAGGCGCTCTCCCGTCCTTTTGATCCCCGCCCTCACGAAAATTGAATTAAAAGTATTTTGCGGCGGGAGGGAATTTTTCTCACCGAAGGTAAACCTGCCTGCCGGCAGGCAGGTCTGTTGGTCAGTAGTATAAAAGTTGAGCAATAGTGCAAATGCCAGGCAGTTTTCTCCCTTGCGTAAATGTGATTAAAGCACAATGCCCGTGTTGGCTCGGTCGAAAAGACGGACATCCTTCTCCGGCAAATTCATGAAAATTATTGAACTTGCACATATGAACGAACCAAAAGAAAAGCTGAGGCTGGATAAATACTTATGGTCGGTACGAATGTTTAAAACGCGGAGTATAGCTACCGATGCGTGTGAAAAGGGCAAAGTAAAGTATAACGGCGAGCAGGCAAAGGCTTCAAAGAATGTGCATGTTGGCGATGAGTATGAAATAAAAACCGAGCATAAAAAATGGCGGATTAAGGTAACGGGGTTATTACACAGCCGGGTACAGTACAGTGAAGCGCTCAAATATTATATTGATATAACTCCGGAAGAAGAAATAGAACGGCTGCAATACCAGGCGGCAAGTTTTCATACAGGGAAACGCTTAAGCAAAGTTGGGCGGCCAACCAAAAAAGAACGGCGTGACATTGATGACTTTCTGAATGAGTAATTCCAGGATTTTTTTCAGAGATCATACATCCTTTTCTTAGCATATCTCGTCTGATAAAATGTAATTATTCATGCCAGAGATATATTAACGTGCTAACCTCTGTTCCCTAAACCAAAATTCACTTAGTTGTTCAGGACTTGCAAAAAGGCCGGCCAATAGTTGATTGACCGATCAGGAAAGCCGTTGTACCCTAACGGAGCATTGATCCGACCCCACCGGCCGGCCTTTTTACAAGCATACTTTCTTATTCGCTGGGGATTTATTTTGCTCCTGCCGTCTTTATCTTTGCCCGATGCATATAGATATTTTAACGGTATTACCTGAATTGCTGGAAAGCCCTTTTGCACACTCCATGATGAAACGTGCAAGAGAAAAGGGATTATTGCAGATAGAAATTCATCAACTCAGAAAATGGGCTGTAAACGCTTACGGACAGGTAGATGATTACCAGTATGGTGGTGGAGCGGGTATGGTTATGATGTGCGAACCATTGGTAAAAGCGATTGAAGAACTATCGTTATTAAGAAAATATGATGAAATTATTTACCTCACACCAGATGGCGAACGGTTAACACAACATACCGCCAATCAACTTTCGCTTAAAGCCAATCTGTTATTAATCTGCGGACATTATAAAGGCATTGATGAAAGAGTGCGTGAATATTTTATCACAAAAGAAATTTCTATCGGCGATTATGTATTAAGCGGAGGTGAATTACCCGCCGCGGTATTGGTAGATGCCATTGGCCGTTTGTTGCCAGGTGTTTTAAATGATGAAACATCAGCTTTGTTTGATTCTTTCCAGGATAATTTATTGTCACCGCCGGTATACACCCGCCCGGCAGAATATCGCGGCTGGAAGGTGCCGGATATTTTGTTAAGCGGCGATCCTAAAAGAGTGGCAGACTGGCGCCATGATATGGCGATAAAAAGAACTGAAGAACGGCGACCGGACATTCTTGAAGATTAACCAGCGTATTATTACATTTATCAAAACCTGCAGCAAGTGAAAATAAGCCTTTTATGTGTTGTACTTATTATATTCTTTTCATGTAATCAAAATGAAGAAGAAAAAAATATTGCCGGTAAAATAGAGCAGAGAGATACGACTATTAATGTCGGTAACTCCTTTACAGAACTCTTTTTTGATAGCACAAGTCTTGAAAATTATATTGAGCGATACAATATCAGAGATTCAACAGCCAACCGTTTAAGGAGTTTTTACAATGCAAGGAATTACCAGTATGCATGGTTTTCCAATGATGGACCTGCAGAACAGGTGTACAATTTTCTGAATCTTCAAAATGAATATGTAAGCTATACCCGGGACAGCAGTTTAGTGAACCCAATATTGCAACAGGTATTTGATACATTAGAAAATGGAGGACACGCAATTCAGTTGGCCGACAGTAACAGGCTGAAAGCAGAACTTACATTAACACGACAGTTTTTCAGGTATGCCGCAAAAGAATATACAGGTAGCTACGGGCTTAACACTAACGATCTGAAATGGTATATACCAAGAAAGAAAATTGATTTGATCGCTACGCTCGATTCATTGATTCAGCATAAGGGAGAAGGAACAAAAAGTTATGAGCCTATTAATCCTTATTATAAACATCTGAAAGAAGCGCTGATCAAATATTATGCTATAGAGAAAAACGGAGGATGGGAGCCCATACAAACAACGAAGAAGAAATTTCAGAAAGGAGATACATCAGTTGCTATTACAGATATAAAACGCAGGCTTTTGCTTACAGGAGATTTTACCATGCCTGACTCTTCAACCCTGTTTACAGATACCCTGGTTGATGCCGTAAAAAAATTTCAATACCGGTATGGCTTAAAAGCTGATGGAATAATTGCAGGTGCAACACTACAGGAAATGAATCAGCCAATTGGTAAACGCATAAAACAAATGCTTATTAATCTTGAAAGAATGCGCTGGGTGCCGGAGGAAATTAAAACCGATTACCTGCTTGTTAATATACCGGAATTTAAGCTGCATATATTTGAAGAAGGCAGGCTGAAATTTAATATGAATGTTGTGGTGGGCAGCGGACAGCACAATACGGTTATATTTAGCGGAGATTTAAAATATGTTGTGTTCAGCCCTTACTGGAATGTACCGCCAAGTATTGTGAGAAACGAAATTCTGCCTGGCATAAAGAAAAATAAAAATTACCTGGCTAATCATAATATGGAAATTACCGGTAATGCAGGAGGGCTACCCAACGTACGTCAAAAGCCGGGAGCAAACAACTCCCTGGGCAGGGTAAAATTTTTATTCCCCAATAATTATAATATCTACATGCATGATACCCCTGCAAAAAGTTTGTTCGGCGAAAGCAAGCGGGCTTTCAGTCATGGTTGTATACGCCTGGGGGAGCCAAAAAAATTAGCTGAATTTCTTTTGCGTGACGACAGTACATGGACATCTGAAAAAATTACTGCTGCCATGAAAAGTGGCAAAGAAAAGTATGTAACCCTTAAGGAAACAGTGCCTGTATTTATCGGGTATTTTACTGCCTGGGTTGACTCAAAAGGAGGGCTGAACTTCAGAGATGATGTATACGGGCATGACGCGAAGCTGGAAAAACAAATGTTCAACAAGTAATTTTAAACGGCTGCCTTTTCCGAAGAAAGCTGGCTGGATATTTTGGATGGTTAAATTTACTTTGACAGGTCTTTTGAAGTTGCCAATGCAATTACTCTTCCCTTATCTCCAACGGCATTATAAAAATGATATACCACCCCATTCCATTTTATTACCCAGGGTTTATGCGCATATTGTTTGTCAAAACCAACAGACGGCTGTATTAAATTTTCTCCTTCCCAGGGTGTCCAGTTAATTAAATCGTATGAACAAGCAAAGCGCTCAAATGCGGAATGATCTCCATCATGCCAGTTATAGCCAAAATAAAACATTACGTATAATTTTCCCATCTTCACAATCTGTGCGTCTCCACATATTCCCCTTCCTTTGGTGATCAGGGGACTATCTCCCAAACGTTTCCATTGTTTCATATCATTTGAAGCAGCCATTGCAATACTCTCAAACTGGTGACCTTCATGCGTGCTGTCCCCGGCAGCATTATAGTACATTATAAAAGGATAACCTGTTTTCTTTTCCGCATCATGTATAACCGAACTTTTGTAAATGGTTTTATTATCGTACCATCTCACATCATCATCAATTGCCGACAATACAGGCGCCGGGAATCGCAGCACTTCTTCTGTCTTACTGATATCCGCAGTAGTTGACATACCTATGCCTAACCTGCCTGCTTCATATCCTTTATCTGCACCACCTAAATAACTCATCCAGTATTTATTTTCATATTTCATTGGCTCATAAGTTCCGTTCCATATAATATCTACCAATGACGGGTAACCAGCTTTTTGACTCGCATCCCAGGTGTTTTCTGTAAAAGACATCAGCCGTCCTTTTGTTGTCCAATGCAGCAGGTCGTCACTCTCTGCCAGCCATGTTTCATATCCTCTTCCATCAAAGATAATATAGCTCATGTACCACTTTCCATTCATACGGAATACAGTAGGGCTGTCTGCCATTTTTGTGGTGTCAGGCGCGGCTAATACAACGCCATATTTATACGGAGTTTTTACTTCTTCAAATACTTTTTGCATCGTATCCGCAGGCACTTCTTTTGCGGGAACAGTTTTACAGCTATAAACGCTTATTGTAATAACGCAAACTAAAAAAGTAATGATGGCATAATTTCGGCTCATATAACAAAGTAATGATAAACAGGTCAGCAAGTTAATGAAATGTGATACACTCCATTATATGCCAATTAATAAATACAAGTACGGGCTGGTCCGGGCAATCTTAAATAACCTGAGAGCAACACAGTGGCAAAAAAAGTGAATTTAGCCGGGTTAACCATTTCCCGAAAATTTTATTGCCGTATCTTCGCCCGCTATGGAAAAAGTTGCAGACAGGCCGATAGTGATGAGTGGCATCCGCCCCACGGGTATTTTACATCTCGGCAGTTATTTTGGCGCGTTAAAGAATTATGTACGCATGCAGGAAGAATATGAATGTTATTTTATGGTAGCAGACCTGCATTCGCTTACCACGCATCCCGATACAAAAACTTTACGCCAGCATGTGTTACATGTTGTTTCTGAATACATAGCCTGCGGGCTTGACCCTGATAAAGCTGCCTTGTACTGCCAGAGTGATGTATATGAAACATCAGAATTATATTTTTATCTTAATACGCTTGCATACAAAGGTGAACTGGAGAAAACAACTACATTTAAAGACAAGGCCCGCCAGCAACCTCAGAATATAAATGCCGCTCTGCTGACTTATCCTGTATTGCAGGCGGCAGATATATTATTGCATCGTGCATTATATGTACCTGTTGGTAAAGACCAGGAGCAACACCTGGAAATGGCAAGGAATTTTGCGGCGAGATTTAATCACAGGTATGGTGAGATATTTCCTGAACCTGTAGCATTTAATTTTGGGGAGGAACTGGTTAAAGTGCCAAGCCTGGATGGTACGGGAAAGATGAGCAAGAGTGAGAACCAGAATGCTACATTGTATCTGTCTGATGATGATGAGCTGATCCGTAAAAAAGTGATGAAGGCAAAAACCGATCAGGGACCGCAGGAACCCAATACACCTATGCCGGATTATATTGAAAACATATTTCAGCTTATGAGATTAACCGGTAATGAAGAAGCGTATAATAAATTCCTTTTGGATTATAACAACTGCAATATCAGGTATGGAGATATGAAAAAACAACTGGCAGAAGATATGATCCGGTTTATAATGCCTGTTCGTGAAAAGGCACGCGAAATAAGAAATAATGAAACCTACCTTAAAGAGATATTAGAAAAAGGAGCCGCAAAATCCGGCAAAAGCGCTAAGAATACCATGGAATTGGTCAGGAAAGCAGTAGGTATAAAATATTTTTAAAAAAAATAAAGTTTATAAACGCTGAGCACGTAAAATTATTTAACTTGAACATTACCCGTGCTTATTAATCCGATCCCATATCCCGTTTTTCAAAATTGAATTTATTTTAAAGTAATGGCGAAAACTAAAAAACCCAAACACATTGCTATAGCCGGAAATATAGGAGCCGGAAAAACAACACTTACGGAAATGCTGAGCAAGCATTACCGCTGGATTCCACAATTTGAGGATGTAGATCATAATCCTTACCTCTACGATTTTTACGAAGACATGCCGCGCTGGAGCTTTAACCTCCAGATATATTTTCTGAATAACAGGCTGAACCAGTTGCTGGAAATTCAGAAAGGAGAGGAGACGGTTATACAGGACAGAACGATTTATGAAGATGCGCATATATTCGCTCCCAACCTGCATGAAATGGGTTTGATGAGCAAACGTGATTTTGAAAACTATTTCCGTTTTTTTGAAACATTAAAGCGCATGGTCAAACCTCCTGATCTTTTAATTTACCTGCAGGCTTCTGTGCCAACACTGGTTGGTCAGATTCAAAAAAGAGGAAGGGAGTATGAAGAAAATATCCGCCTCGATTACCTGAAACGCCTGAACGAATATTATAACAAGTGGATTGACGGTTATAAAGAAGGCCAGTTACTGGTTATTAATATTGACAAAAATAAATTTCCTGAAAACGAAGAAGACCTCGGAGATATCATACAAAAAGTAGATTCACAGTTGTATGGTTTATTTTAGGTATTGTTTCAGAACGGCGTTCCGGGTGAATATATTTGTGCAAAGCAGGAGACATTTGCATAGCATTATGAAGAACATAGAGCATGCGGGGTTGAGCATATTGTACAATAAGATGCTTTTAATTATGCAAAATAAGAATTGGAACTACTCTAAAAAGAAGACCGCCTCAAGCTAATGAGACGGCTTCTTATCGTAATTAAAAAACACCCTTTTAGTCGTCTCGTCTTGTTAAATATCCTGTCCCCTGTAAACTCCAGGTATCATAATCGCCGGATTGAATGTTGTTCACCTGCCTGGACCAAACAACATATAATTTGTCTGAATTAACATAGGAAAGCATATATGTTTGTGTTTCACTCCAAACAGTGCTGTTGTTCATCCAAAAATAGATATAGTTGTTTTTGTTGTAATCATACTTGGCGAATGCCGGGTAAGTGGGAGTCCAGATACTATTTTGCTCATTATAGAAATATTGAGTGATACTATTCGATTGGATTTTTATTCTTACCCACATGGTCTCGTTACCACCGTTGATATTAATTTTTCCTGACCAATCGCCATCGAATTTATAGGACTGTGAAAAGCTCATTTTAAAGGCAATAATATACATTGCAAGGGAAATCATCTTTTTCATAAAAATATTTTTTGAAGTTTTTGGTAAAAATGAATTATTAAGTTGCATAAGTATTTGTTTAAAATACAGGAATTGCTATGGGTTGTTTGCCGGCATTAAAAGTACCCGAACCAAGTATTATAAAATTTCCATTGGGAGCGGTCACTTTTGCATACCATTCTATTTTTTTATTGTCTCCCGGGTCATATAACACTACTCCTGGTACAGTGCCTGTTCCCGGACCGCTTGGGTAGAAAGCTGTAATGGTACCTATGTCCTGGTTATTTACATATACTTTTAAAGGATAGGATAATATAGAATACCATATTCCGCCAACATTATAACTTGCATATCGCGAGTAAAAAACTACTTTTTCAAATTGACAGCAATTGCAGTCTGCCTCTGCTTCAATATTATAGTTTGTCGCTTGTGAATCCATGCAACCTGTTTTTTTTCTGCATGAAAAAAATGAGGCACATGCTGTAGATATAAGTAACAGGAAATATATTTTTTTCATAACTATATTTTTAAAAATTATTTAAATAAATGAACCTGATTTCTTATCTCACTCCACTGTTCTGTAAAAAATTATGAAGTTGCATTTGGATGTGAAATGTTTTTCGAGCGAGGAGTAATTAGTTATTTTAACGCCACGATTCATATCGTAGGGAGGAACAAATTTTAATATCGAGATATCATCAAATTCATTATCCTGAAGATATACATTGCCGCTTGGGTAACAAACCTGAATATCTATATCCTGCACATCAGTATCATCTGAGTATGCAACTATTGCATATTCAAGCCCGTAATAAAAAGTATAGGTTACCGGTGTTGTGCTTTCACTTTCCTTAAGATAAGCATAACGGGTATCCGCTTTTTTAGTCCATCCGTAATTTTCCATTATGGATGCAACTTTTGAACTGGTTAATTGTGCATTAGCTTTCTGAGCGCCAAAAAAGATCATCGCTGCGATGATCATGAAGCATTGGTTGTTGAGAATCTTTTTCATAATTGTAAATTTTATACAGCAAATATGCTATTGCGGGAGAGGTGAAGTCAAGGTGGGAAATGCGTAAAATAAAAATGCAGTAGGTATACTTATAAAAGCTATTAGCATGAACGTATTTACCTGTTCAACTGATTATACGTAGAAATACGCATAAAACAAGTTTCTTAATTTTAAGAAAAGCTGTATATTTAATTCATACTCCCGCTCTATAGAAATTAAGAATAATCTCCCCGGATGAAAATTGGATTCTTAATTTTTAAATCTCTTTTATGAAGTGGCTAAAGTTTAATGCGCGACACATTTTCTTAATACTTATATCTGCTGTATTTGGATTTTCTATAACGAAGAAATCCAGTTTTGATCGCCAAGCTTGGTTTTATCCACAAAAAATCTCTAGGGATATTGTGAAGGACTGTTATTCTAAAAACCCTCAGGCTTATATAGTTATTCAAAATAAACTTAGGAAAAATGGAGGAGTTTTCAGAGCAAATAGACCAAGGTTTATTTTAAAGGGATTTGTTTTCGATCCAAGTTGCAATAGTGATACTTGCAAACCAATTTGCAAATTAGATTTTGACGAAATCGGAGAAGGGTTTAATGAAGTTCAAGTAGAGAATACAGTAGGAACAGGTGTTTATATTACAACAATAGAAAAACTTTTTTTTATGTTTGATAGCGTTGGTAAAGCTGATGCCTTGTACTTTATTCCAGATGTTATTAAGACAAATTCAAAAAGTAATAAGGTTGATTTTGTTTATTATTGGGTATATTTAAATAAAGATAAGGATGGAAGACCTCTTAGATACGAAGATGTCGAGAGGATACATGATAAAGAAGCGCTACAGGAGTTAAAAAAACGATTTAATGCGACACCTCTAAATCCTTCTCCACCCCGCAACGCCTCCAAGCAATAATGAATGATATTTTACAACGAATACTCGACTGGTCAGAAGTATGGGCGCTTTGCATACCATTATTTGTTATAAATAAACAATCGGTTTACTTATTAAAACCGATTTTTGTATATGTGACAATTGCTTTTTTAATGAATTTGAGTGGTAATATTATTGCTGATTATAAAGAGGAGTTACATTTGCCTGAATGGCTTCAGCAAAATACTTTTTTGTATAACCTGCATTCAATATTGAGATACGCTTGTTTTACAATTTTTTTTGCAGGGATAAAGGTTCCGTTTGTTGTTAAGTTCAACCGTTATATATCAGAATTTCTTTTGCTTTTTATTATAATTAATTTTTCGGTCTTTGAAAAATTTAATAGTAATGAGCACATAAGCGGACTATTGCTAAGTATTGAAGCTTTTATTTTATTGGTCTATTGTATTTCATATTACTTACATAATTTAAACGAAGAGCAGCAAAACGAAAGATATAGCGCTGATTTTTGGATTGTAACCGGGTTAAGCATATATGTTGTAATCAATTTTTTTGTTTTCCTTTTTTATGTGCCGTTAATTGATAGTAATATCGGGTTAGCTGAGAAAATATGGGATATTCATAATATTGCATACATTGTTTTTTGCATATTTATAGCAAAAGGTTTTTATGAGGGGAGATAATACCATCAGTGTGTTGATAATTGTCGGCATAATTACAATGCTGATACTATTCACCAGTTTTTTATATGCCTTTTTGCAAAACCGTAAAAGAAAAATCCAGCATCGGAAAAATTTAAAATTACTTAAAGAAGCACAGCAAAACCAACTTGTTGAAGCGGCCATAAAAAGTGAAGAAACGGAACGGCACCGCATTGCTGAAGAGTTGCATGATGAGGTGGGTGCCATATTATCAGCTTCCAAACTGCATTTTCAGGGAATCAAATTTGCAAATCTTGATGAGCGGTCACAACAGCTTTATCGGAAAGGGGAAGAATTATTGGATGAGGCTATTCATAAAGTGAGAGGAATATCTCATAATCTTCATTCTAATATTTTAAAAGAATTTGGATTAACTGAAGCAATCCGGCATTTTATTTCAAAAATTACCAACGGAACAATTATAGAGACAGTTGTAGAGTTGGATAGCAGCTATCCGGTTCAAAGTTGTGAAAGTGATATAAGCATATACAGGCTTATGCAGGAGTTGGTAAATAATATTCTGAAACATGCCGGCGCAACAAGGGTAGAAGTATATTCTAAGTTTACAAATAATGAGCTAATGCTCGTCATACTGCATAATGGTAAGGGGCTGGTGCAGGAAGAGTTTGAAAAATTACGCTATAATAAAGAAGGGCTTGGATTAAAAAACATTCAGAATCGTGTAACCTTGCTAAAAGGTAAAATTAATTTTTCAAGAGAAGACGGTAAGTTTAAAATAATAGTTATTGTTCCCCAGAAAATATTGTTAAATGAAAAAAATTAAAGTAGCTATTGCTGATGACTATAAAATTTACAGAGACGGTTTAAAAGTAGGGCTTGCTTCTGATGACAACCTTGAGGTAGTTTTAGAAGCCGACACCGGTGATGAACTGTTGGAAGGCATTCCATCTTCGTTACCTGATGTTGTTTTAATGGATTTAAAAATGCCTGGTATGGATGGCATGGAAGCAACTAAAGAAATAAAGAAAAGATATAGTAATATAAAAATACTTATTGTTACGATGTATGATGATGATAAATTTATCATTCATCTTATGGAAATTGGAGCCAACGGTTATCTGCTCAAAAACGCCCATGCCGAAGAAATCAGAAAGTCGATTTATGCGGTTCATGAAAATGGTTATTATTTTAATGATTTGGTTAATAAAGCTTTACTTAAAAAGCTGGTGATGAAATCAAACGTAAGGCCATCATTTAACCAGGATGTGGAATTTACTGAGCGGGAGCTGGAAGTGCTTCATCTTATCTGTCAGGAAAAAACAGCAGGCGAAATAGCCAAAGATCTTTTTTTGAGTCCTCGTTCTGTTGAGGGCATCCGACAGCGATTAATTGAAAAAGTAGGAGTAAAAAATACTGCAGGCTTGGTTATGTTTGCATTGAAAAATGGGATTGTAGAATAGCCATTATAGAAAACAAATTCGTTATTCGATATCAAAATTATCGCTTCCGCCTCCACCCAAATAGAACGGCACAGTATAGCTATACAGGTAATCAACCTTCCTGTTGTGAGAAACAGCAGGGTCCCATTGGGGAACCGATTTCAGCAACCGAACCACTTCTTCCTGTAGTAACTCATTGGCAACATTGGTGAAGTTTATGCGGGTAAGCTTACCTTCTTTGGTTATAATAAATTCGAATGATACATCACCTTCAATTCTTTTTCTCGCTGCTTTTTCCGGGTATAACAAATTATCCCTGATGAACTGATCGAAGCTCAAAGCGTTTTCCGGGCATGGCGCTCCGTCTATCCTGCAATTGCTGCCTGTTTTATTGCCGGATGTATCAAAGCAGGTAAGATCAGCCAATTTATTTTTCCTGTAAAGCTCAATAGTTGCAGGCTGCCCGTTTTCGTGATACCAGTTCCATACACTATCCGGCACGCCATCTGCAAACCAGCCTTCAGATTCTGCCTGACCACTTGCATACCATGTTTTCCATAAACCTGTTTTCAGGTTTTGTTTCATTGTGCCGGAGTCGCTTACCTGCCCATTGTTGTGCCACTTTAGTAATTGCCCTTCTAACATATTATTTTTGAAAAAAGTATTCAGGCTGGGCTTGCCGTTCTCAAAAAATATGTTGTATGCTCCTTCTCTCTCGCTTAACCTTTTATCTTTAAAATAGCCATGAATCAATAGCTGCTTGCCGGGGTAAAATACAAATACTTCCCAGCCTTTTGATGTGTTAACCATTTTACCTTCGTAAGCAGCATTTTTTTTATTGGTAAGCGCAAGCTGTTGATCAAAATAACAGTCTGTTGTATCCTGTGCATTCCCTGCGTAAAAAAATATTATTCCTGCAAGCATAAGTATGTATCGCATCCGCATTTCTGTTGATAGTGGCTTCATAGCGTTAAGTTAGGGGTAAATTATTAAATCAATATCAACCAATGCTCACCAAAGGTGAATTTGCCATGTTTTTGTACTACCGCTCAACATTTGTACTATAACCTGACAGATGTACGTTCGATGAAAAAAGTTCCTCTTAGCTATATTCATTTTAATTTGATATAATGTGCAGCCGGGATCAGGATGACGTTTTCAGGGTACGCATCATTTCGGCTACCAAACCTGATTCAGGAAAAATATAAGGACGACATTTGCTTTCTTTCTACAAACAGTTGGCCGCTATGCGGCAGGATGCCCGGTTACAGCTTATAAGTTCCCGGTTTACCGGTTGCATTATTCACTGGTTATTTCACGGAGGTACACGAAGGCTACACAAAGAGCCACAAAGAATAATAAATCGCTCTGTGTAACTTTGTGCATGCTTTGTGGCTCTTTGTGTAGCAAATCCTGTTTCGCCGATGCGAACACCGGAATTCGTGGCAGGAAATATATCAGGGGTTATTTAAAAATAACTTCGGGCATGCCCAATACGCAGAATGGAACACAGATAAAACGGATATGGCGGATATTTACGGAATGTATCGGTGTTTATCAGTACTATCAGTGTATTCCGTGTGCTATTCTATAAAAAGTATTTGTTGTAATGCTAAATCATTATACACACGGGGCAACGCAGGAAACCTGATTTCAATTCATACGTAATGATGTCATTATAACTGAGCCAACACGGAGACTGTAGTATAAACGCACTAACGCGAGTGAGGGCTATGCCGGGCGATGGTACTACTGCCAAATAGATTTTTAAACAGCGCAACCTTTCCTTTTGTATTTACGAAGAGTATACCACGGATTATAGTATTATTAATTACCACCACAGCGCTGTTTACTGGTATTGCTTATACATTCATTTAAAACCTCTATTGTATGTTTTATTCACAAATGCAATATCGGCCATTGTATACAAAAGCGCTTTATAATATTGTTTTGTTAAGTGTTTTGTTTATGGCTTGTGCTAAAGACAGTGAGCCTGAAACGCCGGAAAAGAAACCGGCAATTTTACTTGCATCCACCACTGATCTTGGTTCATATCTTACAGACACCTTAGGTAATACGTTGTATTATTTTTCAAATGACTATAATGGGCAAAACAATTGTTCGGGCGGTTGCGCTGCATTGTGGCCTGTATATTATGCAGGAGATATAACGCAGGAGAGCCTGGGTGAAGGGCTTGATATAGCAGATTTTGCTGAGATTACAACTTCATCCGGCGGCAAACAAACAACGTACAAATCCTGGCCATTATATTACTATGCGCCGCTTGTTAGTGGCGCTAACATAAGAGAAAGCCCGGGTGAAATAAAAGGAGAAGGCTTTAATAATGTTTGGTATGTTGCAAAACCCGATTATTCTATTATGCTTGTGAATGCACAGCTTGTAGGGCATGACGGAAAAAAATATAAAAGTGATTATACAGAAGGAGAAGGAAAGACTTTATATTTTTCTGATGCTATGGGCATAACATTATACACTTTTGCAAAAGACAGCGCCAACCTCAACAAATTCACCAACCCTGATTTTTCTAATAATGCTGTCTGGCCGATTTATGAAACTGACAAGGTTGTTGTTCCCTCAACTTTAGATAAAACATTATTTGGTGCTATCACTGTATTCGGTAAAAAGCAACTTACTTACAAAGGTTGGCCACTATATTATTTTGGTGATGACGAAATGGAACGTGGAAATAATAAAGGCGTGAGCTTTCCTGCTCCAAAAGTTTGGCCTGTAGCAGTAAAAGATGCGCCACCGGCGCCAACCCCTTAAAATATATTGGTATAAGGAGGTGTATGGTAACAACAGCAGGAGGGTGGTGAAGATGCCACCCTTTTATGTTTATGCCTTTACTGATCTTAATATATTCAATATACGGTCATCAACTTTTCCAAAGAAGGAAACACCGGCTGCTCCGTTCTGTAATGCGTATTGTATACCACCGGCTATTTCTTCATCGTTGTTAAAATCAGGAATAAATATACCTGCATATAAAGGAAAACTGCCATGAAGTGCTTTAACGCCTTCTGCTACCGCATCACCTATCCAGCTCACGTCTTCTTTGTAAAAGCCATGATATATCATTGGACATACGCCATCAAGATCCCAGTTTACCCAATCCTGCCGCACATTGCGTTTTGCTATTTCCGGTGTTGGAAAAACTGCGGCGGTAATTTTCTTTTTAAATTGATGTGCTGTATCTGACAGCCGGTTTACTACTGCAGTTATATTATCATACCTGAATTTTCTCCATGAAAGGTTTTGTTCGGGATATTGCAGCTGGCGAAGATCAAAACCTTTTAACGCTTTGAATTTTTCTATACAAACATCGCAATAGCAAAAATCGTATTCAGGCAATTCTTTGGTTTGTTCAATATTATAATTCTTCCAGAGATTTATAGGAAGAATTACGTCGCAATAACGAACATAATCCAGGTGAATACCATCAACATAATCCTTCTGTAAAATTTCTTTTACCTGTGCGTCAATATAATTCCTTACCTCTTCCCTGGAAGGACAAAGCCAGCGATAGTAGCCAACATACGGAGGTTTATCCGCGGATGATTCACCTTTCCTGTTTTTGGCATACCATTCAGGATGCGCAGCGAGCAGTTCTTTTTCTCCCCTGTTCATTGTCCACATCCAGCGATGCGCTTCAAGCTTTTTGCTTTTAGCGATGCGGTAATGTTTTTCACTGTCTGCTTCAAAAAAAATGCCTTTGATGCCTGCGTCATAATAAGCGCTGTATAATTGTTGCAATGTTTCTTCCTGGTCGTTAGGATTGGGGTTGATCCACACCCAATGTTTTATTTTATTCTTTTTATAGTTTACGGAAGATGGACTGCTTTTAGAAACCAGTGGAGAGGCAAGTGTTGAAGCGCCTGCAAGCAAAGATGTTTTTATAAAATTCCGTTTATTCATTTTTTTATGATTTTACCATTATGATCTATTGCCCAGCTTCCTTTATCGTTGTGAATAATTGTGCCTGTAAATTGTGTAGTATTGGCTTCCAGCTTAAAGATATATTTATTTTCTGCCCTGGTAGTAATAAGCGCCGGAATATTTAGTGCCGATAGCGTTTTTGCATAGGCCTTATTGCTGCGTTGATATTCTTTTTGCTTATAATACAACAACCATAAATATTTTTTCATGGTTTCTTCTTCCGGTAAAAAGAAAAGAACATTTCCCGGCTTTTCATCTTTCCCGGCAAATCTTATATAACCCCATCTTTCAGGGTAATGCATATTGATAAGCCCCTGCGGCGACCAAACCCAGTTATGTTCAGGCAATGGTTTGCCGGAAGCATTTGTTTTCTTTTTATATTTTCCATTCACAATTTCCGTATCCCACTGCACTCTTGAAAAATTTACGCGCCATAAAGTATTGGCAGGTGGAGCTGTATGAAAATGTGAACCAATGCGTAAAGCGGCAAACGGAATTGCCATTTCAATTGTCCAGCCCTTGTCCGTATCAGCCGGGTTATTCAATGTACCGTTAATCTGAACAGCGGTTTTTAAATTTTCGGTATTCCAGGTAGTAAGTAATGCACCGCCGTTTCTGTAAGGCTTTGATAAAAACAAATCAAATATGGTATTAAGCGCATTGATCTCTATTTCAAAATAATTATGCGTATCTCCGTCCGGATCTATAAATAATTCAAAGTCATTATCATGAAAAATGACCGCATCGTGTTTTGTAAGCGTGGCCCATACATGCGGTTCCTCAAGCTCAGCAAAAATGTACAGGTTATTTTCATCACGCAACATCTTCATGCGGGTTTGTAATGCAGGCAGCGGTTTCCGGGATCCCTCAATATCAACAAAATCAGCAGTCCATGGTATTGCCTCCCAGGTTTTCTCACTGGCTCTGCCATCAATGGTTATGGCATCGGTAGTATGGAATACGGTGTATTGCGTTGGCTCAGTAAAAAGATTTTCATAGCCTTTGAAAATATCCTGTCCTGAAACTGTAAGCATTCCGGATAAAAAAAAGCATGATAAGCATGCCCGTTTGATTTTCAGCATTGGCAGATTGATTTAAAACGAAAGGTATGGGCAAAAAAAATGCATTCCGGTCATAGGAATGCATTGCAATACTTTTTTATGATTATTTATGCAAGTGTGTTCACTTTTTTAGCAAGCTTGCTCTTAATATTAGCTGCTTTATTCTTATGAATAACGCCACGCTTTGCCAGCTTGTCAATCATGCTTGCTACAGAAGGAAGTTCTTTTGTCGCTCCGCTTTTTTCGGTTATAGCCTTCAGATCACGGATGGCATTACGGGTAGTTTTACCGTAATAACGGTTCCTGTCTCTGCGTTTTGCCGCCTGGCGCACATCCTTTTTCGTAGCTTTATGATTAGCCATACTTATTTTTTTAGGACGGCAAAGGTAAGTGGAGAAACAATATATTCCAAATTTTATAAAACAAAATACTGCAAAACACCATTATTACTGTTATTCTGCAGTTTTTATACCCGCCTGAAAATTATTGAGAAAAGCGATCGTTATAACAATGTTTTAAATTTTTAAAAATAATGCATAACTGCCTGCTTTTGATGGCTGTTTTACAAGCCATTTCGTCAAAATCTCGTAGGTTTGTGCCTCTTTTCAAAAGTTAGCCCAATGAAGGATTTTTCGTATATAACCAACTCAGATCCGGCATACATAGAAAACATGTATAAAGATTTTGTGAAAAACCCGGATAGTGTAGATCCCGACTTTAAAAAATTTTTTGAAGGTTTTGATTTTGCCGTTGCTAATGTAAAACCTGCTGTAAACGGTTCATCTGCTAAAACTGCCGCCGGCGCCACTTATACCACTACCGATGGGGTAGACTGGAAAAAGGAACTGGGTGCTTACAGGCTTATCCTGGGATACAGGAATAAAGGTCATCTTATAGCAGATACCAACCCCATCAGGGTACGCAAAGACAGGGGCGCAAACCTCAATTTGGCCTTTTTCGGATTTACCGAAGATGATATGGATAAAAATTTCTTTGCCGGTAATCTTATCGGCTTAGGAACCACTACTTTAAGGAAAATCCTTGCCCATTTAAAAGCATGTTATGCGGGTAAGGTAGGTATTGAATTTAAATATATCAGTGATCAGAAAAAAGTAGACTGGCTGACTACTGAAATGGAAAAGAACTTTACAAGGCCGCTTGAGCTTAAACAAAAAGAGCGAATACTCGAAAAGCTTAACCAGGGCGTAATGTTTGAAAAATTCCTTCACACAAAATACATTGGTCAAAAAAGATTTTCGCTTGAAGGTGGTGAAACCACCATTGCAGCCCTGGATGCCATTATAAACAAAGCAGCCGAATTTGATGTACAGGAAGTGGTGATAGGAATGGCCCACCGCGGAAGGCTGAATATACTGGCAAATATTATGGGAAAAACCTATAACCAGATATTCAGCGAGTTTGAAGGTACCGGCAAGGTTGATCAGACGATGGGCAGCGGCGATGTTAAATATCATCTTGGTTTCGGCAGCGAAGTGCAAACACCTTCGGGCAAACCCATGTTCCTGAAACTAATGCCTAACCCCTCGCATCTTGAAGCGGTAGATCCCGTGGTAGTAGGTTTTGCACGAGGCAGGGCAAACGTGTTGCACGAGGCCAATTATGAGAAAGTATTACCGATACTGATACATGGTGATGCATCCATAGCAGGCCAGGGTATTGTGTATGAAGTGCTGCAGATGTGTAAACTGGGTGGTTATTATACCGGCGGAACAATACATTTTGTGATCAATAACCAGATTGGTTTTACTACTGATTTTGATGATGCAAGAAGTTCGGATTATTGTACTTCGCTGGCAGCAATGGTGCAGGCGCCGGTTATGCATGTAAATGGCGATGATCCTGAGTCTGTAGTTAAATGTGCTGAAATTGCAGCACGCTACCGCAAGGAGTTTCAGTCAGATGTTTTTATTGATATGGTGTGCTACAGGAAGCATGGTCATAATGAAGGCGATGATCCTAAGTTTACCCAACCTACTTTATACGCGCTTATTGATAAGCATCCTAACCCGAGGGAAGTATATGTGAAGTATTTACTTGAACATGGCGAGCCGGAAGCACAAAGCCTGGCCAAGCAAATGGAAAAAAAGTTTTGGGATGATCTGCAGGACAGGTTAGATGAGGTAAAGCAAAATCCCTTGCCTTATACCTATACGCAGCCGGATCAATGGTGGAAGCAATTGCGCAAGGCTACCGATGCAGACTTTGATCAATCTCCTGAAACCGGTATCAGCAAAGAAAATTTTAAAGATATATTTGACGCCATGATGAAGTGGCCGGAAAAATTTACGCCGCTTCGTAAGGTTGAAAAAATCATCCAGGATAAGGTTAAATTATTTGAAACAGAAAATAAGCTGGATTGGGCTACCGGTGAATTGATAGCGTATGGCAGTATATTGCTGGATGGCAAAGATGTGCGTATGAGCGGGCAGGATGTGTGCAGGGGAACTTTCTCCCATCGTCATGCCGTGCTTCGTGATGAGAATACAGATGAGCCATACAACAGGTTGAGCCGTATTCCCGGTGCAACCGGCAGATACAGGATATTCAATTCATTTTTGAGCGAATATGGCGTGCTTGGTTTTGAATATGGATTTGGTCTTGCCAATCCTAATGCACTGGTAGTCTGGGAGGCGCAGTTTGGAGATTTTTGTAATGTTGCCCAGCCTATGATTGACCAGTTTATTATGGCTGGCGAGGAAAAATGGAACAGGATGAACGGGTTGGTCATGTTATTGCCGCACGGGTATGAAGGGCAGGGGCCTGAACACAGTTCCGGCAGAATGGAACGCTTTCTTCAAATGTGCGCTGAGCTGAACGCGGTAGTTACCAATATTACCACGGCGTCTAACTTTTTCCATGCATTGCGCAGGCAACTGGCATGGCCATTCAGGAAGCCACTGATCAATTTTTCACCAAAAGCAAATCTTCGTCATTCGGGTAGTTATTCGCCTGCCGAAGAATTCACCTCCGGCAGGTTCAGGGAAGTGGTTGATGATGCATTTGTGGCTAATCCTGCTGATGTAAAAAAAGTGCTCTTCTGTTCAGGAAAAATTTATTTTGATCTGGCAGAAAAGCAGCAGAAAGACAACCGTAAGGATGTGGCCCTGGTGCGTGTAGAACAATTATATCCGCTTCCATACAAACCTTTATCTGCTTTATACAGTAAATATGGTAAGGCAATATGGTATTGGGTGCAGGAAGAGCCCTTAAACATGGGTGCCGCGTCCTTTTTACAAATGAACCTGAATGGTGGTTTAAGACAATTAGGACTGCCTGAGATAAATTATGGGGTGATCAGCAGAGAAAGCAGCGCTGCCCCGGCATCTGGCTTTGCTAAAATACATGCTCAGGAACAGAGTGAAATTATCGAAACCGCGTTTTCTATATAACTTTAAGCAGAATAAAGAATACATTAGTATAAACTGACTATAACATGATTGATATAAAGGTTCCGACAGTAGGAGAATCAATAAGTGAAGTAACACTGTTAAAATGGGTTAAAAAGAATGGAGAGTATGTAGAAAGAGATGAAGTTATTGCTGAACTGGAAAGCGAAAAAGCCACTTTTGAAGTAAATGCTGAAAAGGCGGGTATACTTACAACAGCAGCTAACGAAGGAGACACGCTTGCTATAGGCGCTGTATTAGCTAAAATTGATGAATCTGCAGCAAAGCCTTCCGGCAACGGGCAGGTAGCAACTAAAGCACCCGCGGCAGAAGTGGCGAAAGAAGAGCCTGCAGCTACCACAGTGCAAACTGCAGCAAAAGCGGTGGGTAAAGGCGTGCTGGATGTAAAAGTGCCAACTGTAGGAGAATCGATCAGTGAGGTTACTTTATTAAAGTGGTTAAAGAAAGATGGGGACCTCGTTAAGCGTGATGAGGTGATTGCAGAACTGGAAAGCGAGAAAGCTACATTTGAATTAAACGCTGAAGAATCCGGTAGGCTCAGCACAAAAGCAAAAGAAGGCGATGTTGTAAAAATAAAAGAAAGCATTGCTTCTATTGATACTGATGTGGCAGTGCCTGACCAGGTAAAAGCAGAACAACCAAAAGCCGAAGCAAAACCACAGCAACAGCCCGCTGCAACGCAACCTGCAACCCAGGATGTTAAAGCAACTCCTGTTGCCGCTGCAATTATTGCCGATAAAAAGATCGATCCTAAAAGTATTACCGCAAGCGGCACAGCAGGCAGAATTGTAAAGGGGGATGTATTGGCCGCGCTGGCAAACCCGGGTAAAAAGCCTTTTAACGGACAGGAGCTTTTTGGCAGAAATGTGCGAAAAGAAAAAATGACCAGCCTGCGCAAAACCATCAGCAGGCGTTTGGTTGAATCAAAAAACACTACTGCCATGCTCACCACTTTTAATGAGGTGGATATGACAAGGGTGATGGAGATAAGAAAGATCTACAAAGACAAATTCAAGGAAGTGCACGGCGTTGGCTTAGGCTTTATGAGCTTTTTTGGGAAAGCCTGTGCAATAGCATTGGCAGAATGGCCGGCAGTAAATGCTTATATAGATGGCGAAGAATTAGTGTATCATGATTATGCGGATATCAGCATAGCGGTAAGCACACCACGCGGGCTAACAGTGCCGGTTATACGAAATGTAGAAAGCCTTAGCATGGCTGATATTGAAAAGAAAGTGGTTGAACTGGCTACCAAAGCCCGTGATAACAAGTTAACGATGGAAGAATTACAGGGCGGCACTTTTACCATTACCAATGGCGGGGTATTCGGTTCTTTGATGAGCACTCCTATTATTAACCTGCCACAGAGCGCTATACTCGGTATGCATAAAATACAGGACAGACCGATGGCTATTAACGGACAGGTAGTAATAAGACCAATGATGTATATAGCCCTAAGCTACGATCACAGAATTATTGACGGAAGAGAGTCTGTGAGCTTTTTGGTAAGAGTAAAAGAATTGCTTGAAAATCCTGAATTATTATTGTTTGGTAAAGACCCTGTAAAAACTTTGCTGGAAGTATAATCGTAAATACAATCTGTTCCTGCCCGCAATATGAGACTTGTAATTATAATAATGTTAGTGGTATGCTTTGCGTCCTGTCAAAAGGAGTTGAGTGTTGAAAACGGCCGTAATGATGTGGCTGGGTTACTCAGGCGTGCCGTGGCAGTTACTAATGGTGATACGCTGATTACATTTTATTATTACGATAACCTCAGCCGGCTGGAAACGGTAGTTACTGATGGTATTTCGGCAGGTGACACCTATTATGAATATCTCAACTTTACAAGAGATTTTACCAGCAGGATTATTAACGTTAAACAGCAGCTTACACAGTCCGGGTTTGCTTATGATACCATCAGAACAGCCATACATTATCCTGACCCGGTAGGGTTGGAGTATGATTATAGTATTACGTCAACAAACCTGGGATATTTAAGGGTAGATAGTACCACCTATAGTTTTGACGACACAAAAATGATGAGTAATGAAACATTTACATCAGGCATCTTAACAGGACGTAATGAATTTGTGTACGATAGTAGCGGAAATGTAATAGAAAGAGATATTTATTCTTCCTCTGGTGGTGGTTCAATCGAGTTTACTGCAACACTGAAATATACTTACGGAGATGAGCCGGATTATTTATGGCATTCCGTAACGGCTTCGCAAAACTATTGGCTGGTGGGTATACCTAACCAGCTCAACAAAAATTTGAAGCAGCTTGATGTAATAGATCAAGCAGGTAATGGACAGGATGTTAGAGTATTAACCAATCTCACGTTGGGCCCGGGCGATAAACCTGTTACCGGCGAGGTTATTGTACTGCCTTCCAATCAAAAGACCAGCTATACGTTTTACTATCAATAGCCGGTTGCTGATAAAAAGGGTATTCAAAGCAAATTCAAGGAATAGAATATTAATATGAAAGCACATAGACTCTTAATAGCGCTGATGATGATATTTTTCAGCGTTTCATGCACCAAAGAAATTTCAAGTGAACAGGATGATGACCCTGTAGTTGATCCGCCTGTTTCAGATACTACATCTACCCCTAAGGATAAACTTTTGATACGAGCGGTTTACTATGAAGGAACCTATCCTAAGGATTCCATAGTTGATACATATACCTATGATCAAAACAAAAGAGTGATCAGCGTAAAGTCTGAGTCATTTGGGGAAGGATTTGATAACGATTATTATTTCAACACCGAACATATTTTTTACAGAGATGCAGACGGAATAATAAAACGGATAACAACTGTATACACATACTATGAAGGGTATACCCCTGAAAGAACAGATAGTGCGGTGCTGGAATTATTTCATGACCCCATATCAAAACATTATACTTCCGGCATAGAAACAATTAATCTTGTTCCTATATATCCCGATCAGGATGATAAAATATCAGACAGCGTTATATATACCTATGATGCTAAAGATCATATTGTACTTTATCAAAGATTTAGAAAAGATATTTTAACGAATGTTGTTTTTGAAGCACAAAGGTTTGAGTATGTTTATGATCTGAATGGAAATATCATCAAAATGTTATATAATGAAAATTTTGACAACGATGGAGACCCTCTCAGGGATCTTTTATTAGAATATGATGATAAAAGAAATCCATTCGCCTCTTTGGGAAATGAAGCGCTTTTAATGGGTATACATTCTATCGGTACCCCTTCTCCGAATAACCCGGTAAAACAAGTTAGCAGCGGGGCAGAACTTGGCAGGATAACCTATTTATATGATATAGATGATTACCCTGTTAAAGCTGACGCAACTTATAATACCTCATTAGAGAAAGCAATCGCTTATTTCTATTATCAATAAACACAACTGTTTAAAAACTATTCTATGTGCAGCTTCCTATAATACACAATAATAAAAGATAGTATTGTATATGGTTATGATAGTAAAGACCGGATACGACAGTGGTTGTATGTAGAGAGGATAAGCTTAATGGAAACCAGCTTTTTGAATTACAAAAAACGGTATATACTTATGATGCGAAAAATAATATTGCTGAAATGAGCATTACTTTTAAAGATCATATTAACACTAATGATCCACCGCAGGTTTTAACTTTTACCTATGGCGATAGATTTTCAGCATTAGATCTTGGTATAGAAGGAGGCGCTTTGGAAGGGTTTATATCATATGGATTCAGTTCACCCAATAATTTACTTGGGATGGATAATCCCGATATTCCGCAAAGCATTTCATATTCATATGAATTTGACAACAACTCAAAACCCGTTAAAGCGGTTGAAACAGATTTGCTGACAAATGAGAAAATTAATATTTCCTATTATTATCAATAGCATTATATAACCTCACTTTTATTCGGTGAGCAAATTTCATTCATATCTTAATACAGCCGCAGGCATTATAAAAACTTATAGTGGTGATCTGCCACTGTCTGTATTCCTGAAATCATTTTTTTCAGCGAACAAAAAATATGGCTCAAAAGACAGGAAACAAATAGCGCATATCTGTTACTGTTATTTCCGGCTTGGCAAGATCATTGATAGGTTTTCGCTAAACGGCAATGATGAATTCTTGAAGCAATATATGCTAGCGGGTTTGCTTGTTTGTACTGACAAGCCGGATCAAATACTGGAAGCGTTTGCGCCTGACTGGAATGATAAAGTTCATTTACCGATAGAAGAAAAATGTATTTTTTTACAAGATGCCGGTTTACCAATTGAGATCAATAATGTTTTTCCATGGTGGGAAATGCTGAGCAATGATATCGACTATCATCAATTCTGCCGGTCGTTTTTTATACAACCGGATCTGTTTCTCCGCATACGGCCTGGCCATCAATCCAATGTAATAAAAAAAATAGCAGATGCCCGTATCAGCTTTTCTGCAAAGAATGGAGATGCACTGGCTTTGCCCAATCTTACAAAGGTTGATACTATAGTTTCGCCAGATGAAGAAGTAGTTGTACAGGATTATAGTTCTCAGCGTGTAAGTGAATTTCTAAAACCGGTTAAAGATAATTACAATCGTCTCGTTACAATATGGGATTGCTGCGCGGCAAGCGGGGGTAAATCAATACTCGCAAAAGATTACCTGACCAATGTAGATTTAACGGTGTCTGATATAAGACAATCAATATTAGCAAACCTGCAATCAAGATTCAGAAGAGCAGGTATAAACAGGTATAAATCTTTTATTGCTGATCTTGCACAGCGCAATATTCCTGCTGATCCGTCAGGCTATGATCTCGTGATCTGTGATGTGCCATGCTCAGGTTCCGGCACATGGAGCAGAACGCCGGAGCAGTTATATTTCTGGGAAGAAAATAAACTTGCTCACTATACTGATCTGCAAAAGAAAATCACATCGAATATTATACCTTTTATAAAACCCGGCGGCTATCTTTTATATATTACCTGTTCTGTTTTTAAAAAGGAGAATGAAGCAATTGTGGAAATGATAGGAGAAAAATTCAATCTTGAATTACTAGAGATGCATGTTATTAAAGGTTATAATGAGAGAGCAGATACAATGTTTGGTGCATTGATGAGAAAAGATGTGGAAGGATAATTTGATTACTGACTAAAGGGTATTGCCCTTTCGCAAGACCTGTGAAGGACGCTCACTCTGGCTTTTTCAAGCTTTTATCCAGCCCGTATGCCTTTTCATAATACAATTTAGCCTCTTCCTTATTCCCAAGCGCTTCTTCGCATCGTCCGGCATTGTAGTAACCTTCGGCGAAAGTATTGCTCACTTGTATGGTCTGCTCAAATACAGCTAATGCCGCTTTGTAGTCTTTTGAATCGTAGAGTAATAGTCCCTTCTCCACATACGCATCCAAAAAAGTATAATCATTCTTAATGCACTCATCAAAGCTCGCAAGCGCCCTGGCTTTATCGTTAATATTAGAGTAGTATAAACCCTGTATAAACTTTGCCTCAGATTTAATGCGTGGATCGGGAGCGATCTGTATGACTTTATTCGTGGTAGTGATCGCATTACTGTCAGACCGCGCCGCGTATACTGAAGCAATATCCAGCAGCGGCTCCATAAACATCGGCTCTTTTTGCATGGCTGTTTGCAAGGAAGTAATAGCAGCAGTTGTATCACCCTTATTCAACTGGATAGCGCCCCGCCGGTACCAGAAAACAGCATTAGTACTATCATCCTTCAGCAATGTATCATTCTGCATCATTGCTGCTTCATATAAATTATTTTTCAGCAATTCATTCATCAACTGGTAGCGTAGTCCCACAGAATCCGGGCGAGCCAATACCTGCTTTTCCAATAGTATCAGTTCAGCCGATTTGCCGGGTGGGTTATTGGTCTTATCAGCATTGCCATTACATGAAAAAAACAATACTGTTATAGCCGTAATAATTCCTGGTACATAATATTTAGCCATGAGCTCATAAAACTTTTAATTTGTCAGCAACGCAGAGATTTATCGCACTGTTACCAGTATCCGAATAAGCCACCTTTTTTTGCGTGAGATTTGTACTACCGCTGATCAAAGGAATGGATGAACAATGATATGAAGCTGACAGGTCTCTTCAAAGCAAAAAGCAGGGGTGTTTCGGATACGAAGCCCGCCGGCTTGAGGCAATCAGCAACTTAACCTTAAAAAAACTATGCCTTCTTAAGCAAACGACATTCATTCCTTAATGGTTCTTTATAAGAACTAACAGGTTTCCGGGTAATATATTCCTTCGCAGACCATCTCATGCCTCACGCCACTATATATACTGCTCCTCACGCTGCATATATTTTTCAATAGCCGTATCATATTTTTCCTTCCAGTCCCCAATATCACCCCAAACGGCACCATCAACAATCATCTCACTATCTGTAACCTCGCCCACTTTCATAAACGGCACACCACTTTCCTTCACTATCCTTTCAAATGCCGTAATATTGTCTGCACTAACGCTTACCGCCACACGACTTTGCGATTCCCCAAACCAAAAAGCATCCGGCCTCACCTTAGCAGAGGTAGCAGCATCAAAACCAAGATCATTATTAAACCCGCTTTCGCAAAGCGTAACAAACAAACCACCTTCGCTTAAATCATGCGCAGAAGCAATTACTTTGCTGCCGATCAGCTTACTAACGGTCTGCTGTAAACGATATTCCTCTTCCAGGTCAAAATGCGGCACAGGAGAATATTCTACCTCGTGCAGCTTATGTATATATTCCGACGAATTGATATCATCATTCACTTCACCCAGCAAATAAATAGCATCGCCCGCCTGCTTAAAATCAAGCGTCATCTTCGCATCAATATCTTCCAGCAAACCCACCATACCAATGGTAGGTGTGGGGTATACCGCGCCACCCGGATGCTGGTTATAAAAGCTCACATTACCACCCGTAACAGGTGTATCAAATTTTTTACAAGCCTCACCCATGCCCTTAATAGCATATACAAACTGGTAATACACTTCCGGGTCGTAAGGGTTACCGAAGTTCAGGCAGTTGGTCACACCCAGCGGAACGCCACCGCTCACAACAATATTCCTCGCCGCTTCGCTCACCGCGATCATACAACCCACAAACGGGTCGGCAAATACATAGCGGCTGTTACAATCAACCGTAACCGCCAAACCCTTTTTAGTACCCTTCACTTTCACGATCTGCGCATCGCTGGGTGCGTTGGTTGATGTATTGCCAGTGCCCACCATACTGTCGTACTGCGTATATATCCAGCGTTTGGACGCTATATTCGGAATAGTGATAATTTTCTCCGCCACCGCTTTCAGATCCTCCGGCACAGGTATCGAAGCCGGGTCAAACTTTTTGATCTCCGCAAAATATTTCGGTTCACGATATTCTCTTTCATATACCGGTGCGCCGCCACCTAATACTAAGCTCTCTGCCGGCACTTCCGCTTCCAGTGCACCATGCATATAAAATTGCAGCATACCGCCATCCGTCACTTCGCCGATCTGCGAACAGGGTAAGTCCCACTTTTCAAATACTTCCAGCACTTCTTTTTCACGACCTTTCTTCACGATCATCAGCATACGCTCCTGGCTTTCGCTTAAAAGCAGTTCCCATGCCTTCATATTCGCCTGGCGCATCGGCACTTTATCTAAGTCAATGCGCATACCCACGCCGCCCTTGGCGCTGGTCTCCGCGGTAGAACATATAATGCCCGCAGCGCCCATATCCTGCATACCCACCAACGCACCTTTCGGTATCAGCTCCAGGCAGGCTTCCAATAATTTTTTCTCCTGGAAGGGATCGCCTACCTGCACAGCGGGTAAATCTTCCACGCTGCTTTCCGTAATATCGGCAGATGCAAAAGCCGCACCACCCATACCATCCTTACCGGTAGCAGAACCCACAATAAACACCGGATTGCCTTTACCTTCAGCAGTAGCGCTCACGGTTTGCCCCGCTTTTACCACGCCCACGCTCATCGCGTTCACCAGTGGGTTGGTATGATAGCAGTCTTCAAAATATATTTCGCCGCCCACGGTAGGCACGCCAAAGCAGTTGCCATAGTGACCAATACCATGCACAATACCATTCATCAGGTGCTGCGTTTTTTCTTCTGTAAGCTTACCGAAGCGCAGCGAATTCAGCGCCGCTATCGGTCTTGCGCCCATCGTAAAAATATCGCGGTGAATACCGCCCACGCCGGTTGCCGCACCCTGGAAAGGCTCAATGGCAGACGGGTGGTTATGGCTTTCAATCTTGAACACCACGCCCCAGCCGTCGCCGATATCGGCAAGCCCCGCGTTTTCCTCGCCGGCTTTCACCAGCAGCTTCGCGCCCTCACGGGGCAAAGTTTTCAGCCACTTAATAGAGTTTTTATAGCTGCAATGCTCACTCCACATTACAGAGTAAGCGCTCAGTTCGGTAAAGTTCGGTGTGCGCCCCAGTATCTGTTTGATCATCTCAAATTCATCCGGGCGAAGTCCTAATTTTTCGGCTGTTTCAACTGTTGTTTCCATGTATAATATGTATCAAAGTATAGGAAGCGGCGAAATTACGAAAAGCGACCGGGATTTAGACCGGGATGACGGGATATTGGGATGTTCGGGATAAGCTGTGGAGAAGAAGGGGATTTTTATGGGCCGGGCTACATTGCTACTATCATCGTCTGTTGTGTCACTCACTTGTACGTTCGGAACGCTATTCAGCAAGGCACAGTGTTAGCTATGGTTTTCACAGCTGTTTATTTTCCGGGAATCTTGTAACCGGTCCTGATAGCGAATGTGTGGAAATGTTCTCCGTAAGCCGACTCATCAGAAGAAAAAAGACGAACAGCGGGCAGCCCTGCAATCCTTTGTAGATTGCTTCGCCGCGCAACATTCGCTTAATTCCATACAACCTGCGGGTGGGTTTGCAGTGATAAAGGTGTTTTGTTTTTACAATCAGCACTATAGCAAAGTATACATTTACTCAACCCCTCGCCGTCATTGCGAGCCGCCTACAGGAACTTGTAATATCATGCTGTTTCGCGGCGAAGCAATCCCACGCTTTGAATAATGAATGAGACTGCTTCACCCGCCGTAACATTCTTTTAATTCAAATCTCCATGAGGGTGGGTTCGCAGAGACCAAAAGTGTTTTGCTGTTACAATCTTGCACTAAAGCAAAGTATACATTTACTCAACCCCTCGCCGTCATTGCGAGCCGCCTACAGGAACTTGCAATGTCATGCTGTTTCGCGGCGAAGCAATCCCAGCCTTTCAATTATGAAGGAGACTGCTGACCGCCCCGGCACATGTCTCACGTGCCGGAAAGATGACCAGGACGGGTAAAGACACATACCAGTATAGAAGAGGAATGATGTAAAACTGATAAGATTGCCGCGCTGTCATGTCTTCCGGTAAATTGTAAAAGTTTAATAAAAAGTATAACCACTCAACCGTCTCTGCATTCTTCCTTTAAACTTTATCTTTCCTTTAAGAAGCGAATAGCAACAATAGTACTACACTTGCGTTGGTTTTAGATTCAACCAGTTTAAAAATATTATATTGTGCGTATATGCCAGTTGCTGGTATTTTTCATACTGTCTACGTTACAATTACCAGCGCAACGTTTTTTAGTAAGCAATGAGAATGAAAACCTTCTTTATGCACGAGTTCAAAATCCTGTGGCTGTTGTGGTAGATGGCGTTGATTGTAAACATTTAATAGTGAAAACGGATAACGGAACTATTTCAGCCGAAGATGCGAATAAATATTCTTGTAAATATATTGTATTACCCGAAATGCCGGGTACAGCTAAAATAACCTTATACAAAAAATATCAGAGGAAATTAAAGAAAGTAGGGGAAATGTTTTTCAGGGTTAAGCAGCTCCCGGCGCCAGAACCGATGGTTGGAAATATAGATAAAGACACTGTAAATAAAAAAATGCTGATAGCAATGGGCGGTGTAAGAGCCCTGCAAGTCAACAGTAATATATGTGCAACTTTTGAAGTTTTGAGTTACAAAGTAACATTAATGAGAAACGATAACACTTTTGCTGTAATCAATAATACAGGGGCACGATATAATCCGGTATTACTTGAGCATTTGTACAATTTGAAAAGCAACGATCAAATTATTTTTTCAGACATTACTGTTCGCTATTTTGACGATAAACCTTTTGGTTTAAAAATGCTTTCATATAAAGTTACGGAATAGTCTACCTTCTTTGCTTACATGAATTCCACACCTGCAGGCGTAATATCCGATCGTGCCTGCCTCCGCCGTGGTTCGTGTGGATTATCAGGTAAGTTGTTTTTCTGATTTATTTTTTTTCCGCTTTTTCGTTCTGCTACGTTTTTCTTTCAATTTTTTAATGAAAGCACTGATAGCAAGTTGCTCTTCTTTGGTTAGTGGCTTGCTTTGTCCACCAATAAAATCCACGTCTAATTCTTTTGTTTTGTTTTTCATTTTGCAAATGTCATGTCCGCGATTTGAGGTTTTTATCAGGCAGGTTGTTTTACTTTTCGTTTTGTAGTCGCTTTTTTCTTAAGTTCTTTAAGTTTACGCTTCTCTTTATCAGCACGAATGAAGTCGCTGATAGCCTTTTCTTCTGCCTTTGTCAAAGGTCTTGGATCAACTACAAAATCTACGTCAAGTGGTTCTTTTATCAGTCCCATTTTTATGCTATTTAAAATATTTATTTGTCAATTTTAATGCTACTTCTGTTGTTATAACCATATTGCGTCCTCCAAAATGCACAGCTCCTAAGGTCTTTTCATAATGCTCAATCAACCGGGTTTTAGAAAGAAACGAAACATAACCTTCCCCGCCACGCTGAAATGATAGCTTGCAGGCAAAAGCCACCAGATTTCCCGGAACACCTAAATAAGTCTTGCTCTTTCCAATGTTGAATGGCGCACTTTCAATCAGGTGCATATAAACATGGTCGGTCTTTACTTCCAAACTTATAATACCTTGAATAATGCCTGGATTGTTTGTAATTGTCAGTTTGTAAACTTCCCTTGCCGGAGCTTTAAATTCACTCGCCCAATTAAATTGCCAGCCATTTTTCTTTGTCAGGGGTTTTAAATCAGCCTTTGTTAATAATGAAATTTCGGTTGGAAAACTGTCTCCCGATTTTACATTTTCAATCGAGTTGGTCAGTTTATCTACCTCAAAATCAAGTCCTGTTTCTTTTCGTTTTTTCACCTCACGAATTTACGATTTTCGGGGCTGTTTGGCAAGTTATTGTATGCCGCCGCAGTTCATGTCTCACGTGCCGGAGAAGGATGAACCAGGGCGGGTAAAGACACACCAGTACGGAAAATAGTGTAAAGTAGAACCATCCCCCTTGCGCAAATGCCATTATAATTACAATGCCCTGCCATTCTTCAAATATTCACCCACATGCGTTACCTCCCTTACATCAACCAGGTGCGCGGCTTCTACCAACTTTATTAAATGGGTGCACACTGTCAGCGGGGCTGTTATAGCAGTAGTATCACTGTTCAGGGCATTTTCCACTACCTGCTCCCAGCACTGCAGCCAGTTGTTGAGCGACTGGTAGCTGAAAAACTGTTGAAATACCCGGTAGGGATTACTATACTCTTTTTCAGACAGGTGGCGTGGAAACTCCTTCCATTCATCGGCGCTAACGTAATGGCTGCAATAGTATTTTTTATTAAAGAGCTCTTCTTTTTTAATGGTTACCGCACTGTGCTTTGTATGCCTCAAAGTATAAACCGCTTTTATAAGCGAGCGGATGAGTTTGCTATATAAAAGTATATCGCCGGGCGAATCTCCTTTGTATACACCTGCCCCGCTGGCATGACACACCAGCTTTTTGATGAGCCTGCGAAATTGGTGCACATGCGCTTCGGCAAAGAAGTGGGCAATTACCTGGTAAGGGTCTGTAATGCATTCGCAGAGCCAGCATTGGGTTGTAAACGGGTCTTTGTGGTGTTTGGTTTTCATCTTTTTATTTTTTAGGTGAGGCTTAGACAGACCTATAAGGTTTTGAAAATCTTACAGGGCTTGCTGCGGCGGCAGTACGCCGGGGAAGGCGGTGATGATCTCTCCGCCGGTGCTGGTAATGACCGTAAGGGTGGTTACGGTATTGCCTGAAGTATCGTAGCCGAGCGGTGTGCCGGTATCCAGTACCCGCTGCAGGTGGGGGCTGCGCGGCATAGGTTGGGGTGGTTGCTGACAGGCATCTCTTATGCAGGCTACAATTTGCGGTATGGGTATGGTAAACTTGCCGGTAAGCGGGTGGCGCGGCACTTTGTAGTAATGGCGCTCCAGTATATGCGCCAGGGCTTTGCTGCTCAGGTAGGAGCCTTTGCGCAGCAGCTTTTTACGGTGCTTTACGGGCAGTTGCCAGATAAGCCCCTCCTGCATTTGCTGCAGCCAGCTTTGGGTATCTGCCAGCAGGAACAGGGCTTGCAGCCATTGGGTTTCGTTAAAATGGATGTTAGTGTTTTGTGCAGGTGTGGCAACGGCGTTGTTCATAACAAAAGTTTTGGGCTGGCGCCGCGCACAAAAAAGGCGTGGCACTCAACTTACCGCATTAGAGGTACTGGTATACCCGCACACAGATAAGAGAGCTCACGCCTAGGTCGTGGGCTATTCTGCTTATCATCTCGTGTGCAAAAAATTACCAGTTTTCTAATGCGAGATTCAAAGCGAATGCTTCAATACTTTTATGAAGTAATCGCGAAAATATTTTATTCAAAACAAATATACGTTGTTTTAAATAATGCGGGGTAAAATCCGCAAAATATTTTTTTATAAGATTTTTATTTGCTTAATGCTTGATCTTAGTGCCGATATATGTAACTACATCAATAAAGAATGGATTGCCCGTTGGGAAGGTTCTATGCGCTCTTTTGCTGATGAACATGATGTAGATGAAAAGACGATACGGCAAATAATTGACTTTAAAAATACATCGTACAAAATTAGCCTTTACACCTTGCATAAGATGTGCAATGCAAGAGATTTAACGCTTGAGGAGTTTTTTAGGGAGATTAAGAGATAGTTTTTCTGCATTTATTCATCTTATGTCCGAGTGGGCTCTTGAATCTATTTCGCTTAATAGTGTTTTTGTGGTGCTTACTGCGAACGTTTAAGGCCTGCGATAGAGCACGTTTTTATTTGTCAAAAAAGTAAGTCGTCATCTTCGTCTGATTGTATTCCTAAGTCATACCAACCTGAAAGCTGTAACCAACATTTCGGTGTTTCATACTCTTCAAAGGATTTCCATCTTGCTAATGATACTCTTATTAAAGTGCCTGCCGGAATAATATCAACAGGCTCGTCAAGCCCTTTATATTTAATGCTTCTCCAACAGTTAGTTGAAGGATATTGGTATCTTACTCCTTTGTAATCTTTTTTCCTTAAATCTCTATCACTTATCCAGAAACCAACACTATGCTTTGGAACTCCACCTTCCTTGTCAATAAATCCACTGCCACTTGAAGTCCATTGAATTAATTTGTCAAAAAGATTGTCTGGATGTCCTCGCCAAATTGGAATTTTTCTTTTTTCAATAAAGTCTTTTATAGTAATACCGTCTTTTAAATTGCCCTTTCTTATTCTATTTTTAACAAGAATATCTTCAACATGCGGCGGCACATTATGAGGACGTTCTGTGAATTCAATTTCCCATGCTTGCTTAGGGGCTAAATCTGTATCTTCTGGTTGGTTGTGTCCATCTTCATCAAGAAGCCTTACATATCTCCCTTTAGGCGTTAAACCACCAACACAAACTTGATTATTATTCATTTGTGTTTTAGAGAGAATTAAGACTACTTCTTTCATAGGTGAGTGATTTTATAATTGAAAGTGTTTTGAAGTTTGTCTGCTACGATAGAGCGGTGGCAAGCTTCGGGGTGTTCTTCAACACAGAAAAGTGCAATTCGGGTTGCTCCAATATTATCAAGGTTGTCAAAGAATTTCTCGAAGTCAAAGTGGCCCAAGATTTTATTCTTATATTCAATTACAAAAACCTTCCCTAATTCCTGCCTTTCGCTTTTTAGTTCCCCCTTTTCAGCGTCTATTTCCTTTTGAAGAGCCCTTATTTCTGTTGTCGGTGCTAAGTTTGGTATGTACCCATACTTAATTTCTAATGCATTTAACCTTTGTTGAAGCCTATTACTATTTACAAACGCATACTTTGCACCCCGGACGCCCCTTCGTTGCCTAATGTCGCAAAAAGTATCAATATTGTTTTGAATTAATTTATCAAAAAACTCATCTTCTGTTGAGTTGTAAACCCCGATTGTAAAAAATTCCATTTTAAATATATGATTTTCGGGATGTAGTATTTATAGTTATTTCGTCAGGGAATAAAGTGGTATCAGAATAACCCTTGTTTAACTCATTTATTACGTCCGCTTGCGTTTTAAGTTTGTTTTTTTCGTCGATATGTTTTAAGAATATTTGTTCCGCTGAAAGAACTCTCCCAATCAATTTACTTCTATGGCATTCACAAGGGTTGCTTTCACTACACATTATTGCGACGTTCATGTCTTTATTATACGCTGTTTTTAATCTGTCAATACCTTGCAAGAAAAAGTCTTTAGTTTTTACTATCTCATAATCAACTTTTCCTTCACTGTCATAACAAGAAGCGTCTTTAGGTCTGCCACCAATACTATCGCCCATAAATACATATTTAATTCCGTTGCGCTCCAAAAAGAATTTCAATTCATTTTGATTGAACTGCGGATTAAACTTTGAGTAGGGTTGTGAGCGAACGTCAATAAGATATTCGATGTAGAAATTTTTTAACAAGGCAAGAAACTCATCTGGTTTCCTGTTTCCATGCCCTATTGTATAAAGCGGCAACTTTTCCATACGCCAAATTTACGAAAATATTACTTGTCTGTCTGTTCTATTGGTTTTGGCACTGTTGTCTTAAAATGACGCCCAACATTGGAGCATTCAGGGTTGTGGTGAAACTTGAAATTCGTCGGACTATGTACAAATGCTGATTAGAAATAGGAAAGTTCATTGTAATTCTACAGCTCGGTGTTATTCGTCTACCGAAACTGAAGCTGATTAGCGAATAAAAGCTGACAATATTGTTCGACACTCCGCCATATTGCCAATGCATTGTTAGCGGCATATTTGGGTTTTGCATCTAAATATTACAATAAATCAGGGTTGCCGATTAGCTTTTTTCCAGCCTCCCAGTCCTTTTGTTCTTCGTCATTTTTGAAATCTGTCTTGGATAGATGTTTTAACTTAAAATAAAATTCATTGTAGAAGCCTTTTAAAGCTTTGGTGTACTCAATGTTTGTATTTTCAATTCTGAAGTCAGAATAAGAAACAGTAAAACCAGTATTAGAGTTAAAATTTACGTCTACAACAATATCTTCATTCAGAATAATTGGTGAATGGTCTGCTGGCTCAATTTGGTTAGTTTTAAAATTCCATTCAGCAGATTTCATTTGCTGTTTAAAAATGGTTGTTTTATGAACCTTACCATCTTGTGAACTTCGTCTGTGTGTTATAGAGTTCTCCAATTCTCCTATATCTTCTTGAGTGATGGGTTTGAATGTTAAAAGTTTCTGACGCTGTTTATTAACAATTTTGCTTACAAACTTTTTATTAAAATCCTCTGAATCATAATAGCCAACTTTATAAGGTGAACTATTTGATTTTATCCTAGTTAAAGGTTTAAATATTTCATTTACTTCGTCTGGTGAATAATAGTTTTTGATTTTCTGGATATCGTCATCATTCAAAGGGTTAACAAATATTTCATTATGATATTTTGCAACAACATTTGCTTTTAGTTCCAACAATTCTTGGCTTTCCCCTTCTCGGGAAAGAAAGTCGTTAGCAATTGAAAATTTAAAACTACCATAAGAAGAACTTGTAACTAATGGATTAATTAGTTTATCAATCTCATTTTTAAAAGAATCCTCGATTTCTTCACCAAGTTTAAAAACCTGTCTAAGTTTTGATGTAGCAAATGCTTTTAAAGATTTTAAGTAATCAGCAGTAAAATCTCTAATTGATTCTAAACTTACTGAATGTCCAAATACTGGAGTCGCAGGCTCAATTACATAATGAATACTTCGTTGTCTAAGAAGATTTAAATAATTAAACTCCCGACTTGCTGCATCGTTAGTCATTTGTCCCAAAGAAACAGCTAATTCAAGTGCATTATTTAGCTGGCTTAGTATCTGCTCATCTTTCGAGTTAAGCAACCCAAAAAAGATGAATCGCTTTGCATTCTCGACCATACCTGCTTTTATGTTTAGGAAAGCCGCACTCCGTATAATGACACTTCGAGTTGGCTCCAAGTCGGGTTTGTCAAAATAAAATTCAGCAACTTGACTTTCTAATTCAGCCGCTTTAGAATATAAGTCAAATGCATTAGCGTAAAACCCCTGTTCTAAAGCCTGTCTGGCTTTAAAGGAATAGTCCATTGCTTCCTGATGAATAATCTTAGGTTTCACTTATGAATTTCTTTAACAGTTTTCGGTTGACTAAATAATGTTACTATAACAGAAGAAGACTCATTTCGTTTTCCGCCTCTGTCAATTTGCTCATGTTTATCTTTTATTCTGCCTTTTAAAGTATTTGTCTTGTACTCTTGCAAAATACCAGATATTTCTACATGATGAAAATTATCCATAAAATTTAAATCATCATCATTTGGTTCTTGTTTCATAAATCGGTAGTCAACTCCATCACCTATTTCGGTTTGTTCCACATATCCATAATCCAGTAATACAGACATCGCAAACCATGCTAATGCTACACCACCATGATTTGCCATATCCTTTTCCTCTTTCATTGCAGCTTTTGAAAAATTGGAATCCCACAAAAGCTTGGCAGTAGTAGTCGCCCCATCAATCTCGAATTCAATCTCTGCTTCAGAATTTACATGAAATTTGTCGAGACCAGTTGCCGCCCACTGGTTACATGTAATAATTTGAGCCTCTGTCGGCCCTTTGAGTTTTGTTATAGTTATGTCAAGGTGATATTGATTCATTAATTGAACGATTTCGAGGGTTAAATTTAGTAAATTGTCAGTTAGAAGACTGCTTGAAAAAGTTGCTGATAACGATACTGCTTGGCGATGTGGCGAAAGTCCGTGATTCGTCTGCCGTAACCTCTGTTAAATTTAATAAATAAAAGTTCATTATACATTCTATTGACTGGCGTTATTCGTCAGCTGGGACTGAAGCCGAGTATATATTCGTCGCGCTGCCACATTGCTAAGCCGAATGGTAGCAGATGTTTTGTATATTTGCAATCTCAAGTCGAATAATCTTTTTCACGATAATGGAAGAGCCCAACGGTTTAAGTCCTTGCGAAAGGCAATAACCTGCGGGCTCGATTTTTTTACACATAATACCTCTTTTTATCTTTTATGAAGGTTAGATAGTATTTGAATAGGTTATTCTTAATCGTCATTTTACTTTTTGGTGTCAATTTGTTTGTATAATAAGGTCTTTGCCGAATAGTTGAATGTTTGGGGTCAAAGTGGTCAATCAGCGAGGCTATAATTATTCCGAATGTCAAGATATTTTGTCGTAGCTCTTTATTATGAATAGTTGCAAATTTTTGATCTAATTTTAAAATCCATTTGTTTAGTGATGATGAATTATTATCTGTCAGAGCAATAAATTCATGCAGAGTCATTACTCTGAACTTTTGGTCTTTCCCTGAAATCATATGTTCGCCAATTATTCTTTGTACCGACCTGTCCAAAATTCGATACTTTCTTGCTTCAAAAGTTTCTATAAACTTAAGTAGATGGCTTCCTTTTTTAATTTTTGACAAGGAAATGTATTGATTTTGCAGTCGTAAATATTCTAATTGTCCCCAAAATTGTGCGAACAGATAATAGATATACTTTTTGTTTTGGTCTGGGTCGCTAGATGTGGAATTTATAGGGTTGATAAATGTTGCAAAATCCTCTTTAGCCAATGAGAGAAGTTTACCATATAATTCGCTGGCAGATTTTAATATTGGGTCAATGCTATGATAAAATGACTTTTTTGCTTCAATTCTCGAAGTAATTGGTCGCTTAATGTCAGGATAAATAAATTTAAAGCCTTCCCAAATTGCACCACCTGTCAGTAATGCTAATATTGATTGAATGATTGGGTGCATAAAAAATATCTGCTAACGTTTGTATTTGCGCTAATATACGCTATAAAAGCGTCCGAGTAAATAACATCAGTTTGTTCATCAAGTAATGATTACAAATATTTTATCCCATAACCCCGCCCTTGCGCAGGTCTGTAGCAAAGCTATTGTGTACTGGCCGATCTGATGCCTATACGTTACTTATTCCGCTATAATAATTAGCCCTGCTATATTGATTTTGCAGGCGCAGGGCTGGTAGCATCGCTTAAATTACTGTTATCGAGCCCGGCTCTTTTTCATATTAAAACATTATATTTGAATTGTTTTAATATAGCACACTACACCATTCCTGCTATGCATAAAAAACCTATAGCTAACCGGGACAATACCATGCCGCGCAAAAAAGACGATGCTCTTTTAAAAGCCGCTTTTGAAGAACTTTTTCCTTACCTGCTTCGTTTTTGTTTTCCCAATGCAGATAAAGTATTTGACTTTCGTAAAGGTTTTGTATTTCTTGATAAGGAACTGACTGAACTATTCCCCGAGCTCAAAAAGCAGGGCGGAAGCAGGTTTGTAGACATGTTAGTAAAAACATTCCTGAAAAACGGGAAGGAAGAATGGATATTAGTGCATATAGAAATACAGGGTGGAAGCGCGAAAAACTTCCCCAAACGCATGTTCCAGCCTGCCTGCCGGTAGGCAGGTACTGGTACAGGATATACGACCGCTACGGAGTGGATATCACTGCCCTGGCAATATTTACAGGCAATAAGCGCCAGCAGCACCCCGATACGTTTCATAAGACGTTTATGGGAACTGAAATTACTTACCGCTACAATGCATATCATATATTCAACCATTCCGAAGCGGAGCTGCTGGCTATGGACAACCCATTTGCCCTGATCGTGCTGGCAGCACAAAAGGCGCTATTGCAGGGTAAAGTGGCTGAAGAAGAGTTAGCAAGCCATCGGCTGACGGTAGCCCGTGCATTGATACAAAGCAAAAAATTCAGCCATAATAAGATAAAGAGGCTGCTGCTTTTTCTTAAAAACTTTATCTATATTGGAAACGAGGAAATAAACCGTAAATTTGATAACCAAATTGAACAATTAACAGGAGGAGCAATTACCATGGGTATTATAGAAACCATAAAGAAAATAGAACGTGAAGAGGTTTTTGAAAAAGGTATAGAAAAGGGTATGGAGAAAGGAATAGAAAAAGGTATTGAAAAAGGTAAGAGGGAGGTTATTGAAAACCTGATCATCAAGCTGGGGTTATCGGATAAGCAGGTAGCCGATGTTACCGAAATGCCGGTAAGCTTTGTAAAAAAGATCCGTGCCGCACTGAAAAAGAAAAAATAAAACTGATTAAAATCCGGTTTCACTTTCTCCTGCTATAAACGCTATACATATATGTAAGATTGAATTTTTCAAACGCCGTTACCCAATGCCCAATAGCACCCCGAACGTACAAGAGTGCGACGCAACCGCAGCTTAATAGTAGCAACACAGCCCAGCCCATAAAAATCCCCTTCTTCTCCACATTTCTTCCCCTTATCTTATAATCTCAGCATCCCAGTCCCAATATCTCATCCGCCCTCGCGCAGGTGCTGAAGGTATGTCTGTCTCTTTATGCGTACTTTTTGCATTCTTCAAAATCCACCAGCTTTACCGGGAATTTGATATAAAGGAGTATAACTTTTTAAAAGATTTGAGACAAGTGTTTTGACCTACGGTTTTGTGGTTCGTGAGCGAAACCATGGCGGCCGGGGTGGTACTAACAAAAAGAAAACAGGCAGCATACTTAACGGATGAACTTATGATGATATGCCTGTCAGGTAATAACTATCCTCTTTTAAACCCAATCATCTCCCTGTTTTTACCCGCTTGAAATTGAATTTTGCATTTGACATCTTCTATGCTGATCAAATCATCTGTATCGCCTAATACTTCATCAACCAAACCATACTCTTTTGCTTCAACAGCATTAAAAAAATGGTCGCGGCGAAACATCTCTTCAATTTCATCTTTGGTGTGTCCTGAAAATTTGCCGATCAAATGAAATATCTGGTTTTGTAATCGCTCTTGTTCTCTGTAAGCAATGCGAACATCTTCGGTATAACCTTTTGCACCGCCACCTGCAGGATGCATGTGCACAGTTGCATAAGGAAGCGCATAACGTTGTCCTTTGGCACCTGCCGTAAGTAAAACGGTTGCCATGCTTCCGCAAAAACCAACTGCAACAGTTGATACAGGTGATTTTAATTTTCGTATCGTATCATAAATAGCAAACCCTGAATACACAACGCCGCCGGGACTATTGATGTAAAGCATAATCGGCTCGTGACTTTCACTATCGAGGTAAAGCAATTGTGCTACTACAAGATTTGCCATATTTTCTTCAATGGCAGTGCCTAAAAAAACAATTCTTTCTTTTAGCAAAAGGCTATAAATATCGTAAGCACCTCTTGTGGTACTGTCTATTACTGTAGGGATGATCATATCAGGCAAAAATGTTTTTTAGTTGTTGCGCGAAAGAAGGTTCACGCAGCAGTTGCTGATAAACTGATTCCAGCTTATTTCTTTGTTGTCTGCGTGAAAAGATCCGGATAAGTTTATGAACATGTTTTTGCGCTTCTACTTTTTCAAACAGCGATCCGTCAAGAAGCATGCGTGTTTCAAATTGTGCTTTTTTTTCGCCGCTCATTTGATGCGATAAATATTTTTCTATCTGCTCTACCTCAATTAAATCGTTCCTCATATACATTTCTTTTTTTTAGCGCTGTGCGAATTTTTTCAATGCATTTATGTTTTTGCACTGTTGCCGAACGAACGCCATTGAAACCAAAATTTGCAGCGATCTGTTGAAGCGAAAGATTATCGTAATAAAATGCTTTGAGCATGTGCAAACATTTTTCTCCTGCCAGCAATAAATAATGAAAAACATTTTTATCTTCATCTGCAGCTTCATTTTCTTCATCAACAAATGCTTCAACATCTTCCGGCAAAGGATCGAAATATTGATTTTTAGCATGAAGCCAGAGTATTTTAGCAGTGCCCAGCAAATATGCTTTTGCTGAAGTATGAATTTGCAATGTACCTTTTGCTTCTCTTTCAAGATATATCAATAGTGCGTCGTGAAAAGTATCTTTCGCTTCTTCCGGATTTCCACCCAAACGCTTTATTAAACGCGCTGCTTCGGGAAAGACTTCCCGGTATAATTCAACTAAACTTTCGTGCTTCATCATTCCATTTTATTATTAGTGTTCAAAAAGGTAGGATTATCACCTTAAATCATGAATTTTTTTTAAGAAATATCCATTCAGCTTCAAATCATTTCCCAACAGATTTACCTTCGGTGAGAAAAGTTCTGTCCCGCCGTAATATATATTAATTCAATACAGTCTACAGGCGGGATCGAAATGACGGTCTTCGGTTCCGTCATTTCGACCGAGCCAATACGAACACTATAAGTTAATGTAACTTCCACGAGGGAGAAATCTGCCGGGTTTTGAACCACAGTTCAACATATATTCTAAAGCAGGAGATGATAGCAGTAATTATAGTATACATTAGAACTAATACCACACCGCTATTTGCCATATCGGGATATAGAAATATCTATTCAGATCCAAATCATTTTCCAACAGATTTCTCTCCCGCCGCGACATACATTTAATTCATTACAATCTGCGGGCGGGTTCGAAATGACGGTCGCCGCCGTTTCCGTCATTTCGACCGGGCCAACACGAACATTATAGTTTGGTGCAATTTTTACGAGGGAAAACTTTTCTCACAGAAGGTAAATCTGCCGGGCATTGGACCGTAGTTCAACATATATTCTACTGACAACCTTCAATATCTGCTTTGAGGAAAAAGTAATTTGCGTCTGCAAATTTAAGATTGACCTGATCTGGACAATTCGGATGCTCTAATAACATGAAGTCCATTGATGATGATCCCCGAATAGTTAAGGGAATATTTTCAGAATTGATAAAAAATAAATACTCTGCAAATCGCGTATTTGAACTTAGCCAGTGAAAAGCCATCCAGGGAGCAAGCTGCAATAAGTTTTTCTTAAGATAAGGTGGCAGTTTCTGGTCGCTGTATGTTACATCGAAATAATCCGCCCCATAAGAAATACCTTGAGTATTCAATATCAATTTGGTAAGGTTGCCATTCGTATATTGAATTTGTTGCACGGCCTGGATCTGGTAAGGGAACCCATCCGGGGCAAAGTCTGTCTGATAGTATTTGGATATCTCATTTCCGTTGAATGCAAGTTCATAGGCATTTAATTTTCTGAATAAGCCGGTATTCCTTGCTACCTGTGCCGTCACCATCTTATACACACGGGAGTCCTGATAATAGAAACTGTCGATGTATTGAACAACACTATTACTTGCATCGTGCACGTCCCGGACCCTGACAGCAATTTCACCTGCTTCATTGTACTGTAGTTTATAGAAGTCACCAAAGACATTGGAATAAAAGGAGTCGATTTTATTGCCAGTGTAATAATAGGTCAGGGTATCAATTCCTACAAAATACCTGTAAATCAAACTTTTCAGTGCTCCGTTAGGTGGTTTTGTAGCAGGCGTGTTTTCGGAATCCTGCTTGTTACAAGAAATAATGATAAGAGATATCAATACAAGGTTGCAAAGAGATTTCATATTCTTTATAATTTCCTTCTCCGCACCGTCTCCCAATATTCAAAAGCTGAGAATTTGTATACCGCTCAAGGAGACGTTGCGGACTATTAGATTACACTTAATAATTATTTATTTAGTAAGGCGTTTTGCTAAGTCTCGTGAGACACGAGCCCTGGCAGGGGAAGATAATTTTAGCATTAAGATTTGAGCCGGGTTTTTGAAACGGCTCTGCGGTACCCTCTTATTGCTATCTCCCGGTCCTTCCCGATCTCCACAATTGCATAGCTGTTGTTCTGATCACCCTCACCTTCTATTACAGCCTTCAACGTATAATAAGGTATGCCGTCAATTATGTTGTATCCCCCGTCATGATAATGACCCTGGAAAACAACAAGCACTTTACCCGACCGTTCAAGAATTGCTCTTACCTTGTCTGCATTATCCGGACAATACCTGCTATGATCACCCTCAAAAGCAGGGCCATCCAGTTGCTGATGAATAAAAACAACCGTGGGCTGGTGATGTTCCCTTAAATCTTCTTCTAACCATTTTAATTGCTCCTCAGGGATATGACAATCCTTCCAGTCAAAATTTCCCCGGTCATAACCAATACCTTCCCTGGTATAATTAGCATCCAGCACAACAAAATGGTGATGTGCCGCATTAAAGGAATAATGACCCCGGGCTTTTGAAAAACCGCTGTTATGTATCTTACTTAAAAACTGTTCTTTTGAAATAGAGTCCATATCGTGGTTGCCTAATACATGGTATACCGGTCCTTTAAATTGCCTGAACTTTGCCTCAATGGTTTCAAGGAACCGCAGGGTTTCTCCTTCGTCCGGCTGAATGTTCTGATCTTTAAAGTCGCCCAGTTCAATGAGAAAATTCACACGCTGCTCATTCATCAGCTCAACGCATTCTGACAATTTGGTTAAAGACTCCCTGTAATAGCGGCTGCCATTCGGAGTCCGGTCGGCATAGTGCAGGTCTGTAACAATACCAAATCTTATTGCGGGAGCCGCAACTGTTTTTCCACCGCCTGCAAACGACAGTTTAGTGCCTGCAATCAGTGTTAATGACGATAAAAGAAACTTTTTCCTGTTCATTTAAGTTTTTTTATTACCTGGTGGCTGTTCAACGGTACCACACCAACATCGCAACATCCACCGTGTACCGATATAACAGAGCAGAAAAAAAGTATAAGATACCTTATGTGCATTAATTATTTTATAACAGCGCTCCGCCGTGGTTCGTGTCCCATAAAACATTACCACGGATTCCATTGATTATACGAAACCTTTTTTGGTTGCAAATTTATATATTCGCCTTTCTTGAATATTTGTAATAAGCCTTGTCTGTATATGTTTAATTTAATATTGCAAAAAGTAAGATCAGCTTCTGTTTTTATTTTATTGATTAATGGGTTAGTGGTATTATTTTCTCCGGCGGAAGTTGTTTCCCAAACATTAAAGAAAGATATTCCTGCATATAATGTAAAAGATTTTGGTGCGAAAGCTGATGGGAAAAGTGATGACACTTATGCTATTCAGAAAGCATTGGATTACCTGATAGACCATGGAGGCGGAACATTATATTTTCCTAATGGCAAATACAGACTTGCTACCATACAAGAAAAATATGAAGTAAAAGCTCACCTCATTATTAAACCAAAAGCCACCAGGGGAAGAAAGTATGTTATGATAAGGTTGATGGGAGAGGGCAGCGTGGTAACACCAAGTGCATATGCTAACCACACCGGAAAAGATGAGGCTGCGGTATGGGATAATGGCACTGTTTTATTTTCGGATGTTTTAGGAGAGAAGCTTATTAATCCTAAAGACAAGCCTACGTTTTTATTAGCAGCAGGTTCCGGAGGAGGAACATACAAACTTAACCAGGCTGTTGTTAGGTTGCAGGATATTGCTTTTCAGGCAAAGTCTGAAAAAGGAAAGTATCCCTATCTTTCAGGTATAAATATGGCATATGCAGCCACCCTGTATACTGATAATGTATTAATATACTCATCAACAAAAAGTGTTGACTTAACAGCTCCAACAGATGATGGACATTATTCCGCAGGGATGGTTGCGCCAAGATTATGGTGTAATCCTGAACAAGAATTAAGGAATACATATGTGAAAAGCGCTTTTCGGTATGGCTTCATATTTTCTGAACATATGAACGGAAATAACCTGTCTGTTTGGAACTGTGACAATGCGTTTGTTTTTGCAAAAATGGATCATGCTGCATGGCTGGGTCGCATTCATGCTCAAAATGCCAAGAATATTATTACATCCCTGGATGTTGAATTTGCTGATCATTTTTTGGGCGCCTCATATTTTAAAATAGAACAGGTGGGAATTGAGATCAATACTGGCCAGGAGCCAACGTCGTTTAATTATAGTCATTTTGTTGTTGACCCAAAAGATTTGCTCTTTGGACTCCTGAACTATCATATTGTAAAATCGAATGTGGGTGCCGATAATTCTTATTTTAATAAAGTGGGTGCCAATAACCTGAAAGCTACCCCTTCTTTTTAGTTAGCTGATACCTAAGTAATTTTTCTCCTCCTTAGCTGCGAAACCTTTTTATATTAAGAAGTTCGGGATTAGCATATCGTTCCGGGAGTATTGCAAAAGCTTACGACCTATAATGTTTGCATTTACATACTGGCCAATAAAACGATATTACACAAACACCACGGTCTCCCGTGGCGCATGCTTATATTTCATAATAACAGGTTATTCAACTATGATACGTGTAAAGACACTCTCGGATGATTGCTTGATTTCAAACCGTGATACTATTTTTTGATTTTTATCAGACACTTCAAAAGTGTAGATACCGGCATCTGCATCGTTAAGATTAAAATCGCGGACTACCCTGCCTGAATTTTTGGTCATGAAGCTGCTGATCTGCACTCCATCTGGATTTAACAGGCGTACCCAAACCTTTTTTCCTTCAGTTTTAAGTAATAGCAATTGTATGCCCAACCCTTCTTTTTTCTTTTTCAGTTCCATCCTGAAAGACTGTTCGTGTGCTGTTGTTCTTTTAAAAGTATACCAGGGCTCTGTATGAGCTTCACCTGCGGTTACAGGATTAACGAATAAAACAAATGCCCCAATAAAAATAAATGTGAGTGATGTGATGATCCGTGACATAAAATATGTTGTGAGATTAAATGAATGTATTTCTGTGTAATAAAAAGGGATTTACTTTACCGCATCAGGGTAAAACAATCTGGGTGGTTGTTGCAGTTGTAAAACGTTCAAGTGTTACTTTTTTGCTTATTTCCCTTTTGCCATCTGATATTTTGAATACATATACGCCTTCTTCAGCGTTATTGAAATTATAAAACCTGTTTATGTTTGTCTCTTTTTTGCCGGCCATATATTTTTCAATAATATTACCACTTGGTGAATATAGCTCGATAGAAAGTTTTTTTCCTTCCTGCTTCAATACATAAAGTATGATGGATTCTGTATTCCTGCGCTGTACTATTTTAATATCAAAGGATTTTGTTTCTTCAGATCCCTGATTTTTATGAACAGGGGTTTCGTTAAAAATTTCTGCTGACATTGCGGGGGCTGACATAAATGTGAATGCAACCATTACTCCGGTTGCGATTGATTTTACAAATTGGTTCATAATTTTTGTTTTTATTGTTTATAATATTTAGTCAGCCTGCTTATGCAATGCAACAGGGGCTACTTTTTTTAAAAACTGTCTTTCTACCCGTTGTTACAAGTCAATTGCTGACATGCCAATAACTTTCCGAAAGCGTGCCATTACATATTTAAGTGAGAATCAATGTGGTTGTAAATTGTTAAAGAAAACTAATGTATCAATACCGGACAAACGGTGTTCAAATTTGATACAATACAATGCATTTGTACATTTTTATGATCATCCGGAAGGGTATAATATCCGGGATACAAAAATTATTAAGACAGAATATTATCTGCAACAACAAAATTACAGTATCAATCCTCCTTACGCTTCTCTAACAAAATATTACTCAGATCAACCGCCTGGTATATGATTCGCATTTTATCACTCATAATGTTTGCAGGGATATGCCTGATTAATAGTATAGCTGCTCAAACAAATAATAATATTTTTTACCAGAAAGTAAGCAAGACAATTCCTCTGCCGTCTTCCGCAGGAAGAAATGTAATACGCCTGTTTTACTCTAACAACATCATTACAGCTATAACCAATAAAGGCATATTCCGTTATCAAAACGGCAAATGGTGGGGCAATGCTGGTAATGATAATTGGGTAATGGCCGCGCTGGACAGTAAGCAAAATATATGGTTGGCGTCGCAAAAAATAATTTCAAATGAACATGGCAGAATAATTCCTCTTCCGGTTGTGATGCAAAAAGATTCGATAAGCTGTATGTTCTGGGAAAATGATCATAGACTGCATGTTGGCACTAACGATGGGTTATACACGTGGACCGGAAAATGGGAGCAGGTGCCGGAACTTAAAGCCATTGCTGTTAATGATGTTGTTGCAGATTCCGGGAAAAGCTTATGGGTAGCTTCCGGAGATGGTTTATGGAAACGGGCAAATGGTAAATGGCTTAATCTTGATGACCTGCTGATGGCTGAAGGCAACCAGCGAAAATATTATGCGCTTACTACTATCAACAATGGGGCTGACGTGGTTTTCAGTACGCCTTATACTGTAGGCTGCATTGCTGCTGATAATGAACATTGGGTATGGAGATCAACCGAAGGGTTACCCTACGGCCCGGTAAACTGTATCCGCGCAGCAGGAAATGATTTTTGGTTAGGTACAGCTAAAGGTGCCATACAAAAAGACAGCGCATGGCATTATTATCATGGTAAGCGTTGGTTGCCCGCATCAAGGGTGAATGACATGTTGAAATTATCAACAGGGGAAGTCTGGATTGCTACAGCAGGAGGCATCAGTGAAATAAAAAATGTCTCCATAACATTGGAACAAAAAGCAGCATACTACGAAAGCATAATTGATAAGCGCCATAACCGCCGCGGCCTGATCAATATTTCCAAACTTTCAACCCCCGGTGATACAACCACCAGCTACATGGAGAATGAAGATAATGATGGATTATGGACATCCTGCTATCTTGCAGCAGCGTGTTTTCGTTATGCTGTCACCAAATCGCCGGATGCAAAATTAAAAGCCATACGAACTTTTGAGGCGCTGGAACGGCTGGAAACAGTAACGGGTATTCCCGGTTACCCGGCAAGATCTTATGCAACCGCTTCAGATAAAGTAAAGCAATCCCGTTCGCCGCATCCCAAGCAATGGCATTTTTCTCCTGATGGTAAATGGCAATGGCTCGATGATACAAGCTCTGATGAAATTACGGGTCATATCTTTACGCTTTCGCTATTTTATGAATTAGTAGCAGATACAGCACAAAAAATTCGCGTAAAAGCATTGATCAGCCGCATTGTAACGCATATTGTTGACAATGATTTTCGTTTAATTGATTTTGATGGTAAACCTACACGCTGGGGTATCTGGCATCCTGATTCTTTAAATCATTCTGAAAACTGGATGTACGAACGTGGGTTGAATTCATTGCAGATACTCTCATTTTTGAAAACCGCGATACATTATACAGGTAATCCTAAGTTTGAAAAAGCTTATCAAACACTCGTTAAAAAGCATGGCTATGCACATAATGCGGTTGCTGTAAAAATGTATGGTCCGTATGAAACAAGCCACTCAGACGATATCCTTAATTTCTTTCCTTATTATGGATTATTTCAGTATGCCGGTAATGATACCAGCTATGCTTACTTTGTTAAAAGCCTGGAACGCAGCTGGCGTAATGTACGCAATGATCGCATGCCTGTATGGAATGTAATTGCCAGCGCTTTGCTGGGTAAGGATTGTGACTTGGATATAGCATTGAAGGAGCTTCGTGAGTACCCGCTTGATCTTATTGACTGGACAATGGACAACAGCCACCGGTGGGATTTAGAAACAGACCCGATGGTTGACAGGGGAAGACAGCAACAGGCTGTATATCCTGTGCCGACGCCTGAAAGCGGAGTATCGCGCTGGAATACAAATCCTAAAAGATTAAAAGTGGGCCAAGCCGGGCAAACTGAAGAAACAGGTACTTACTTTTTATTTGCTTACTGGATGGGAAGGTATTATGGATTTTGGAAAGAATAGCAGTTGCTGTTGTGAAAAAATCGCTGCCGGGTTGTCATGGCACCATTCCTGTATTATGCTCTTTAATATACTGTTGAAGTGATCACATAACAGGTGAAAAATAACAGGCCGGAATTAATATTACGGTAATATCTTTTAAACAAAATACTTTACTTCACTGTTGGTTTGTATAAATAAGTATAAGACCTTAATGCATCCTAACTTCTTAATGGTTTGTAAAAGCCGGTATTGTTTTCTCTTAATCATAATTATCTTTGAATGATATACTGATAAAAACGGATTTGATTTTGATCTGACAATATAATTTTGCCATGTACAGAAAAATTTTACTCGCATTTATTGCTGTATGCTTACTGCAGCAAATTTCTTTATCACAAACAAATTCAAAACATCCCAATGTAATTGTTATCTATACTGATGACCAGGGAGCTGATGATCTTAATATTTATGGCGCTGCAGATTTGATGACGCCAAATATTGATAAGCTTGCCCGCAATGGCGTCCGGTTTACGCATTTTTATTCCGCGTCACCTATATGTTCGCCATCCCGGGCTTCATTGCTTACAGGCCGTTACCCGCAAAGAGCGGGACTTCCGGCAATGGCTTCATCTAAGGAAGGTGATGCAGGAATGCCTGCCGAACAATTTACTATGGGTGAGCTGTTTAAATCTGCCGGATATAAAACTGCGCATATCGGCAAATGGCATGTAGGATATACGCCTGAAACAATGCCTAACGCACAGGGCTTTGATTACTCCTTTGGTTTTATGGGCGGATGTATTGATAATTATTCACACTATTTCTACTGGAACGGACCTAATCGCCATGACCTTTGGCGCAATGGCAAAGAAACATGGGAGCCCGGAAAATTTTTTCCTGACCTGATGGTAAGCGAGACCAATAATTTTCTGACCGAAAACAAACGCAATCCGTTCTTTATATACTTTGCCATCAATATTCCGCACTATCCTCTGCAGGGTGAAAAGAAATGGTTGGATTATTACAAAGATCTTCCTTCCCCACGCAGAATGTATGCGGCATTTATATCTACCATGGATGAAAAAATTGGATTGGTTTTAAAAAAACTGGATGATTTAGGATTAACTGATAATACCATTATTGTTTTCCAGTCAGACCAGGGTTTTTCAAGAGAGGAAAGAACTTTTGGCGGCGGTGGTTCAGCAGGAAATTTACGCGGTTCTAAATTTAGTTTGTTTGAAGGAGGTGTAAGAGTACCTGCAATCATCAGTTGGAAAGGGCATATACCCAAAAATGAAGTTCGTGATCAGTTTGCAGCTAATATAGACTGGTTTCCTACACTGGCAGACTATTGCAATATCAGTTTACCGCAAAGAAAACTGGATGGTAAAAGCCTGAAACCGGTTATAGCATCAGCAAAAGCATCAAGTCCTCACCCGGAATTTTACTGGCAAAGCCAGGGTGCTAAAGATAATCCTCAATGGTCTGTAATAGAAGGCGATTGGAAATTATTACATAGCCCGTTTGAAAGTGAAAAAAGCGAACTTACTGCCGATGGATTTATGCTGGTAAATATCAAAACAGACAGCACTGAACGCATCAATGAAGCAGATAAACATCCTGATATAGTACAGCGGCTCTATGCCAAATATCAGTCATGGATAGCCGAAGTTACGGATCAGAAATAAGTATATACCTTTTATTGTATTAATGTTACAGTACCTTTCCTGGTAATTATCTTCCCGGTATAATCTATTCCCTGTGTTACATACACATAGGTATCTGTTGTTTGCAATTTACCATTAATGGTGCCATCCCATCCACTTTCCATATCTGTAGTGCTGAACACAAGTTGTCCCCAGCGGTTATAGATGCGGAAATAATGAAGTTGGGAAATCCCAACACCAATAGGTCTTAGCACATCATTGCGCCCATCCCTGTTAGGTGTGAAGGCAGAAGGAACGAAAATATCCGGAGCAGTTGTGAATACCATCACCTTTATATTGTCTTCCCCAAAACATCCTTCAGCAGTTGCAGCTCTTACTGTATATGTAATAGTGCTTCCGGCCATGTTTGACAGGTTGGCAACCGGGTTAGCAATATGAGTGTTATCTAAGCCGGTGCCGGGTAACCAGGTATATTGATTTGCAAGCGAATCACTTACTGTGATATTAAGTTGAAGAGGCTGACTGGCAACAATGGAAGTATCATTGCCTGCAAATACGGTAATAGGCTGCGTAACAAAAACATGAAAAGTATCAAGTAATGCATTCGGGCAACCTGCATTGGTTACACTTAGTATATAATCAGTGTTCTGCAGTGGAGCGGCAGTAGCATGAATGGCATAAGGCCATGCGCTTACCTGCCCATTACCGGTATTTGTGAGTGTAGAGGTATTGTTCCAGGTATAATTGGTGCCGGCAGTAATTACAGCATTCAGTGCTGTACTTGTACCATAACATATTGAAGCGGTATCAGGGTTAATTGTTGCTGAGGGAAAAGGCACATTAACAAAATTGACTTTAGCTATAGTGCTGGTGTCTGCCGGGCACACGCCACTTTTCAGTAAGGTTCTGTAATAAGTGGTTTGATTAACCGAGCTCACACTGTAGCTTGTATTTGTATTCACCGGAGAGAAATTACTCCAGTTGGCTCCATCGTAGGAATATTGCCAGTTTTGGACCTGGCCTACACTGCCATTCAGCAAAATAACATTTTGCTGTGTTTGAGATGGGCAGATAGTGAATTCGTCCGGATCAAGGTTGCCACCATTGGTTTGGGGATTTACCGTTACCAGTGCCGGTCCGCTGGTATCTATACTGCAGCCACTGCCATTTTGTACTAATGCACGGTATTGAGTTGTACTGTTAAGGTTCTGCGCAGTATACTGGTTGGTTGTGTTGGTAATAGCAGACCATCTGAGTCCATCAGTTGAAGATAGCCAACCCAGTATATTGCCGGTCTCGCCATTGAGGGTTAATATGGTGCTGTTGGCATCTGCACAAACGGTATTATCACCCGTAAGAAAACCTGCCACTGTGGGTGGTAATGTTGTTACGGTAATGGTATCCCTGAGGTCTGCGCAACTATTAATTTCCTGTGCTGTAATAATGCCTCCGGCAGCGCCGGGTTTTACTGTAATAATATTGGTGTTGGCGCCTGTAATAATTGTCCAGCCTGCCGGAACTGTCCAGGAATATACGCTATTGGCTAAAGCCGGAATAGAATATACTGTATTGGTATTACTGCAGGCTTCCTTGTAGCCGGAAATTTCGAGACCGCCACAATCATTGCGCAGCGCGATATAAGCATAGGCAAAGTGAGCACCCGGCGTGCAGTTGCTGGCTTCAAAAGTTAATGTTACCTGCTGTCCCCGGTAGGGAGACAGATCAAAAGTTACTTCTGTCCATGGTTTTGTCCAAATATCCTGTAGCAGGGTACCATTGCCATTATTCTGACCGGCATGTGAAAGAAACAACGTAGAGCTTAATGAAAATCCGTCTGCTATTGCAGCGGCAGAATCAAGCGTAGCTCCTGTAGGTGTTTGTCCGTTTCCTCCCGTTGCATTGTTCAATGTAGGCAGATAATAAGAAGGAGATGCACAAGTGATGATACCGGCAGGCCCTTTTACCGTAGCAGTAAACACTGGTTGCTGGTTAGAATTGTGGGTCCCATTTTCAAGAACCAATGCATAGGCGTATGTCATGGTATATGGCTCGGAAGGCGAGCCTGCCGGAACATTGACGGTATAGGTAACTGACCTGACGAAGCCTCCCGGACTGCGCTGATTGTCTTGCTGGAGATCCCATGAGGTAGCTTCTGATCCTAGTTTGATAGAATAGTCATATGAGTAACCATTAATAACAGGAACTGTTGGAAACCCGCCAAACCTGTCGGTGCCGGCAGAGGTGAGCACCTGTATGCCTGTGTTTAGTATGCTGTATTCCGGAATTACAGATACTCCGGTATTGGTAGGATATTGCCGTGTGGAACCGCCCACCAAACCTGTTTGGGCAGACCAGGAAGACAGGTCTCCTGCTGAAAAATTGATATTAAACGGGCAGGATTGGTCCTGACTGAAAGCCGCAGAAAACCAGGATGCCAGCAAGCCGGAAATTATGATTATTTTCAATCTTGCCATCTTACCAATAACCAATTGAATAAATTACATGTTCAGACATATGTACGAAGAAATCTGCAACAAAGTCTTGTATGCAATTTATCAAAATGCCAGGCACGGACATGCTTTAATCTTATTTAATAGGTGAAAAGGGTAAATATTTCGGTTAATGGGGTGAAGCCATTTTGTTTTATGAAGGAGGTATATTGACCTGCAGGTTTGCCTTGATTCAGATAAATGCTTCTTTCTCGTTAATCGGGAAAGCAACTTTAATCATAGTGCCTTTTCCTATTTCTGAGTGCAGCGACAATCTGGCACCTACCATTATCGCCCTTTCATTCATCCCCAGTAAACCAAGTGAGCCGGTTCGGGCACCGGTGGATGTTTTAAAACCTTTACCATTGTCTTTTACCGTAAGCAATAATTCATTGTTCTGTATATCAAAATTTATTTCCACCCGGGTAGCGTTTGAATGCCGGGCAATGTTAGTAAGCGATTCCTGGCAAATTCTGAATAAACCTGTTTTAACCTGGGGAGGAAGTGATATATCACTATGCAAACAGTTGAATATAACAGGAATATTATAACGCCTTGTGAATTCCTGCGTATACCATTGAATAGCGGCTATTAATCCAAGATCTTCGAGCGGACCTTCTCTTAATTGAGAAGATAGTCGCCTTACAAACCGGATAGCATCGTCTACAAGGCTGGTCATGGACTGTATGTGTTCCTTAACTCTTTCATTGCTACCCGCCGGCAGGTGATTCTTTAAAAGCTGGACATCCATTTTAAAGCCGGTAAGCAGTTGACCAAGCTCATCATGCATTTCTCTTGCAATGCGCTTACGTTCTTCTTCCCTGATATTCTGTTGGTGAGCAGAAAGTTTTCTTAGTTGTGTATTTAAATGCTCAGCCTCATTTATCTTTTCTTCCATCTTTGTTTTTGCATCTTTCAGGCTTAGCGTCATTTCATTAAATGCCTGTGCCAGTTTTCCTACTTCATCATTTCTGTTAACAGGTACTTCTGCAAATTCTCCTGACGAAAGATTGGTAACAGCATTGGTTAACTGATTGAGCGGGCGCACAAGGTTTTTCCCAATTATCCAGGCTGCTGTTATCCCACAAATAATCAATATTGTTCCCAATACAAGCAACCAAAAAAGGAATTTTGATGATCCCTGGACAATAACACTGTAAGGGAATTCGAGTGCAACCAGCCATGGTGTATCCGGCACGAACCTGAAAGCTCCTACCATCCGGGTACCGTTTTCATTTTTATAGCTGTAGCTTTTGTCTGCCTGCGTTTGATCTACCGGTAATGTATATTGTACCGGTTTGAACAGATCTGTACAAAAACTATTATTCTTATTAGCTACATATAATTTAGCGCCATAACCTGCAAGCGTTGAAAATTGCAGTACCATTTTAGAGGTTATTTTCACAAACCTGTATCGGGTAACGTATCCTGTTAGTTTTCCGGCTTCCATAACGGGTAGGGTCAAACTGTAAAAAACAGAATCATTATGACCGTAAAGATCCCCTGACATTATTTTTTTAACATAATGTGGCCGGCTGTTTTTATCCGGTAAATAAAAAGGATCACCCGCACTTAACAAAGGATTATAATTGGTGTCAAGTATCTCTGCATATAGAGATGATCCGGAATGACCAATTTGCTCTAAAATACTATCTGCCTGTTTTTGCAGGAGTTCAGTTCGCTTTGTTATGAATGCAGGAATGATTGTATCTGCAATAACCCGCCTTGTATTTGTATAATCTTCCCTGATGGATTCCGAAAACATATTACCTGCCTGTTGCGTTAAATCAAGCAAACGTTGCTCACCGGCCTTTAATTCAAATTTTTTTATACTTAAGTAAGATATGATACTGAAAAGAGTGATCGCACCTGTCAATAGCAGGCAAACAAATAACGGTAATCGTTTTTGAAGTGAAAGATTTTTAAAGGTAGAAAGCGTCAACCTCATGGCGGTACTTGTTTATTCAGAAATTTCGGTATTATTTCTATCTGGTTAAATAGCACACAAATTCTGAACATTGCACAGCAGGTTAGAAACCAGCTAAGTTTTCTTTATAGCAATATAACAATTTAAAGTTGAAATTCTTTTTTAATGAGCAGATAACGGTAATGCATAGATGAAATGTCAAAATGATAGGTAGAAGTATGTATGATTTCTGTAATGATTTTTACTGATTATATTGGCGAAATTCAGCTTTGGCTTTTATCTTTTCAGTATCTTAACTCACTTAAATTATCGACATGGCACAAAGAAAGATCACTTTACAGGAATCTGAAATTCCTACACATTGGTATAATATCCTGGCGGATATGCCTAACAAGCCTTTGCCGCCTTTGCACCCCGGCACACACCAGCCTATTGGCCCTGAAGACCTGGCACCACTTTTTCCTATGGAACTTATTAAGCAGGAAGTGAGTACGGAAAAATGGATAGAGATACCCGAAGAAGTGAGGGATATATATACGATATGGCGACCCACGCCTATGTACCGTGCATATGGATTAGAAAAAGCGCTGGGTACCAAATCCAGGATCTATTATAAGTATGAAGGCGTCAGCCCTGCCGGCTCTCACAAACCTAATACTGCTGTTCCCCAGGCATATTATAATATGAAAGAAGGCGTGAAGAAAATTTCAACAGAAACCGGCGCCGGTCAATGGGGAAGCGCTTTAAGTTTTGCCTGCAAGCTTTTTGATATAGCGTGTGAAGTGTTTATGGTAAAAGTAAGTTATGAAGGAAAGCCGTATAGAAAAGTAATGATGAACACCTGGGGTGGTACCGTGCATGCATCGCCCAGCACATTAACCAATGCCGGTAAAACCGTTTTAGCAAAAGCCCCTGATTCCCCGGGTAGTTTGGGCATTGCAATATCAGAAGCGGTAGAAGTGGCAGCCATGAATGCTGATACAAAATATTCGCTGGGCAGCGTATTGAACCACGTATTAATGCATCAAACCATCATAGGGTTAGAAGCATTAAAACAAATGGAAAAAGCCGGCGACTACCCTGATATTGTTGTAGCGCCTTTTGGCGGTGGATCAAATTTTGCAGGAATAACATTTCCTTTTTTGCAGCATAACCTTACGGGTGGTAAAAAAATCAGGGCTATAGCTGTTGAACCCACCTCCTGTCCTAAGCTTACAAGAGGAGAATTTCGCTACGATTTCGGAGATACTATTGGAATGACGCCATTAATACCAATGTATACGCTGGGGCATAATTTCATTCCTTCGCCTATACATGCAGGTGGCCTTCGCTATCATGGTGCAGGCGCTATTGTGAGCCAATTACTGAAGGATGGTATTATTGAAGCTGATGCTATCAATCAAACTGAATGTTTTGAATCAGGATTACTGTTTTCAGGATCTGAAGGCATTATTCCGGCACCTGAAGCAACACATGCTATTGCAGAAGTAATCCGCCAGGCAAAACAGGCCGATAAAGAAGGCGTTTCAAAAACGATATTATTCAATTTATGCGGTCATGGACATTTTGACCTGAGCGCATATGAAAATTATCTTGCGGGAAAGATCGTTGATTATGAAGTTGCAAAAGAAGATATTAATGCTTCATTGGCGGAGCTGGATACACCCGTTATTTAACCTGGTGATTGATTGTATCTGAATAAAAAATGCGAAGTTTTGCTTCGCATTTTTTTATACTATTTGTAGTTAACTTATTTATTTGCCACATTAAAAAGTCCTATAAAAAAATAAGGCCAGCCCTAGAAAGAGCCAGCCGTTGCTAACCTATGAAAAACACCAAGTTAAAATTAGGTAAATTATTTTGTATTTAAAAAATCATTTGTCGATTTATCTTCTTTGTCTACCGGCTCCCCGTTCTTTCAGCCTGTTATTCATTTCCTTTTTTACAAGCATCTTAAATCTATCCTCAGCATCATAGAACTTTTGGGCCCTTTCATTACTTAAAACAGCAGCAAAATTCTTTTTGTATTTTTTTCTAATATCCAGAATTTTCTGTTCCCTGTCCAGTTGATCTTCACCGGAGCTTTCCACAACTGCAGTTCTCAATTCTTTCCGGTACTGATTAAAAACCGGCCAAAATTTTTCTGCTTCTTCAGGAGTAAGTTGGAGTTGCCTGGTTAGGTAAGCAATCTCAAGAGATTTTATTCTTTCCCCTTTTTCCGGCTCAGTAACCTGAGCCTGGGTTAGCAAGGTTGCAAATGTAATAAATCCAAAAAGTATAAAAATTTTTTTCACAGAAAAATATTTAAAAATTTAAAACTCCTGCAGCATGATGTTTTGAGGTTACAGCTCCTGCTCTTTTATTGTAAGTATTATAATTATAATGATACATCTTCACTCCTGGTATCTTCTGCATAACTGATCAGGTCTTCGTCTGGCAGCTCACGAAGTATATTGGTGAGTTTATTATCATCAATATCTATCATAGCAATAGCATCAATATTTGCTTCATCGCTATCTGTTGCCGTAAATGAATTTACCGGAGCGGAAGAAAGAAATCCTGCAAGCGCTTCATCCGGTATTCCGCTAAAGTCATTTGCAGAACGGTTTTTATCGTGTTGAACAGCGGTTTTATCTTTCTCCGCCGGATTTGCTGATCTGTTTAAAAAGAAGAATGTACTTAAACCAATAAACCCGGCTACCATTGCGGCGACAGCATATTTAATCCATTTTCTGCCTGCAGAGACTGATCGCACAGGCGCTATCGCAGTTCCATCTTTGCTCTCCTGCGGTGCAGGTATTGCCGGAGTGCTGAATTGTTCAAAATAATGTTCAGGAATTGTTAAAGATGATTTATTCCTTAAGGATGCTAACAGCGGTGATAATGCCTCTATTTCATCTTTTACCGGAACAGCAGTACTTTCATTTTGCAGCACCAGGCTTAAAACGTTTTCAGAAAATTCAGCAAAATAGCCTGCAGGCACTGAAAACGGATTGTTTTTCTTAATACCTGCTACTAATGTGCTTATTTCCTTTAATTCTGCTGCTATGTCAGGGGCTTGTTCCATCAACTGTTAAGACTAAGTTATAGCTAAATGGTTTAATGGTTTAAGATAAAATCTTCAATCTTTTTAACCGCATGATGATAGCTTGCTTTTAACGCTCCCTCCGAAGTATCCAGAACTTTACTCATTTCTTCGTAAGGCATTTCATCATAATATCGCAGGTTAAATACAAGTCTCTGTTTTTCAGGAAGTTGCTGGATAGCCATCTGGAGTTTCCATTCAGCTTTGGAGGCATCAAAATCTTTTTCGGCCTGTAATCTTGCCGCAACCGGGTTTTCTTCGTTATCAATTGATAATGAAGATTTCCTTTTTTGTTGCTCAAGATAAGTTAGTGATTCGTTTGTGGCAATCCTGTATAACCAGGTATATAATTGCGAATCTTCCCGGAAGTTTTCTAAGCCATTCCACACTTTGATGCATACATTTTGTAAAACATCGTTGGCATCTTCATGCTGAATAACCAGGCGGCGTATATGCCAGTAAAGCTTTTCCTGGTATTTTTTTATTATGGAAGTAAACGCTTTTTCTTTAGTAGCGGAATTACGGAATTCCTGCAACAAAAAAATGTCGTCCGGATGGTTATTACCCATGCATAAGTGATTTGCAAATGTTATTTCCGCTTTATTACTTTTTCAGCAGCGGCAACAATATCAGGGGTATCTAAACCATACTTTTTCAGCAGTTCCAGCGGTTTGCCACTTTCTCCAAATGTATCTTTGGTTCCAATATATTCAAACGGCACAGGAAAATGCTTTGCTGCAACCTGTGCAACAGCATCGCCTAATCCACCGATAATATTATGCTCCTCAACTGTTACGGCACATTTGGTTTTACGGATAGATTTAAGGATGGCTTCTTCATCCAGCGGCTTAATGGTATGTATATTGATTACCTCCACGCTTAATCCTTTCTCCTCCAGTATAATACCCGCTTCAATGGCTTTCCAGACCATGTGCCCGCATGCAAAAATGGATACATCTGTTCCTTCAGAGAATACCTGTGCTTTACCGATTTCAAATTTTTGATCTGCGGCGGTAAATATCGGCCAAACAGGTCTGCCAAAGCGCAGATAAACGGGGCCGTTAAGCTCAGCTATGGCAATGGTAGCCGCTTTTGTCTGGTTATAATCGCATGGCACGATAACCGTCATCCCGGGCAGCATTTTCATCATGCCGATATCTTCCAGTATCTGGTGTGTAGCACCATCTTCACCCAGTGTTAAGCCTGCATGAGAGGCGCATATCTTTACATTTTTACCAGAATAAGCTACAGACTGGCGGATCTGGTCGTATACACGGCCGGTTGAAAAGTTGGCAAAAGTAGTAGTGAACGGTATTTTGCCACCTATTGTTAAGCCGGCGGCAATGCCAATCATATTGGCTTCGGCAATACCACATTGTATGAACCTGTCCGGAAAATCTTTAATAAAAGCATTGAGTTTCATTGAACCGGCAAGATCGGCGGTAAGCGCCACCACATTCGGATTCTTTTTTCCTAATTCATAAATTCCATCACCAAAACCACTTCTTGTATCTTTTTGTCCGCTTACCTGTATTTCTTTCAGCATAAAAATTTCTTTAGTTGCGCAAAATATGGATTAATTCAACTGGATATTTTTTCCTGTAAATAATTTTTCGTCGTCTTTGAGCTTTTGTTCCCATTTCCAGGCTGTTCCCAGTATATCTTCCAGGCTGTATAAAGTTTGCCATCCTAAAATGGTCTTGGCTTTATCGTTATTGGCATAAATGGCAATAACATCTCCGGGACGATTGGCTCCAACAGTATAATTGAGTTTAACGCCGGTAACCCTTTCGAATGCCTTAATGGTTTCAAGCACCGTTATGCCTTCGCCTGTACCTAGGTTAAAAATTTCAGGGTTTGTTTTGTTTTTATTATTGATGAGAAATTCCAAAGCCAGCGTGTGAGCATGTGCAAGATCTGAAACATGTATAAAATCTCTTACACAGGATCCGTCCCTGGTTGGATATTTGTCGCCAAAAACTGTAATGCCGGGTATTTTACCAATAGCACTTTGAGTAATAACCGGTACAAGGTTTTGTGGCTTATCAATCGGCAACTCACCAATAAGCGCGGAAGGATGCGCGCCTGCCGGGTTAAAATACCTCAGCAAAATACATTTGGTATCCTTGTTCGCTTTGGTAAACTCGCCAATGATCTGTTCGCCCATTTGTTTGGTATAGCCATAGGGAGATTCCGCCGGTTTAGTTGGCGTTAGTTCTGTAACAGGAATGCTATCAGGATTGCCATATACCGTACAGGAAGAGGAGAAAACAAAATAAGGTATTTTGAAGGCTTCCACACATTTCAGCAGGTTGATCAAAGACAGGAGGTTATTTTCAAAATACATGAGCGGTTTCTCCACTGATTCCCCTACTGCCTTATATGCTGCAAAATGTATGATGCCTGCTATATCTTCATTTTCTTCAAATACAGCATTGGTATCATTAAAATCACACAGGTCAACTTTATAATTCTTGATTTTCTTCCCGGTGATCTTTTCAATGCCTTCTAATAAAAAGGTGGATGAACGGGAGTTGTCGTCAATTGATATAACATCAAAGCCATTTTCAATTAAATCAACAATAGTATGTGATCCAATATACCCGCATCCGCCTGTTACCAAAATTTTTTTCATATCCAATAAAAATTAACTCAAGATACTAAGTTCAGCAGATATTCACCGTAACCGCTTTTAATAAGCGGCTGGGCGATTTGTTGTAATTGTTCTTTGGTTATAAACCCTTTTCTGTAAGCTATTTCTTCAATGCAGGCAATCTTTATGCCCTGCCGCTGCTCAATAACCTGCACAAATAAAGAGGCTTGCATTAATGAATCGAATGTTCCTGTATCCAGCCATGCAGTGCCCCTGTCAAGTACAGATACTTTCAACTTTCCCTGCCTCAGGTACTCTCTGTTTACATCTGTAATCTCATATTCGCCTCTTGGTGATGGCTTTAAATTTTTAGCAATGTGTATCACATCGTTATCATAAAAATATATGCCGGGCACCGCATAATTGCTTTTGGGTTTAGCAGGTTTTTCTTCTATTGATAGCGCGTTCATGTTTTCATCAAATTCTACCACGCCATATCTTTCCGGGTCGCTTACCTGGTAGGCATATACTATGCCGCCATCAGGGTTGCTGTTACCACTGAGCTGGCGGCCAAGCCCTGCGCCATAAAAAATATTATCGCCCAATATCAACGCTATTTTCTCTTTACCGATAAATTTTTCGCCAATAACAAAAGCCTGGGCCAATCCGTTTGGTGTTGCTTGTTCTGCGTAAGAAAAATTCAAACCCAACTGGCTTCCGTCACCAAATAATTTTTTGAATTGCGGAAGATCATGTGGTGTTGAAATGATCAGGATATCGCGTATGCCTGCAAGCATCAGTGTAGATAAGGGATAATATATCATCGGCTTATCATACACAGGCATGATCTGTTTACTGATGGCATATGTAATGGGATACAGGCGTGTGCCGGATCCTCCCGCCAGAATAATTCCTTTCATTATTTACCCGCTTTTTTTATTATTGTTTATAATAATATAGCGGCGGCGAAGATACCCTGTTTTGCCTAATATGAAAACAGCTTATGATTAAAAAAAGAAATGGAAGATATAATATATCAATCCTGCCATTAATGCGCTGATGGGTATGGTTATTATCCATGCCCACAGTAAATTAACAGTAACGCCCCAGCGCACCGCAGATAATCTTTTGGTAGCACCCACACCCATAATAGAGCCTGCAATGGTATGTGTGGTACTTACAGGTATTTTAAGATGTTCTGTGAGGAACAGGGTAATGGCACCTGCTGTTTCTGCAGCCACACCTTCAAAGGGCGTAACTTTTGTTATACGGCTGCCCATTGTTTTTACAATTTTCCAGCCGCCGCTCAGCGTGCCCAGCGCAATAGCCGTATAGCACGAAATAGGAACCCAGGTAGGCATTTGCTCAAACTCCTGTATGTTGCCATGAGCAATCAGCGCAACGGTAATAATACCCATTACTTTCTGCGCATCATTGCCACCATGCCCAATGCTGAAAGCTGCAGAAGAAACCAGTTGTAAACGCTTAAACCATACCGTTGATTTGTGGGCATTCAGCCTGCTGAGGTAAAGGGTAAAAATACACATCACCGTCATGATGAATCCCATAAGAACCATCTTGAAGTTATGAGAATGAAAAATCACTTTAAGTATATAACTGTTATAATGAGAGGATAGTTTGGCAGGGTCGAACTCCATAGTTTTGTATAAAACAATTCCAACCGCAAACAGTATACATAAAGAAAACACTTTAGGCCATATACTTTTTCTGAAAGAGTTAATAAACCAGAGCGATATAATAAAAGCCATGATCATACCAATGAGTGGCGCAAGAAGTATGAAGGCTACGATCTGCAAAACCGGGGTTATATTAATCGATTCAAAACCGGCATGCGCTATGGCCGCACCTGCAAAACCACCAATGAGTGTATGCGAAGAAGATGAAGGAATACCAAACCACCAGGTAAGCAGGTTCCATATAATGGCTGCAGAAAGCCCGGCTAAAATTACCTGTAATGTTATATAACTTTCTTTAACGGTTTTGGCAATAGTGTTAGCTACACCATGATCTTTAAAAATAAAAAAGGCGATAAAGTTGAATAATGCGGCCCATAGCACAGCCTGGAAAGGCGTAAGCACTTTTGTAGATACGATGGTGGCTATGGAGTTAGCGGCATCATGAAATCCGTTAATATAATCGAAAATAAGCGCAAGAACTATGATGATTACTAACAGGGTCATACAAACAGGTTTGAAAATCTGATAATGATACGATTGTAATATGGTGATAATGTTATCAGGCTTTCAAACATTATGCGTATTTAACAATAATAGATTCAATTACATTGGCAGCATCTTCACATTTATCTGTAGCAATTTCAAGCACCTGGTATATTTCCCTTTTCTTTATTACTTCTTTGGCATCAGGCTCCATTTCAAATAAGCGTTCTATGCTCATGTCAAAAATATCATCAGCCTGGTTTTCTATACTATTGATTTTTACCAATGACTCCGTGATCTGGCGCAGATTTTTCATGTTGCGCAGTTCATGCACCGCGATATTTATATGTTCGGCGCCGGCAACAATCAGGTCTGCAAATTTTTGCATACCCTGTTCATTGGGATTAACCTTGTAGAATTTTATTTTTTTGGAAGAAGCATGGATGTAATCCGCGATATCATCCAGCGCGGACGCGAGGTAGTGAATATCCTCCCTGTCAAAAGGGGTAATAAAGTTCCTGCCTAATTCGGTAAAAATTTTATGGGTAAGATCGTCATTCACATGTTCCAGCTCTTCAATTTGCGAAGCAATGGCAGATCTTTTATCATGATCAGGTTCATGCATCAATTCCCTCAGCTTCCTGGCCATTTCTAATACTTTGGATGCTACCTCTTCAAATAACTGGTAAAAGATCCTGTCTTTAGGTAGAAAAAGCTTCATTATAGAATTAAGCATGAACAAAAAATTTGGACAAAAATAGTTTTATCATTTGCGGTCGGCCAAATATTTTTATACTTAATGATTTCTTAACATTGGAAATTTTTAAAATGCACATTTTCTACACCGGGGTAATGTTTGCATAATATTCCGGTAATCTACTATTAATATTCCGGTAACCATTCGGTAACAGTACCTGTATTCCTTTGCCGAAAATTCTGGTATGCAGATCAAGCTAAAAAGTTGTGCGGTATTCATGCTTTTATTTTCTTTCTCATTTGTTCAGGCTCAAACAGTTAAGTTGTCTGGTAAGGTAATAAATGAAAAAAACGAACCGGTTTCCGGCGTTACGGTAAAAGTAACCGGAGCTTCAGGAACAGTAACGGATATCGGGGGTATATATACATTATCTCTTAGCATTGGTAAGAAATATGAACTTGAATTTTCTGCAGTTGGCTATGAAAATAAAACTATTACGGATGTGGAGGTGAGCAGCGGGCAGGTTAATGAATTGAACGTAGTAATCAATGTAAAAGCAAAAGACCTGGAAGGCATTGTTGTAACAGCAAAGAAATCCAGTGCAAGAATGGAAACGGTTTCTTCTGCTATACAATTTCAAAAAAATACAAATACCGTTGCTTCTGTTATTTCAGCCGAAAGTATACGCAGAAGCCCGGACAGAAATACCGGAGAAGTATTGAAACGCATACCCGGAGTGAGCCTGCAGGAAAATAAATTTGTGGTAGTGAGAGGATTGGCAGACAGGTACAACCAGGCAATGCTGAATGGAATTTTACTTACCAGCACTGAGCCTGATCGTAAAGCGTTCTCTTTTGATATGTTCCCGGCGCAGATCGTTGATAATATCGTTATCAATAAAGCCTTTGTTCCGGAGTTTCCCGGCGAGTGGGCAGGCGGGTTGATACAGATCAATACCAAAGATGTGCCGGCGAAGAATTTTTTTAATGTGCAGGTGGGCACCGGCTTTAATTCCCAAACAGTAGGTAAAGATTTTTATAAAGTGCCCGGAGGCAAATTTGACTGGCTTGGTGTTGATGATGGTTATCGCAGTTTACCGGCAACGTATACCACTAAATCACAGTTTGATGAATTATCTGCCGCTGATAAAGCCGCTATTGGTAAATCCATGAAAAATTCCTGGACCGGTGTAAAAGGAAAAGCACCGCTTAATACTTCCTTCCAGGTAAACGGGGGAATGAATACTACATTATTTGGTAAAAAAACCGGTGGCGTAATAAGTGTAGTATATAATAAAATCAACCGTTACCAGAAATTACTGAACAGGGTGAATTCTATAGATCAGCAGAATGTTTCAATTGATTATAATTATAATGACGATAAATATTCGCAGGATGTAAGCTGGGGTGCTTTGGGCAGCCTGACCATGCAGCTTAATTCACTCAACAAAATTTCTGTTAAGTCTGTTTTAAATGTTAATACTACCAACTTCATCACTAACCGCTCAGGTATAAGCAATGTCCGTAATGATAATATTTATGGCGCTGAAATAAAATTCAGGCAGAATACTTTTTTTACTGTGCAGGCAATTGGTGAGCATAGTTTAGCTGCTCCGTTAAAATTAAAATGGTATGGTTCATTTAATATTTTGGATGCATATACTCCTGATCAGCGCCGGATATTATATACACAAACCATCGGCTCACAGGATCCCTATCTGCTTGCTATAGGAAACTCACTTTCGCAGGAAAGTGGCAGCAGGATATATCAAACACTCAATGATTATATATACACTGCGGGCGGCGATCTGAACTATAATTTCAATCTCTTTAATCAAAAGCAAACCGTTAAGGGCGGTTATATGCTGCAGGTAAAAGACCGTTTGTACGATGCAAAACCTTTTTCAGTGTATTTGCCTGTAGATAATGCAGCATTGCGCCAGTTGCCCGCTGACCAGGTTTTTGCACCTGGAAATTTTGGAGACGGTGCCGGCAACAGTAACAAATTCGCTTTTGATATTATTAAAGGAACCAATTTCCGTTATCTCGCTAATACAATTCTCAATGCAGGTTATATTCAGTTTGATAATCAATTTTCGCCGTTGCTGCGTGTAGTTTGGGGATTGCGTGTAGAAAATTATGATCAGTTGGTAGGCAGTACAAAAACAAGCGACCCGAGATATACATATTCAAAAGTAAATGACTTTTTGCCGGGCTTGAATGCAACACTGAAATTAAACAGTAAAACCAATCTTCGTTTGTCAGGTTCGCAAACCGTTATCAGGCCGGAGTTGAGAGAGCTGGCATTCTTAAACCTCTACGATTTTGAATTGAATGCTTCCATACAGGGCAATCCTGCATTAAAACGCACAAAGGTTTCTAATGCTGATATCAGGTATGAGTTTTATCCACGCGCCGGTGAAATATTTTCTATTGGAGTTTTTTATAAATACTTCGCTGATCCTATTGAGCAGATATTTAACGCCGGCAGCGGTGGCGCCAGTACTTTCAATTATCAAAACCCGGAGAAAGCAAAATCATACGGTGCAGAATTGGAAATACGCCAAAAGCTTGATTTCGTAAACGCGCTTAAAAACTTCACATTCCAGGCAAATGCGGCATACATATACAGCAGGGTAGAAGATAAAGGACTTAACCTGAAAAGATCTTTGCAGGGGCAATCTCCCTACACTGTTAACCTTGGTTTGATGTATGATTTGGAGAAATCAGGTATTACAGCAACTGTTTTATTTAACCAGATCGGAGAGCGCATATACCTTGTAGGAGATATATCTGCCGGCGCGGGCTCGCCTGATATATATGAAGCCGCAAGACCCATTCTTGACTTTCAGTTAGCAAAAAAGCTTATTAAGAATAAAGCGGAAATACGATTGAATATTTCAGACATCTTAAATCAAACACAGTACTTCTACCAGAATACTGATGATAAAACAAGCTTTCAGAAAGATAAAGACCCCATCCGTTTTTCACGCAAATGGGGAACAACCTTTAGTATAACATTCAATTACAGTTTATAAAACAATCACACAAAACAAACAAAAAATACATGAAACAATTTACACTATCGGCTGCAGTGGCGATAATATTGATGACAGCCAGTTGCCGTAAAATTGAAATGGATGGTAGCGGAAGTGGAAATGGTAACGGTAATGGCAATGGCAATGGCTCTACTGTTACGTTAACTGGACGTATTACTGAAAATATTACATTAAAGAAGGGCGATGAAAATATTTTGTCTGGTATTGTTTATATAGCCAATGGTGCTACATTAACGGTGGAAGCCGGCGCTACAGTTAAGGGGGATTATAAAGGAACAAACGTAGCAGCACTTGTAATTACGCGTGGATCTAAAATTGAAGCAAAGGGTACACAGGATGAGCCGATTGTGTTCACCAGCTCCTCACCTGACCCCCGTTCCGGGGATTGGGGCGGTATAGTAATTTGCGGAAAGGCAAGCATTAATACAGAGTTTACCGGCACCGGTGGCGGTAAAGGTATACTTGAGGTAGAAGGTGGAATTAATAACGCTAATGGCGACGGGCTTGCAGGTGGCGGTGCTACACCTGATGACGCTGACAACAGCGGAACATTACAGTATGTAAGAATTGAATATGCAGGCTATGCGTACCAGCCTGATAAAGAAGTAAACAGCCTTACCCTGGCAGCAGTAGGTAGCGGCACAACAATTGATCACGTGCAGGTTTCTTATGCAAAAGATGATGCGTTTGAGTGGTTCGGCGGTACGGTGAACTGCAAATATCTTATTGCATATAAAACACAGGATGACGATTTTGATACGGATAACGGTTATAGCGGCAGTGTACAATTTGGTTTGATCGTTAGAGATTCTCTGATTGCTGATATTTCAAAATCAGAATCATTTGAAAGTGATAACAATGCTGCCGGTTCTACTGTAACGCCACAAACCAGGGCTGTATTCTCTAATGTCACTTCTGTAGGGCCGTTGGCTACATTGAGCAATGTGGGCAACAGCAACTATCTTGCTGGCGCGCAGATCAGGAGAAATTCTTCTATATCTATTGTAAATTCAGTGTTTCTTGGCTGGCCTACTGGTATTCTTATTGATGCAAGTACAGGAAGGGCAACTGATAGAAATATATTTGATGATAACACATTAAGAATAGGAGGGGTGATTGTTGCCGGATGTAAAACTCCTGTCAGCTATACTAAAGGAAGTAATTCTGATGTTACGGGTAAAACCACAGATGATATTTATAACTGGTTTTTGGATGCTAAATATAAAAACAGGAAGTTGGATGTTGCCGACAATTTATATACCCGTCCGTTTGATTATTCAACACCTGATTTTATTCCTTTCGGTAATGCTTCTTCAATCCTGGTAGATCAAAAAGATAAAGACTCATATACTTATTTTGACGATCCGATTATTACTGCAAGAACGTTTATAACAAAGGTGAATTTCCTGGGAGCGATTGCACCTGCCGGCGAATATGCAGGCTGGCACAAAGGCTGGACAAAATTCGCGAATAACTGATCCTGTATGTAAATTTTAATAAATAAGCATCGTCAAAAAAGGCGATGCTTATTTATTCAGCGTTTTGATTCCTGCAACTCACTATCCTTTGTAGCTATGGCATTATTTTACCCTGCTGCATAACCAATGAAACTAACCTCTAAATGTTACCCTGATAAAAAGGCATTCCTGGTTGATATTTGTTAAATACCCAGCGCCTTATCTAACTGCTTTTCCATCTTTTTTAATGCTTCGGAAAAATCATTTTCCAGTACATTGGCTTTACCACTTTGCAACTGGGTGGCATACCACAGCAATACCATTGAAATATAATCCTGCATATCTTTTCCTGCAAACTCTGTCTTAAATTCAATGATTTTATCATTAATGATCTTCAGGGTTTTCCTTACCTGTCCTTCGTCATTGGGAGCTATCTTAATCCGATATGTTCTGTCTCCTATTGGTACGTTTATGGCAATGAGTTGATCCATATTTCGGTTATTGTATGACGTTATAAACAATTTGTCAACATAAAATTGAATATTTTACGTTTATCAAAAGTAGCTTTTTCATATTAGGTATAAATATCCGTACATGAAAACCTGATTGTATGCCCGCAAAACTAAGATCGCTGGTGTTTATCGACACCCTGGTTTTTGAACTGGGTGATGAACCTTCTGTATACCTGAAGGCCATACTTAAGGATGAGACCGGAAAAGTATGCAGCATGCTCGAAACCAAAATCTCTCCTGATCAAAAAACATTCTCCTGGAAGGGTTTGAATGATCTTCCTTATGGTGTATATATCCTGGAAATTTCCAATGATAAAGAAGCATTAAGAATGCGGCTCGTTAAAAGAATATGATTATTGGTGCTGTAACATTGCAATGCATTGATCTATCTCTTTTATATATGCGTTAAGCCTTTTCTCCAGCTCATTTTTGTTTTTTTCATCCGGCACCCCTGAAACCGCTGCTGCTATCTCAGCCTGCTGCTGCAACTGCTTTACCTTTTCCTGTGTATCTTTTTCCGTGCGTTCCTTTTGCTCAAGCTGCTGCTTAAGTTTTTCATTTTCTTTTTCAAGCTTGTCGTATAGCTTCATCAGCACCTGCAGCTTATCATTTACCCGGCTTATATGTGCTTCAATATTGCTCATATTGCATGCATATTATCGTTATTTCCTTATTTCAGCCGACAGATCCTGCTCAAATGTTTTCATGATCTTTTGCATCATGCCGTCAATCTCTGCATCTGTCAATGTTTTCTCCGTATCAATAAAGGTAAAGTTTATTGCAAATGATTTTTTGTCTTTCCCCAGTTTGTCGCTTTCAAATAAATCAAACAGCTTTAAGGATTGTAGTTTCTTAATGCCGGCTTTTGCAACAGATTGCTCCACTTTTTCATAAGAAAGATTTTTATCAATCACGATTGCCAAATCTCTTTGCACTGCCGGAAAACGTGGTATTTCTTTATAGCCTGATTTTTGTTTTGCAGCCAAACCGCATAATGCCTCCCATTCAATTTCACCATAATAAACCGGCTGTTTTATGTCAAACTTTTTGGTAACAGCATTTTCTACCAGACCTAATGATATTAATACTGTATTTCCCTGCTTTATTTCCAGTGCGTACTGCATTTGCCTGGCTTTAACTATAGTGATGGAGTATCTTTCAACGCCGGCGAGTTGCAAAATGCTTTCGGCTATGCCTTTCAGGTAGTAAATATCACTTTTTTCATCTTTGTGTTTCCAGGACGATTCCTGCGTTAAGCCGGTAATATATAAGCTCAGTTTTTCAGTTTCGCTATACCTGCCAACACCCGATGTGGAATATACTTTTCCAAATTCATACAGCCTGAGATTATTGTTCTTGCGGTTAAGGTTATGCAGTATGCACTCTAACCCTGTTTCCAGCATAGAAGGGCGCATAATATTCAGGTTAGCGCTGAGGCTGTTCAGCATTTTCACGCTTGTTTGCAGTACTTCCTCCGAAAAATACCCACTGTTGGTAATAGAGTTGGTAAAAATTTCATAGAAGCCATTACCGGAAAGATAGTTGGCTATCTTCTCTTTAAAAGCGTTTTGAAAACCCAGCGCTTCAACAGAAGGACTGATGAATATGCTTTGCGGAATCTCAACATTGTCGTATCCATCTATACGCATCACTTCTTCCACCACATCAGCAGGTAATTCAATATCAGGCTTGCTGTAAGGCGCGTCAACCACAATGGCTTCGGCTGTATTGCTTACTATTTTAAATCCTGATACGGTAAGAATATTTTCAACTGTGCCAGGATTATATACTTTTCCGCTTAATTTTTTCAGGTAAGCATACGTGAGCGTAATGCGTTTTTGAGGCTGGGGATCCGGATAAACATCAATAATATCTGATGCAATTACACCGCCGGATAGCTCCTTAATGAGCATGGCAGCCCGTTTCAATACGCTAACTGTATTGCTGATATCAACCCCCTTTTCAAAACGCGCCGCGGCATCGGTGCGCAAATTATGCCTGAAAGATGTTTTGCGTATTACAACAGGATTAAACCATGCGCTTTCAAGAAATATGTTTTTTGTGCTGGCTGTTACACCGCTATCCAATCCGCCAAATACACCGCCAAAGCACATAGGCGTTCCGTTTCCGTCACATATCATTAAATCTTCCCCATTCAGTTTTCGTTCTTTTTCATCCAGCGTAATAAATGTTGTTCCTGCCGGAAGGTTTTGCACGATCACTTTTCGCTCCTTAATCTTATCCGCGTCAAATGCATGTAAGGGCTGCCCTGTTTCATGCAAAATAAAATTCGTGATATCTACTATATTATTGATAGAACGTATACCTATAGATTTCAACCGCTGTTTCAGCCAATCCGGGCTTTCTTTAATAGTTACGTTTTCAATATACACCCCGCTGTAGCGTTGGCAGGCTTCGGTATTTTGTATAGTTATATCAAATGCAGGCGCGTTGGTATCTTTTTTAAAATCATCTTTATACGGGTATTGTACAAAATGATTTTGATGATCATGCACCGTTAAATAAGCGCAAACATCTTTGGCAACACCAAGATGGCTCATGGCATCCATGCGGTTGGGTGTTAACCCTATTTCATAAACCCAGTCTTTTTGCGGCTTTATATAATCGGCTACCGGGATGCCCTGTACCGCATCATCGTTCAGTATCATTATGCCCGCATGATTATCACTGATGCCTACTTCATCTTCAGCGCAGATCATGCCGAAGCTTTCCACGCCACGGATAGTGGCTACTTTCATGGTAACCGGGTTACCTTTAAGAGGGTAAATGGTTGTGCCAACAGGTGCAACTATCACTTTTTGTCCTGCTGCAACATTAGGCGCGCCGCATACAATCTGCAGCAGCTCACCTTTCCCGGTATCTACTTTTGTAACCCTCAGTTTATCCGCGTTAGGGTGTTTTTCTACTTCTGTAACATATCCTGTCACCAATCCTTCCAGGTTGCCTTTGATTTCTTCATAAGGTTCAAAGCTTTCTACCTCAAGCCCGAGAGAGGTTAATATAATGGAGAGCCTTTCTGGTTCAATTTTTACCGGTAAATACGTGGAAAGCCAATTATAGCTGATTGTCATAATATTTAATACTGTTTCATTTAGCGCTTAAATGAGCGCGGGCAAAGATAATTAAATTGATCAGAGCATATAAAATCGCTGAAATGCCATACTGTTATTTCTTGTTTGAAACCAAAAAATCAAGCGGCATTTATTACTAACAAAGGATGTGGATAGCAAAGAGAAACAGGCGTATTTTTCTGCCGGTCTGTGTATAAATAATTTTATACAGTGGATAATACCCAAAAATCTGTGAAAAAGCTGTAAATTATTGTTTACATCTATTAATAAAAAAATAGGCTAAGTAAATTTGGTTATCAAAAATCATTGAGCTTAAATTCGCCGTCCCAACAAAGTTTTGGTAACATTCCGGTAATGTTATTTTAATATTCCGGTAACAAAGCGCAGCGGGCAGTGAAATAATGGATTTGAGATTAACCTTGGGAACACAAGATTTAAAATAATTACTCTATATATAAATTTTTTTAATGGACCCCCTTACTAATCTGAACAAAGATCGGAAAGCCCGCAGAAAAAGTACCCTTGATCTCAGTACTATGGTATATGGCAAAGTGCCTCCACAGGCAAGAGATCTGGAAGAAGCGGTACTTGGTGCGATTATGCTTGAAAAAACAGCTTTTGACACGGTTGTTGAAATTTTAAAGCCAGAGTGTTTTTATGTAGACGCCCATCAGCGTATTTTCCGTGCTATGCAAAGCCTGGCACAAAAAAGTATGCCTATAGATCTTTTAACCGTAGTAGAGGAATTGAAGGTAAAAGAAGAACTGGAGCTGATTGGCGGCCCATACTATGTTACCAAACTTACCAGCGTTGTAGTTTCTGCGGCTAATATTGAAACGCATGCCCGTATTATTCTGCAAAAATTTATCCAGCGCGACCTTATCCGCATAAGCGGAGAGATCATCAGCGATGCGTATGAAGATTCTACAGATGTGTTTGATTTGCTTGATGAAGCGGAAAGCAAGCTTTTCGACATCACCAATAATCACCTGCGCAAAAACTTTGACAGTATTGATGCTGTATTGGTAAAAACCATTCAGCGCATTGAAGATATGCGCAACCGCCAGGAAGATATAACCGGTGCGCCAAGTGGCTTTCCTTCGCTCGACAGGGTTACTTATGGATGGCAGCCTACCGACCTGGTTATTCTTGCCGCCCGCCCTGCCGTGGGTAAAACAGCCTTTGCACTTAACCTTGCCCGTAATGCCGCATTGCATCCTACCAAGCCTACACCCATCGCCTTTTTTAGTCTTGAAATGAGCTCCGCCCAGCTTGTGCAACGTATATTAAGTGCCGAAAGCGAAATATGGCTCGAAAAAATTGCAAGAGGTAAGATGGAGCAGCATGAAATGGAACAGCTATACCGCAATGGTATACAGCGCCTGCAAAATGCCCCCATCTTTATTGACGATACGCCTGCCTTAAACATATTTGAATTAAGAGCGAAATGCCGTAGGCTAAAAAATAAGCATAATGTTGGATTGGTAATTATTGACTATCTCCAGCTGATGAGTGGCACTGGTGATAAACGCAGCTCAAACAGGGAGCAGGAGATCAGTACGATTTCAAGAAACCTGAAAGGGCTCGCTAAAGAATTAGGGATACCGATTATCGCATTAAGCCAGCTGAGCCGCGAAGTAGAGAAAAGAAAAGATGGCGATAAGATGCCCCAGTTAAGTGATTTGAGAGAATCCGGCGCTATTGAGCAGGATGCCGATATGGTGATGTTCCTCTACCGCCCGGAATACTATAATATCACCGCAAATGAAATGGGTGAAAGCAATAAAGGGGAAACCCATGTGAGAATTGCCAAGCATCGTAATGGTTCTCTGGAAACAATAAAGCTCCGCGCTTTGCTGCATATTCAAAAGTTCGTTGAGATGGAATCTGATGATTTTGGAGGAATAGCACAGCCGGGTAGTAATTGGAAACCCTTACCCGGTGATTCGGGAGACGATGCGGCAAGATTGTTTATACAGAAAGGGAGCAGGATGAATGATAGCAGATTTGATGAAGATGCTCCGTTTTAATATATTTTGAGGTTGCCACGGGATCTGGCATTGAGCCTTTCAGCGATGAAAGGCTTTTTTTAATTTTTATGCCGTATTAGTTAAAATTTGCAAATCTCTGACGTTATATAAATACTATTTTTGAATGTACGCCAGATGATGTGTTCAAAAACTAACTTAAATCTTTTGTTGCGGTTCATTGAACTGCTCTTACTGCCTGCACTGCTTTTTCTACATGCCTGCAATGAAAAAACAGTAATTAAGGATATTGATACTGATGATTTCCGGTTTAAAAAAATTCAGTCTTTTATAGACGACAGCGCACATTATTTTAAGGCGATAGATTCTGTTTATGATGATCTTCCGCCATTAAAACGGGCATACCAGATTTATAACAACAGGCGGGGGTATTTTTATACCTATAAAAGAGATCGTGAAAAAGCGCTGCTCTATGCTGATAGTTCGCTTTTGTTATTGAACGAGTATAAGAATACGCCGGAATATACACTATGGTATCCGCGGGCTTTATCGTTAAAGGCAGATGACCTGCATGCATTAAAAAGATACAGCGAAGCCTTTACTTACTATTATCTTGCAAGAGAAGCCATTTATAAATCAGGAAATGAGTGTTTATACGCAGATTACAGTGCAAAACTGGGAATGGTTTCTTACAGGCACAGGCAGTATAAGGAAGCTATTGAATACTTTAAACAGGCTGCTAAACAAAAAACAGCTTGTAAAGAGGACGATAATATAGATAACGATTATGTACTCTTTGCCAATCATCAAAGTAACCTTGATAACATAGGCTTATGCTACAGCCGGCTGGGAATACATGATTCCGCTATTTATTATTTTGACAGTACGTTAAGGTATATTGAACTTAACCGGTTTAAAGCTATTAAGTACGATAAAAACAATAAGAAAATAAATGATACCGATTTTGTGCAGAGTGCAATAGGTGTTGTATATGGAAACATGGCTACAGATTTAAGGGCTGTTGGAAATGATACTGCCACAGAGCGATTGCTGAGAGCAAGTATTGCTATCAATAGCGAACCACATCGTGCTACAGAAGATGTTCCTTATTCACAATCCAAACTGGCAGATCTGTATATCACACAGTTGCGTTTAAACGAGGCGCATGTTGTGCTTGATTCATTAAAACAACTGCTGGATATTATGCCCAACGCAGAATTGTTGCAGCGATGGTATAATCTTAAAGCAAAATATGCTTCTGCCGGAAAAGATTATTCAACGGCTAATAATTATCTCTCAAAATTTATCACTATAAAAGACTCTCTTAATGCCATTGAACGGGAAAGGCTGGCTATAGATATTAATCAGACATTTAGTTTCCTGAAGAGTCAGAATGAGCTATACTTTTTTAAGCAGGATGATGAGCGTAAAAGATTTTATATTTCCCTGCTTGGGTTAGCTGTTATTGCGGTTGTGGTTGTGTCTTTACTTATCTGGGGGAACTACAAGCAATCAAAAAAGCACGTAAAAACTTTGGGAGAATTAAATGAGCGTTTACATATAAAGCAAAATCACCTGGAGAAAACGCTCGTTGCATTGCAATCCAGTCATGATGATAACAGCAAGCTGATGAAGATAGTGGCGCATGACCTCCGCAACCCTATAGCAGGCATAGCAGGAGTGAGCGATTTTTTGCTCAAGGAAAACAGCTATGGTGACCTGGAACGGAAAATGCTCGAAATGATCCGGGAGTCGAGTTATCATTCTATCGAGCTTATCCAGGAGCTTTTGAATGTAAACAGTAATGTAAACGATTTAAAGAAAGAACCGATCGACCTGTATGTGCTGATCAACTATTGTATAGAAATGCTGCAGATAAAAGCAGATAAAAAATCGCAAACAATAAAGGCTGATATAGCTGCCGTAAAGGTGATTGGCGACAGGGAAAAGCTTTGGCGTGTTTTTACCAACCTGCTGGGCAACGCGGTTAAGTTCAGCCCGCAAAATGAGCATATTGAAATTAGCACTACCGTTAAAGATAAGCATGTCGTAATTGGTATTAAGGATAATGGCATTGGTATACCGGAAGGATTTAGGGAAAAGATTTTCAAAATGGATCCCGATATAAAACGCAAGGGAACATTGGGTGAATCGTCTTTTGGTTTTGGTTTGGCTATCTGTAAACAAATTATTGCAAATCATGGTGGAGATATATGGTTTGAAAGTATGGAAGATAAGGGCACTGTATTTTATGTTTCACTTCCGATTGCGGCGTAAAGCAGGCATTTTGTGTGCTGCCTGCAAAAAATCTGCAAGTCGCCAATTGACCCGATTGGATAAAAGTTTCTTTTATTTGCAGGCAATAACAATTATACATGCCGCTCCCTCTTTTTTTTGCAGAAAATATAGCTATAAATGCTCCGCGGGTTACGCTTGATGAGGGCAACTCCAAACATATTATACAGGTGCTGCGCATGAGGAAGGGTGATGCCCTGAGCCTTACAGACGGAAAGGGAAATGTTTTTATTGGTAATATATTTGATGAACATAAAAAAGCCTGTGTGGTAACTATACAGGAACATGCTTTTCAACCATCTTCTTCCCGTACATCAACCATTGCCATTTCACTGGTAAAAAACGCGGCGCGTTTTGAATGGTTTCTGGAGAAAGCTGTTGAAACCGGCATAAGTAATATAGTGCCATTATTATGTGAACGTACTGAAAAAGCGCATTTCCGCTATGACCGCATGCAGCAGATCATGATAAGCGCCATGCTGCAAAGCCGGCAGGCATGGCTGCCTGTACTTGCGGAACCGGTAAAATTTAAAGACTGGTTACCTGCGCACAACAATACTGTAAAATGCATAGCCCATTGTATTGACGAAGCAAAGCAATCTTTCCGGCAAATTACAGATAGCAATGATGATATAACCATCTGCATAGGACCCGAGGGCGATTTTACGGAACAGGAAATAACATTAGCCCTGCAGCATGCATTTAAGCCTGTGAGCCTGGGTAATACAAGGCTTCGTACAGAAACTGCCGGTATAGCTGCCGCGGTTTTACTGGCTATTAAGTAAATTGCCTTTATATTATGCCATCTCCCCAACGAATAATCGCTCATTTTGATCTTGATGCATTTTTTGTGTCGGTGGAATGTATTAACAACCCTTCATTAAAAGGAAAACCTTTGATTGTGGGTGGTAGTAAGGAGCGGGGAGTGGTGGCAGCCTGTAGTTACGAGGCAAGAAAATATGGTATACACTCAGCCATGCCTATGGCTAAAGCAATGAAGCTATGCCCTGATGCAGCGGTTGTAAAAGGTACAAGAGGTGAGTATAGCAAATATTCCCGATGGGTAACGGAAATCATAGCCGCGAAAGCGCCGCTGTTTGAAAAAGCCTCCATAGATGAATTTTATCTTGATCTTACGGGCATGCATAAGTATTTTAATCCCTGGCAATGGACAATTGACCTGCGGCAGGAGATCATTGATAAAACCGGGCTTCCTATTTCTTTTGCACTGGCTTCAAATAAACTTGTTGCTAAAATAGCCACTAATGAAGCAAAACCCAATGGCTATATGCAGGTGCCCGCCGGTATGGAAAAAGAATACCTGGCGCCCTTGTCTGCCGACAGAATGCCGGGTATAGGAACGCAAACCTACCAGCAGCTGCTGACCATGGGCATTAAAACCCTGGGTGATATCGGCAGCAGAACACCTGCTGAACTTGAACTTTGGCTGGGCAACTATGGCGTTGAGTTATGGAGCCGGGCACAGGGTATGCATAACAGTGAAGTAATTCCTTATCACGAAGCAAAATCAGTATCTACAGAAAACACATTCGATTCAAACAAAACAAGCGTGGAATTCCTGCTTTCGCAACTGGTGCGCATGACGGAAAAGATAGCTTTTGAGCTAAGGCAGGATAATAAAATGGCCGGCTGTATAGCCGTAAAGATCAGGTACCCTGATTTTGAGACTACTTCCAGGCAAACTAGTATTCCCTACACATTTTATGATGATGAGTTGATTCCGGTAGCCAAAGACCTGTTTGATAAGCTGTACCGTAAAGGGCAGCCTGTGCGGCTTATAGGAGTGAGGCTGAGTGAGTTAACCAATGAAGCCCTGCAGACGAACCTGTTTGAGAATACGGAGAAAAAGGCAGGCTTGTATAAAGCGATTGACGCGGTGAAAGACCGGTTTGGTAAGGGCGCAATAGTGAGGGGGAGAACAATTTAAATTTTTTTTATACAAATAGTCTACAAGGTTAGTAGGAAAACAATATATTTGCAATCCAATTTTTAACTTTTAAACAGAAGTATTATGAGTTTGCGTTTAGGTGATATAGCACCAAATTTTACCGCTGAAACCAGCGCTGGAAAAATTGATTTTTACGAATATCTTGGCGATGGCTGGGGTGTTCTTTTTTCTCATCCTGCTGATTATACGCCGGTATGTACTACCGAACTTGGCAAAACAGCATTATTACAGGAAGAATTTGCTAAACGCAATGTGAAAGTGCTTGCTGTAAGTGTTGATTCTCTCGACAGGCATACTGGTTGGATAAAAGATATTAATGAAACACAGAATACGGATGTAAAATTCCCTATCATAGCAGATCCTGAAAGGAAGGTAGCCACTGCATACGGTATGATCCATCCTAATGCATCTGAGAACTTTACTGTTCGTTCTTTATTTGTAATAGGGCCTGATAAAAAGGTAAAGCTCACCATTACTTACCCGGCATCTACAGGAAGAAATTTCTATGAAGTATTGCGTGTAATTGATTCATTGCAATTAACCGCTAATTACAGCGTAGCTACCCCTGCAGACTGGAAGCCAACAGAAGATGTTATAATAGTTCCTGCTGTATCAACAGAAGATGCTATCAAAAAGTTCCCTAAAGGTGTTAAGGTGGTAAAACCATACCTGCGTTATACACCTCAACCTAATTTGTAAGATCAGCGGAATCGTTGATTTTTCTTTATAAAAACCCCTTTGGTAGTAATACCTGAGGGGTTTTTGTTATTGAATGAAAAAAAATAAGTAAGCTTTGTACATATTCTAAATATTATTCCTAATTTTCTACATCAAAACATCTCTTCTACAAACACAATAAATTCCAACAATCATGGCTAAAGCAAAGAAAAAAAGTGCTCCTAAAAAGGCTGCTCCAAAAAAGAAGGCCGCGCCTAAAAAAGTAGCTAAGAAGGCAGCAAAAAAAGCAGCTAAGAAGGTGGTAAAAAAAGCTGTAAAAAAAGCAGTTCCTAAGAAAAAGGCGCCTGCAAAAAAAGTAGCTAAGAAGGCAGCAAAAAAAGCGGCTAAGAAGGTGGTAAAAAAAGTAGCAAAAAAAGTAGCTCCCAAAAAGAAAGCACTGGCAAAAAAGGCACCGACAAAAAAGGCTCCAGCTAAAAAAGTGCCAGCCAAAAAAGCACCGGCAAAAAAAGCAACAGTAAAAAAAGCCCCTGTTAAAAAAGCGGCACCTAAAAAGAAATCAACTCCACCAAAATCAGCTCCGCAGGAAGTGATTACACCTGATGTAATAGTGGTAGAAGAAATAATAGTTACAGAAGAGGCTGTTATTGAACCTCCAATCGTAGAAGATGATACCCCATCGACAGACGAAGGAGATAACAACAGTGGTTTGTTATTTAGCTAAACTGTTTTCAGATAATAATGTTTCTCAATAATGAAAGCGTAGCTATATAGTTACGCTTTTTATATACCCTTCTGCGAATGAGTTGATAGCCGGTGCAACTGTTATACCCGGGTAGAAAACAGGAGCAAAAGCATTGTGCTACCCTGCAAAATCATTCAGCATGTCAAAGGTGGGCACAAAAAAAAGTGTGCCTGTTTCAGGAGTGCTGAAATCTAATATCCGGTCATAATTGCCCTCCGGAACTCCTACAAACATGTTTGTAAGCATTTTTTTTACAGTGGTAAAGGAGCTTGCATAAGCTATAAAATAAGTTCCCATTTCATTAGTAGAGATATTTCCAAATGGCATATTGTCGCGAATGATTTTTAAATCATCTCCAACATTGGCAAGTGCAGAGTGAGCATTGGACGGTTTAATATCATCAGGCATTTCAATGTCATCAACCTTTGATCTGCCGATCACTTTTTCCTGTTCACTTACAGGTAAAGATTTCCAGGCGCTGATGTTGTGCATGTATTTTTGTACAAACAGGTAACTCGCACCTTTATAATCAGGGTCTTCATCACCAATTATTCCAAAATATTCCCTGTCAGTACCATGCGGATTTTCAGTACCATCAACAAATCCCAAAATGCTGCGGCTATCCCAGTATCTGAATCCATGTATTTCTACTATACTTTCTGCTGCCTTGTTTAATATATCCGAAATAGCGGATGCTGCATCAATACAAAAACTAGGCTCATCTGCCCGTATATGAAAATGGAGGTCGGCTTTTGTTGACACTGCGGTATGTTTGGACCCGGCAATAGGAACAAATTTTTCAAATTCTACAGGCAGGGGTTTCGGAAGATCAAGCATGTGCCAGGCCTCATAACCAATGCCCATAACCACACTTGCTTTGGAATTGGGAAAACGGGTGTTGGCGGAATTATTGATGTTGATAATTAATGCGCAAACTTTCTTAAAGACTTCTTTGATTTCAACCCCATCTTTAAAGTTCCAGGCAAGAAAGATAGTATTGTTGTTTGAATAATCCAATACATTTTGTGAATCGATACCCATACATTTTATTTGTTGCTGAAAGTATTAATTTACTTAAGATAGCCACTCATTTCTACCTTATATTGCTCCGCAATAGCTTTTGCTTCTTCGGCGAAATTTTCATCTTCGCCTGCAAATATCACTGCCCTTGAAGCATTCACCAGTATGCCGCAATCAGTATTCATCGCTTTTTCAGAAATTTCTCTTAAACTGCCCCCCTGGAAACCTACACCGGGTACAAGGAAAAAATGGTCAGGTAATATTCGCCTTACATTGATAAATTCATCTGCCTGCGTAGCACCAACAACAAACATAAGATTATCGGGGGTTCCCCATCTGGAAACGGTTTTTAAAACTTTCTCATATAATTTTTCGCCCGCTGTTTCCTGCAATTCAAAATCAGCCGCGCCTTTGTTGGAAGTAAGACCGAGTACGATCGTCCATTTATCCGTATATTCCAGGAAAGGACGTACACTATCTTCACCCATATATGGCGCTACGGTAATGGCATCAAAGTTCAGCGTTTCAAAAAATGCTTTTGCATATTGTGAAGAGGTATTGCCGATATCACCCCGCTTGGCGTCAGCAATTTTAAAATGCGTTGGAGGTATATAGTTAACGGTTTTTTCCATCGTTTCCCAGCCCCTTACACCAAGACTTTCATAAAAGGCTGTATTAATCTTATAGCTCACACAAAAATCTTTGGTGGCATCTATAATCTGCCTGTTGAATTCAAACACAGGGTCAGCAACCGATAAAAGATGTTTTGGTATTTTGGTGATATCACTGTCCAGCCCAACACATAAATAAGATCCCTTTCTTTTGATTTGCGCTATAAGTTCTTTTCTGGTCATGATTGTTTATGGTTTGTTGTTTGATGTTTGTGGTTTATAGTTTATGGTTTAGTGTGTAAGGTGTAGGGTTTGTTTAAACTGCGTGCACAAACCACAAACCCAAAACTACAAACCCCTCTTCTCCATTTCTTCCGCTATCCTGGTTGCCCCGGGTTCATTACTTTCTTTAAGCTGGTGAATAATATTTTTATAAGATGTTTCTTCCCTGTTCTGGCTCAGCTTAAAGGTATTTTGTAATTCAGTTACTTCAATCTCAAATCCTATAATAGCTTTTATTTGTTTCGCTATATATTCTTCCGGCATTTTTTCATACAATGCCGTAGAATGAGGATTGTTTTCATACTGTGTTGTTGTACGTTGCAATATATTGCGAAGGCTGTCTTCATCTAAAAAACTGATTTTTCCTTTTGCCTGTACACTCATATAATTCCATGTAGACGCTACCTGCGGGTTAGTATACCAGCTGGCACTAACATAAGTATGCGCCCCGGTAAACAGCACCAGCACATTGGGATTTTGTTCCAATGCGAGGTGATGATCGGTTTTGCGTTGTATATGCCCTATCAGTATAAGGCTGCCATTCCTTTCCTCAATTAAAAAAGGAACCTGTGTTGCAACAGGCTGGTTATCCGCACCGCAAGCGCACAACACAGCAAATGAATTTTGCCTGATAAAATCCATTACTACCGCGGTATCATTTTCCCGGAAATAGTTGGGACTATACATAAGTAAACATTAAACAACCACTTCAACAATTTTTGTAGGGCTTATGCTGGCGTTGCGCATGGCTATACTGCGCACGGTATGACCTGCAAAATCCCAGAATGCCTTCTTTGTAATTTCATCATCACTCATCATTACCGGCACACCGATATCTCCACCTTCTCTTATACTCTGAACAATGGGTATTTGCCCCAGAAAAGGAATATCAAATTCATCAGCCATTTTTTTACCACCTTCTTTACCAAAAATATAATATTTGTTTTCCGGTAATTCGGCAGGCGTAAACCAGCTCATATTTTCTACTATGCCTATTATCGGCACTTTTATCTGCGCCTGCCCAAACATGGCAATGGCTTTTTTTGCATCAGCCAAAGCAACCGGCTGGGGAGTGGTTACCACTACTGCGCCTGTTACCGGCACCGTTTGCACCAGTGTTAAATGAATATCGCCGGTACCCGGAGGCATGTCAATCACCAAATAATCAAGATTACCCCATTCCACATCCGTTACAAACTGGCGTATAGCACTGCTTGCCATCGGCCCGCGCCAAACAATGGCCTGCTTTTCATCAACCAGCAAACCAATACTCATCAGCTTAATGCCGAACTTTTCAAGCGGAATGATCATTCCCTTGCCATTATTATCCTTCATTAAGGGGCGCTCACCTCTTACACCAAACATAATAGGAGCGCTGGGTCCGTAAATATCCGCGTCCATCAGCCCAACACTTGCACCACCTTCTGCCAGTGCCAATGCAAGATTGGTTGCCACGGTTGATTTACCTACACCTCCCTTACCGCTCACTACCACAATGATATTTTTTACCCCTGGCAGAACCGCGTCATTACCCTTGCGGGCGCTATTGGTATTAGCGGTAAACTTTATATGAACGTCGGCGTTTTTATTCACCAGCAGGCGAACAGCGTTTATGCAGGCATTTTTGATCACATCCTTCAGGGGGCAGGCCGGCGTGGTAAGCACTACGGTAAAAGACACTTTATCTCCTTCAATTACAATGTCTTTTACCATATTAAGGGTAACCAGGTCTTTGCCAAGATCAGGCTCAATAACATTACTGAGCGCTTTAAGTATATCACTTTCTGTCATCTACCGAACTTTTTGTTAAAAGATATTAGTTGGCGGCAAAGTTAACCCCATAAATCCTTACTTTGTTTTTTTAGTAAGTTCAAGTATTATTGCAAACCCATTAAGTGTGAGAATGAAATATTTTTTACGATACGTTTTTTTTATTGCCTTTCTTTTACCCGTGGCTGCCAAAGCACAGTTTGAATCATTAAAAGACTCTGTGGTTCAGCTATATGGTATCGTGATGACACACGACAGTCTTAAAGGTATTGCCGGTGTTTCCGTTATGGTAAACGGCCGCGGAACAGTTACCAATGAACAGGGCGTGTTTTCCATCGTGGTATTAAAGGGCGATGAGGTAAAGTTTACCCACGTATCGTACAGAACAGAATCAACCAGGATCCCTACTGATTTGCCGGGCAATCATTATAACATGGTAAAACTCATGACAGAGGATACCGTATATCTCCCAACTGCTATTATTAAACCACGCCCAACCCGCGAACAGTTTGAGCGTGATTTTGTAAACAATGAAGTGCCTGATGATGGTATTGAAATAGCACGGCAAAACCTTAGCGAATCCAAACGGGCAGCATTGGCCCGTATATTACCGCGGGATGGAACGGAAGCTGCAAATTATGCGCTTACCAAAAGCGCTCAGAGCTATTACTATAATGGGCAGTCTCCCCCCATGAACATCTTTAATCCGTTTGCCTGGAATGAATTTATAAAAGCCTGGAAGCGTGGCGATTTTAAGAAAAAGAACTAGCGGTTAATCAAGGGTTATATTTACCAGTGATATATTTTCATGGCATCGTTCCTTGCGACGCTCCTTTCATCTGTATATTTTCATGGCGGCATAGCTGGGGTTGTTTGAATTGAAACAGTCGGCTTGTGTGTTACAAAAAGAAGAAGCTTGCTGTTGCTGCTGTTAAAACTTTAATGCTCAGCTTTTCCTTTATCCATTTATCTTTAAAACATGAATGCTATAAAAAATGTAACCGTTATTGGCGCCGGCACAATGGGTAATGGCATTGCTCATGTATTTGCACAATATGGTTTTGCTGTAACGCTTACTGATATTAATGAAGCCGCGCTTACAAAAGCAATGCAAACCATTACCAAAAATACCGACAGGCAGTTGGCAAAGGGTGCAATAACTGAAGCTGTAAAGCAAAGCATTTTTTCTAATCTCCGGGCATCAACAGATCTATCAACGTCTGTAGAAAATGCAGACCTGGTAATAGAAGCCGCAACAGAGCGCAAGGAAATAAAACTACAGATATTTAAACAACTGGATAAGCTTACTCAACCACATACCATTCTTGCAACCAACACATCTTCTATTTCAATAACAGCAATTGCAGCAGTTACGAAAAAGCCTGATAAAGTTATTGGTATGCATTTTATGAATCCTGTGCCGGTAATGAAGCTGGTAGAAATTATTAAGGGTTATGCTACTTCTGCTGAAATAACTGAAACAATATTTGGTTTGAGCAGGCAGTTGGAAAAAGTTCCCTGCGTTGTAAACGACTATCCCGGGTTTATAGCCAACCGTATTTTGATGCCGATGATCAATGAAGCAATCTATAGCTTATATGAAGGTGTTGCAGGTATTGAAGAGATTGATAAGATTATGAAATTTGGAATGGCTCATCCAATGGGGCCTTTACAACTGGCTGATTTTATTGGGTTGGATGTTTGCCTGAATATTATGAAAGTTTTGTATGATGGTTTTGGAAATCCCAAATATGCTCCTTGTCCGCTATTGGTTAATATGGTAACATCAGGTAAGCTGGGCGTAAAAAGCGGCGAAGGATTTTATATATATACGCCCGGAACAAAAGAGATGAAACCGGTGAAGGTGAGAATGTGAGAATGTGGGGAATGTCAGGCTTCTTATATTTGTACCAACATGCATATCCTTTCCAGGCTGATTACTATTCTGCTAAGCCCGCTTTTGTGGATCATTATTATTTTTCTATGGGGTTTATTCACCAAAAAAGAAATAAGAAAGAGAAGATGCTTTACAGGAGCACTGTTGATGCTTTTCTTTTTCAGCAATCCCTATATTATTAAAAAATTAATGCTGGCATATCAGCCTGAAAAATACACCATGCAAAATGGTGAAGTATATAACGCCGGCATTGTATTAGGTGGTTTTGCAGGCATGAATAAAGCAGACCGGAAAACATATTTTAATGAAAGTGCCGACAGGTTTTTGCAGACAGCTTTATTGTATAAAGGAGGGCATATCAAAAAAATAGTAATTGCGGCAGGTGATGCTTCTATTATAAATAAAAATGATTTCCGGGAAGCTGATTTTGCGCAAGATCAGTTGATGCAACTTGGTATACCTGCTTCAGATATTTTTATCGACAGGAATTCACGCAATACTGCCGAAAACGCGGTCAACTCAAAAAGAATCATTGATTCATTAGGTTTACCCGGTCCATACCTGCTTATTACTTCTGCTATGCATATGCCACGTGCAAAAAGAACATTTTCAAAAGCTGGTTTAAATATTAAACCTTACCCTTGTGCATATAGTGTAACACCATTTGAAAAATACGCAGTTGATGAGTATCTTATTCCTTCAGCCGTTGCTTTACGCAACTGGAATATTTATTTGAAAGAAGCTGTTGGTTTATTAATGTATAAGGTTTTAGGAAGAGGATAATATCATGTTGAGCCTATTATATAGCATGCATTCGTGAAAAGTGAAATGTGGGATGTGGAATTCCCGGTTACCGCCTGACTTTTCATGATCAGCTTAACACTATTCATTTGTTTTAAGTTCCCTACTTTTGCCGCCATTACATTTGTTATGAAATATTTTTTGCCAATACTGCTGTTGATATTTGGCTACTCAGGCTACGCGCAGGAAATTGAATTAGACCCTATCACAGTTACGGCTACACTAAGCCAGAAGAGATCATCTGAGACAGGAAGAAACATAACTATAATAAAGGGTGATAAATTCAAAAATCTGCCGATACATTCTTTAGATGAGCTACTACGCTATGTTCCCGGTGTTGAAATGCAGGCACGTGGCCCGATGGGCGCACAGAGTGATATTGTATTACGCGGAGGCACATACCAGCAGGTGTTGGTAATATTGGATGGTATGCGGCTGAATGATCCTAACACTGGTCATTTCAGCAGTTATATACCAATCGCTCCTGCTGAAATAGAAAGAATAGAGATATTAAAAGGCGCTTCTTCCGCTATATATGGCGCTGATGCGGTTGGGGGCGTAATTAATGTAATTACCAAAAGCTTTGCTGCGAAAGAACACCGGGAAAATGTAAATATAAACGCAGGTATTGCAGCCGGGGAATATGGTTTTTTAAGCGCTGACGCAGGCTTTTTTGTGAGCAGTAAAAAACTGAGTATTGGTGGCGGTGTTATCACCAATAATGCGGATGGCTTTCAGCAACGTGGCATTCGGGGATACTTCCATAATACTACAGCTTCTTTGTCTGCCAATTATCATTTCACTAATAACTGGAATATTGCTTACCGGATCGCGTATGATAACCGTGACTTTGCCGCTCAGAATTTTTATACAACTTATTCTTTTGATACAGCTACAGAAAAAGTATCTTTCTTATGGAACCAGGCGCGGTTGGCATATCAAACACAAAAGCAAAGTTTTATTGTAGATGCAGGATTTAAAAAAGTAAATGACGAATATCGTTTTGCACCGGCGTCTGTTCCCAACTCAAATAAATCGGAGTTATTCCAGGTATTGGCTCAATATCAAAACCAGTTGTCTGTCAGTACATCTTTAGTTGCCGGCATCAATTATCAACAAAAAAGGATTTGCTCCAATGACAGGGGAAACCATTCGTTATTTTGGGCTTCACCTTTTATTTCATTTTCTCAAAGAATAGGAATTCATTTTTTGGTAAGGCCATCATTGCAATGGGTTTTCTTCCAGAAGATAAATGCTGAGCTGGTGCCCCAGCTTGATCTCTCTTATAAAACAAAGCAATTTCAATTCAGGGCAAGTGCCGGCAAAACGATCCGGGATGCTGATTTTACAGAGCGGTATAATAACTACAATAAAGAGATCGTGCGGTCGGGCTCAATCGGGAATCCTGACCTGAAAGCAGAAAGATCATTTAGCTACGAAGCAGGTTTTGATTGGTTTGTAAAAGAGCATTTAAAGATATCTTCTACTTTCTTCCAGCGTTTTCATCGCCGCCTGGTTGATTTCAATACTACACCTTATGAGGACATGCCGCGTAAAGATAACCTGGTTCCCAATGGTGTATACGCGCTGGCAAAAAATATTGCTGAAGTAAATACAACAGGTTTTGAAACAGATATACAGTATACACATGCCATCAACGATAAACAACATCTTTCAGGTAGCATAGGACTGGTATGGCTCGATAGTAAAAGCAGTGATAGTATTCCTTCTTTTTATATTTCCTCTCATGCAAAATTTCTTACTAATTTTTCAGTGATATATCAATACCATAATTTTTCTTTTAGTGTAAATGGCTTATACAAAAAGAGAAATGAGCGTATTGCTTCTTCCATCAATACAGCGGTATCGCCAGATTATTTTTTAATGAATGCAAAAATGGGATATGATCTTTCTAACCGCCGTTTTTCTGTATTCGTGCAAATGGATAATGTATTTAACCGGCAGTATAGCGATCTGCTTGGATCAGTTATGCCCGGCAGATGGTTTATGGGAGGAGTGAGGTACCAGTTTGGGAAGGCAATACGCAATAGGGAATAGTCAATAGTGAATATTCGTTGATGCTTAGGGTTTCTAATTTTGATATACAAAGAATAAGCTCTCTTCACAAACTTCACGTGTTATTATTCATTGCCTGAAACAAAGAACAATAACCTCAGAGTGATATTCAAAGCCCAATTGATCTATACATAGAAGGATTGCAGAATAACTCACCATTCACTATTGCCCATTCACCCTTCACCATCCAATTCCATAATCTTCTCCATTATTACTGCTGCCGCCCCACAGTGTTTTGTGTTTCCAGTCGAAATATATAGCATTAATAGGACCGGAGGTTCTTTGCCCGTTGGTGATTTTATATCCTTTTTGTATCAATTCTTTTCTCACCCAGTCCGGTATATCAGCGCTTAAAATAATACTGCCAGCTCTGGGGCTTCTGTCGGCATTGGTTGTACCACCTAATGATAGCCATAGCTGGTTGGTATTTACATTAGCCGCTTCGGTTGCCTCCTGTACTGTCATCCCAAACTCTACTATGTTCAAAAAGAACTGTAATAAATTCTGATCCTGCGTATCGCCACCCTGCACGGCAAAAGATAAGAATGGTTTACCGTCTTTCAAAGCTAGGGTAGGTGTTAACGTTACCCTGGGTCGTTTGCCCGGCTCCACTACATTAAAAGGATTGAGTGTGCTGTCGCAGACAAAGCTCTGCATCCGCTGGCTCATGCCAATACCTGTGTTGCCGGCAATGCAGGCAGGTATCCATCCACCGCTCGGTGTAATGGATACTACCCAGCCCTCTTCATCGGCAGCCTCAACAGAAGTAGTGCCCCTCCACATCCTGTCCATATATGCATTATCAATTAAGGCATCATTTAAAAATGAAGCACTCAATGCATCATGAGCCGGCAATACGCCGGGCGATTTTTTATTAGAGGAATCCGATGTAAAACCACGTTGCTTTAATAGCTGCAGGTAAGGATTTGTTTTTCCTTCAAAAGGATATGGATCTCCGGGACCAGCTGTTGCATCATTTCTAAGAGGAGAGATTAAACCGGCTCTTGTTTTTGCATACGCTTTGGAAAGTAAACCTGCCATAGGTTCCTGTGGAGGAAAAGCCGGATCGCCATAATAAAAATCCCTGTCGGCAAAAGCATAATGCATTGCCTGGCAAACGGTGTGTATATAATTCGCAGAATTATAACCCATGCTTTTCAGGTCAAAATTTTCAAGAATGTTAAGTGCCTGTAACATGGCAGGGCCTTGAGTCCATTGCGACAATTTATATATATCAATGCCTTTGTAATTTACTTTAAGCGGTTCTTCTGTTTTTACATTCCATTGTGCAAGATCATTCATGGTAATTAACCCTCCCTGTTCCTGGCAACCTCTTACAAATTCCTGTGCTATATCACCTTTGTAAAACCTGTTGTATGCGGCATATATCGCTTCTTTACGGTTTTTCTTTTGCTTCAGCGCCTGCTGTTCCGCCTCAACCATTTTTTGTAAAGTTTGCAACAGGTCATGTTGCACAAATATTTCTCCGGGCTCAGCAGCTTCACGGTGCTCACCCAAATGAGGTAACAAAACTTTAGTGGAATAAGGCCAGTCCTTTATCAGTTTTTTATTACGCTCAATACTGTTAGCGGTTTGCGCGTCAATAGCATAACCCGCTGCCATTTGTATGGCAGGCGCCAATACTTCTTTCAAACTCATTGTACCATATTCTGCAAGCATGGTGCATAATCCGCCCGGCGTACCTGGTGTAACTGCAGCAAGCGGACCATATTCAGGCGGGAAATTCATTCCTTTATTTTTAAAGAATGCGGTTGTTGCTCCTGTTGGGGCAACGCCAAGTGCATTAATGCCGATTACCTGACCTGTTTTTGGATTATAAATAAGCGCTTGTGTTTCTCCTCCCCAACTCAGCACATCCCACATGGTGCATGTGGCTGCAAGCATTGCGCATGCGGCATCAACTGCATTGCCGCCTTTTTGAAAAATAGCTGCGCCGGCTGTTGCGGCTAATGGTTTGCCCGTAATTGCCATCCAGTGTTTGCCATGCAATGGTGGTTTTTGTGTTGACTGACCTATACCGCATATACTATGCAAAAGCATTGCTGAAGTAATAATGGCATATTTCATTGCGTACTTGTTTCTTTAAAGATAATGCATGGAGTAAGGCAATCCTTAATTTAAACTGCCGTTATATAATTTTTTGTAGGTTTATATAACATTATCTCCATGTATGAGTAAACCCGTTGTAAAAGATCTTGACGAGCTGGTGCAGGCAAATATTATATCTGCCGGAACCGCGCAGGATATTCTTCACTATTATCAGCATAAGGCTGCTGAAAAGCCCAACCGTTTTCCCATTATTGTAAATGTGCTTGGCGCTTTGCTTGCAAGTCTGGGTATAATACTGGTAATAGCACATAACTGGGATGAGCTTGGGCGACTCTCAAAAACAATTATTGCTTTTCTGCCATTGCTGTTAGGGCAGGGGTTATGCGTATTTGCATTGTTCAAACAAAAAAATAGTATAGTATGGAAAGAAACAAGCGCAGTTGTTTTATTTTTTGGAGTTGCCGCGTGTATATCTCTTATTGCTCAAACCTATAATATTTCAGGGGAGTTGAGCGACTTTTTGCTCACATGGATGTTGCTGGTCATACCGCTGGTATATATTATGCCGTCTGCTGTAACCGCATTGCTATACGTTGGTGGTATTACCTGGTATGTGTGTGAGGTCGGGTATTTTGGATATTCACGTGCCAGCCATATTCCATATTACTATATAGGATTGCTTGTTTTGATAGTGCCGCATATTTATCAATACTGGAAAAATAAAAAAGATAGTAACCGTTTCATCCTGCTTGCATGGATGATTACTCTTTCTTTAACCATTGCACTCGGTGCATTTTCGGAAAGTAGTTTTAACAGCCCTGAATGGGTATCCTGTGCTTATATAGCAATGTTTTGCATTTTTTACCTGGCAGGCAGGTCGGAAGCATTTGAGAATAACCGCTTATTTGCAAATCCTTTTTTAAGCATAGGCGCTTTAGGTATATTGTTTCTCCTTTTCTTCTGGAGCTTTGAAGGAATATGGAGCAATATGTTACATCCCTATTATGGTAATACAGAAAGATCTGATTTTTTTTATGTTCCTTTTTTCTATCTCAGTTTTGCAATGTTGCTGGTGGCAATATGGTTGATTGTTGTGGATTACAGGCGTGTGAATAAAGTTATTTTTGATCCAATGGGGTTTTCCGGTTTGTTGCTTTTCCTGTTGCTGCTGGTGGCAGGAAATAATCCGCTGTTTGCTACACTGATCATAAATGCCTGGATATTGTTTGTAGCTGTATTCTTTATAAGAAAAGGGGCAATAACAGACCACCTGGGTATTTTAAATTTTGGGTTAACCATAATAGCCTTGCTGGCGCTGTTCAGGTTTTTTGATGACCAGATTCCTTTTGTATGGCGGGGACTATTCTTCCTTGCTACCGGCATTGGTTTTTTTGTTGCCAATTACCTGATGGTGAAAAAGCGAAAGGAACTGAAAGGATAATAATTACAGGTTAAAATAAAACTATGAAGAAGTTACTGTTGATAATATGCATAATCACTTTAATAGCTCAATGGGCTGTGCCTGCAAAAATGATCTGGCAAAAGGAAAACGTTTTGAGAAGCGGTAAGCTTTTTAATTTCCGTACTCAGCCTGTTGATCCTGCGCATCCGTTTAAAGGAAGATATATTACACTGAATTTTGAAGCAGGTAGTTTTACAACTGTTCATCTTGACTCTGCCATAGAAAATTATGATCCGGAGGTTTATGTATTGCTTGATGTGGATAAAGACGGTTTTGCTAAAGTGCGGCAACTGGTTAAGCATAAGCCGGTAAATGCCGCTGATTATGTGAAAGCAAGCGTTAATTATATCAACAGGATGGAACATGACTCTGCCATGGTGATGATAGATTATCCGTTTACCGAGTTTTATATGGATGAATTTAAAGCAATAAAAGCAGAGGGCGCATACAGGGAAAGCACGATTGATTCTACACAAAGAACATATGCTGTGGTTAGCGTCTTAAATGGTGATGCTGTTGTTAAAGATGTAATGATCAATAATAAACCGATAAGAGAGGTAGTGAAAGAAATGAATAATGGTATAAAGAAATGAAAGCCACGCTTTTGACGTGGCTTTGAATGTTTTGACTTTCTTCAGAGGTTAATGCAATGGGGAAGGTTAGGCTTAAAAATTACGGAATAACTTCTGTTTTCGGGGGTTAGCTTTTTCAAAGGATTGGTTTCGGTTTTAACGGATACCGGTTTGCTGCTTTTCTGAATATTGGATGAATAACTGGTTTTATAAGATCCGGATTTCAGCTTTCAAAAGGTATTGGGTTTTCTGATCTTTCAGCAGGATTGGATCATCGCGTTTGACAATACAAAGATGCACCGGATATTGCTGCTTTTAAACTTATTTCGACAGTAATACTTTTTCCTTCGATTTCCGGAAATATATCTTCGATAAATAAAAAAATCATTTACCAGCCATTATACAACAGTTGATAAATGATAACAGAGATTGTGAATTATGCTATATAATATTGATCTTTTGCATTACGCCTGATTTGTGCGTTTTGCTGATGGGTATCATATTCCCATTGATAAACAGTACATTTTCCTGTATATCGTTGATCTTGGTGAAGTTTACAATATAGGAGCGATGCACTTTCATAAAAACCTGTGGATTCACCTTGGTTTCAAGGTTCTTTATAGTATTGTGGGTGATATACTTTTTTGCAGGGGTAATAAACTTTACGTAGTCGCCCATGCTTTCAATAAACAAAATATCATCATTGTGCAAGCGGATAAGCTTACCATCTGATTTTATAAACAGGTGATCCTGCTCTGAATTCCCGTTCGCCTGCTCTGATTTTTTACTTACTTTTTGTACAGCTTCAAGAAAACGCTGATACGTAAAAGGCTTCTTCAGGTAGTCGGTAACGTTATATTGAAAGGCGCTGTAAGCGTATTCTGTTTTTGAAGTAGTAAGTATTACCTGTGGTGTGTATACCAATTGATCCAGTAGTTCAAATCCGCTGGCTCCCGGCATTTCCACGTCAAGGAATATAAGGTCTACAACATTGTCTTTTAAAAATTGTAATGCATCTTCCGCATTAAGAAAATGTTGAACTACATCTATCACCCCGGATTTTTCGCAGAACTTCCTTAGAAACTCCGCTGCAACCTGGAGGTCTTCAACGATGATACTTTGATACTTCATAGATATTGGGTATTGAATTGTTTCAAACGCTTTACTTCTTTTTCTGCTTTTAATAAACTCTGTTGTGTGGTAATAAGTATGTATTGAAATTTTTGTTCAATATCTGCTGCTGTTTTTTCTTCCTGGCATACTTTTTCAAAAGCAGCAAATTCTTCCATTGCTTCATTCATACCTATATAACCAAACAATGGTTTCATTTTATGAATAACCTTTTTCAATCCCTGTAAATCACTATCATAAAACCTTGCCTGTGCAAGTACAATCTCTGTTTTTATTTGCTGGGCAGACGATTCAAAAACCATTTCAGCTTGTTGTAAATCATCTCCATACAAGTCATAGAGAAAAGCTGTATCCAGTTCTTCGGAAAAGGCAAACATTATTTTATTTTCTGTATTGTGCATATCACAATTTGTAATAAACTAAGTCGTTTTATCCTCTATTTGATTGCATATTATATGTAACCAAACCAATATCTCGGTTATGAAAACGAACATTTTAGACAGATTAGTATCTTTTTTCTATGGTATTTTCAATAGTGGCATAGATCCTGCCAAGAGCCACGAGGAAAATAAAAGTGTTCAAAGGCTCATAATCTTTATCTTTTTTGGTATTGGTGTCAACCTTATTTCGGTATTGCTTAACTGCCTTCATGGGCTTTATATAAGTGTTTCTTTAAATCTTACCTCCATTTTACTGCTGGCAGTAAGTTATTTTCTCAATAAAGACGGTAAAAGAGGTTTTGCCAAAGCGCTGGGTATTATTACGCTTAATCTATATTTGTTTGGTATAAGTTATGTTGAAGGATTGCGGGCCGGAGAGCATATGTATTACTTTCCGTTTCTGCTGGCATTAATTTTTGTTATTGATATACGGCAGGATTATGAAGAGCTCGTCATGACAGCCATTGTAACTTTTATTACTGCGGCTATGATATTTATCCTGGCTCCCTATGTAAGCACTATTCAAACCATAAGCAATGAACAATACAGCGGATTATTCAGCCTTAACCTGAGCTTGTCTCTTGTGCTTACTGCTTCGTTTACATATTATATATTAAAAACACTTGAAAAGAACGAATATAAAATCCTGGACGAAAAACGGTTTAAAGATACGATGTATGATACGTCGCTGGATGGGTTGTTTATTGTGGATGTGAACAGCCTGATTATAACAGACTGTAACAAAAGAGCGATAGAGATATTTAGCTATAAGAAAAAAGATGAAATTATCGGAACTCCTGCAAAGGATCTGCTTGGCGATAAAATGGAAGAGCATATTATGGTTCAGGCAAAACAACAGTTTACCCAAAAATCGCCCTGGTATGGTAATATGGATTTTTTCAGGAATGATAACACACCCTTTTTCGCCTACGTAAATATTGTGCCTTTCTCGCACAGTGAGTTCAATTATTGTAAGATCAGTATTCTTGATATAACTGAGATTAAAATTGCAGAGTTTGAAATCCTGAAGGCGAAAGAAAAAGCGGAGAAGGCAGCACAGGTAAAATCGAGGTTCTTGTCGAATATGAGCCATGAATTACGAACGCCGCTTAACGCGATTATCGGTACAACCAATCTTGTTTTGCAGGAAGAATACCTGCCAAGCCAGCGTCAAAGTTTTGAAGTGCTTAAATACTCTTCTGAACATATGATGCAGTTGGTAAATGATATTCTTGATTTCAGCAAGATAGAGGCTGGTAAGATGGAAATTGAAAATGCTCCTTTTAATCTTAAAGCGTTTATGCAAAAAATTGTGAGCTCTTTCACCGCGCCTGTTTCATCAAAAAATCTTGGATTTAATATTGATATCGATCAGCTGTCTGATATTGAGATATATGGAGATGAGACACGCCTGCACCAGGTAATGAACAATTTGCTGGCTAATGCTATAAAATTTACTGATAAAGGCACAATAGGTATTGAAGTGAAATTGAAAAACACAAAAAGTAATAGTACAGATATTTATTTTGCCATTACTGATACCGGAATTGGTATTCCCCAAAATAAGATCCGGCAGATATTTGAAAGTTTTATGCAGGCTGACATAGAAACTACAAGAAAGTTTGGAGGCACAGGTCTTGGCCTGGCTATCAGTAAAAAAATTATTGACCAGATGGGCGGAGAGCTGCACGTTGACAGCAATATTGGCGCCGGAAGCTGTTTCTATTTTACGTTAAGTTTTAAAATGACGAGAAAGCAAAAGTCTTATGTTGATGAAGACAGACTTAAATCACTTTCCGGTCTTGATGGCATTACCGTTTTACTTGCAGAAGACAACCCGATTAATATGATTGTAGCAAAACGGTTTTTGCAAAAATGGAATATAGAGGTAATTGAAGCTGAAAATGGAGCGAGGGCTGTTGAACTGTTCTATGGTAAAGAAAATAAACCGGATATTTTACTCGTAGACCTTGAAATGCCGGAAATGGATGGCGCTCAAACAGTAGCTGCTATCCGGAAAACGCACCAGGAAATACCCATTATAGCATTTACTGCGGCAACTTATGAAAATATAAAAGAAGATTTATTGAGTAAAGGTTTTAATGATTATATGCCAAAACCCTTTAAGCCGGAAGAGTTACACAAAAAACTGGTTCAATACACCGATAATACAAACCAGCACAGGCAGGCATCATAAAATAAAAGCGTGCAGCATCAACTTTAATGCTGCACGCTTTATATTGCTTGCATAAACAGATCAATTTTTCTTTTCCAGTTCAGCTATATCTACAGGTTTATTAATATCAAGTTTTGTAATGGTAGATTTAATCTCCCCGATCATTGGATTATTGATGGTAAGGGAATAGGGAAATACGTAGCCTTCAGGGCTTGTTTTGTAATCTGAGAAAAGCGTAGTTATCTCAACAGATTGACCGCCGGCATTACCTTTGGTAATGCTTTTGGTAAGGAGGTTGGTTTTTACATCTATATAAAGAATAGTCTCAGATGAATCTTTTGCCAGTTTAATTTTATATGCATCGCTGGCATTTACGGCTTCTTTCCCTTCAAATGTAGCAGCATAGCCATAGTCTTTAAAGGAACTTAGTTCACCACCGGGATCAAGCATGCCTAAATAGCCTTTAATGGCATCCTCTGGCAGGGGTTGTGCTTCTGTAGAGCCCATCATAGGGTTAATTGTCCATCCACTATTTTTGCCTACAAAGGTTGCTATTTTCTGTCCTTGTATGTCAATTTCCTGGCGCATGGCGGTTTTGTATACTACCCATAATTTTGCAGGCATTACCATGCCCATAACTTCCATGTCAGCTTCCTGGTAAATATTTTTAAGTGTAGAAAGTTTGGATTTGCCTCCTAAAGCTGTAATATATTTTTGTTGAATTTCATCAACGGTTTGAGCATGAGAAAACGATATTATCATGCAAAAAAAGGTCAGCAATTTAATCATTTTTGATTGTGTCATTTCTTTGTTTTTTATTTTGTGTACCAAAAATAAGGCTTTCCTTTATTCATAATTTTCAGGTAGCCAGATAACTTAAATGTAATGAGTGCATCATGAATAAGCAAATCAGGGGCCGGATTGTAGATATTCTGCAAAAAAAAATATATGCTGGTATTATCCTTTGCAGCGAGGGTAAAATACTATCAATACAGCCCTTAGGTAAGATACCTGAAGATGTTGATGCTTTACCCTTTATAATTCCCGGGTTTATTGATGCTCATGTGCATGTCGAAAGTTCAATGCTGATCCCGTCGCAATTTGCCCGGCTTGCTGTTGTGCATGGCACTGTTGCTACGGTGAGCGACCCGCATGAGATCGCCAATGTATGCGGTATGGCCGGTGTGCAGTTTATGATTGAAGATGGAAGGAAAGTTCCTTTAAAATTTTATTTTGGAGCACCGAGCTGTGTGCCTGCTACTGTATTTGAAACGGCAGGCGCGGAACTGAATGCAGCGGATATTACAAAGCTGCTGGAAATGGATGAGATCAAATACCTGAGTGAGATGATGAATTTTCCGGGAGTGTTGCATAAAGACAGGGAGGTAATGGCAAAGATCGCGGCAGCCCATAAATTACACAAGCCTGTTGATGGCCATGCACCGGGGTTAACAGGTGAATTGGCAAAGCAATATATTAACGCTGGCATATCAACAGACCATGAATGTTTTACAAAACAAGAAGCGCTTGATAAATTGAAGTTTGGAATGCATATTTTAATAAGAGAAGGAAGCGCTGCTAAAAATTTTGAAGCACTGATTGATTTGCTGAATGATTATCCTGAACGGATAATGTTTTGCAGCGATGACAAACACCCGGATAGTCTGGTAGAAGGACATATTGATCAACTGTGTGCAAGAGCTGTTGCAAAAGGTATTGATGTGTTTAACGTATTGCGGGCAGCCTGCATAAACCCTGCACTTCATTACAAACTGGAAACAGGGCTTTTGAAAGAAGGGGATAATGCTGATTTTATAGTTGTAAAAGACCTGGTAAATTTTAAAGTATTACAGACATATATACGAGGTGAGCTTGTAGCGGAAAATGGAAAAACTCTGATCGGATTTACCGTACCGGATACTAAAAGCCGGATCAATAATTTTTCCTGTGATAAAAAAATACCGGCTGATTTTGCAGTAGCGGGTGGATCTGGTAAAGAATTTTTTGTGATAGAAGCGCTTGACGGGCAACTCATCACCAATATATTAAAAATGCAGGCACCGGCGGCAATAGATATTGATAATGATATTTTAAAAATTGCGGTGGTTAACCGGTATGCAGACACGCCTGCAGCTGTTGCCTTTATTAAAAATTTTGGATTAAAACAGGGCGCGATTGCATCTTCGGTTGCGCATGATAGTCATAATATAGTAGTAGTAGGAACAAGCGATGAAAGCATTTGTGAAGCGGTAAATATGATCATTGAACAAAAAGGAGGCGTCAGCCTGTATTCCCCGGATCAGTCTATAATACTTCCTTTACCGGTAGCCGGTTTAATGAGTGATGAAGATGGCTATACGGTAGCTGAAAAATATTCAGCCATTGATAAAGCGGCAAAATCTGTCGGCTCAACATTGTCTTCTCCTTTCATGACATTATCATTTATGGCATTGCTCGTTATACCTCATTTGAAATTAAGTGATAAGGGATTGTTTGATGGAGACAGGTTTGAGTTTGTGAAATGAAGAGTAGCAGCCCATCCCGTCAAAGCAACCTCGCCCTATTATCGCTCTCCGCAAGGAGAGCGATGGTGCTGTAGAATATTTACAAACTACATCACTACCACATCATCTATCAAATAAATTCCGGACAAAGCATTTCCACACTACCACATCTTCTCGTTTTCAAATTCCTCTATTTTTCAAATTCCCCCATCTCCGCAAAATACTTATGGAAATAAGGAATGGTTTCAATGCCTTTGTAAAAGTTGAACAGGTCAAATTTCTCATTGGGCGAATGAAGATTGTCGCTGTCTAAACCAAAGCCAAGAAAAACTATTTTAACGCCCAGCTCCTTTTCAAAAAGAGAACAAATAGGAATGCTTCCGCCGCCGCGAACAGGAATAGGTGATTTGCCGAATGTGGTTTCAATAGCTTTTGCGGCAGCTTTATATCCTGTAGAGTCTATTGGCGTCATATAAGGTTCGCCGCCATGATGCTCTTCCGCCTTTACCGTAACGCCCGGAGGAGCGATGCTTTTAAAATAGTTAAGCAATTTCTCTGTAATTTTTACAGAGGATTGGTTCGGTACCAAACGTGCGGAAATTTTTGCAAATGCTTTTGAAGGTAATACCGTTTTAGCGCCTTCTCCTGTATAGCCTCCCCAAATACCGTTCAGTTCAAGCGTTGGTCTGATGCCTGTTCTTTCATTGGTAGTATATCCTTTTTCACCCCATAGCGCATTCACCCCTAAATCTTCTTTATACGCTTCTTCATCATAGGGCGCTTCAGCCATCAGCTTTCTTTCTGCCGCTGATGGTTCTACCACATCGTCATAAAACCCGGGAATGGTAATATGATTATGCTCATCATGACAGGATGCGATCATTTTTGCAAGCATAGTAACGGGGTTAGCAACAGCGCCGCCATACACACCGCTGTGTAAATCCCTGTTAGGGCCGGTTACTTCAACTTCTATATAAGAAAGCCCGCGAACACCGATATCAATTGACGGCGTATCCATGCTGATCATAGCGGTATCACTGATCAGTATTACATCAGCTTTCAGCAGATCATTATGTGAGGAAACAAATTTTGCAAGATTAGGCGATCCTATTTCTTCCTCACCCTCAATAATAAATTTAATATTGGTTGAAAGCGAGTTGGTATTTACAAGTGTTTCCAGTGCTTTTACATGCATGTAAAATTGGCCCTTATCATCACATGAACCACGGGCAAATATTTTTCCGTCTTTTATTACAGGTTCAAAAGGCCCGCTGTTCCATAAATTAAGCGGGTCGGCAGGCTGCACATCGTAGTGACCATATACTAATACTGTAGGCTTCGATGGATCAATTATTTTTTCAGCATACACCACAGGATGTCCTTCAGTGGAATACACTTCGGCTTTATCTGCACCGGCTTCAAGCAGCCTGTTCTTAACTGCTTCCGCGCAGGCAATCATGTCTGCTTTGTGTTCGCTTCGTGCACTAACTGATGGAATGCGTAATAGTTCAAGCAATTCATTAAGAAATCTATCTTTATTTTTTGTTTGATATTCCTGCCAGGTCTGCATAGCTTTTATATTTTCAGTGAAGATTGAGGGAAACGAAAATAGGCAGTTTTTTATAAACTCAACTTTGTATATTTTAAATGGACTTATTTCAAATAATTTTCCCACAACATTCTCCTTCCGCAATGTGCCTGAACATAAGAAGCTAACTTGTACAGGACAGGCTTTGTTCTAAAGATAACAGGAGTTTGCAGAGGGTATATTTCAATTTTTGTATCGTAAAATACGTCTTGCATAAGGCATAAACCTTCTTTCCGGAACCGCTCCACGGGCTGTGAAATTTATGCTGAACTATAATTATAATTGTTGAAAATTTATCCTGATGCTGAGCTTCCGCTGTTATATAGTTTAAACATAAAATGAGGGGCAGTTTTTATTTTATCATTTCTTTAAAAAATTATGTTGTTGTATGTAATATTGAACTGTATATTTGCTCCCGATTGCAAGTCATAATCAGCCTTTGTTGGTCCGACCGTTATAGAAATTATGGAAGGTTCTGACAAAGGCTGAGTCAATTTAAGCCATTGCCGCAGTTGCTTCTTTTTTACTCCTGAATTTTTGAATAAGTAAGCGTAGTTTCTTAAATGTGCGGTAATAAAATTCTTTATTAAATAATTGTGAATCGTGCATGGCTTTATATGTAAGGAAAAAGCCGACAGGTAACAATGCCAATGTAGACAACCACATTCCCACAAATGCTGATGTAATATCTTCTCTGACAAATTTTTCTCCAAACATATTCAGCAGGTGAAAAATGAGAAAGAAAATAACAGCGATAACCAGCGGCATACCCAAACCGCCTTTTCTTATGATAGAGCCGAGTGGGGCGCCTATAAGGAACAGCACTACGCAGGCAAATGAAAGCGAAAATTTCCTGTGCCATTCAATCAGGTGGAAGCGCAGGTCTTTTTGTTTTGCCTGTGTGTCTGCCGCAATAATATCCAGCGCATTTTTTGAGCTGTTTACTTTATCAATTACTCTTGTTACTATCGATTTTCTTACGGAATCTGGCAGCAACTGATCGTACGTAGCGGGTGGGGGAGCCTGTAATGCCAGTCCTATAGCATTTCTTTGCTGATCATATCTTGCGGGAATGATTGGCGTGGAGAGCGGAACTTTTTCGTATACAACCATTTCCGCCGGGGGAATTACAGGGTGGGGCAGCGGCTTTTTCAAAGAGTCCTTAGCATCTTTTACAAAAGTGTAATTAAGGCTGACTTCTCTTTCTATTCTTTTCGACATTCTGCCTCCGGCCTGCACTTTAAGAGAGTCAATAGCATTATTTAACTGCCGCACATTCAGCATTCTGAAATTGTCTTTAAACAGGCTGTCGGGGGTGCGCATCATAGCAAAGGAGCTAAGGTCAAATACTTTTTTATATTCTTTAAAGCCCAGGCGTAAATAGTCGGTATTTACAGTATAAGAAGGTCCTCTTTCTTCATTGCGCCAACCGTTTTGTAAGTAAAACTCCAGGAATTTTTTATCATCACTCATTTTCATTTGTCCATGCTCTGCCACAATTATATTATCCTGCAGGCTGTAATTCCTTTCAAAAATGATGATATTATGTATAGTGACATTATCCTTTTCCTTTTTACCGATTTTGATGGTATAGCCGTCAAACTCTTTAAAAAAAACGCCCTCCTTAAGATTGAATGCCGGTTTAGCTACTGTAATATCATATAATAAAGTTTGAAACTTTAGCTGTGCAACCGGGATAATATAATTTGAAAAAAGAAATGCAACCATTGAAATGATAACAGAGAAAATGAACAAAGGCCGCATGAATCGTAACAAAGGAATCCCTGCTGATTTAATGGCAACTGTTTCGAAGCTTTCGCCCAGTTTTCCAAAGGTCATTATTGATGAAAGCAGTACGGCGAGCGGTAAAGCCAGGGGGACCGCAGTTGCCGTAACATAGCTGGTAAGCTGCAGTATGGTTATGGTGTCAAGTCCTTTTCCTACAAGGTCATCAATATATTTCCAGAAAAATTGAAGCACCAGCACAAATAAGGTTATGAAAAAAGTGGCAATGAAGGGACCCACGAATGCTTTTATAACAAGCTTGTCTAATTTTTTAATCACTTTCCAGGTTTACTATTTTGTGCTGTAATAACTTTACCCAATGATAGATGCAAAAATACAGTTTTCAGAAAACGAACTGAATTTAGCTGCCGATATAGATTTTATTTTAACAAAGAACCGTATAATTGAAAAGGTTTATAGTCTTTTTGGGCTACTTGCCGGTACCTATGTGAAGCTCGGCAAAGATTTATTACCTCAGGAAACGGCATCAAATTCACCCAAAATATCACGCGGCGAAAATTACAAAGGGCTTCCTTATGTTATGCTCGATTACCCGCGTTTTTTTACCAGGGAAGATGTTTTAGCTATAAGAACTATGTTTTGGTGGGGAAATGATCTGAGCATAACCCTTCACCTGAAAGGGAAATTTAAACCAGCTGATCCCGCAATGTTTTTTAAGCTTAATGAAAGTGATCCTTCAAGCTGGTACCTGCAGTTAAGCGATGACGAATGGCTGCATCACAAAACAGCAATATCTCATAAGCGTGTAATTGATCTCACATCCGGGGAAATGAATAATCTTATGATAAGAAAAACACCGTTTGTGAAAATAGCCCGTTTTTATCCCTTACAGCAGTGGTGTAATGCAGATAAATTCTTTGAAAAAAGCTTCAGCAGCCTCATACAGAACTTGTGAGCGGGTTAGTTACCAAGCCTGTGGAACAAATCTTTAACCTGCGAATCCCACAAGCGGCTTTGATCCGCAATATCTCTTTTTTCCGCAAAATCTTTAATTACCAGTATAGTTTGGTTGGTTACCTCTGATTTTTCAATGCCAAATTCAAAATATTCGTCTTTAGGGGCATGTTCCCAGTGAAAGCGAATAAACTTGTCTTCTTCTCCCTCTAAAACCTCCGCTTTATCGGTAGAATCTTTCCAGGTAAAACTGAAAATCATATCCCTTTCGTCCACTTTATCGGCAAACCATTCCTGTAAACCCGCCGGGGTAGACAAAAACTCGTATAATATTGTAGGCGAGCAACGTACAGGATATTCTAATGTATATAATTGTTTCTTACTCATTTGTCAAAAATCAATTTATCCTAGCTTAAGCTGGCTTGCAATAATATAAAAATAATAGAAGCATCAAAGTTTTTTATAAAATATTTTTTCCTAAAAAGCAGGTAACAAAAGTCCACGGGCTTTTATTTTTTTAAACTGGTTGAGGCACAGATAATAATATTTTTTTCTAATACCTGCTATTTCCTTAAATTGCTTAAGGTACAATATCTAATGGTAGCCAGCGTTTTAGAGCTTGAAATCCGTGCTTTATAGATTTCTTTAAAACCCCTTAAATATTCTCTTTTATGAGTATGCGTCAGCTCAAAATCACGAAATCGATTACGAATCGTGAGTCTCAAAGTCTGGAAAAGTACCTGCAGGAAATTGGACGTGTAGAGTTGATTGGTTCAGAAGAAGAGGTAAGATTGGCAGAATTAATAAAACAAGGCGACCAAAAAGCACTTGACAGGCTGACAAAAGCAAACCTGAGATTTGTGGTATCTGTGGCTAAGCAGTATCAAAACCAGGGGCTGTCTCTGCCAGATCTTATTAATGAAGGAAATTTCGGTCTTATTAAAGCTGCTCAGCGTTTTGATGAAACACGAGGCTTTAAGTTTATATCATACGCTGTTTGGTGGATACGTCAAAGCATTTTGCAGGCTTTGGCAGAACAATCACGTATTGTACGTTTGCCTTTAAATAAGGTTGGGCTTACCAACAGGATTAATAAAGCATTTCAGCAATTAGAGCAGGAATATGAAAGAGAGCCTTCGGCAGAAGAATTGGCAGAAATGCTTGAAATTGATACGGAAGAAATTGCAGCTACATTAGGTGTTGCTGCAAGACATGTGAGTATGGATACACCGTTGTCTGAAGGTGAAGATGGAACATTGGTTGATATAATGGCAAATCCCAATGCAGACAGTGTTGATGAAAGAATAGCGCATCATGAATCATTAAAAAAGGAAATAGAAAGATCACTACATACATTAACGGACCGCCAGCAGGATGTGCTCAGGTTTTTCTTTGGGATTGGTTTAGATAACCCGATGAGCCTTGAGGATATTGGGGAACGTTTTAACCTTACCCGCGAAAGAGTAAGGCAGATTAAAGACAAAGCAATAACCAAATTAAGAACAGCGTCAAGATCTAAGTTGCTTAAAACCTATTTAGGAACATAAACGCTGCGCTTCTTTTCCTTACATAATTTCCTGACGATTTTAAAAGTGAACAATTTACCTTTGTTCACTTTTTTATTTTAAATACGGATAAACAAACAAGTCTATGTTTGAATCATTGTCAGAGCGGTTAGATTCGGCCTTTAAGCAGATAAAAGGCGAAGGCAGGATCAATGAACTGAATATTGCGAATACGGTAAAGGATATCAGGCGTGCCCTGGTAGATGCGGACGTAAACTACAAAATAGCCAAAGATTTTACAGATACGGTTAAGTCCAAAGCTTTGGGCGAAAAGGTGCTGACCGCTGTAAGCCCTGGTCAGTTAATGGTTAAGATAGTGAAGGATGAACTGGCGGAACTGATGGGTGGTACGGAGAGCGAATTTAATATAACAGGCAATCCTGCGGTGATGCTTATTGCAGGACTGCAGGGTAGTGGTAAAACTACCTTCAGCGGCAAGCTGGCTAATTACCTCAAAAACAAGAAAGGAAAATCGCCGCTGCTGGTTGCGGCTGATATTTATCGTCCTGCGGCGATTGATCAGCTAAAAGTTTTGGGCGGGCAGATCAATGTTGATGTATATAGCGAGCCTGACAATAAAAATGCTGTTGAAATAGCACAGAATGCGATTAAAGAAGCAAGGAGCAAAAACAAAAACATTGTTATCATCGATACTGCGGGAAGGTTGGCTATAGATGAGGTGATGATGACAGAAGTAGCTGATATTAAGGCCGCGGTTAAGCCACAGGAAATTCTTTTTGTGGTGGATTCAATGACAGGGCAGGACGCTGTGAATACGGCAAAAGCGTTTAATGAAAGACTGGATTTTAGCGGTGTTGTACTTACCAAGTTAGATGGTGATACGCGTGGCGGGGCAGCATTATCTATTAAATACACGGTTCAAAAGCCTATTAAGTTTATCAGTAGCGGCGAAAAATTAGATACGCTGGATGTGTTTTATCCCGAAAGGATGGCGCAGCGTATTCTGGGTATGGGTGATATTACAACCCTTGTAGAAAAAGCCCAGGCGCAGTTTGATGAGGCGCAGGCTGCCAGGTTGCAGAAGAAAATGCGCAAAAACCAGTTTGATTTCCAGGATTTTCTGGACCAGTTGCAGCAGATAAAGAAAATGGGCAACCTGAAAGACCTGATGGGTATGATACCGGGTATGGGAAAGGCTATAAAGGACGTTGATGTAAGCGATGACTCTTTTAAAGGAATAGAAGCGATGATCAATTCTATGACGCCTTATGAAAGGGCAAACCCGGATGTGATAAACCCAAGCCGCAGAAACAGGATAGCAAAAGGATCGGGCAAAGATTTGACAGATGTTAACCAGTTTATGAAGCAATTCGAGCAGATGAAACAAATGATGAAAATGATGAATAAGATGCCGATGGGAAGAATGGGTTTTGGAAAACGTTGATTTTTTGTACTTTTACTTTGATTTATAGTTTGCAAGGCATATCTTCGCAAACCTTTAGAAAGAATAAAAATTTATCAATCACCCATTTAAAATGTTTATTTTTTATGGCTGTTAAAATCAGACTGCAACGTCACGGGAGTAAGAAGAGACCCTTCTACTTTATAGTGGTAGCCGATGCCCGTGCGCCAAGGGATGGAAAATTCATCCAGAAGATCGGAACCTATAATCCATTAGGCCAACCAACTGCTGTACAGTTAGACAGACAAAAAGCATTGGATTGGTTGCAAAAAGGAGCCCAGCCAACTGATACTGTACGTAAGATTTTATCTTACAAAGGAGTATTATACCTTAAGCATTTATTGCGCGGTGTAAGCCTCGGTTTGTTTGATGAAGCTACTGCAATGTCTAAATTCCAGAAATGGCATGAAGAACATGAAGGCAGCATCAGGAAAAAACAGGAAGAAGCGGCAAGAGCAAGAAGACCGCGTAAGCCTATGGCTCCAAGAAGGACTGAACAAAAAGAAGAAGGTAACTAAACATAGTATTTCTTCAACTGATTTGCCTTGTGAAAGTATTTTCACAAGGCATTTTTGTTGAGCAATCATTCAAGCAGTGGGATCTGAATATTTCAAAATAGGAAAATTTGTTTCTGTTTTCAGCCTTAGCGGAGAACTTATTTTGCAGCACAGCCTTGGTAAAAAAACATCGTTAAAAGGCATAGAAGCGCTTTTTATAGAAGACGCCGGCGATTCCTTCCTTCCTTATTTTGTTTCATCTGCCCGTATAAAAAGCGATGCTGAAACCTATATTCAGCTTGAACAGATTAATACACGTGAATCTGCACGAAAATTTGTTCAAAAGGAAGTATGGTTGAGCAGCGAAGATTTTAAAAAATTCGCAGCAAAATCTGCCCCCATTTCTTTTTTGGGATACCAGATTATTGATGGCGGTAAAAATATTGGAACGATAATAGAGGTAATAGAAATGCCGCACCAGGTATTATGCAAAATAAATATGCAAGGAGAAGAAAAGCTGATACCGCTGCACGAACAAACTTTAGAGCGTATTGATAATAAAACAAAAAAAATTTACGTTACCCTACCGGATGGACTTCTGGAACTTTGATGATTTATTGAAAATACGCCTGGATTGACTTTTTGTTTTAAAGAATAAGATTGTTAAAATAAATTTTATATAAATATCGGGATTGGTATTGCAACAAGTCCGATATTTGCTTTCAGGAACTCACAATCTATACAGGCATGAAGCGTATTTTGACAAAAAATGTGATAACCTTATTGTTGGTAATTTCTGCTATTGCCATACTGCATACTCTGCAAAGTTTTCAAAAAAAGAATAGTGCAAAACCTCCTGTTGAAGCGGCAGTAATTAAGAAAACCTTAGCCAGCTAATTGTTTGCAGATCTGTTTTACAATTCCCGGTCCTTCATAAATAAATCCCGTCCATACCTGTATTAACGAGGCTCCGGCCTGCAGCTTTTCTTCAGCATCTGTCCCGTTAAATATGCCGCCACTTCCTATAACAGGTATTTTATTTCCTGTTTTTTGCACAATGTATTGCACAATTGCTGTAGACATTGCTTTAACAGGCTTTCCACTCAATCCGCCATTTCCTGTTTCCGTAATAATACTTTGAGGTGTTTTTAAATTATCACGGCTAATGGTGGTGTTTGTTGCTACCAGACCATCTAATTGAATTTCTATGGCAAGATCAACTACATCATCAATCTGTTCTGTGGTTAAATCAGGCGCTATCTTTAATAAAATAGGTTTGGGTGTATTTTTCGTTTTGTTGATTGATTGCAGGTTTACAAGAATCTTTTTTAATGAATCTTTTTCCTGTAGCTCACGCAATCCGGGTGTGTTGGGAGAGCTCACATTAACCACAAAATAATCTACATAATCAAACAGGGCATAAAAACAGGTTTCATAATCTTTCCATGCATCCTCATTAGGAGTAACTTTATTTTTACCGATATTACCTCCTATAATAAGCGTAGATGAAGATTGTTTTCTTCTCCACTCCGAAAGTCTTTCTGCAATAGCTTCAGCACCATCATTATTAAATCCCATACGATTAATTAAAGCCTTATCCTTGGGCAGCCTGAATAACCGGGGTTTATCATTTCCGGCTTGTGGCTTAGGCGTAACCGTTCCTATCTCCACAAATCCGAAACCAAGCGTTTCCAGCTCTCTTAAATATTTCGCATTTTTGTCAAAGCCTGCTCCCAGCCCAACCGGGTTTAAAAAAGTGATCGTGCTGTTGGCAGAAGAAAAAAACAACTTCTTTTCTAAATTGCCTGCAGGTTTGAAATAACTTTTGATAATTTTTTTGAATATCCCCACGCTGCATACAGCTTTTAATACGTTCATTGAAAAGTAATGCGCACGCTCAGGAGAAAATAAAAAGAGGATTTGTCGTAGTAATTGATACATATGCGGCGCGAAGGTAATAATAGCGCGAATGTTTACCAGATTTTGCTTTGCAAAATGGGATAGTTAACTTTGGGATATAAAGTTGCATAAACAACTAAATTTTTACACATGCAGGAAGCATATATTATTGCCGGTTACAGAACCGCGGTTGGAAAATCCAAGAAAGGTAATTTCAGGTTTACCCGCCCGGATGATCTTGCTATAGAAGTAATCCAGGGATTGTTAGCCTCTGTGCCTCAATTAGAGGCTAAAAGAATAGATGATGTAATAGTGGGGAACGCTGTGCCTGAGGCAGAGCAGGGCTTACAGGTAGGTAGGATTATTGCTGCAAGGGCTCTGGGTTTTGAAGTGCCGGGTATGACAGTAAACAGGTATTGTGCGTCAGGATTAGAGACCATTGCTATTGCCACCGCCAAAATACGAACTGGCCAGGCAGATTGTATAGTTGCAGGAGGTACAGAAAGCATGAGCCTTGTGCCTACAGCAGGGTGGAAAACAGTACCGGCTTATTCTATTGCAAAAGATGACCCTGATTATTATTTGAGCATGGGACTTACCGCCGAGGCGGTAGCCAAAGAATATAATGTGAGTCGAGAAGACCAGGATGTGTTTTCGTATCATTCGCATCAGAAAGCGATTAATGCTATAAAGAATGGATATTTTAAATCCGGTATCTTACCCGTAACCGTAGACGAAGTTTATGTAGATAATAAAGGGAAGAAGCAAACCAAAAGTTTTGTGGTTGATACCGATGAAGGGCCACGTGCTGACACCTCCATTGAAGTATTGGCAAAATTGAAACCTGTATTTGCTGCCGGTGGCAGCGTTACCGCGGGTAATTCTTCCCAAACCAGTGATGGCGCCGCTTTTGTAATTGTGATGGGTGAAAAAATGATGAATGAACTGGGGTTAAAACCTATTGCAAGATTAATCGCCTGTGCATCTGCAGGAGTGCCTCCGCGTGTTATGGGTATAGGTCCTATAGAAGCGGTGCCAAAAGTTTTGAAACAGGCAGGCATGAACCTGGGGCAGATTGATTTGATCGAATTGAATGAAGCTTTCGCATCGCAGTCAATTGCTGTAATAAGAAAGCTTGATTTAGACCCTGGGATAGTAAACATTAATGGCGGAGCTATCGCATTAGGACATCCGCTTGGATGCACCGGCTGCAAGCTCACTATTCAGATAGTAAACGATATGAAAAGGCTCAATAAAAAATATGGCATTGTAACCGCCTGCGTAGGTGGTGGACAGGGGATCGCGGGAATCATCGAAAACATAGGTTAGAAAATACTAAATAAACATATATCAAGTTGTATAACCGGGCCCGCCCGGTTTTTTTTATTGCAGATAACTAATATCAAAATATGATAGTATACAGTTGACAAATGTCAACGATCTGTATTTTATAGAACTACTGGCAGCGTTTTTGTGATTTTGAAACCGGTTAACGCTAAAACTTAAATTCAATACTTATCCTATGGACAGGCGTTCATTTTTAAAGGCGCGTCGTGCAAAAAAAAATATTGTTTCAACTTATACAGTTAGTGGCAGAACTTCAACCGGGCTAAACCAGTATAGCGGGTCATGGACAAAAAACGAAGTTGCGCATCTGCTTAAAAGAACAATGTTTGGCGCCACCTTACCTGATATTGAATATTTCTCTCAAAAAACAATGGAGCAATGTGTTGATGAGTTACTTACCATTACTTCTCCTATGCCTGATCCACCGCTTAAAGATTATGATACGGGTGACGCGCAAAATCCTGATTCGGATGTAGATGCCGGAACAACCTGGATTTATAGTAATAACGAGGATAGCGATGTTGGAGAAAAAAGAAAACAATCACTAAAAAAATGGTGGATAGGGATACTGCTGAATCAACCAAGGAATATAAGGGAGAAAATGACCTTGTTCTGGCACAATCATTTTGCTACGGAGATGGCATCTTCCCAGAATGCGCGTTTTGCATACAAACATCATACTTTGCTCAGGCAAAACTGTCTTGGTAATTTTAAAGCCCTTGCCAGGTCTATAGCTATTGATCCGTTAATGCTGGTATATCAAAATGGAGAACATAACAGTAAGTATGCACCGGATGAAAATTTTGCCAGGGAACTACAGGAATTGTTTACACTCGGAAAAGAAAATAATCCTAACTATACAGAAGATGATGTTAAAGCAGCTGCAAGAGTTTTAACCGGGTGGAGAAATGACGAGCTTTCCAATACTTCATACTTTGACGGAAGCAGCCATGATACAGGTAATAAAACCTTTTCTTCTTTCTATAATAATAAAACGATACAGGGCAAAAGCGGCAGTACAGCGGGAGAGGAAGAGCTGGATGAATTAATCAACATGATCTTCAGTAAAGGTGCTGAAGCATCCGTATACATTGTGAAGGAACTGTATAAATGGTTTGTATATTATGAAATAGACCAGGCTGCTGAAGAAAATGTGATCGCTCCGCTTGCACAAATGCTTCAAAATTATAACTGGGATATTGCACCGGTACTGTCTGCATTACTGAAGAGTGAACATTTTTTTGATGTAATGAACCAGGGGTGTTTTATAAAAAGCCCTGTAGATTTTGTTGTTGGCACCTGCAGGGAAATGAAGGTAGCGCTACCTCCCGGCAGTGACTATACTACTGCCTATGCAGCATGTGGCGAACTTCTCTGGCTTAGCAGTCTTATGCAGCAGGAGTTGGGTGACCCGCCAAGCGTTTCAGGATGGCCGGCATATTACCAGATACCCACATTTCATGAAATGTGGATCAACAATGACACTTATCCCAAGCGAAACCAGTTTACTGATACGCTGATAAATACGGGTTATACTTTAAATAATTTTCTTCTGCAGGTTGACTCAGTTGCCTTCGCCAGGTCTTTAAATAACCCGGGCGATCCAAAAATGCTGGTTGAAGATTCACTGGCAGTGCTTTACAGGATACAATTGTCTGATACTATCAAAGAGCAATTAAAGAAAGAAATTCTTTTAACCGGTCAAACAAATGATTATTACTGGACCAATGCATGGAATACCTATATTGCTAATCCAACAGATATGATGGCGTATCAAACGGTGCATACCCGTTTAAGTGAGCTCTATAAATATTTATTGGCGCTGCCTGAATATCAACTTTCATAAAATCATTGATCTTTCCGATACAAAATCCAATACTATGAAACGCAGAGATTTTTTACGCAATACAATACCAGCAACCATTTTACCTTCGTTCGTAAATGGCCATACGGTTACAGCACTTTCACCAAGCCCGTGGCTTACCTCTTTAACTAATTTTGCTACAGAAACAGATCATGTATTGGTGATTATACAAATGAATGGAGGTAATGACGGGTTGAACATGATTATACCCAGGGACAATTATTCGAATTACTACAAAGCCAGAACCAACATTGCAATCCCGGAAAATAAAATACTTACACTCCAGGGCAATGCAGCTACAGGGTTGCATCCGGCAATGACAGGCATCCAGGAATTATTTAACAATGGTAAGGCTACTATAGTGCAGGCAGCGGGCTATCCTGAGCCCAATTTATCTCACTTCAGATCAACTGATATATGGATGAGTGCTTCAGATAGTGATGAGGTTATTGATAGCGGTTGGGTAGGACGATATCTCAACTATGAATTTCCCAACTTTCCCAGTGGCTATCCTAATGCCACCATGCCTGATCCTTTAGCAATACAAATTGGTTCTGTATCATCGCTTACTTTCCAGGGACCTGGCATGGGTATGGCAATGAGTATTTCTAACCCGACATCATTTTATAATATAGTAGATGATATTAAAGACCCGGCGCCGGCTACAAGAGCAGGTAAGGAATTAACCTATATAAGAGAAATAGCGAGACAAACAGAATTGTTTGCAGGCGCTATAAAAAATGCGGCATCAAAATCTTCGCAGCAATTGCCTTATCCCGACGGAAATATCCTGGCTGCACAACTTAAAATTGTTGCAAGGCTTATAAAAGGGGGATTGAAAACAAGAGTATATATGGTTAGCTATACCGGTTTTGATACACATTCCATGCAGGCAGAAGAAATGGATACCACCACCGGGAAGCATGCATTGTTGCTTAAACAATTATCCGATGCTGTAAAAGCGTTCCAGGATGACCTGGCATTTTTAGGTATTGAAGACCGCGTGATTTCATTTACGTTTTCTGAATTCGGCAGGCGTATTAAATCTAATTACAGCATGGGAACAGACCACGGTGTTGCAGCGCCAATGCTTGTTTTTGGCAGTAAAGTACAGCCCGGAGTGTTAGGCAGTAACCCTTCCATATCAGCTAATGTTTCTGTTAATGATAATATTCCTCATCAATATGATTACAGAAGTATTTATGCCTCTGTTTTAGAAAAATGGTTCTGTGCTGATTCATCGGCATTACAATCAATCCTGCTGAAAAATTTTCAATCACTGCCAATCATACAGGACGGCTCATGTAATGGAATAAATGAACTTAATAAAAAAGCCGGTGTAAATTTAATATCAAACTATCCTAATCCATTTACTTCACAAACATCGGTTAAGTATATTACACAGGGAGGGCATACATTGGTGCAGGTTATAGATTGTATGGGAAGGGTAGTAACTGTGCTGGTAGATAAGGATCAAATCGGGAACACTTATACTTTGCCATTTAACAGTACAGGATTGGCTCCGGGAGTATACTACCTCAGATTGCAAAATGGACCATTGCAGCAGGTGAAGCCAATATTGAAAGTAAAATAAATATACCTGTATCGATCTTATATTTTGTTGCCTTGCATTAAGGTTAATATCGTCATTTCTTTATCTTTATGCAATATGTACACAAATGTTACCGGCATAACAGCAGGCCTGGTTTAAAACTTTCTTATGAAAAGTTCATTTACAGGCTTATTGTTTTTAATATTCTTATGCTCATTTTCCAGGAGTTTTTCCCAGGAAGATACTGCTCATCTTAAAGCTTTGTATGACAGGGTGCTGGATTTTGATGAAGCAAAATCCGATTCCGTATTATTTTATGCCAGGTATATCCAGCAAAGCTCGGGTGAACTGAATTTTAACAAAGGGGCAGTTTTGTCGCTACGCCTTAATGGCATATATAATGAGTTGAAAAATGAATATGATTCTGCCATCAGTTATTATTACAAGTCATTGGAAGAAGCGAGAAAACTTAAAATGCCGGAATATGAAATTTCTGCTTTAGGCGATCTTGCTATAGCATACTATAACATTAATCAATTTGAAAAGACAAAGGAGTTGTATGAATTAGCCCTTGAGCTTGCCATAAACAGGAAAGAGGCTTCCTCTATTTTTACCAACAGTTCAAATCTCGGTTCCATTTATAATAAACTGGGCTATCCTGACAGCGCATTAAAATATTTGCAACAGGCACAGGAAATAGCAGAGCAATTTAAACCCATGTTTGATGTAAGCTCTGTTAACAACAATATTGGTAATGCATGGTTTCATAAAAAACAGTGGAATAAAGCGTTGCAATATTTTACGATCAACTACAAAAAGAATCTTGCCAATAAAGATAAAGAGATGCAATGGTATGATTGTTTGAATATTGCTGATGTTTATATTGAAAAGAAGAATTTTGACTCAGCAGCTATATATCTCCATGCTGCTGAACAGCTGGCAAATGCAATCGATTCAAAACGGAAGAAGGCAGATGTTTATGCTTTATACGCAAAATATTTTTCACACAGGGGAGAATATAAACCTGCATATGAATCCTTTACAAAATGGTATACGCTTGATACCGCACTGGTTTCTCAAAAAAAGATAGATGCCGTGGCGGAATTGCAGGAACGGTTTAATGTAAAGCAGAAGAGCCAGGAAAACAAGTTATTGACATTGGAGTTAGACAGGCAGAAATTTCAGAAACGGAATATGCTACTTATTGCGCTTGCTGTAACATCGCTTGCTGTATTTGCTATAACTATTTTATGGCTGGTGAAGCGAAAAAATGAGCAGTTGCAAAAGCGGAATGCATTGATACAAAAGCAAAATGAAAAACTTTCTCAGTTCAATAGTGAAAAAAATTCGCTGATCAGTGTTGTGTCGCATGATTTGAGTGGGCCTTTCACCAGCATCAAAATGTGGACCCAGATATTGCAATCAAATATTTCTAATTTTACCGAACTGCAAAAAAAAGCGCTTTATCGTATCCAGTCTTCTGCAGATAATGGAGAACTTCTTATCCATAATATCCTGCATATAGAAAAACAGGAAATAAACCGCCCGATGAATCTTGAATTTCTGAATTTAAGTGCGTTCCTGGAAGATATGGTTAGTGCGTATGAGCCACAAGCCCGGCAAAAGGAAATTGAGATCATTTATGAAAATGAAACGGGTGGAACACAGTTTATGTGTGATCGCTATATGCTGCGCAGGATTTGCGAGAACCTGCTTTCTAATGCAATAAAGTTCTCTCCAAGAGGTAAAAAGGTCAGGTTAAATCTTAAAGAAACAGATAATCATGTTATCATCAGCGTTAGTGATGAAGGCGTTGGAATATCTGCAGAGGATATTCCGTACCTGTTTAGCAAATATGGGAAAATTTCTTCCATGCCTACAGAAGGGGAATATTCAACCGGGCTGGGCTTATCAATAGTAAAGCGACTGGTGGACGAATTAAACGGCAAAATTTTCTGTGAAAGCAAGTTGGACACAGGAAGCACATTTACCGTTTCATTGCCTAAATAAGAGTAAGTAAGGCATATCTCAATTACAACAACATTTCGGATGATCGTTCTTGTAGTATAACAACCTTTAAAATAAGGATTGCAGGAGTATGAATATTCTCTTTATATTTAATACTCAATCTCAAATTATTCTTCATGCGCAGAAAAGACTTTATTAAAACCACTTTATTAAGTGCCGCGGCATTTACGATTGTGCCCCGGCATGTATTAGGAGGTAAAGGATATATTGCTCCTAATGATCATATTAATCTCGGATTTATCGGAGTTGGCAAGCAGGCCAGGGGCTTGTTGAAAGGTATGTCGAAACTTGCTGAAACAATAACGGTTGCCGCATGTGATGTAGACAAAAAGAAACTCGAGCTTTTTACCGGACTTGCAAAAACAGAAAATGCTGCAAAGAAGTCTGCTGAAGTAACAGCGTTTGCAGATTACCGTGAGTTGCTGAAGCGAAAAGATATTGATGCGGTTGTAGTGGCTACTCCGGATCATTGGCATGCACAGGTAGCTGTTGACGCTGCCAAAGCAGGGAAAGATATTTATTGCGAAAAGCCGCTTGCTTTAACTATAGCAGAAGGCAGGGCCATGGTAAATGCTACAAGAAAGTATAAGAGAATTCTGCAAACCGGCAGTATGCAGCGTTCGCAATATAATTTCAGGCAGGCAAGCGAATTGGTTCGTAACGGGTATATAGGGGATGTAAGAGAAATTAATGTATCAGTAGGGGAGCCTGTGAAACAATGCGATCTGCCCGCTATGCCTGTTCCGGATTATCTTGATTGGAACATGTGGATTGGCCCATCGATGTACAGGGGATATCATCCAAAATTATCTCCACCAATAGAAGATGAGTCATGGGCTATGTGGCGTAGCTACAGCGGTTTTGGTGGTGGGTATATTACAGATTGGGGAGCACATATGTTTGATATAGTACAATGGGCGCTTGATATGGATGCTTCAGGTCCAGTGGCCTTTATACCGCCACCATTTAGCCCGGGTGCTACAAACGGGCTTTCCTATAAGTATGCTAATGGTGTTATTGTAAATCATAAATCCTGGGGAGAGAATAATGCCATACAATTTATAGGTAGTAAAGGAACGATTGAAGTCTCAAGATCTTTCATCCGATCCACACCTGGTAATATCGCAACAATACAAATAAAACCTACGGAGAAGAAAGTATATTTTAGTGATAACCATCACCAGGATTGGATTAATTGTATTAAAAAAAGAATATTACCTGTTGCTGATGTAGAAATTGGTCATCGTACAGCCACAGTTTGTAATGCGGTAAATATCGCCTATGAATTACAACGACCCCTGAAATGGGATCCCGCAAAAGAGAAGTTCGATGATGAGTTCGCAAATATTATGATCTCGCGGCCCTTCCGGGCTCCCTGGAATTTCAATGATTTTTAAGATATTTTCATTTTGTTGCAGAACTTATCTGCTGAATTCCTTCGTTTTATGGTGCAAGGCAATTACAAAATGCTTTGCACTTTTTGCTTTGTAAAGGCTCCGAACCACCTTATTTGTCAATATTGAATACAAGAAGAAACACTTACTTGCTAAACTTTATTTTCATTAAGTGATTTTTGATAAGCTGTAGTAAAAAAAGTACGAGATTATCGAATGATGGTTTATATCATTAAATGCCGTTTCTGCGTATTATTAATGACAAATTTAATTTCCGTACCCCTGATCTGAAGTATCCAAATCCGTTGAAGACCGATGCGCTTTTAACCTTTATGTAAATAAACGCATTGTGACCAGGCAGCAAATATTATTGCTGCCTGGTATTTTAAGCGTTACTGCATGCTGCCCGGCAACCTGTGATTACCCTGATTAATTTTTTTTCGTAAAGCCGTTGCAATCTGTAAACTCTACTTTTATATCCATCTTGTACATGTATTAAACCAGGATACATAAGTTGATGGATTAAAAAGCAAGGCTGCCATTAAAATACCATAACCAGGAGAGTGCTTTAACAGGCCTTCTCCTGTTTTTTTTAGCAATTTTCCGGCTTTTACAATATCATATATCAACCAATATATAAGAATAACATGAAATAACCGCCATGGCATTGATCTACATCAAAGTATTTCTAGTTGTGAAAAAAAATTGCTGAAACAGGTTACATAAACATCTCCGTGCATTACTAATAATAAACCACCTGTGAAAAACGCGATACTATGAAAAGCCGAAAGTTCTTATGTAAATTCTGTAAAACCGATCAGAGCATATCCTTTGAATAACACCAATAACCTGTGAAGTATAATCCATTAGCATCCTTGAAAACCTGTTTCAATATCTATGAAAACCAGATCAGTCTATATCCTTTCCTTATCCTTTAAATGTATTATGATTAATCCGGTATGCTAAAGAAAAACAATTCAATTCCTTGTGGAGAACCAGTCGATCCTGTGAAAGCCAAACGATGAAAAACACCGTAAAATGTAATGAAGACCACCTGTGAAAAACGCGAGACTGTCCTCTAAAAAAAATTTCGGGAAGCAGAATGCTTCCCGTTTTTTATGTTATTATATGCAGTGCAATATGGTAAAAATATCCCTATACCCTTGCAGCTTTTCTGTAGTCATTTTTTTGCAGCCATTGCAACACTTTATCCCGCTGATCCCCCTGAATGATAATTTCTTCATCCTTTACGGAACCACCGGTGCCACAATAGCCTTTTAGTTTTTTTCCCAGTGCTTCAAGGTCATCATCATTACCTTTAAATCCATATACAATAGTAACAGCCTTGCCTGCACGATGTTTGGTATCAAGTATTACACGCAATGGTTGCTGAGCAGGAGGTAATGTGGCTGTATCTTTTTCTTCCTGTTCAAAAGAGAAAGAAGGATCTGTGCTGTATATATACCCTTGTTTATCTGGCTTATTTTTTTTAGACATAGTGGATGGTTTTGTTGGGCGTTTTAGGTTACAGGGTACAAGTTTCAGGTTGCAAGTTGCGGGTTCTACTGACGGCTGACGGCTGATAGCTGACAGCTAATAGCTAACCGTCCATACGCCTATACAATCATCGCTTTAAGACTAAGATCCGCGCTCACCGCATGATGGATAACCGCGCCTATACTCACATAGTCTACCCCGGTTTCAGCATAAGCTTTTACATTATCAAGATTAATGCCTCCGCTGGCTTCCGTTTCAAACTTACCATCAATAATCTTTAATGCTTCTGTTATTTGCTCCGGTTTAAAATTATCAAGCATAATCCTGTCTGCTTTTCCTGATGCAACCACTTTCTTAACATCTTCAAGCGTTCTTGTTTCTACTTCTATTTTTAACTCAGGTTTTTTTTGCTGCACATAATTGTAAGCTTTATCCAATGCTTTTTCAATACCACCGCTGTAATCAATATGATTATCCTTGAGCATGATCATATCATATAAACCCATGCGGTGATTTAAGCCTCCGCCAATGCGAACAGCTTCTTTTTCAAGCAAACGAAAATTAGGTGTGGTTTTCCGGGTATCCAGTACCCTGGTACGGCAGCCTTTTATCTTATCAACGTATTTCCGGGTAAGAGATGCAATGCCGCTCATACGCTGCATACAATTCAGCACAAGTCTTTCGCATTGCAATATGGTGTATACTTTTGCTTCCACTTCAAAAGCAATCTCGCCAAACTTCATTGTATCACCATCTTTTTTATAAGCTGTGAATGTCACTTCCGGCTCCATGAACCGGAATATTTTTTCCGCTACCTCTACACCTGCAAGAATACCGTCTTCCTTAATTTTCAGAACAGCTTTTCCCTTTGTATCTGGTGATATACAGCTTAGCGTTGAATGATCTCCATCGCCTATATCTTCCTCCAATGCATTTTTGATCAGCTTATGTAATGCCTGTTCGTATGTAGTTATCATTTGGTAAAGCTAATGCATTTACAGGAAGGAGGAATAGCTATGGGCTATCAGCTATCGGCTGTCAGCTGATCGAAAAATTTCATCCAAAAATCTAAGAAAAACTGTAACGTGCCGAATATAGTTTTAAGGGACTGAAATATTGAACATCTTTGTATTGTCAACGTTGATAACACAATCCAGATCCTGAAAAACGAAGCACCTATGAACCCGAAAATCCAAACCTGGGAAAACAAATCACAACCTTGAGAAAGCTGGTCCGCTTTTAATCCGTACCCGATAACTATGAAAACTGAAAATCCTTAATCCCTGAACTACCCTTTTAGTAAAATCCATATCCATGAGAAGAACATCACAACCTTTATTCCAATATTTATGAGAACTCAGTCCAGAACAGGCCAAGCAGTATAGCAATAACAACCCCACTGACCAGAAATGATGCATAGTAAAATAATTAAACCGGTATACCAGTACCGGTTTTTTGTTATTTAACTTCCTGCATTTCTACCAGTTTCCGGTAAATGCCATTCAGCGCAATCAGTGCATCATGTGTACCTCTTTCCGCAATTTCACCCTTCTGCAAAACAATTATTTCGTCTGCATGTCTTACGGTTGAAAGCCGGTGCGCAATCACAATAGAAGTTCTGTCTTCCATCAGATTATTGATAGCATCCTGTACCAAACGTTCGCTTTCGGTATCCAAAGATGAAGTTGCTTCATCTAAAATGAGAATCGGAGGGTTTTTTAAAACAGCTCTTGCTATAGTTAATCGTTGTCTTTCTCCTCCACTCAGTTTTGTTCCACGATCACCGATATTATATTGAAATGCGTCTTCCTTCTTGCTGATGAAATCGTACGCATTAGCAATTTTAGCTGCATGCTCAATATCAGCCATAGCTGCGCCAGGTGCACCTAATGCAATATTGGCTGCGATAGTGTCATTAAACAGGATAGGTTCCTGTGTTACAATGCTTATATGCTGACGCACTGAGGAAAGTGCATAATCTTTAATATTCACACCATCGATCAGTACTTCTCCGGAAGTGGCATCGTGAAATCTTGGAATAAGATCTGCAAGGGTAGATTTGCCAGAGCCGGAAGAGCCAACCAATGCCAGTGTTTTTCCTTTTTCAATAATAAGATTAATGTTTTTAAGAATGGAAATATCATCATAGCTGAAGCTTACATTGCGCAGTTCTATTTTACTGTTAAATGTATCAAGTTGTTTGCCTGAAGGTTTATCTAATACAGTGATCTTTGCATTTAGCACATCTTCCACGCGCTCCAATGCGGCGGCACCCCTTTGTATATTAAAAAACGACGTGGAAATATTTTTAGCCGGGTTAATGATCAATGCAAAAGAGGCGATATATGCCAATAGTTCGCTTGCAGCCAAACCTTTGCCGCCGCTTTCCAATACCAGTCGTCCGCCAAAATATAATATCACGCACAATACAATCACTCCCAGTACCTCAGTTAAAGGACTGGCTAAATCACGCCGCGCAGCCATATTCTTCCTGAGCCTGAAAAGCTCATCGTTTATGGTAAAGAATTTGTTGCGCAATAATTTTTCAGCCATAAAGGCTTTAATCACTCTAAGGCCTCCAAGTGTTTCGTCTAAAATAGATAAGCTTTCTCCCAGCTTTATAGCGGCATCCTGCGACTGACGTTTCAGCTTCCTGCTTATTCTGCCGATTAAGAAACCTGTAACAGGCAATAGAATAAGTAAAAAAAGCGATAACGCCGGAGAGATGATGACCAGGAATATAAGATATCCCAATACCGTAATGGGGTCTTTTATAAGTCCCTCTAATGTGCCTACGATAGAGCCTTCTATTTCACTGATGTCGTTTGTCATTCTCGACATGATATCTCCCTTTCTCTTTTCGGTAAAATAGCCAACCGGCAGCAGGAGTATCTTATCGTACAGATCGGCCCTAAGTTCTGTTATTACAGCGCTGCGGATAGGCGCCGACAGCAGGTTGGATAAATACAGAAATAGATTTTTTAAAACTATGGCAACAATTAAAAAGCCACATATGGCGGTTAATGCTGCCATTCGCCCTGCTATTCCTCCTCTTGTTTCAATAATATGTAAGAGAATTTTGTTGATATAAGCTATTACCTTGTTATCACTCAAAATCTGGTTGCCGGTAGCTTCAGGTCTGAATATCAAATCAAAAAAAGGGGTGAGCATTGCAATGGAAACCACACCAAATACGGTAGCCAGCAGGGTGAAAATAAAATATAGCAACAACTTGTCTGAATACCTGCCTATGTATTTAAAAATCCTCGAAAACTTCTTCATTCGTGTTTAATCGTAAATTAAACGGCAAAGTAACTAAATTTACGGCCACAAAACCTGAATGATATGATGGAAGGAAAACGGCAAAAGCAGGTAGCCGGGCTTTTGTATGAAGAATTTAACGAAATATTTCAACGATTGGGGCTTGGAATGATGGATGGAGGAATGGTATCCATTTCATCCGTAAAAGTAACACCCGACCTGCTGGAAGCAAGAATTTATCTTAGCTTTTTCCAGATCAAAGATGTGGAAGCTGCGCTGAAAAAGATTGAAGACAGGCAGTGGGAAATTAAAAAAGCTTTAACAGAAAGGGTGAAGCACCAACTGCGCCGTATACCCGAACTGAAGTTTTTTGCAGATGATACGCTTGAACATGTTTTTAAAATGGAAGCATTATTTAAAAAGATAAAGGAAGAAGACGAAAAGAAAGAAAGCGGGGAATAAGGTAAATGGCGTAAGGTATAAGGCTTAGGGTAAGAATACCTTCCACCTTCCACCCTACACCACAAACCCCAAACTACAAACCACAAACCTTCCACATAAAATATACACACTTGTATCTCAACTTTGCCTGGCGTTATTTTAAAGCTAAAAAATCAACCAATGCTATAAATATTATTGCATGGGTGAGTGTAGTGGCTATTGCATTTGCCACAACGGCTTTGCTGGTATTATGGAGCGCATTTAATGGCTTTGAAGATCTTGTAAAATCGTTATACACTACTTTTTATACAGATGTAAAAATATCCGCAGCATCAGGAAAAACAATTGAGCTCACTCCCGCACAAATACATTCTCTTAAAAATGTAGAAGGTGTGAAAACAATTTCGCTGACAGCGGAAGAAAAAGCATGGTTACAAAATGAAGATTACAGCACTATTGTAGATCTTAAAGGAGTTGATACCAGCTATACACATGTTACAAGTATTGAGCAGGGAATGGTGAGGGGAAAATATTTTTTGGGAGATACTGAAAATCCCGGCGCGGTGCTTGGCGTGGGTATTGAAAATGCTGTTGCAGTACTAAGCGACAGAAGTGTTGGCAAGCTTGTTATTTACCTGCCGGTTAAAGGCGCAACCATTACCAGCGATCCTTTGTCAGCTTTTAGTGAAGGGCATATCATGCCTTTTGGTGCATTTGCAGTTCAGCAGGAGTTTGACAATAAATATGTGTTGACCAACATCGATTTTGTAAAACAATCTATGCAGTTTAAGCCTGATGAATATTCTTCTGCAGAAATTGCGATTACTAAAGGAGGCGAGGAAAATATTGTGAAGAAAAGGATACAGCAATTGCTGGGCAAGGCATACCAGGTGCAAACAAGGCATGAGCAGAACAGTAGCCTCTATACTGTAATGCGCGTAGAAAAATATGTGATCTACGGCATATTTATCCTGGTGCTTATTATAGCTTCGTTCAATATGGTAGGCGCACTGAGTATGCTTGTTTTGGAAAAGCAGAAGGATATACAGATTCTTCAATCAATGGGTGCAGATAAAAGCTGGATACAGAGCGTTTTTTTGAGTGAGGGCGTATTGCTGGCTTTTATTGGTGCATTTGCGGGAATGTTGCTCGCATTATTGCTAATCTTCTTACAGTTAAATTTTAAAATGATACCATTGGAAGGGGCGTCGTTTATTATTGATTATTATCCTGTTAAGCTGGTTTTCATGGATTTTGTGATTGTAGCTGCAACTGTTTTCCTGATCGCTGCAATTGCTTCGTGGTTTCCTGCCAGGCGTGCCGCCCAACAGCCATTTGAGTTAAGGAACTAAGCAGCCATACTGTCATAAAACCGGAATTTGTACGTAATTTGATTGATGGATTTGTTCCTCTGAAACTTGATCTCTCGTTTATGAAAATATTATTCAGGTATTTAAACCCATTCAAATGGCTGGTGGCGCTTGTGCTGCTGCTATCAGCTATGAACACAGGATTTTCTCTTTTTGATCCTATCATTTTTGGCAAGCTTATCAATCTTGCTAATGCGCAACAGGTATTACCTGCACCGGATAAGCATTATGATTGGCATGACTACCTGTTTCTTAAAGAGAATTTCATTAATAAAAATGGAAAGGCAGACAGCATGTATGGTGTGGTATGGCTTTTACTGGCTTCTATTACAATAGCCATGATCAGCCGTATTGCCAAGAACTTCCAGGATTATTTTTTGAATGTTATCATACAAAAATTTGGCGCTAAGGTTTTTACAGACGGATTGCAGCATGCCATGAAATTGCCTTATCACCAGTTTGAAGATCAGCGTAGCGGTGAAACACTTTCTGTGCTTACCAAAGTGAGGGCAGATGTAGAAAGGTTTATGATAAACTTCATCAACATTCTGTTTGGCGTTATAGTAGGTATTGTGTTTGTATTTTTTTATGCCGCGTTGTATATACACTGGAGTATTCCGATAACCTATGTGGTCGGTATTTTATTATTAACGGTTATCACTAATTTCCTGAGTAAAAAAATAAAACTCATTCAAAAAAATATTGTTGGGCAAACAACAGCGCTTGCCGGCTCTACAACCGAATCACTGCGCAATATTGAGCTGGTAAAAAGCCTTGGGCTTACAACACAGGAAGTAGAACGTTTAAACAAGAATACCTACAAAATACTCGGGCTTGAATTAACCAAAGTAAAGCGAATAAGAAGCATAAGCTTTATACAGGGCACTTTTGTGAACACACTCCGCCAGGTTATATTGTTTATTTTGATGTGGTTGATATACGGACGCCAGATGGATGCAGGACAACTGGTTACCATGCAGATCTTTTCTTTCTTTGTTTTCGGCCCATTGCAGGAAATCGGGAATATCATTCTTTCTTACCGTGAAGCAGAAGCATCATTGAATAATTTTGATGATCTGATGAAGAAAACGCCGGAGCTCGATCCATCAAATCCACAACACCTGGGCGATATTGAAACATTGTCTTTTCAACAGGTTGCCTTTAAACATAAAACCGCCGCGCAAAAAGCCATTAATAATATCAGCTTTAATGTTAAGATAGGGGAAACCATAGCATTTGTTGGGCCAAGCGGAAGCGGTAAATCTACTTTAATGAAATTACTTGTGGGTTTATACCGGCCGGAGCAGGGCAAAATATTATACAACGGGCTTGATGAAACAAAGATCCGTTTTGATGATTTAAGAAAACAAATAGGTTTTGTAACGCAGGATACCAATCTCTTTAGCGGGACTATCAAAGAAAACCTGCTATTCGTAAATCCTTCTGCAACTGTAGAAGATGTGATGGACGCGCTGCAAAAAGCATCCTGCCAGAATTTACTGGCAAGGGCTGAAAAAGGGTTGGATACCATGATTGGAGAAGGCGGATTAAAGCTCTCCGGAGGAGAAAAGCAACGTTTATCTATTGCAAGAGCCTTGCTGCGTAAGCCCAAATTATTATTGTTTGATGAAGCAACCTCAGCGCTGGATTCTTTAACGGAGGAAGAAATTACAGATACCATCCGTGATATTTCCTCAACGGGTTCACAAATAACGATACTCATTGCGCACAGGCTGTCAACCATTATGCACGCGGATAGAATATACGTGCTTGAAAAAGGTGATGTTGTTGAAACCGGCACACATGAAAATCTGCTCAGCGAAAAAGGATTGTATTACGCGATGTGGCGTCAGCAGATAGGAGAAAGAAAAAAGGTGATACAATACGGATTGCGATAAGTAATAATTGATTTTACATTCTTTACGAAGCCAGGATATGCCTGCATACAAAAATGTAACTTGTATGGTGTTAGTTTGTTGCTTTATAAAAGGCGATCAGTTGGACAATAAAGTCAAACACCTAAGTGACAGAAATAAAAATCCCCCGCATAGCGGGGGATAGTCAAGACAGATAGCAGTGGCTACAACATAGTAAAACTTTCAAGGAACTTCGTGGTAAAGTTGCCTTTTATAAAATCTTCATTACGCATAAGTTGCTGGTGAAAAGGAATAGTGGTTTTTACACCTTCAATCACATATTCACTGAGGGCGCGGCTCATGGTATTTATAGCTTCTTCCCTTGTGCGGGCAACAGCGATAATTTTAGCGATCATGGAATCATAGTATGGCGGAATAATATAGCCGGCATAAGTATGCGAGTCAATTCTCACGCCATGCCCACCCGGTTGGTGCAATACCGTTATTTTTCCGGGTGATGGTCTGAAGTCATTATAAGGATCTTCAGCATTAATACGGCATTCAATAGCATGCATTTCAGGGTAATAATTTCTGCCTGAAATAGATTCGCCTGATGCTATTTTTATCTGTTCTTTAATAAGATCAAAATTGGTCACTTCTTCTGTTACACAATGTTCTACCTGGATACGCGTATTCATCTCCATAAAATAAAAATTCCTGTGCTTGTCAACCAGGAATTCTATTGTGCCAACGCTTTCATAATTAATAGCAGATGCTGCTTTAACTGCTGCTTCTCCCATTTTCTCACGAAGATCATTGGTCATAAATGGAGAAGGAGATTCTTCGACCAGCTTTTGATGGCGGCGTTGAATGGAACAATCTCTTTCGCTCATGTGGCAAACCTTACCGTAACGGTCACCCGCAATTTGTATTTCTATATGGCGAGGTTCTTCCACAAACTTTTCCATATACACCCCGTCATTTTTAAACGATGCACCAGCCTCTGCCTTAGCGGTGCTGTACGCTTTTTCCATCTCACTTTCTTCCCAAACCACACGCATACCCTTACCGCCGCCGCCGGCTGTTGCTTTCAATATAACGGGGTAACCAATTTCTTTTGCAAGGCCTTTAGCTTCATCCACACTTCCCAGTAAGCCTTCACCACCAGGTACTACAGGCACGCCGGCTTTGATCATTGTTTCTTTCGCGGTGATCTTATCGCCCATCGCGTTGATCATATCAGGAGTAGGTCCAATAAATTTTATACCATGCTCACCGCATATCCTGGCAAATCTTGCATTCTCGGCCAAAAAACCATACCCGGGATGTATAGCATCTGCATTGGTAATTTCAGCGGCAGACATCAGGTGCGGTATGTTCAAATAAGAATCTGCACTTTGAGGGCGACCAATACAAACCGCCTCGTCAGCAAACTTTACATGCAGGCTGTCTTTGTCGGCGGTGGAATAAACGGCAACGGTTTTGATGCCCATTTCCCTGCAGGTGCGTATAATACGCAATGCAATTTCGCCACGATTTGCAATCAGTATTTTTTTGAACATGTAGTCAATTTGAAAATTCAGGAATTTGAAAACTTAAAAAAATATGTAAAAATTTAAATGAGGTTTACTCATTTTCAAATTAACACATTTTCACATTTTCAAATTAATTAGGTTCTACGAGGAATAACGGCTGGTCGTACTCAACAGGGCTGGCATCATCTACCAGTATCTTAACTATTTTGCCGCTCACCTCACTTTCTATTTCATTAAATAATTTCATTGCCTCAATAATGCAAACTATTTTACCGGGCGTTACATCATCGCCAACTTCCGCAAAAATCGGCTTGTCGGGCGATGGGCGCCTGTAAAAAGTACCAATCATCGGGCTTTTAATAGCTATGAGATTTTCAGCTTTGGGTTCAGCAGCAGGTTTGGCTTTTTCCGCTGTGGGCTCCTGCGCTCCTGCCGGTCTGGCTGCCGCTTCATATGTTGGTAATGCTGCAGAAGGAGCAGATACGACCTGGGTAATATGGTCTTCTTTCTGCTTGATGGTAATTTTAAAATCTTTTTCCTCAAGGGTTATTTCGCCAATATTGGATTTGTTGATAATTTTTATCAACTCCTGAATTTGTTTAAAATCCATGTGGTTTTGTTTAAGTTTTGCCCGAATTTAATCGGAAACTGACGGCTAAGATAGTAATTCAGGGTAATTCTATCCAAATCAGTTTTTTACTCTTTCAACGTATTCGCCTGTTTTTGTATTGATGCGTATCAATTCGCCTTCATTTACAAACAAAGGAACCATTACGGTAGCACCGGTTTCAACGGTGGCGGCTTTTAAGGTACGGGTAGCTGTATCGCCTTTAACGCCTGGTTCGCTGTAGGTAACCAATACTACAATTTTGTCAGGTAATTCAACATTCATGGGCAGTTCAGTTTCGGTGTTGATCAAAACACCCACTTCCTGGCCTTCTTTTAAAAATTGGGGAGCATCTACAAGCTGTTCAGCAATGGCAATCTGCTCAAAGGTTTCATTATCCATGAAATTATATCCTGAATCATCTTTATATAAAAACTGGAAAGACTTTTTTTCAACACGCACAGGATAAATGGTATCGCCTGAGTTCCAGGTCTTTTCTATGCTACGGTTATTATCAACACCCTTTAGTTTAGCCCACACTTTAGCAGCGGCCCTGGCAGTTTTATTTTCACCAAATTCTACTACACTGTAAAGGCTTCCATCTAATTTCAGGATCATTCCCCTGCTGATATCTGCTGTATTTGCCATATTTGCAATTTTTAAAGTGGCGCAAATATAAGCTGAAATTGTATTTCCCACCTAATTAAACAACATGTGCACATATTTCAGTTCCTGCTATATTAACAAAGGCCATTTAAATATTTTTCGGGTATTTTTGTGAATATGGAGCAAACCATTTCCCACGATACCATATCTGAAGAAAAACTTTCCTTCGAACGTTTTCGGCAGGAAGTTATGGATGATTATAAACAGGCTTGCGAAAGCAGGGAAGCCAGTTTGCTCGGTCGTAAGGAAGTACTTACCGGCAAAGCTAAATTTGGCATTTTTGGAGATGGAAAGGAAGTGCCGCAGGTCGCATTATCCAAATTCTTTAAACCCGGCGATTTTTACGCCGGATATTACCGTGATCAAACTATAGCATTCGCCACTGGCGTTGCCACAATTGAAGAATTTTTTTCGCAGTTGTATGCCAACCCTGATGAAACGGACGAACCTCATAGCGCCGGCAGGCAAATGAACGCGCATTTTTCTTCAGCGTTTATGGATAAAAATGGCGAGATACGCGACCTCGTTAATCTTAAAAACTTTACCAATGGCATTGCGCCCACAGCAGGACAAATGCCGCGGGCCGTTGGTTTAGCTTTTGCATCTAAAGTTTTCAGGGATATTGAATTGCTGCACCAGTTTAAAACATTATCTAACAACGGTAATGAAATTTGTTTTTGTACCATTGGTGACGCGTCAACGGCAGAAGGTCATTTCTGGGAAGCTATTAACGCTGCGGGAGTAATGCAGATTCCCTTAGCAATTTTTATCTGGGATGATGCTTACGGTATTTCGGTTCCCTCAGGAGAACAGATCGTAAAAGGTTCGATATCTGATGCTTTAAAAGGTTTCCAGAAAAAAAATAATACCGATGGCATTGATATATATAAAGTAAAGTGCTGGGATTATGCAGGAATGTGTGAAGTGTTTGAACAGGGTATTCAAAAAATAAGGGAAACACATACTGCTGCTGTTTTTCATGTAGAAGATGTGACGCAGCCGCAGGGGCATTCTACTTCGGGTAGCCATGAGCGGTATAAATCGCAGGAAAGACTGGAGTGGGAGCGGGAATGGGATTGCAATAAAAAAATGAGAGAATGGATTTTGGCGAATGCCCTGGCTGATGAAGAAGAATTGAATGCAATAGAAATAGGAGCGAAGGCATTTGTAAAACAAAGCAGGGAAATTGCCTGGAATAAATATATAACTCCGTTGCGGGCTATAGTAAATCAAACAGTTTCGGTGCTGCAATCCATTACCGAAAATGAAACAACACAGCTGCCGCGTATACAAAAAGCCATAAAAGTTTTACAGCAAAACCGTGAGCCGCTGCGTAAAGATATCCTGAAAGCACTGGCAACCGGTGTTAATTTCAGCAGCTCCGAAGAAGTAAAAAAATACTATAACGAATTATACGCTGAACAAAGTCATTTATACAGATCGCATCTGTACAATGAGGGCACTAAAAGTCTTGCTAATGTTCACGCGGTACCTGCAGTTTATGATGATAATGCACCAGCTATAAATGGTTACCTGGTATTGAATAAATATTTTGATGAGTTATTTAAGCATAACCCCAGGGTACTGGCGTTTGGTGAAGATCTTGGGTCTATTGGTGATGTAAACCAGGGATTTGCTGGTTTGCAGCAAAAACATGGTTCACAAAGAATTTTTGATACAGGTATAAGAGAACTTACTATTGTTGGGCAGGCGATAGGATTGGCAATGCGTGGCTTACGCCCAATTGCTGAAATTCAGTATGTAGATTATATGCTGTATGGATTGGAACCATTGAGCGATGATGTAGCCTGTTTACACTATCGGACAAAAGGAAAACAGGGATGCCCGTTAATTATTCGCACACGCGGACACAGGCTCGAAGGTATCTGGCATAGTGGCTCTCCGATGGCAGTGCTTATAAATGCGCTGAGAGGCTTTCATATATGTGTGCCAAGAAATATGGTGCAGGCGGCGGGTATGTATAATACGTTGCTGGAGGTAAATGACCCGGCAGTAATGGTAGAATGTTTGAATGCTTACCGGCTGAAAGAAAGGCTGCCTTCTAATTTATTAGATTTTCGTGTTGCGTTAGGGATACCTGAAATAATAAAAGAGGGCGATGATATTACTATTGTATCTTATGGCGCTACGTTGCGCGTAGCGCAGGAAGCCGCGGCAGTACTTGAAGATATGAATATTCATTGCGAGATTATAGATGTACAAACATTATTGCCCTTTGATATCAATCATGTCATTATTGAATCATTAAAGAAAACAAACAGGATAATTTTTACTGATGAAGATATGCCTGGCGGTACTGCCGCATATATGTTCAATAAGGTGATGGAAGAACAAAGTGGTTATCGCTGGCTTGATGTAGCCCCGAGAACAATAACTGCCCAGGCAAGCCGTCCTGCCTATGGGTCAGATGGCGACTATTTCACCAAGCCTAATGCAGAAGATATTATTAAAGCGGTAAGAGAAATGATGAGCGAATAAAAAGCTTCTGTTAAATATTTCAACCAATTTCCCGGATATTTCAAAAAGATAAAAGTGAGCAAGCTGGTTACAAAAGACGATCTAAGATTTGTTGACTTCTGGAAAGAGCAACGCCAGGGATCTAAAACTAAATACTACCTCATATATACGTTGGCCTGGAGTTTTGTAGTATGCCTGTCGTCTTTCTTTATCATCATTTTTATGGGTGGCATCAGTATTATTCCCATAGCGCAGGATAATTATAAAATAGCGCTTATAGTGGGAGTAGGTATGGTTTTAGGCTTCATTATTGCCCTGATATCCCGTAGCTTAAATGAAAAGCGCTACCAGAAAATATTAGAAAAAGTGAGAAATAATTAATGCAGGAACCTTGCATTTAACTCCGGCGTAGGCATCATACAACTATCAGATTTGCCAAACCATTTATACCTGTTTTTCGCTACCCAATCGTATATGGCATTTCGTATAAAAGAAGGAACGATGATGAATATATACAATAAAGGCCATGTCCCGCTCAACCTTTTTACTACACGCAAAGCCGCTGTGCTTCTTGTATAGGCCTTGTTGTTTTCAATCAAAACAAAAGAATCAAATTTATCAGGAGATAAGTGATGTTGTTTCAGGAGTTGTTGCCCTGCATTACTTTGCAATGCTGTAAAATAGAAGTGTTTCTTCCTATCTTTTTTAATAACAAACTGTACGCTATTATTGCAAAGGTTGCATACACCGTCAAAGAGAATTACAGGGTAATGTTGTTTCACCCGGCAAAGTTACAACAGAAGGATTATAAGATTAAGTTTATAACTTTAAGATGCAGACAGGTTAACTGAGCACATTATATGAAACTGCCTTTTAAACCAATATTACTTACCTGGATTATTGCAGGTACGGCTGATGCGCTTGCTGCTATTATGGTATATGCATGGATATTAAATAAAACAACAGTATTACAAATATTTCAGGGCATAGCCAGCGGAATAGCCGGCAAAGATGCTTTTAATGGGGGCGCTGAAACGGCAGTATTGGGGCTATTGTTGCACTATTTTATAGCTCTCTGCTGGGTAATGCTTTATTTCTTATTGTATCCACGCTTTAAATTTCTCCAAAAAAATATTATTGCAAGTGCAGTAATCTATGGCTTATTTGTATGGTTGTTTATGAATATTATTGTGCTGCCGGTTACTTTCGGAAGACCCCCTGTTCTTACAATGAATAATATTTTTACGGGCAGTATAATGCTTATGTTCGCGATTGGATTACCTGTTTCGATTATTGCTGACCATTATTTCAGGAAATGAATGCAACCGTAGTATACCTTTTAGACCTGTGATTATTAATAATTTCGGTTTCGAACACATATAGCTTATTATCTTCGCAACTCAAATGCTCTGTATAAGAGCGTTTACTGATAAATATGAAAATATTACAAACAGCAGAAAGAGTATCTCAGAATGATCATTCGGATAATTATGTATACCAGCGGTCGTTGCTTGCTTATCTTGAAGCCGCAAAACTGATTTCAGGCAAAGTGCTGGAAATAGGTACGGGCAGCGGTTATGGTGTTGAAATAATAGCACCTCATACGGATGAGTTTGTAACAATAGATAAGTTTGAAACGGATATTATTCATTCCGATGCCTTCAAAAATAATAATGTACGGTTTATACAAATGAATATTCCACCGTTAACAGATGTACCTTCTGATACTTTTGATTTTGTGATCACTTTCCAGGTGATTGAGCATATTCCAAAAGACAATGAATTTTTGAAAGAGATTAACCGGGTGCTGAAAAAGGGTGGAAAGCTTATCGTAACTACGCCAAATAAGAAAATGTCTATTACAAGAAATCCCTGGCATGTGCGTGAATATACTGTAGAAGAGCTGAAGCAGTTATTGAGCCGCCATTTCAGCAGTGTTAAAGCACTTGGCGTTTTTGGTAATCAAACCATCATGGATTATTATCAAAAAAATAAAGAATCTGTAAGAAGAATTACACGCTTTGATATTTTTAATCTTCAGTACAGGCTACCGCGTCAATTGCTGCAAATTCCTTATGATATTTTAAACAGGATGAACAGGAAGAAATTACTGAAGCAGAATGAAAACCTTACAACAGGTATTACCCATGAAGATTATTTTATAAAAGAAGCGGGCGATAGTTGTTTTGACCTTTTTTATGTAGCGGAAAAATAACAAGCAGCACCTGCATTTCTAAAATGCGTCAATTCCCAAACAATTTTTTACAAATAAAAAGGCTGCCTCAAGGCAGCCCCGTAAAAATTAATCAAGGTCAGGTTTCATTATATATTTACCGTCCAAAATACTTATTTACTGCTTCCACACGATTGGTTACATGCAACTTCTCGTAAATGTGGTAAACGTGTTTTCTAACTGTTTCCTGCGCGATGCCCAGCTTAGTGGAAATTTCTTTATACAACATGCCTTTGGCCAGTAATTCCAGTATCTCATGCTCACGGTTGGAGAGCGCATCCAATACTCCTGTTGAGTGCGTATTTTTTTCCTGGAAAGCAGCAACCACTTTACGCGCTATCTGGCTGCTCATAGGTGCTCCGCCTTCTGCTAATTCACGAATGGCTTCGAGTAATTTACCCGGTGCCGTTTTTTTGAGGATGTAACCATTTGCTCCAGCGGCCAATGCTTCAAAAATTTTTTCATCCTCCTCATATACTGTACACATCATAAATAATATATCAGGATATCTTGGCTTCAACTCTCTTACACAATCAATACCACTCATTCCACCAAGATTAATATCCATTAATACAACATCAGGCATTACTTTGGGTATACCCACAATAGCGGCTTCAGCGCTTATAAAGGAGCCACAAAAGCGATACCCGTCAGCCATCATGATGATCTGTTCTAACGCCTGGCGGATATCATTGTTATCTTCTACTATACAAACTGAAATATTCTCCATCACCATGTACAAAATGCAAATCTAAAGTATATAAGGTAGAATTCTCTTACCCTAAACCGGGTACGTGTTTAAAGGGATAATAAGTTCAATATTTGTACCCCCGTTGCTCGAAATACTACATGAACCCCCGATAGAGGTGAGGCGCTCTTTCATGTTTCTCAATCCATTAGTGTGGTCGGTAATTTTATCATGTAGAAAACCCACACCATTGTCTTTTATAGAAATAATAAAAACTTTGTCAAAAGAAAAATTAACACTTACTAACGATGCCTGTGAATGTTTTACTATATTATGAAGCGCTTCTTTAACAGAAAGAATAATATTCCTTCTTACATTTCCACTTAAAGGAGCATCGTGAACGTTTTCGGGCAAATTTATTTCGAGTATAATATTTGACGGCTCAAAAAATTCCACAATCTGGTGCCGCAGATATGTAATAAGATTTAGTAATGTATCATTTCTTGAATTTAAAGTCCAGATGATCTCGTTCATCTTATCCATCAAAACATTTGAAGTAGCAGAAATTTTTTCCAGCTCTTTTTTATCACTCTCACTATTTTTTACTTTGGCAATTTCACTCAGTAACCTTATTGAAGTAAGTCCGGAGCCAATATCATCATGAATTTCCTGCGAAATGCGTGTCCGTTCACTATCCCTTGCATCAATAATAGCCTTGTATTTTTCTAATTCCTTACGATCATTTTCCAATTGTAATTGCTCAACTGCCCGTATCCTGTTGGCTTCCTGCATTCTAAGCCTGTAGCTTAATGCCAGCAGGAATAATGTCATCTGCGACATTACGCCTGCCATAAATATCAGCACAGAGATGCCGGAATACCTGAGTAATAGCTCATCAAAATTTCCCCAACGGTCAACATATAAGGCCAGGCATGCCATAAAAATAGAGAGCAACGAACCTGCACCAAGGTAACGGGCTTCTTTTTTCTTGTTTTTTGCAATCAGGTAAATGGAAACATATATGGAATACAATAACCCCAAAACCCGCATAATATCGAAAGCAATGTTTGCAGCATAATTATAGGTATTGGTATAAGTTAATGGCAGGTTGACCACCAAAAAAATAAGCTGCAGATAAATAAGCGCTTTTACCTGTTTGTGAAATGCAGGCATTTTTTCTTTTGTTTTTAAAAACGAAAGAATAAACAGCAGGATAAGCATATGCCCCAATAGTTGCAAACCCTGGTAACGCAGGTCATAAAATAAGAAGTATAATGATCCAAAGTGAAATATGTTCAACAGCCGCAAACCAAAATATACCATGAAAATAAAAATGGCAACTGAATAATGTAAATATTCCCATAGGGGATTCCGGATGAACAGTGCAAAAGTGTAAGCGAACATGCAGAACATTATCCCCATAAAAAATATGGTAATAGCCATATATATACGGCTTGGCTGCAGCAGGTGTAAGAAGGAAAAATATGCATGATCTGCTGTTCGGAGAATTACCGGGTCAAAAAGATACCAATTGTAAAAATTGATTTCCAAAGCGATGTAAAATACCTTTTGTTCCCCTTTTTTTAATGCTATTTGAGCATAAGGAATATTAGTGAATAAACCCGGAGAGAACTTAGTTACCTGGTTCTTCAATAATATTTTTTTCCCTGTGCTGTCGCACATATACATTTTGTAACGCTGCGCTTTTCCGGTATAAAGAAGAAAACTGTCCTGCTGTCCGGTATTGGCAAGTGTTAGTTTAATGAAATAATTTGCATCAAGTTTTTTTTGGTTGAAAGGAGATGTATTGGCAGTATAAGAAAAAAGGGTATCGTTTATATCATCGATAGTATACTTTTTGGAATAATCAATAAAATAAAGAAGCTTTTTTAATATAGTATCATAGTGTTGAATGCGGGTAACATCAATTATATCGTTGTTTTTTGCTGATGCACAAAAGCACATCATGCCGTACAGAAACACTATTGGCAGCCTCCTAAGCAATCAATTTGTATTTTCAACAAACTTAACTATCCTGCTAAATATAAAAAAATAGTTATCTGTGTCTTAAACCGGAACATATAAGAGGTATTTTTCTGTAAAAAAATCCTGGTCAAATACATCTCTTAGTTGCCAGGTGTGGGGCTTTAATCCACTTTGTTCAATTTCCACCGTCAGATCGCCTCCTTTTAAACAAATTAACCCATTCTTAAACTCCTCCATTTTTCTTTCTTTTTTTAAGAGCGGCTTACTCCATCGCCACAGATCTGCCAGGGGGGCAACGGCACGGCTTACTACAAAATCAAATTTCTTATCAGTAATTTCTTCCACTCTTGTATGACGGGTTTTAATATTAGTAAGCTGCAGCGCGGCGGCAACTTCATTTACAACTTTTAATTTTTTACCTATGGAATCGACCAGTAAAAAATTAACCCCGGGAAACATAATGGCTAATGGGATACCCGGAAATCCGCCGCCGGTTCCAAGGTCAACAATGTCAAGCCCGGGAGGAAAATCAAATAAGGCGGCTATGGAAAGTGAATGCAATACATGCTTTTCGTACAATGAATCAATGTCTTTGCGGGAGATAACATTGATCTTTTCATTCCATTCTTTGTAGAGCGGTTCAAGCAATGCCAGTTGCTCAAGCTGTTTTTCAGAAAAATCTGTAAAAAACCTTGTGATTATTTCCAGTTTGCCTGCGGTTTCTTCCATAATGCGGGGGTGAAGATGAAGTAATACACAAACATTAAAATATCAAATGCCCAAAACCATTTCCAAAGATCAGCTTCATTCAGTTTTTCCATGGCTTTATACAGGATTATACCCTGTACGATTAAACGTAGTGCAAAAACACCTAAGGCCAATGGCCAACTATAGAAAATGGCTGCAGCTATGCATAACGGGTAGAACATGAAATGCGAGAACGCATATAATCCCAGCAGAAACTTATGTTTACCTTTATAATATTTAGAAGTGGTAAAATGCCTTTTTTTCTGCTTCATCCATTCGCTCCAGGTAGTTTTAGGCTCAGAAAGCGTAAATGCATCCTTATCAATTACAACTTCCGTATTGGTTGCCGTTGCGGCTGCATTAATAAAAAGGTCATCATCTCCACCGGGTAAATGATTATGTGCTGAAAATCCTTTATTTCTAAGAAATACAGCTTTTTTATAAGCAAGGTTTCTGCCCGTGCCCATATATGGAATACCGGCCAGCGCGTAAGAGAAATATTGCAGCCCGCTATGAAAAGTCTCGAACCGGATGATTTTATTGAGTAACCCCTTTCTTTTATGATAAGCGCCGTAACCGAGTACAATTTCGGCGCCATGCTGAAAACGGGACATCATCTTTTGCATCCAGAATTCTGAAACAGGAATGCAGTCAGCGTCGGTCAGCAGTACCGTATCATACTTAGCCGATTTTATGCCCATTGATAAAGGGAATTTTTTGCCGGTAATAAATTTTGCTTCCTGCTTTAACTCAAGGGTAGTAAGCTGCGGAAAATCTTTTTGCAGGGCTTCAACCAGGTATTTTGTTTCATCTACAGAATTGTCATTCACCAAAACAAGCTCCTGTTTATCTGAATATTCCTGCACTAATACACCGGGAAGATTTTTAGCTAAATTTGCGGCTTCATCGCGGGCGCATATTATTACTGAAACAGGTTGCTGGTGATATAATCCCTCAGGACCAAGGTTGTAAAAAGCAACCCTTCTGAAAAAATACAGGTAATAAATGATCTGGATAAGGGCAAAAAGACAGAAAGCTCCGAAGATAATTACACGCCAGTCCAAATTTTCAATCATGGCGGCGAAGGTAAGAAATACAAGGATTTGATAATATGGATTTAATTGTAATGTGAAAAATTGTTGAAAAAATGGCGGCACTTCAGTTTGAGCTAAAAACCACAGATAGTCAGTCGAAAGCAAGAGCAGGTATTATTACTACAGACCATGGCAGTATACCTACGCCGATATTTATGCCTGTGGGCACGGCAGGCAGCGTAAAGGCAGTTACCCAGCAGCAGTTGAAGGATGAAGTGAACGCAAAGATAATCCTGGGGAATACCTATCACCTGTACCTGCGCCCCGGTACGGGCATACTGGAAAGCGCCGGTGGATTGCACCAATTTATGAACTGGAACAGGCCGATCCTTACGGATAGTGGCGGCTACCAGGTTTTTTCTTTGTCGGGCACACGGAAAATACAGGAAGAAGGGGTTGTGTTTCAAAGCCATATTGACGGAAGCCGGCACCTGTTCAGCCCGGAAACGGTGATGGATATACAAAGAAGCATTGGGGCAGACATTATTATGGCATTTGATGAATGCCCCCCTTATCCAAGTGATTATAAATATGCTGAAAGATCCATGCATTTAACCCACCGCTGGCTCGACAGGAGCTTTAACCGTATTGAAATAACTTCCTCAAAATACGAACATACCCAAAATCTTTTTCCTATAGTACAAGGCGGAACATACCACGATCTCAGGAAAATGTCGTGTGAATATATCAGCAGTAAAAATGCTACTGGCAATGCTATTGGCGGGTTGAGCGTAGGTGAGCCTGAAGAAATGATGTATGACTTGTGCGGGCTGTGTTGCGATAATCTCCCAGTGCAAAAGCCGCGCTACCTGATGGGTGTTGGCACGCCCTGGAATATACTGGAATGTATAGCGCTGGGTATTGATATGTTTGACTGTGTGATGCCTACCCGGAATGGAAGAAATGCTATGCTGTTTACATCGAACGGCGTAATTAATATTGATAATAAAAAGTGGGAGAAAGATTATTCGCCGATAGATGATGGCATAGCCTGCGAAACCAGTAATTATTATAGTAAAGCCTATCTCAGGCATCTAATGAAGTCGAAGGAGATATTGGGATTAACGATTGCCAGTATTCAAAACCTTGCATTTTACCTGCATGTGGTTACCGAAGCTCGTAAGCATATTGAAGCAGGTGATTTTACCAGTTGGATGAAGGAGAGTGTAGTGAGGTTTAAGCAAAGGCTGTAGAATTTTTGATTTGAAATTTGAGATTTGAAATTGTTTGTTCAAAATGTCATCATTGAATAATATACTGCGGATAAAACAACAGCCGTATAACTTACTTTTAATTACGGGATTATTATTTGCGTTGTTTTCTTTGTTTTCTGATAAAAGAAATACCCTTGATTTTCACCTGCACGATACCTATTTTGTAATAGCTTTTTCTCATTTCCTGGGATTATTAGCGGTGATACCCTTTTTTATCTGGGCAATCTATTTCTTTTGTAAAAAAATTATTTACTCACTAAAACTTACTTGGCTTCATACGTTACTTACAATAATTATGTTGCTGATTTTTGCTTTCTCATCGCTTATTGATAATAATTATCCCATAGATCCAACCCCCAAAAGGTATTATGATTATAGTGAATGGAATTCATTTAAAGCATTTTCGAGCTATACTAAAATTATAGCGCTGATATTTCTGGTATTTTTAGCTGCACAAGTAATCCTTGTCATAAATTTAGCAGCAGGAACAATTAAGCTGCCCAGGAAAAGAGATTAGCTTATATCTAAAGCAATAAAATATCAAACATTTACAATTAAAAGTATAATTCCGCCTGTTACAGCTATCCCAGTCAATGCATTTATTTCCCAATCTGAATTCTCCAGCACCTTTTTATACGAACCCTTAAAACTTTTAAACATCCAACAAATAAATGCACCAGGAAAAACAAAAAAGAACCGGATAAAAAACTCAAACAAAAATTCCATTACCGCATTTATCATCTAAGCTGTTTTATAACTAATACCATTCCCCCATTCTCACATTCCCCATTTCCACACTTCCCCATTCTCACACTTCCATATTTTCAAATTTTCAAATCTCCACATTCCCACATTATCTCTTCTGCCCAAACAGCCATGGCAAAAACTCCGGTTCTGCAAAAGCATTCTTCCAGCTATCATGTTTTACGCCGGGGTATTCCGTGTATTTTACTTTTGCTTTAGCCGCTTTCAAAGCCTCAACCATAATGCGTGAATTATTAACCGGTACTGCATCGTCATCAGTTCCATGAAATACCCATATCGGAAAATTTCTTCCGTATATTTTTGCGCCGGCAGGGTTACCGCCCCCGCATATAGGAAATGCCGCGGCAAATAAATGAGGTTTACGCCATAATATTTCGAAAGTGCCAAAGCCTCCCATTGATAAGCCGCCAATATAAATTCGTTTAGGATCAACGGTGCCGCCTTTTGCAAGCGTATCAATAAAGTTCATTACCATGCGCAATGGTTTTGTAGGAGCAACATCCATCGGGAACCTGATACCGGCGGAATCAGGATTTTTAGGTCGTACTCTTACACTCCATGATGAATCTGCCGGGCATTGCGGAAATACCACGATAGCCGGAAATTTTTCCCGGTTGGCAGAATCAAGAAAAAGATCGCTTCCCCATTTTAGTTGCGCATCATTATCGTTTCCCCGTTCCCCGGAGCCGTGTAATACTACAATTAAGGGATATTTCTTTTCAGGAGAAAAATGCAAAGGAGAAAGTATGCGGCAAAAAAGAGTGTCATCTCCCTCAATAAAAAATTGCCGTTCATACAGGTCGTGGTTATTATCCTGTGCTTTAATAAAAACAGGTGCTGTGGTTACAGGCAGGAGAAATATTAGGGTTAAGAGTCTGAAACTATTGTGAATATTTTTCATTTCAGAAAGTTACGAAAGTTCTTGTTAGAGTTTTAAGTTACTTTTGTCGCCAATGGCGCTTAATATCAGGCATGAAAAAAATAGACTGGTATATATTTAAGGATTTCATTTTAACATTTGTTTTCTGCATACTGCTGTTTACGGTTATTTCTGTAGTGGTTGATATCAGCGAAAAAACGGATGATTTTGCCAGGTCAAATCTTTCTGCAGGGTTCGTGCTGAAAAATTATTATGTCGGTTTTGTTCCCTTTATTGTTTCCTTTTTATTCCCGCTTTTTACTTTTATAGCAGTTATTTTTTTTACATCAAAACTGGCAAACCGTTCAGAAATTATTGCCATACTTGCCAGTGGCACCAGCTTTAACCGTTTGCTTAAACCGTATATAATCGGGGGCATTCTTTTATCATTATTGCTCTGGATAGGCAACAGGAAGCTGGTTCCCCGCGCCAATGAAATACGAACTGCATTTGAGCTTAAATATGTAAAAGCCCCGGGCATGTCATCTGCCAATAATAATATTTACATGCGGATAGATTCCAATTCGTATTGCGGCATACGGTATTATGATACTACTGCAAAGAGTGGCAATGGCTTTTTTATGGACAGGCTTAAGGGCAACCAGGTAATATATAATTTAAGAGCTGATAAAATTGAGTGGGAGCCAAAAGATAAGAAATGGAAACTGTCAGGTGTAATTGAAAGGCATATCAACGGGCTTCACGAAGATGTTAAACAAGATACGGTGCGGCGTATAGATTTAAAGTTTGCACCGGTAGATCTGAGACGCGATGAATATGTAAAATCCAGGTTGAGCACACGTGAGCTTAATCAAATGGTTAATATGGAAAAATTACGGGGCTCTGAAGGCATTAACGACCTTGAGGTGGAATTATACAGGAGAGATGCTACGCCTGTAACTGTTTTGATACTTACACTTATAGGCGCTATACTGGCTTCCAGAAAAATTCGTGGAGGCAGTGGTATACATCTTGCTGCCGGCTTTGCCATTGCCGCCCTGTTCATTCTTTTAGACCGCTTTTCAACTATCTTCAGTGTAAAGGGAAATCTTCCGCCAATTCTTGCAGCCTGGATACCCAATGTACTTTTTGGTATACTCACCTACTATCTTTACCGCAAAGCTCCAAAGTAAACCTTTGTTGGCAAATATCATTTTAATGTAAATTAACCTGAAACTTCCTGTTTTTTTAGGGCTTGTAACAATGTTTTTGGCTAACTTTAGCGCCATCAGCTACCCTTGAGGATTAAAAGGATAAAAATGTAAATTTTTCAATATGGCCACATTAAAAGAACGGTTTAAAGCTAGAGCCGATGAGCAATCCGCGGAAATAAAAGACATTTTAAAGAAACACGGAAATAAGAAAATAGGCGAGGTGGTGCTTAGCCAGATATACCAGGGAATGAGGGGCATAACAGGGTTGGTTACAGAAACTTCATTACTGGATGCAAAAGAGGGGATACGTTTCAGGGGGTATTCCATTCCTGAATTACAGAAAAAATTGCCTAAAGCACCTGGGGGAACAGAACCCTTGCCCGAAGGTTTGTTTTACCTGATGCTGATAGGGGAGTTACCAACAGAACAGGATGTGCTGGATGTAACCAATTCCTGGCAGCGTCGTTCTCATGTACCCAATTATGTGTTTGATGCTATTGAAGCGGTGCCCAAGTCATCTCACCCCATGACGCAATTTGTAGTAGCTATTATGGCACTTCAAAATGAAAGCATTTTTGCGAAAAAGTATGCCGAAGGGATGAATAAAAAGGACTATTGGGATGCGACATTTGATGATGCCATGACGCTGATAGCACGGTTACCCCGTGTGGCCGCCTATATATATCGTCGTAAGTATAAAGATGAAAAACATATTCAGCCGGATGGCTTGCTGGATTGGTCTGGAAATTTTGCCCATATGCTGGGCTTTGAAGATGAAAGTTTTAAAGAGCTGATGCGCCTGTACATGACAATACACGCAGACCATGAAGGAGGAAATGTATCAGCACATACTACACACCTGGTAGGTTCAGCGCTCAGTGATCCTTATTTAAGCTTGGCGGCGGGTATGAACGGGCTTGCAGGGCCTTTACATGGTTTGGCAAACCAGGAAGTGATCAAATGGATTTTTGAGATGCGGGAAGAGCTTGCTGTAAAACTGCCAACCAAAGAGCAAATAAAAAAGTACGTAAAGAAAACTTTGGGAGAAGGTAAAGTGGTTCCCGGCTACGGGCATGCCGTGCTGCGCAAAACAGACCCACGGTTTACTGCACAAATGGAGTTCAGTAAAAAGCACATGGCAGATGATCCGCTTGTAAATACAGTATGGAGAATATACGAGGTAGTGCCTGATATACTTAAGGAGTTAGGAAAAGTAAAAAACCCCTGGCCGAATGTAGATGCACATAGTGGCGCTTTACTGGTGCATTACGGAATGGTGGAGTATGAGTTTTATACGGTGTTGTTTGGCGTAAGCCGTGCTTTAGGTGTGCTTGCCAGCTTATGTTGGGACAGGGCGCTGGGACTTGCGCTTGAACGTCCGAAGTCTGTTACCACAGCATCTGTTAAAGAATGGCTTGAAGACAAAGGGGAAATCTGGGGAGATTAATCAATTGTTTCAGATATTATATTTTAAACCAGGTAAAAACCTGGTTTTTTCTTTTTGGTGAAAGTATGTCAGGGCTCTATATTTGCACTCCTGATTTGGGGAACTAGCTCAGTTGGCTAGAGCGCTTGCATGGCATGCAAGAGGTCAGGGGTTCGACTCCCCTGTTCTCCACCAAGGTAAGGTTATCAAATTATTTGGTAACCTTTTTTAATTTCAGCTAATATATAAACTATGCCTTAGAAGCTGTTTAAAATTAGTTTTTTAATAATCCTTGATATATTTCCTGCCACGAATTCCGGTGTTCGCAGTAGCGGAACAGGATTTGCTACACAAAGAGCCACAAAGCATGCACAAAGTTACATAGAGCGTTTTATTATGCTTTGTGGCCCTTTGTGTAGCGTTCGCGCTCCTCTGTGAAATAACCAGGTTGTTACACAGGAATTATTCGTGATAATGAGTGTGATTCGTGGCTAAAAGTGTGCGCAATCATAACAGAGAAATGCAGATCAAAAAAATGAAGAGCTGGAAATATATTGAAGATTTGGCTAATGCTGTTAGATAGGATGCTATGAATCAGCAATTCATCTCCTTTACCCAACACGCCGCCTTAATAAACCGGTCATAATAGTATTTGCAAAGCACTTCTTTGTAGTGATATTTAAGAAAGAAGAAGTCGATATCAATAAGCTTATCGGCCTCTACATTGCCTGCCCGTTTAAAAAAATAATACATCAGATTCAGCAACATCCGCTGGTAAAAACTACTTCGCGGAGTAATATAAAAATCAGTAAATAACCATTTGCCTTTATTGCTGAGCAAAGCATTGAGCTTATCAAAATTTTCAGTTGCGGTTTTTTTAGTAAAGTTGTCAAACAAAAATGCGGTAATGATTATATCAAAAGCAGAAGCGGTATGATATTCTTCTATATAACAATTCAAAAATTCAACTTTGTTTTCAGCTATATTTTTTTCTTTGGCTAGCTTCAGCATCTTTGCTGACACTTCTATATACACAATGTGTAAGCCCGAAGTATAAAGCTTTGAAATTTCTTCCAGTATCCATCCTGAACCGCCACCCACAATCAGTATCCTGTTTCCCGGAGAAATAAAAGGCAAAAGACAAATTTGCGATTGCCTGATGCTGCTTCCAAAAACCAACCTGCTTAACCGGTCGTAACAAAAAGCAATTTTATCGTAATTATTTTTTCCCGGCATCTTCTATTATTGAAATATAATTCCACAAATACCGCACACGGCTTTTATCAAGAGCAACCCATCAATAACAATGAGGTAGTATAATATGGATTTTCTTTGCTGCAGGGAAAGCGATACATATAATAAGCATGCAAAAGGAATTAAATTGAATATGATCCTGGGCAAGCTGAAGTGATTTTGTACTGCAAATATCAAAAACGATATTACCCCGATAGAAAGCAATGGTATAAGTATAACAAATATGGTTTTCCGGAGACCAAATCTTACCACGAATGTTTTTAATTGTTTGTTTGAATCATCGGCATAATCTTTAATATCGAACATAATAGCGTTTACCGTACAAAACATCCAGTTTTTAATGAACAGCCAAAGCATAAGTGTGGAGTTTAGCTGAACGCTTCCTTCCATTTTAGCCATCATAGCGGGCAAAAAACATATCCACCCTGCCCATACATAACCTATTACAAATGGTTTGATCCATCCTGTATCACGCAGGTTCCTGTTTAGAATTGATCTTGGTAATAATCCATAATATAATATGCCTGTTAAAGGAATGCTTACCAGGATGATCCAGTCATAAATATTAAAAAAATGCAGCCGGTTAAAATTTTCAACACCTAAAACACAGAGCGAAATAGCAATAATTACAATAAACAGGATTTGAGTGCTGACAACATAGCGTGCATGTGTTTTATACCATGCTGTTCTTGGGTTGGTGGCACTGGCTGCCGGGGGCAGGATATATGCCCAGGTATAATACAATACAGTAGCAAAAAAAAGGAAAGTATAAAAAGCTGGTGAACTTAAAGGTAATTGTAATTGCACACATGTTTCAATTGCAAGCATTACAGCAAGCAACCCCACAAAATAGTTGGCAAAAAATACAAACTGTACCGCTTTATTGATCACCCTTTTTTACAATAATTTGCCTGCAAACATAACAGGTTATTTTCTTTTTTGGGGAAGAAGGCATTACGTGCCTTACAATTAAATTCATATAGCGACGGTGTTCAGAAGATGTGTTGCAAGCGGTAATAAGGGATTAAAATGGCCGTCGGCAGGCACACAGGCAAAAAGGATTTTTGTTACGGGTTTATTTAATTCGCTCTTTTGTAAAAGAGTGCTTAAAGTGTTCGTGCTTATTGTATGTGTTGTATTCATTGCTATGCTGTTTAAAAATGATGCTGCAAATTTGAAACATGTATAAGCAGTGAACTATAACCAGACTGTGTAAGAACTATACCCAAACCAGGTGATTGCTATCTTTTAACCCCTTTTGTATTAATGTCAACGGACATATGCATGCGGAGAATTTTGTGCATTATCTTTACTCATTATTTATAAAAGCATTCAGGAACCAAATAAGAGGCTGTGAAGAAGATACCTACTCATAAGAATAAATCGCTGAAGGATCTGAAAGGAGAGCAGTGGCGGGAGATTCCGTATACAGAAGGCTACTATGTTGTTTCAAACCTGGGGCGTGTAAAAGCCCTGGAAAGGATTGTATATTACCGGACAGCGCCCAATGGGCGCAGGCTGAAAGAAAGAATAGTCTCGCAAGCTGTTTCAAAAATTAAAAATCGTTATGTAGGAGATTACACTTACGGGCCTGCAGTTAAACTTTTTGTGGACGGGGTGATACTAAATGTCAGGGTAGGGCGGCTTGTATACGAGATGTTTGTGCTTCCAAAAACAGGTAAAAGAATGGATGGTTTGCTTGTATTTCCCCTGGATGGCAACGGACTTAACTGCCGAGCGGATAACCTGGGACTTTGCACCCGGTCTGAACTGCGGATCCGGGGATTGAAAAATAACCGTTACCTGCCACCGGTTGAGTTATTACCCAAAGCGTTCTTTGTAAAAAATGCCATTGCAGCAGGGCGCGGCAGAAGGAAAAAGGTAAACAAATATACACCTGATGGCAGATTGGTCGCTTCCTATCTCAGTATCACGACCGCCGCCAAAAAAAACAAGATCAGCATTGGATGTGTGGCGCTTTGCGCACAAAAAAAAATTAAATCACTGAAAGGTTTTATATATCGCTACGCGGACGAAGGTTATGCAGGAGAACTGGCAAGCCAGATAGGAAAGGAGAAGAAAATTATTCAATACAGCCCCGGAGGTAAAAAGCTGGCAGAATATAAAAGCATTAATGAAGCTGCCAGGCTGCTAAATATTTTTGCAACTGAGATCTCCGGAACGGCAAAAAAGAGAACCATGCAGGCAGGCGGTTTTGTATGGAGATTTGCCGGCGACAGGTACAGGGGAGAATATAAGGATCAGCTCAGGAAAAGGAAGTTCGCTCAATATTCCACCGATGGAAGAAAGCTTGGGGTTTACGATAGTATTTCTTTTGCCGCAAGTCAAACTGACGGCACTTACGAAAATATACGGAGGGCTTTACAGAAACAGACCAAATCAAGCAACGGGTATATTTGGAAATGGCTGTCTTAGAAATGAACAGGAAAAGCAGGCTTTGGCAACTTCCTGTCTGGCTACAAATATCTCTCCCAAATAAAAATACATAGCATATTCTTTATCCTACCGTGCATTCCATATTTCCCAGCTTGCTTCAGCCTGGTTAACAAGCATATCAAAGCCATTTTGAATAGCTGCACCTCTTTCTTCTCCTTTTTGCAGGAAAATGGTCCTGGGAGGATTGTATACAAGGTCAAAAAGAAAATGCCTTTCTGTTATAGCTTCATATGGAATTTGAGGATAGGCATCATCTTTTGGAAAAGTGCCAACAGGGGAAGCATTTACAATGAGATAGGTTTTGCTTACCAGTTCATTGGTTAATGACCCATAGGTAATAACATTATCTCCGGTGCTTCTGCTTACTAACGAACAGGTGATGCCCAATTTTTTCAAAACGTATTCAACCGCCTTTGCTGCGCCACCGGTTCCCAGGATAAGGGCGCTGCTGTGGTGCGGTTGTAGCTTTTGCCTCAACGATTGCTCAAAACCAATAGCGTCTGTGTTATTGCCGTAAAGTTTTCCGTCTTTTATTTTAACAGAGTTACAGGCATTGATCGCTTTTACTTCCGGCGACATTTCGCTAAGGTACAGAAGCACTTTTTCTTTATAAGGGATGGTTACACATAAGCCTTCAAGCGAAGGATGCCGCTCAATAATAGCAGGCAGCAGGGATATATTTTCTATGGCGAAATTTTCAAACCTGCAATCCAGCGATTGCCGCTCAAATTTTTCCGTGAAATATTTTTTGGAGAAAGAATGCCCCAGCGGATAACCGATCAGCCCATATAACTTCATTCTACGTCGTCTTTATTTAAAAACAAATGAAAGGTGTCTCCCCTTAAGCCAATACGCATTGCTTCAAGCGCTATCATTTCAGTTGGAGCAATATTGCCGAGATTCGCGTTACAGCCAAGCAATTCAATAAAATATAACTGTTGTGCTTTTTGCGGCGCCTCCCATATTATTTTTTCTTCCGGTATCTGTGTCAGAATTTCCTGCACCAGGCCTTCGCGTACCTCTCCTGTACCCCTGTATATGCCCACGTTACCCGCCTCCCTTGCTTCAGCTATTACATATTCTGAACCGGCATTAAGTTCAGATTTCATAAGCTCTATCCACTTATAAGGCGGAATAATATGCTCGGCATCTTTACTGCCTACTTCACTTAATACAACTCCGTGCTTTGTGAGTTTTTCAATATACCCGCATTTTTCAGCATGAGGAATAGTAATGGAGCCATCACTCACCTCCATATAGCTAATATTATAATCTTTGCAAACGTTTATATAATCCTGGAATTGATTTCTTATCAGGAATGCTTCAAACAAAGTGCCGCCAAAATATACAGGCAAATCGTAAGATTGGTAAAGCTCTATTTTTTCTCTAAGCCGGGGAGTAACAAATGAAGTACCAAAACCTAGTTTTACAATGTCAACATACGGATAGGAGATACTTAAAAAATTTTTTGCCTCTTCAATGCTTAAGCCCTTATCCATCACCATTGTTATACCTGAGTTTCTTGGTTTGGTTTTTCGTTCAGGTATCTGACTGAGATTGAAATTCATCAATATCCAATGTTTTAAGAATCAGCAAAAATAAGGAAGATTAGGTTTAGGTGAGTAATCCCCGGGCGCATTCCGGATTTTCACATCATTATTTTCTTTGCTCCCAACCCGTGGAGAGGGCGCAAAGGAGCAGGGGTATAGCCGTAATTTCCTCTGCCAGTGATTATTTTTTCATGTCAGATTGATCTTCTTTTCTTGTAATAGGCTATTATATCAACAACCTGTTGATTTTGAAGGATGGTTGGATTTAGCTCAATGAACTTTTTTAAGGTTTTGGGAGAAGCTTCCATTGCCTGCTGAAGCAAAAGCAAAGCTTCTTTACTTTTAGCCATTCCAAAAAGCACGGCACTTTTATAAAATAGAAATATAGGCTTATCTCCCGCAATATTCTGAGCAGCAGCAATTTGTTCCATTGCCTCATCAAAATAATCTTCTTTATACAAGCATCTTATTAATGCCTCCCACCCGCTGATGCTGCGTGGGCGCACCTTTACCACGTTTGAAAAATATGTTATGGCATCCCTTATATTTCCAAGTTCCAGCAGGCACTCACCCATGGCGAGATTATACTCCGGCTGCATACGATGTATACGCATTGCAGATTCAAGGTATTGAACCGCTTTGTTCAGCGACATTTCATTGATATAAGTACAGGCTATTTTATAATACAGTTTACTGTCATCGCTGTTCAGGTGCGATGCTTTTTTATAATAAAATCTTGCCTGCGCATAATTTTTTAACCGGTCGTAACAATGCCCTATAGCTTCGTAAATCACATCTTCCGGTCTCGCTAATTCAATCACCTTTTCCAATGATTCTATGGCATCCCTGTATTTTCTCAGCCGGATATACGCATCTGCAATATTGCGGTATGCATAATCAAATTTTTCATTGATCACCAGTGCGTATTTGTAAGCATCAATCGCTTTCTCAAATAATTTTAAACCCTGGTATGCAGCGCCCAGGTTAAACCAGGCCAGCTCATTGTATGGAAAATCATCTAATATTTTCTGATGCAGCTTTATACTTTCCTCGCTGCGCCCGGTAAAATCAGTCCAGAAGCATATCTTATACAATGCTTCCTCATTGTTGGGCTCATTGTGAAGTATATGAACAAGACAATCAAATACTTTATCAAATTCCTCATAATCATCATATACATCCGCCAACTCAAAAAGGAGATTAATCCTCTCTTCCCCTTCAAACATATCAATGGCGGTTTCCAGCAGTTCTACAGCTTTTTCCTGCTCATCAAGCGCCAGGAAAATATCGGTTTTGAGTATATAAATATCTATATCAGAATTGTCAAAAATTTCGGCCTTTTCAAGCATTTCCAATGCCTCGGTATATCTCCTGGTTGCAATAAGCAGATCTGCCTTTTTAACCATTAAAGAGGAGGAATATGGAAATTGTTCTATGCCCAGTTCTACCGCTTCAATGGCACTGGCAACATCATCTTTGTCGTCAAAATGGTCAATTATCTTTTCAAAAGCTTCTTCTTCCAGGAATGAGTGATTTTTGCCTGAGCGGAGATTTTCAAATTGCTTTAATAAATCTCTCATCTCATTTTTGTCGTTTCGATAAGGATTTTCTTGCATATGAACGTAAGTTAATGAAATTTAAGCCTTTATTTTATAAAAACAAACTTTTGCATGTTTTTTGATTCAATTGTTAAGGTGCTGCAAAAATTATGATGAATGGTATTGCAAATAGTTAAAATAAATTGCTATTTTTGTTAAGTAAATGAAAATTGGAAATTTTATAAAAACATTGTCTGTTAAACATGCGCTGATAGCGATTACAGTCTTCGCTGTTGGTCAGTATGTATTTGCTGTTACCGGTAAGCGTTCCAGCGCTGGTGATGATAAAACCAAGAGTACAGAAAATGTTAGTTTTTCCAACTTAAAATCAAAGGTTACTTTTTCTTTAAAAGATAGCTATACTATTCCTTCCAGGAACAATACCCCGGTAGGTTATAAATCAACCCAACAGTTAAAATCTCAAAGTAATATTGTTTCTTTTAAGAAAGGAAATGTTACCTACGTGTTGCCTTATAAAACACAATCCGGTGTTAAGCTTCCCGGTTTTATTAAGACTGCTCCAACTCAAGCAAATCCCCGGTAATATTTTTTGATTATTGTGCTCCTTTCAACGTTTTGCTTTCAGCATAAGTAAGTTGCCTGTATCCAGATGTAGGAACCGCGAACTTCTGCATAGGGATGGGGTCGAAGGCGATTTTGGATGCTGTGTATTTTACTTTAAGATTGCCTAAAGATGACTCATATTCAAGCGGCAGGCCTGGCAGGTTCTTAAATTGAAAATCGTAATCTTTATTTTCAGTCACCAGCTCCTTTGTAAAAAAAACGGTGAAAGTAGTTCCATCCTTAAGTTTTGCACTGGCTTTTTGACACTTATACCCGGCAATCTCCTTTGTTTCATTCTCCATAGTAAAAACAATACCTGAATATTTGCTGTTAATATCTGTCCAGTCTTCTTTAGACATTTTGATCAGCAGTTTCTGGTTCCCATACTCTTTAAGCACAGCGCCTGAATTATTTCTTGCATCAAGTATAGTGATGGTAGAACCAAGCGGGCTAACCATTTCTGTACGGCTCTGGCCACCTTTTAAATAGATGGTAGTTTTAGCGCCGTCAAACATATCTGCCAGTTGAGGCTCTTTGCTTCCGGTTTGAATAGTGATATCATAAACAATTGTGCCTTCAGAAAGTATTTTTTGCGCTTTAAGAGGATTAACAAACGATAAAACGAAGGCAATAACTGCTATGTATCTACAATGCATTGATCAAGCTTTAGGTTTAAAGATAGTAAAATGCGGTGTGTAGTTGTATGACCCTTGTTAAAAAAGCTGTTGCCGGGTAAACAATAGTTTGATTTTGATAAAAGTAAAACGACAGAGATCACTATATCTTATCTCTGTCGTTTCATTTATAATAATCGCTTTAATGATTATTTACCCTGTTGTTTATTTTTTGTTTGCTGCAATTTTTTTTGCGTTTCCTGCATTTGCTCTAACCGTTCCTGCCATTTACTTTTTGTCTTCGGCTTCTTTTTATTGAGCTCTAATTGTGCAAGAATTTTATCGTGGTTGATGATGAAATTCTGTATAACATATTGCAGCGCCAGTGTAATAAGGTTAGAAACCGTATAATACCAGGTTAAAGCTGATGGTAAACTATTAAAAATACCTAACAACATGATGGGGAATATATATGGCATATATTTCATCATGGGGTTATCCTGGGTTGGTGTTTGCGACATTCCATAAATAGAAATAAGTAAGCTGGTACCTGTAGCCAGTAAAGTAAATAAGCTTATATGATTACCGTAAAAGGGAATATTGAAACCAAAGGTCAATATTGAATCATATGAAGAAAGATCCGTTGCCCACCAAAAACTTTCACCTCTTAATGCTATTGCAGAATTAAAGAAGCTGTACAGCGAGAAGAATATAGGTATCTGCAATAATGCAGGCATACATCCTCCCAAAGGATTTACTCCCGCGCTCCTGAACACCTTCATTTGCTCCATTGCGTATCCCTGCTGATCATCCTTGAACTTTGCTTTTAAAATATCAAGTTCGGGACGTAACGCCTTCATTTTGGCGCCGCTTAAATAGCTCTTATATAACAGGGGAGAAGTGAGCACACGAATGAAAATGGTAAGTAAAGCAATTACCAATCCATAGCTGCCCGCAAACTTTTTAATAAAGTCAAACACAGGCATTACCAGCCATTTGTTGATGTACTTTACAAAAGCATAAGGACCCTGTCCAAGATTGATCACCTCCTGCATTCCGAGATCGTAGCTCTTTAATATTTTATAATCATTAGGACCATAATATATCTGCAAAGGAATAGTAGCGGTATTGCCTGCCGGAACAACAATTTTTAAATTAGAAGTAGCGGCCGTGATTATTCCTGTGGTGTCATGATTTTCCGTGCAGGTTATAGAGCCTGAATTGAAATTATTTTTAGCGATGATGGTAGTATTAAAAAATTTCTGTTTAACACTCAGCCATTTCAATGGAGCTTCAAATTGATGATCATAACTTCTGCCAAGTGTAAAATAATCGTAGTCATCTTTAATCCAAAAGCCAATCTGCGTTTCTCTTTTTTCGGTTACAATGTCTTTTTCGTGTTGTATAACCTCGTTTTGCCAAAGCAGGTTCAGGTTATTCTGGGTAAGTAATGCGCCGGGTTCAGTAAACTCAATATTCCAGTCAACCATATAGTTGCCCGGATGTAAAGTAAACTGGTGGGTTATTCCTTTTCCTGTGGAATCTTTTAAGATATAAGCAATTGACTGTCCGCCGTCTGCTGTTTTTAAAATTTCGCCCTGGGCAAAATACAAGTCGCCGGTTTGAATGGAGCGATTGGCTTCTGTATTAATAGGGTAAGATATTTTATCAAAGCCGGGTTCAACAAGCTTAACATCCTGGCTGTCTACCGATTTGTATTTTTTTAATTCAACGATCTTTGGTTGAGCTCCCTTATTGGTAAAAGTTATTTTAACAAGATCGTTTTCTAAAATGGTTTCTTTCTCACTGCCCGATACAGCAGTTTGAAACTGACCCGCGGCATTTAATTTATCCTGGTTCTGCCTGTTTATTGAATCTGTACGGACAAGATTACTATCTACCTTAGGTTGAAGTGCAGCCAGGGAATCCTGGATATGCTTTCTTTCCTTTTCAGCCTCCAGTTGACCGGTACGGGTAAAATAGAAAAAGCCTAAGAACATCAATGCCAGCAAAACAAAGCCAATGATCGCGTTTTTATCAAACTGCATATTACCTTAAAATTTGAGTGGGCAAAGGTAATGTGTTTGGCTAAACTTTGGGGCGATAAGTGCAATTGTTTCAGGAAACGGGGAAATAGCTATCAGTTGTCAGCTATCAGCCGTCAGTAATCAGCCTTGAGTTATGAATGTTTGCTGCCGATAGCTAAAAGCTGATAGCTGACGGCTGATAGCTTTCTATATCATTTCACCCTGCAATAATGGCTTCTTTTTCGCATTTTTTGTTTCATTAAATTCCTTTGAAGCCTTAATAAAGCTTACAAACAGCGGATGCGGGTTTTCGACCGTGCTCTTTAATTCAGGGTGATATTGAACGCCAATAAAGTAAGGGTGGTTCTTTAGCTCTACTATCTCAACAAGCCCGCTTTCAGGATTTTTACCGCTTGCTATCATACCATGTTCTTCAAAAGCTTCCAGGTAAGCATTATTAAATTCCCAGCGGTGGCGGTGCCGCTCGCTGATATCCGGCTTTTGGTAAATCTGGTAAGCCAGGGTGTCTTCTTTTAACTCACAGGGGTAAGCGCCCAAACGCATGGTACCACCTTTAGCTGTAATTTTCTTTTGCTCCTCCATCAGGTCAATTACAGGATTCGGGGTATTTACATCCATTTCAGTAGAGTGTGCATTTTTTAAATTAAGCACATTCCGGGCAAACTCAATAACTGACATCTGCATGCCAAGACAAATACCAAAGAAAGGCAGGTTATTCTCACGGGCATATTTAACCGCTAAAATTTTTCCCTCAATGCCTCTTAAACCAAAACCCGGTGCTACCAGTAAACCATCCAGTGTACTGAGCTTTTCTTCCACATTTTCAGCGCTGATAAATTCGCTGTGAATATTAACCACATTTACGCTGCATTCATTTACGGCACCTGCATGCACAAACGCTTCGAGTATGGATTTATAAGCATCCTGCAATTCTATATACTTGCCTATCAATCCTATATTGATCTTATTTTTTGGGTATTTGAGTTTATCAAGAAACTCCTTCCACTTACTTAATTCAGGTTCATTAAACTGTTGTATGTCCAGTTTTTTAAGGCATATTTTGTCCAGTTTTTCCCGCATCATCATCAGCGGAACTTCATAGATAGTGGAAGCATCAGCGGATTCGATTACAGCATCGGGTTTTACATTACAGAACAATGCGATTTTCCTGCGGATCTCAGGTGAAAGCGGTCGTTCTGTTCTGCATACAATGATGTCAGGATTAACACCCTCCTGGCTTAGTAATTTAACACTGTGCTGGGTTGGCTTTGTTTTAAGCTCTTTTGCCGCTTTTAAATAAGGAATAAGAGTGAGATGAACAACCAGGCAATCTTCATCAGGTAGTTCCCATTGAAGCTGGCGAACCGCTTCAATAAAAGGAAGGCTTTCTATATCGCCCACAGTTCCTCCTAATTCAGTAATAACAATATCATAACCTTCATTGCCAAGAAGCAACATTCTTCTTTTTATTTCATCGGTAATATGCGGAATAACCTGTACGGTTTTACCTAAATAGGCTCCTTCTCTTTCCTTATTAATTACGGTTTGATAAATACGCCCAGTGGTAACATTATTGGCCTGCGATGTGAAAATGTTTAAGAAACGCTCATAATGACCAAGGTCAAGATCTGTTTCAGCGCCATCTTCTGTTACATAACACTCTCCATGTTCATATGGGTTAAGGGTACCAGGGTCAACATTGATATAGGGGTCAAATTTTTGAATGGTTACTTTTAAGCCACGGGCCTGCAGCAGCTTAGCAAGCGAAGCAGAGATAATACCTTTACCTAAAGAAGATGTTACGCCACCGGTAACAAAAATGTACTTGGCCATGACTTAAATATTAATGTTATACCTAAAAAAAATAATATCCCAACTATTGAGATATGCTGTTGAAACCTGACCTGTTACATTGGAAGATACATCCAGAGAGGTCGTGCAAACTTACGGTTTTTTATTCCGGCACAAAAAACTATCCGCAGCTAATGTGGAAAAATAAATAAATGGTATTACCTGATAAAAGAAAACGCAATGATTATCAGCGGGAAATCAGTTATTCTTTGGTGAATTTTATTGTCGGCAGGGCATTGATATAAGTTACGTGGCAGGTGTACTGCCCGGGTCTTAGCCGGGATAGGTCATTGTCTGAAGAAACAAAAGGATCCTGCAAACCGCGGACATAAATTTTACATTGGGGAGTGACAATTTCAGGACTACCGGCAGTTCTGTAACCGGTTGTAAAACCTGCAGGTAATGATTCAAAGGTTATTTCTGCATCCGCACCGCCTGAAATATGTATCTGCTCAATTTGTAGAGGAGTGGCATTTTGCACTCTTATTTGTATAGTATCAGCGGCTTCTTTTTTACAGGAAAACAGAAGACAGCAGCATGCAAACAGCGTGAGGCAGATCCTTTTCATAAAACGGATATTAGGTACTTTGAGGGAATTACCAGATACAAACGGAGCGGCTTACAGGAATATTGCTGTTTTTTATCATTTTGTAACTGCAATAAAAAAGGTTCCGAACCTTTGGGGGTTCGGAACCTGAATATGATGGAGTATGTTACTTATTAAATATCCTAAACGATCTTTTCTACCTGCATATAGTTCAGTTCAACAGGCGTAGCGCGTCCAAATATTTTTACGTTTACTTTTAATTTCTTCTTCTCATCATTCACTTCTTCAATAACGCCGTTAAAGTCGTTAAAAGGTCCGTCAATAATTTTGATGGTTTCACCCACTATAAAAGGTTCGCTCATGGTTACGCCGGCATCGCTCATTTCATCTACCTTACCCAGCATTTTGTTTACCTCAGCTTTGCGGAGCGCAATAGGATTATCTTTTCCAAGGAAATGAATAACACTATTGGTGTTTTTTATAGTGGTAATGATATCGTCGTTCAGTTTGCCCGGCTCAACTTCAATCATAACATAACCAGGATAGAAGTTACGCTCACGCATTACTTTTTTCCCGTTCTGTACCTTGTATACTTTTTCAACCGGCAGAAAAACCTGTTTTACCACTTTGCCCCAATCACTGCGGGATACCTCTTTATCAAGGTATTCTTTCACTTTTCTTTCTTTGCCGCTCACTACACGCAGCACATACCATTTGGTTTCTTCGGCATTTACTACTTCTTCCATTATGATTTAAATAAAGAGTAAATAAATTTTAACAGTGAATTGCTGGCAAAGTCCATCACCCAAATCAAGCCGGTTATAAGCAATGTAGCTACCAGCACAATCATGGTAGATTGCTGGAGCTCACGCCAACTTGGCCAACTCACTTTTTCTAAAAGCTCGCGGTATGAATCTTTAATATACGCGCTTATTTTATTCATAACTCAATTTTTCAAAGCACGGGCACAAGGATTCGAACCCTGATCAAAGGTTTTGGAGACCCGTATGCTACCGTTGCACCATGCCCGTGTAAAAAGAGTGCCTTTATACCTCCCGCAAGGAGAAGTTTAGGGACTCTGATATTGTTAAAGAACTTATTCTAAAAACAAAGTACCCAAGCTAACCGCCTAAGGTACTTTGCAAAAGTATTAAAGCTTTTCCAAAGTCCTCCCTTCGGGAGGATTAGGTGGGCTTTTTATTTGATAATTTCAGTAACCTGACCAGCACCTACTGTACGACCGCCTTCGCGAATCGCGAATTTCAAACCTTTTTCCATTGCGATAGGCTGGATAAGGGTTACAGAAAGTGATGTATTATCGCCAGGCATAACCATTTCAGTTCCAGCAGGTAAAGTTACTTCACCTGTTACGTCAGTTGTACGGAAATAGAACTGAGGACGGTATTTGTTGAAGAATGGCGTGTGACGTCCACCTTCATCTTTGCTTAGTACGTAAACTTCACCTTTAAATTCAGTGTGCGGAGTAATAGAACCTGGTTTACAGATTACCATACCACGACGGATCTGTGTTTTTTCAATACCGCGCAATAATAAACCAGCGTTATCACCAGCTTCACCTTCGTCCAGCAATTTGCGGAACATTTCCACACCTGTTACAGTAGAAGGAAGCGGTTTTTCCATCAAACCTACGATTTCAACACCTTCACCTACTTTAACACGACCTCTTTCAATACGGCCGGTAGCAACTGTACCACGACCAGTGATAGAGAATACGTCTTCCACACTCATCAGGAATGGTAAATCAACCGGACGGGGAGGAAGAGGAATATAATCATCAACTGCGTTCATTAATTCAGTGATTGCACCAACCCATTTAGCATCGCCTGCAAGAGCACCTGTAGCAGAACCTTTAATAATAGGCGTATTATCACCATCAAATCCGTTCTTGGTTAACAATTCGCGGATTTCCATTTCAACCAGTTCCAGTAACTCAGGATCATCAACAAGGTCAACCTTGTTCATGAATACCACCATACGAGGTACACCTACCTGGCGGGCAAGAAGGATGTGCTCTCTTGTTTGAGGCATAGGACCGTCAGTAGCGGCAACCACCAGGATTGCGCCGTCCATCTGAGCAGCACCTGTAATCATATTTTTTACATAGTCAGCGTGACCAGGGCAATCTACGTGAGCATAGTGCCTGTTAGCTGTCTGATATTCTACGTGAGCTGTGTTAATAGTGATACCCCTTTCTTTTTCTTCAGGAGCACCATCAATTTCGTCATACTTTTTAGCCTGCGCCAATCCCTGTTTAGAAAGGATTTCGGTAATAGCTGCGGTAAGAGTAGTTTTACCATGGTCAACGTGACCGATAGTACCAACATTTACGTGGGGTTTATCCCTCTTGAAGGTCTCTTTTGACATCGTTTATCTGTTTTATTGAGGTTTAAAATTTAGTTGCTCCCCGAACGCATTTTATTACAGGTTGCAGACTGTTTATTAAAAAAAATATTTAATCATTCATTTCCTGAGCCGTTAGTGAGAATCGAACTCACGACCTCTTCCCTACCAAGGAAGTGCTCTACCACTGAGCTACAACGGCATTCTCAGTTTAAGAGTTCAGAGTTTGTAGTTTCCAGTTGGCTAACTTTTAAACTGCAAACTGTAAACGCCAAACTTTAAAGAGCGGGAGACGAGGCTCGAACTCGCCACCTATAGCTTGGAAGGCTATCGCTCTACCAAATGAGCTACTCCCGCTTGTTAATTTGAAATTTTAAATTTCAAATTTGAGATTAATCCGTGGGCAAGGATGGATTCGAACCACCGAACTCCGAAGAGGACAGATTTACAGTCTGTTGCCGTTGGCCACTTGGCTACTTGCCCCTAAAAAATCAAATTGTCAAAAATTATATCCAATATTTAAGCCTGAGCCACTTGTCGGAATCGAACCAACGACCTACTGATTACAAATCAGTTGCTCTACCAGCTGAGCTAAAGTGGCATTTTTTGACTGAAACTCAATGCTGTAAAGAACTTTCAAATAAAAATATTTGACCCCTTATTTTTTGGGAAGGCAAAGGTAATGGAATTATTGAAATGCAAAAATTTATAAAAAAGAAATTTTTACAAATGATAGAGAAGGAATGGAGCGAAAATGGGGTAAAAAACAAAAAGACCCCGTTTGGGGTCTCTTTGTTATGCGGCCTGCATCTGTTTATTTTTTTTTCTTTTTATCTGTTCTATGATAGAATCTAAAGCGTTGTCAAATGATTCTTCAAAAGATTTTGAACATTCCTTGGAGAAAAATGCGTAGCGGGGAATGTTCACTTTTATCTCCGCTATTTTATCTTTAATCTGGTGCGCTACATTGTCAAGTTTCAGGTATACATCTATTGTTGTGATCCTGTCGTGAAAATTGTTTAGCTTCTCAATTTTTTTGTTTACATGCTCAATTAAAGTTGATGCTGCGTCAAAATGCACAGTTTGAATGTTTACATTCATGATAGACCTTTTTTAAATGCTGTGAACAATAAAAATAATATCTAAAGAACTTCTGAAACTACCTGTTTCATTAGCCTCAAATTAAGCTTTTATGCACAAGTTTTCAAATAAATTTTATTGTTTTAACATGCATTTTTTTCACCTATGCTTTGGGGTGAGCTTTCCTGTAAACATCCTTCAGGCGCTCAATTGTATTATGGGTATATACCTGTGTAGCCGCCAGGCTGGAGTGCCCTAAAAGCTCTTTTACGGCGTTTATGTCTGCGCCTTCGTTGGTTAGGTGGGTGGCAAAAGTATGGCGCAGCACATGGGGACTCTTTTTCTTTTGAGTGGTTACCAGCGAAAGATATTTTTTTACTACCAGGTAAACATACTTGGGATATAGTTTTTTTCCCTTAGCATTTATTAATAAAAAAATATGATCTGCTTCAGGTAATGAAGATTTAAGTTGCAGGTAATCCGCAAGTGCCTGTGATATATCATTCCCTATAGGAATAATGCGTTCCCTATTTCCTTTGCCCAGCACTTTTAAAGTCTTCTGCCCAAGGTCTACCTGGCTTTCTTTTAAATTTACCAGCTCACTAAGGCGCATGCCGGTAGCGTAAAGCAGGGCTAGTATCAGCCGCTGTGTTTGTCCTTCAAAGCCTTCGCTGAACTCAACATGTTTAAAAAGCGTATCCGTTTCCTTCTGTTCCACATAGCTTGGCAGGCGCTTGCTTATTTTAGGTGATACTATTGTACCCATCGGTGTAGATTCTAAACCGCCTGTTTTGAGCTGCTGTTTAAAAAAAGCTTTAAGGGTGGATATTTTCCTGTTTACGGTTTTGGCGCTCCTTTTATCCTTCATCATATTCGCAAGCCAGGATTTTATATAGGTTGACTGAATTTCAATGATTGGGGGAGAATCCCGTTCCTGTTCCAGGTAAGTGAAAAACTGTTCTAAATCCTTTTCATATGCAATAACCGTATGCTGCGAAAACCGTTTTTCGAATTTTATATAATCGATAAAAGACTGGAGATAAATATGATATATAGAATCTGGCGACATAAAAAAAGGTAGCTGTAAAGTTATGACACTTCACAGCTACCTTCAGGTTTATTTGCAAGTTTATTAACCGGGGTTACTTAACCTCGATCTTTCCACTATGGATGTTCTGCTTGTAGATTGCTTTCAGCACTTCACCACGGCGTTTAACCGAAGGTTTTGTAAAAGACTGGCGGCCTCTTAACTGCAATAAAATTTTCGCTTTCTCAAATTTTTTCTTGTATTTTTTGAGTGCCTTGTCTATATTTTCGCAATCTTTTGAATCAATAATCAACATAATTAATATACCCCCTTTACGGTTTTAAGGAGCGCAAAGATAGTAATCACGGCCGAAAAAGCAAATCTTCATACAAAAAAATCATTGCCTGTTAGTAATTTGCAGCATGTTCACAGGAATAATTGAGACAATCGGCACTATAATTTCCATTGAAAATAAGGGCACTAACAGGATTTTCCAGGTACAGTCTGCCATCAGCGCTGAGCTGAAACCGGACCAAAGCGTATCTCATAATGGCATATGCCTTACAGTAGAAAAGGTGCAGGGCGATATTCACCAGGTTACCGCCATTCATGAAACCCTGGTAAAAACCAACCTGGGCAACTGGAAAACCGGCGACCTGGTAAACCTGGAAAGATGCCTTACCCCAAACGGGCGGCTGGATGGGCATTTTGTGCAGGGGCATGTTGATACAACCGCTACCTGCATTGAAAAAACAGCACTTGAAGGCAGTTGGCAGTTCCGGTTTGAATTTGCAGGAAAATTTGCCAGACTGGTGGTTGAAAAAGGCTCAATAGCGGTGAATGGCATCAGCCTTACCATTTTTGATGTAACCCAACAGCAATTTTCGGTAGCGATTATTCCCTACACATTTGAACATACCAATATGCACCGGCTTAACACAGGCGACAGTGTGAACCTGGAATTTGATATGGTGGGAAAATATGTAGTGAGAGGAATGGAACTGTCTGCAAAGGGTTTTGAAAACAATTGAGTGCCTGTATTCCGGCAATATTATATGCTCAGTTCTTTTTTCTTCCTATATATTGCAGAAAGGTTTATACAGCACCTATAATATTAACCTGGTACTAACAGATGCTCATGCTATCTTGCAAAAAGTAGTTATACCTGTATAGTACATTCATAAAATGTTTGATAAGGCATGAAAAGAATAGCATTTTTTTTATCATTGGTAACACTGGTTCATTTTGCTGATGCACAGGATAAAGTGCAGGAAGCACTACAAACACTAAGCGAAAAATATCCGCAGGAAAAAATATATATACTCTACAGCAAGGATAAATATGTTGCCGGTGATAATATCTGGTTTAAAACATTTGTTTTTGACGGGTATAATCACTCCTCTATCTCCACCAGTATGTATGTGGAGCTGTATAGCAGCAAAAAAGCATTAATCAGCAGAAAACTGGTTCCGTTGTTTGGTGGAGAGGGACAAAGCAGTTTTTCTCTTGCTGATTCCCTGCCTGAAGGTTCTTATTATGTAAGAGCTTATACTAACTGGATGCTGAACTTTAGTGAAGATTTTTATTATAAACATACATTGCAGGTGTATAATCCTGCTTCACCCCAAAAACTTGTTGCAGATTCAACAGCGGAGTGGACTGCAGCAGCATTTCCGGAAGGAGGGAACTTTATTGCAGGAGCGGCTACCAGGGTTGCCGTTCGCATGCAGTCGGCAGGCGTAATGCCGGATGCGTGGAGCGGGTATTTAACAGAAGCTTCCAAGCCTGCTGAAAAATTGGTTTCTTTTAAAGCGATTGATAAGAATGTGGGTGTATTCAATATTATACCTGAGCCCGGGAAAAAATACCAGGTAACTGTAGAAGATAAAAAAGGAAAGAAGCAAACTATAGCATTGCCGCAGGTAGCTGAATCAGGCATTAACCTGCAGGTGAACAGCACGCCTGATGCAATCTTCTATTCCATCCAGTTTAAAAATCTCACATTCCACCCAAAGGGATATAAGATCATAGGCACAATGAACAATGCTTTTGTATACAAAGCAACCATTGTAAAAAATGTTCCTGAAATAAGCAGCTCCATTCCCACAGATAAATTAATTAACGGGGTGCTTCACCTCTCGGTATTTGATGGTGATGATAAACTTTTGGCCGAAAGGCTTTGCTTTGTGCTGCCGCAGCAGTTAACCGTAGGCAGACCTGCATTTCCTAAATTATATTTAAACAAGCAGCCGCGCGGAGCTAATTCCATTGATATTATTCCTGATACTAATTATACACATTACGCTGTATTAATAGCAGACGGCAGTGTGAAAGATATACTGAGCGAAGAAAATATTTTGAGCACGATGTGGCTTACCGGTGATTTTACTACTGCGATTGACGCACCTGCGCAATATTTAGGTGTGGATGCCAACACAGCAGGGCTTGACGCTTTACTCATATCTGAAAAATGGAAAAGATTCAAATGGGATGATCTGCTTGCAGGAAAATTTCCGGAAATAAAATATTTACCCGAGCCATATATTTCTTACAAAGGAACAGTGTACGGAAATGGTGGTATTATAGCCAACCAGAGTGTAAACCTGATTTTTTATTTTAAAGATTCTACGAACCAGTTTACCCAGGCTACTACTGATTCAAAAGGCGTATTTGAGCTAAAGAACATGATATATGAGGAACCGGTAAAAGTATATTACCAGGTTAACGGGAAGAGTACTTTCAGAGATGTATCTATAACTTTTGAACCATTATTCCGCTCCATTGATTTTAAAGGGTCGTTACCTGTGAGTGGTTTTAAGCTGGTGAAGCGCCCTGCCAAAGACCCGGTTCCTGATGACATAGCGAGGGCGATGGCTACAAGGGCTAATCAAAAATCTGCTGACGAACAATTTAAAACCCTGCAGGAAGTAAAAATTGTAGCACAGAAAAAAAGTAAATCGCAGGAACTGAATGATAAGTTGAGCTCAGGCATGTTTAAAAGCATGAATGAAAATGTATTTGACCTGGTAAATGAAAACCAGGACGCCCAAAGTGCGCAAAACATTTTGCAATGGTTGCAGGGCCGCGTAGCCGGCTTGCAGATACAAATGCAGAACGGAAACTATGTGCCTATGATAAGAGGTAGCCAGGTTGGTTTATATCTTGACGAAATGCAGGTAGATGCTTCTGCCATTAATAGTTTGCCCGTAAGCAATATTGCGATGGTTAAGGTGATTAAAGGCGCATTTTTAGGGGGTATCGGCGGTGGCGGCGGTGGCGCGGTAGCTATATATACCCGCCGCGGAGATACACAGCCTGCCAATGCGCAGAAAACACCTTCATTAAGCAACAGTACATTGCTTGGATTTGATAAATCTGCGCCTTTTACATCGCCTGATTATAAGGACAACTCAATCAAAATAGCCGATAAGGATAAAAGAGATGTACTGTATTGGAACCCGTTTCTGGAGGTAGAAAGAGGAAAGCCTGTTACTATCCGTTTCTTCAATAATGATGATGCGAAAAATTTGCGTGTAGTGATCATTGGCTTTACAAAGGATGATGATATTCCGCTGTTTTATGATGATAAGTTTGGGTTGCAGTAAAATTTTCTGTTTTTCGCTATTGAATGCTCGTAAGAATACTAATATGCGGCTCAGTAATATTCAAGAATTTTACTGATGCTATGATAGTTTTCCTATGTGTGTGTATATATATATATACACAGAATATAGAACGTTATATGCTGGGTTTTCGGAACGAGTAAAATGAGATAATAATATGAATTAGTTTCATATATACTATAATAAACGTTTGATGCGGACATCTCTGACTTTTATCATAACAGTGTTGCTCGCTTTGACTTCTTTTGGACAATCTACCAAAAAGGTAATGAAGAAAATGGGGCAAGATCCAGTTATATTCATAGATAGTATTGAGGTAGAAATGAGTATTTTATGGGCACTTAACCCAGTTGATATTTCAAACATTAGTATTGTAAAGCCAAAGAAAGCTAAAAAGCTTTTCGGGAATAGAGGTATAGATGGAGCTGTTTATGTAACGACCAAAAAAGCAGCAAAAGTTGCTTATTGGAATTTTTTTAGAGAAAAATCAGAAAATTACAAGAAATTAATAGAAGTGCCGGAAGCTGATACTATAGTTCAATATGTATTAAATGGAGAATCTCTATCTGATAGTTCCGCACCGGGCAGCTTATTCCTTATTACAGACAAAAATTTCGAAAGTATATCGATTATTGACAATAAGGAAAATTTTTTAAATGGCAATATCCCTCAACGTTATATAGTTGCTATTAACGCAAAAAGACCGAAAGGACTTTTAAAACCATCAAAAGAGAAATAGTTGCAATATACAATCTATCATCCTCGCCGGAGGCGAAAAGACAGCTGTGCGTAGCGAAGACGCCACGCACAGCGGAAGTCAGAGTTGATTTTGATATTCGTACAATATTTTGTACATTTTTACGTACATAAATAAAGCATAATGCAAGCAGTATCCATAACTCAGTTAAGAAACAATATCAAAAAATACCTGGATGATGTTTCTAAATCCTCAGATGTTATCGTGGTTTCCAGAGCAGCAGAGGAAGAAGCTGTTGTGATATTATCAATGAAGGAATATAACTCACTTTGCGAAAGAGGGCATCTCCTGTCAACCTAAGCCAATAGACAAAGATTACAAGACTCAATCAAACAATTGAAGGCAGGAAAGACCCGTAAATTCAAATTATAAAATCGCTGCTATGAATTTTGAGTTTACGGAGATTGGCTGGGAAGACTTTCAATACTGGATAGAAACGGATAGCTCAATTGTTGAAAAAATTAAAGACTTACTGAACAAAATTAAAAGAACTCCTTTTCAAGGAACGGGAAAACCTGAGCCACTCAGGTATGATTTGAAAGGTTACTGGTCGAGACGAATTACCGGCGAACACAGGATTGTATATAAAGTTGAAGGCAAAAAAGGCGCAGATCAGAAATGCTACGTTGTTCAATGCCGCTTTCACTATGATCACTAATCAATCTTCACCCTCGGATCCACAATACTATACAATACATCAGCCAGTATATTGATGATAACAAATAGCGTGGCTGTGATAAGGACACTGCCCATCACCACGGGAAAGTCGAGCTTGTCAAGCGCATCAACGGTTATTTTACCAATACCTCTCCAACCAAAAATATATTCCACAAAAAAAGCGCCGGCAAGCAGTTCTGCAAACCAGCCAGTAACCGCAGTTAATACAGGATTTAATGCATTGCGAAACGCATGTTTGAATATTACTGTTGATTTGCTTAATCCCTTGGCATAAGCGGTTCTTATATAATCCTGGTTCAGCACATCCAGCATGGCGCTTCGTGTAAGCTGCGTTATAATAGCTAACGGGCGTATACCTAATGTGAGCGCAGGCAGTATAAGATTTTTCAGCGAGAGGTATTTTTCTCCGGTATAATCATCGTATTCGTAATAGCTGCCGGTAAGATTTAAACCGGTATACTCACCTAATATAACCGCAAAGAAATAGGCGATAAGAATACCGATAAAAAATGATGGCGCTGATATACCCAGCACGCTTGTAAAAACAGCAGAAGTATCCCACCATGTATTTTGTTTTACCGCTGCCAGTACACCTAAGGCAATGCCGAGAATAGTAGCAAACAACATGGCAGCCGTAGCAAGCAACATAGTACCGGGCAACGCTTCAGAAAGAATACTAAGCACATCTTTTTTTGTTTGATAAGAATGCCGGAGGTATGGAAGCTTGATCGCGAATTTAGTTTCTCCGCCAATAAAAATGCCTTTCAATTGTTTTTGCGCTATTTCCTCTTTTGAATGAATGCTTACCGGAGAAATATCTTTTACATAGTATACAAACTGCTTCCATTTGGGCTGATCGAGATAAAGTTCTTTGCGGATATTCTGGATGGTTGTGCTGTCGCCGGTTTGACCAAGCACCAGCCTTGCAGGATCACCAAAACCCTGGAACAGGAAAAAGACAATGCATACTACTCCTGCCAGTACCAGTAAAGCATAGATTATTTTTTGCAGGATATAGCGTATCAAGTGTTAATTATTTATAACTGATAATGCTGAGGGAATTTCGTTGAAATCAGCAACACCCCATTTATTTAAGATAGTTCCCTGGTGAATAAGCAATATAGCCGGGCTGGTGCGTGCCGCGGTTTTAATCGGTACTACATCGCATTTTATCCAGGTAAGATCAGTATACTTATGCAGCAATGCCTGGTTGTCTTCCATATTATTGCTGATAGCAAATATGCTGACGCCTTTTTGCGCAGCGGCTGCATGTATTATATCAAATTCCTCCAGCCACTTACCATTGCTTGCATCGTCTTTCATAAACAGGAATAATGAATGACCGGGAATACCCAACAAAGCATTGGTTGTATCATTACCATTGAGTGTTGTTAATACAAAATCCTTAATCGGAGGCTCTGCGTTGCCTTTTCTTATTACCTTATCATACCGTTTTACAAAATGATAGAGTGAATCGTCAAAATCATCAGGGAAGTTTTCCGAAGTAAATTCAACAGTTTGCCCCTGCTTTTGGTAAACGAATGTAATAACCGTACTATCAGGTATTGCACCTGCAGGCATCTTCATCTTTTCAGCGATATTATTGCCTTTTTGAAATGGTAAACAATCAACAAAGGGCAAATGCCTCAATACATGAAATTGCATCCAGATACTGAATATTAATGAAAGCGCAATAATGCCTGCGCTGATAAAAACCGGGAGTACCGGTTTGATTTTATTTCTGTAAAAAAATATTACCACAATAAAAATGGTGAGAAATATATCTTTTACAAAAGATGCCTTTGGGGTTAAGGGTATACAATCACCAAAACAACCACAGCTCCTGAACTTGCCCGACAGGTATGCATAACCGGTGAGGAAGGTGAAGAAAACAATCAGTATCAACAGCAGCCAACTGAACAGCGGCATGCGCCAGCCCACCAATACCGCCACTCCCGCAACAATTTCAAAGCATATCATAATAATGGAGAATGCAAGTGCAAATCCATCCATAAAATGCATGAGCCCGGGCAAAAAGCCGGATTGCGCCCATACTTCAAAAAACTCCTGCATTTTATAAGCAAGGCCAAGAGGGTCATTGGCTTTTACCAGTCCGGAAAAAATGAACAGAACGCCTACAATAACACGGAGAACAGAGATTAGTGACTTCATGTGGTAAAGATAATATACACACATTAATTGTATGCCTTAACATTTTATTGCCCTAAGCGGAATAAATTTTGAATAGATTCGTTTATCAATCCGGTATTATTAATGAAGCATTTCTACATCATACTTACCAATATTTTCCTGAGCATTTCCTTTTGCTTTGGGCAGCAATACAATGTTGAAAAAATAAATAAAAAAGCAATCACGCAATATAACCTGGCACTTGACAGGGCGCAGAACGGAGAATACGATAAGGCGCTTGAGTTTGTTGATAAAGCCATCCAGATAGATGCCCGGTATCTTGACGCTTATCTTACCAAAGCAGGCATTTACGGAGAACTGAGAGATTATGAAAACTGTGTCGCTAACTATGAAAAGGCTTTTGCATTAGATGCGGAATACAGCAAAGATTATAAGCTGCCTTATGCCATCAATCTTGCCGGGTTAGGCAAGTTTCAGCAGGCACTTGATGCAGTAACGCAATTTCTTGATAACCCTAACCTTAATGAACCCAGCAGGAAAGCAGGTGAATATCGTAAGCGTTGCTTTGCATTTGCTGTGCAATACGATAAAGATCATCCTGCAAAAAATTATGTATTTGCACCAAAGAACATGGGAGACAGTATCAATACTGCCGACCTGGAGTATTATCCTTCTGTTACCATAGATGATAAAACGCTGGTATTTACAAGAAGGGTGAGAGGGTATAATGAAGATTTTTTTGTGAGTGACAGAACATCCGGCGCATGGACAAAAGCCAAAGGTATTGATGGCGACCTCAACAGTAATTTTAATGAAGGCGCCCAGAACATTTCGCAGGATGGGGAATGGCTGGTATTTACCGGCTGCAATTTCCCGGAAGGGTTGGGAAGTTGTGATCTGTTCTTTTCTACCAAAACAAAAAAAGGCTGGAGTGCTCCTCAGAATCCGGGACAACCTTTAAATACAGAGTTCTGGGAATCTTCGCCCTGCCTGTCGCCGGATAAACGTGAATTGTATTTTTCAAGCAATCGTCCCGGTGGCTTTGGCGGCAAGGATATTTATATATCGAGAAAATTGCCTAACGGGCGATGGAGTGAACCTGAAAATCTGGGAGAAAAAATCAATACGATAGGTGATGAAAGCTGCCCCTTTGTGCATGCCGATAATCAAACTTTATACTTTACATCGAATGGGTTAACGGGTTATGGCGGTGACGATCTTTTTTTAGCGAGAAAACAAGCGGATGGTTCCTGGGACAAAGTTGAAAACCTGGGCTACCCGCTGAATACAACCGGTAATGAAGGCAGCCTTGTTGTAGCCGCTGATGGCAAAACGGCTTATTATGCCAGTGACAGAGCTGATACCCGCGGCGGACTTGATATATACACTTTCGAAATGCGTAAAGATTTGCAGCCTAACAAAACATTATGGGTGCAGGGTACAGTATATGATAATAAAACCAAAGAGGGTTTGCCTTCGGCTGTTGAGCTGATTGATATTGCAACAGGTCAGTTATTATCCAAAGTGCAAACCAATGAAAGCGGGAACTATCTTATCACACTGCCCGTTGGTAAGGATTATGCGTTTAATGTTAACCGTAGGGGCTATCTTTTCTATTCCAAAAATTTCCCTTTCAGTAAAAATGTAAAAGATTCAACTTATACTATTGATATAGGACTGCAACCCATTGAAGCCAATGCTTCTGTTATTCTCAATAATATTTTCTTTGATGTAAACCAGTTTGAATTAAAGCCGGAGTCTGTTGCCGAGCTTGATAAGGTAGTGCAACTGCTGATTGATAACCCGGCTGTTAAGATATTGATCAGCGGGCATACAGATAATACCGGTAAAGCGGCTGATAACATTAAACTCTCCGAGAATCGTGCAAAAGCGGTGGTTACTTATTTACAATCAAAGGGCATAGCTGTTACACGTTTGCAACACAAAGGTTATGGAGCATCCAAACCGATAGCAGACAATAATACCGAAGAAGGCAAGATGCAAAACCGCAGAACGGAATTAACAATTGTAGCAAAATAAGCATTGAGACAGATTCTTCCTCTTCGTACTACGCTCAGTAATGTACTACAGTTCATCCAGATTCAGGGGTAGCGATACAGAGATTTCGCTTTTAAGTTGAATAGTTATACACTTTGTATTAGTGCTGGCAGTAAAATACAAACACTCTCCCTCGTCCTTTCGAATACCCAATCTGTGTCAGGAAAAATATAAGAATGACATTTGCTTTCTTTCTACAAACAGTTGTCCACTATGCGGCAGGATGCCGGTTACAGCTTATAAGTTCACGGCTTACCTGTTGCATTATTCACTGGTTATTTCACAGAGGTACACGAAGGCTACACAAAGAGCCACAAAGAATAATAAAACACTCTGTGTAACTTTGTGTATCCTTCGTGGCTCTTTGTGTAACAAACCCATTTCCGCCGGGCAGACACCGAAATTCGTGGCAGGAAATATAACAGGGGTTATTTAAAAATAACTTCGCGCATGCCCAATACACAGAATAGAACACGGATAAAACGGATATGGCGGATATTTACGGAATGTATCGGTGTTTATCAGTATCATCAGTGTATTCCGTGGCTATTCTATAAAAAGTATTTGTTCTAATGCTAAATCATTATACACACGGCACAACGCAGGAAACCTGATTTTCAATTCATACGTAATGATGTCATTATAAACGAGCAACACGTATTTTATTTTATCTTCGCGAGGTCGGGATCGAAATGACGATGCCCGCAACCTTTTTTCTAAAAGCGAAATCCCTGGGGAGCGATAGCATAATTTTAGAAATGAACTGCGCTTGGTAAATTAACCACTCTTCTTTAACTTGTTATTCAAAATCAACGATTATGCCTGTTATTTCTGATCTTCCTCTTTTAAATGATACTATAACAATTCCTGCAGAACAAATCGGGGCTTTTCGTAAAGACGGGCATACCTTAATAAAAAACGTATTGAACAAAGAAGAGGTAGCTGTTTACCGGGATATACTGGTGAGCGCAGCGGAAAAATTCAATACAGAAAAGCGGAAGATGGAAGACCGTGATACCTATGGTAAAGCCTTTTTGCAGATCATGAATTTATGGCGCGGTGATGAAGCGGTGAAAAAATTTGTGATGGCAAAACGTTTCGCTACAATAGCTGCTGATTTATTGGGTGTGAAAAACGTGCGCATATACCACGACCAGGCGTTGTTTAAAGAACCGGGCGGAGGTCCGACACCCTGGCACCAGGATCAATATTACTGGCCGGTTGATACCAACAATACCGTAACGATGTGGATGCCGCTGGTTGATATATCAGTAGAAATGGGCATGCTCACTTTTGCATCGGGATCTCATACAAATGGCGCAGTGTTCGATCATGAAATTTCTGATGAGTCAGAAGAAGCGTTTGATAAATATGTAAAAGAAAAAGGTTTTCCCGTAACAAGAGCCACAACCATGCAGGCAGGTGATGCCACCTGGCATTATGGGTTTACCATACACAATGCGCCGGGCAATAAATCTTCGGTTATGCGTGAGGTTATGACGGTCATATATATTGCAGATGGCGCTACTATTACCGAACCAAAAAACAAATGGCAGGAAGCCGACAGGCAAACCTGGTTTTTAGGCAAAGATGTTGGAGAGTCCGCTGCGAGCGAGATTAATCCGTTGGTGTTGTAAAAAGCTGCCCTTCCCTGCCTTCCCGGAGCCCGCCTCAACGCATCATCCGGGCAGGGGAAGGAGACCAATGCACGGCCATCGCTTGTCAAAGAATGATTTGTATTGTTTGTTCGGTTTCGATGAAGAGAGGACACAGAGAATGATTAATATATTATGCGGCTTTATTCCCCGGTGGTTCAAAACATTTTCATCCCGCAGTTGTGGGATCAAATCATCTCATTTTCAAATTTTCTTTCCTCAACTCCTGTATACAATTGTGCAACGACCGGAAAGTGTGATAAGTGGCTTTCCATATATGCCCTTTGAGTGATTTTTTGAGCTCGGGTTGTTTATCAATGCCGCCTTCATACCAATCACCGTATACGTGATCAACGAGGTATGTATTGGTATAGTTCCATAGCTGTTTGAATTTATCAAAATACCGTATCGGGTCGTTGGGGAATTTATCTGCCATCAGCAATAAAGTATTCAAACCTTCAGCCTGCGCCCACCAGTTTTTAGTATCTTTTATAATACTGATAGAATCATTCTCTTTAAAATAATATCCCTCATCATAAAAGCCGCCTTTCTTATTATCCCAGCCGTTTTTCAATGCATGATCAACCATTCGCTTACCAACTGCAAGCGTTACAGTATCATTGGTATTGCCGAGTGCATGTGATGCTTCCAGCATGAGGTAGGCTGTTTCTACATCATGCCCGAAAGAAATATGATCGAGAAAGCGATGCTTTAATATTGTTTCCTTATCCGTGTCTCTGAATGATACAGGCGCCCAGTCGGGCTGAAAAAATAAAACGAGATTACCTTTGGGCGTGGTTATCTTGTCACGGATCAGTAGCAGCATTTCGTTTAGCCGTTCCCGTAACAGGGCATCCGGCCAAACCTGGTATAATTCTGTAAATGCTTCGAGCAGGTGAATAGAGCTGTTCTGGTCTTTATATCCTACATCTGATGTTGAAGGTGTATCTGCTGTTCTCTTTACCGGCTCACCATCTCTTTGCATATGCTGGAAATATCCTTTGTATACGGGGTCGTGACTGTGTTTTTCTAACCAGTTAAAAGCCTCCTGTGCAAATGTCAGAGCCTCCGGGTCTTTTGTGGCTTTATAATAAGCCGCAACGGCATAAATACCAAAAGCATTGCCATAAGCTTCTTTCTGTACAATGCCATTTGTTTTCGGATTACCTTTTTGATCAACAAGTGTGAAGAACCCTCCGTATGTGCTATCCCACATCTTATCTTTCAAAAAACGAAATCCTTGTTGAGCCCCTTTTTTATAATAATCAATACCAGGGTATACCGCTGTGGCTTTGGCATTTACCCAGGTGTGACGCGCCTGCGTAACGATCATCTTATCCTGGCTGGCAGCAGGTTTAAAATCAAATGTATAGGCAGTTATAAATCCACCATATACTGTATCTATACTTTGCGGGTACCATTTGTCCAACTGCTCCTGCTTCATGGTATATTCCATTGCTTTTGCAATTTTCAGGCGTTCGGCTGTATTGGATGATTGGGATAAAGCAATACACGGCGCGATAGTGATAAGAAAGCAAACAAGCGATTTCATCGTGAAAAATTGTGGAATTGATTTGGCTGATTAAAGTTACAATTTAAGAAACAGACAGTTTATTTGAAAGGGTGCATTTACCTGATGCCGGACAGGCAGTCACCATCTGATAAAACATATATGCTCAGGAATCTTAGCAGTTATATGGGACTCCGCTAACCTTATTACCTTATTGGCTCAGACAGTTTGGCTTTTAAACAGAAAAATGTGAAGTTATAAGGTAATAAAGTTAGTGCTCTTAGTTACGATTGGTTATTAAGGTAATAAGATCTGGATGTTAATACCCATACAGTTTTCATTTACCCCTCTACCTTACACCTTCTATCCTCAGCCTTCTTCTCAAATTGCCAGCCGTTACTTATATTGCACTGCTGCAATATGATGCACAATAACGATAACAACAATGCAAACAATGCTGAAGTGATCTATCACATTTTTCAGCGTAGCTTTTTTGACAGTAATAGTGATAAGCATGGCGATTTGAACGGGCTGAAGGAAAAGCTTGATTACCTGCAGGAACTGGGTATTACGTCTGTATTACTCACGCCCTTAAACAGTTCTCCTTATTATCACAATTATTTTGCTGACAATTTTGAAACCATTGACCCGGAATATGGAACAATGGAAGATTATTTTTCACTGGTGCATGAAGTGCATAAGCGGGGCATGAAGATATATATCGACATGGAAGTGCAATATGTAACAGAGGATCATTTGTGGTTTAAGGATTCATTTGAAAATCCGTCTTCGCCTTATTCAAATTTTGTGTTGTATAAGGACGAAGAAAATAAAATACCAGATACCATTATATATGATACTACAGGATTACTTGGTTATGATGGTATATATAAGAAAATTACAACTGTAAACCTGCTGAATGAAGCAGTACAGCAGTATATGTACAGGAATTTCAGTAACTGGATTGATCCCAAGCAGGACCGTAGCTTTGATTACGGTGCTGATGGCTTTCGCCTTGATCACATGATGGATATGCTGGACGGAAAAGAAAAGTTGAGTAACCTGTTTTCGTCTTTCTGGAAGCCATTGATAGCCTCATTGAAGCTGATCAATCCCAACCTTATATTTATTGCGGAACAAACCAATTGGGGCTCCTATGGCGAAGAATATATTAATGTAGTCGGGGCTGACCGTGTATTCGCTTTTCCATTACGCGAAGCGATTTTATCATTCAATAAAGACGAGATAAGCACTGTGGCGGAAAAAACTTTTTCCTTAACGGAGAAACAGGAGCAGCAAATCGTATTTATTGAAAATCATGATACGCACCGCTTTGCTACAGCAGTATTCAGGGGCATTGGGAAAATGCGGGTGGGCGCTGCTTTGAATTTATTACTTGGGGGAACACCTGCTATTTATTACGGACAGGAAATCGGAATGAAGGGAGGCGGCGGTTTTGGAAAATACGGTAATTCGGATGGTAATGATATACCCAGAAGAGAAGCTTTTAAGTGGTATAAAGATATTAATGAACCCGGCATGTGTTTATGGTATGAGAAGTCCGGACCCTGGTGGGACGACAGCACATTGACGGAGAAGGATAATATTTCACTTGAGCAGCAAATAAACAATCCGTCTTCTTTGTGGAATTATTACAGAAAGCTTATCCAGCTTCGCCGGCAGCATCCTGCATTGATATCAGGGATATATAAGACAATCCAAAATGATTCAGGTGTTTTATTCTCTTTTACCAGGAAAACAGAAGAAGAAATTATTTTAATAATAATTAATTTATCCGGATACAGGCAGAAAGCCATAGTGCATATAGAAGCTGACCTTAGGGAAAATGCTGTGCAACTGCTGTTTGGTAACGCAGGGCTGATATTTTTTGCAGATACAGCCAACGTTGAAATATCGCCATACCATACAGCGGTTTGGAAATTGAAATGACAGGAGCTATTATATTTTATTTAATGTATTTTGTTAACTGTTTGGGAAGAGGGGTATTTATATAGATATTAACCGTTAATTCGTGTAATTAAAATCAAGGTATACTAACTTCTACCTGCAGATCAGCGGTAGTGTAAAAACAAATTTGCAATATGAAAATCGCATTTCACGGCGCAGCCCGTACCGTTACCGGATCAAAACACCTGATTACATTAAAGAATGGAAAAAGAATATTACTCGACTGTGGTATGTACCAGGGGCTTGGTAAAGAAACAGATATATTAAACCGCGACTGGGGATTTAACCCACCCGAAATTAATTACCTGATATTGTCTCATGCGCATATAGATCATAGCGGGTTAATTCCCAAGCTGGTGAAAGACGGATTCAGGGGAAAGATATTTTGTACCCCGGCAACACGTGATCTTACAGAAGTATTGCTTGAAGATTCGGCAGGTATACAGGAAGATGAAGTAAAATATATCAATAAGAGAAGAGCTGCTACCGGGCAGCCTTATCTTGAACCATTGTATAATACGGAGGATGCTAAAAAGGCAGCCGATCTGTTCAATATAGTGGATTATGGCAATTGGTTTACCATTGAAAACGGGATTGAGTTTTTATATACTGATACCGGGCATATTATTGGCAGTGCTGCTGTAAGTTTGAAGATTACTGAAAATGGGCAGACAACAGCAATAACCTTTAGCGGCGATGTTGGCAGATACAGGGATGTGATTTTAAAATCACCGCAGAATTTTCCGCAGGCGGATTATATTCTTATTGAATCTACCTATGGAAACAGCCTGCACGATAATTTTGCAACTACGCCGGATCAACTGTTAGAATGGATAAATAAAGCCTGCCTTCAAAAAAAAGGCAAATTGATCTTACCCGCGTTCAGTGTTGGCCGCACACAGGAAATATTATTTTTTCTTAATCAGTTGGAATTAGAGAACAGGTTACCCGCCCTGGATTATTTTGTTGACAGCCCGCTAAGCGTAAAATCAACGGAAATCGTTAAGCGGTATCCCCAGTATTTTAATGCCACTATTCAAAAAATATTAAAGAGCGATCATGACCCGTTTGGATTTAAAGGATTGAAATTTATTAAAACGGTTGAAGAATCCAAGCTGCTCAATTTCAGGAATGGCCCTTGTGTTATTATTTCGGCAAGCGGCATGGCTGAGGGTGGAAGGGTTAAACATCATATCAGCAATAATGTTGAAAGCAGCAGAAACACTATTGTGTTTACAGGCTACTGCGAGCCACATTCGCTTGGTGGAAGGCTTGTTGCAGGTGCAAAAGAGGTAACGATTTTTGGTGTTGAGCACGAAGTGAACGCGGAAATAGGTTCTATCCGCAGTATGAGTGCGCATGGCGATTATGAAGACCTGAGCCAGTTTTTAGCATGCCAGGATCCCCGGAAGGTAAAAACACTTTTTTTGGTGCACGGAGAATATGATGTGCAACAGGATTTTAAAGTGAGATTATTGAAGAAAGGGTTTATGGATGTGCAGATACCGGAAAGGCATTATGAGATAGGGTTGGGGTAAATTACGGAGACTAAAGTATCTGGAGAATATAGCAGGTACGAAGTTCGGAGACTTCATACAGCGGGAATTCAGTGCTGATAGCAAAATGCAAACACGCTTGTCCGTCATTTCGATCCCGCTCTCATGAAGTTAGAATTAAAAGTATGTTGCGGCGGGAGAGAAATCCGTTGGGCAGTAGTACAAAATTTGAGCATTAGTATCAAAGCCCGGTAGATATCTATCAACTGGTGCAGGTCTCCCGACCTGTACCTCGAAATTACTTTTTCTGTCACTTCAATACACGCTTATAATATAAAGTAGCCCTTACTTGCTGCCTTGCTACTACTTATCTTAATTTCTTAAATGGGCATTGTATAAATAGCAGGGCTATTATTATGGCGAAACAAGTAATGCTCAGGCATCAGGTCAGCTACACACAACGCCAGCGCTACAGATCTGCGCCAGCTCCGGGCGGAAGCGGGCTTCTCATGTTTCACTTCTCACCTCTCACATTTGCTATCCCGCCAAACAATTCCATATACGCTCATACACTTCCGTAGCTTCAAGCGCTGTATCAGCTTTACTATTATTGCTCGAAAATACCGCATGATATTTCTGGTCGGCAAAAATGCTTCCGTGCGAACCTTTAACCAGCGTTGCATCCAAAGGAATTACATCCATCACATAACGAAGCCCTAATTTTTTTCGCAACAGCTTATAACCTGCCCTGGCTTTTGAGGTCATGAATAATTCTGCCGGATCGTATCCCGGCTTTTTGTGTATATCAACCACTCTCGCATAATCCGGCGCAACAGCATCATCAAGCCAGAAATAATAGGTGAACCAACTATTGGGCTCAGCAACCAATACCAGGTCGCCGGAGCGTTCATGATGGATATGATATTGCTTTTGCTGCTCTTTATCGAGCACAAGCGCAACGCCCTGTACATTGCTTACAAGCGAACGAACCTTTTCAAATACAGACGGATCATTTATATAGATATGCGCCACCTGGTGGTCAGCTACGGCAAAGGCTTTTGAAGCACCGGCATCTAACAGCTCCAGTCCGCGTTCCACGCGTATGCCTAATAGATCTTCTTTCCGTAATAACCTGTTGATGTGAATGGGATTGTTAACCGGCATGATACCATATTCTGAAAGCAGTATAATGCCTGCGCCGGCCGCTTTATAATGTTCAACCAATTGCTTTACTATATCATCAATCTCTTTTAAGTGGGTTCCGATCTGTGAAAGGTCATCACCATATTTCTGCAGGCAATAATCAAGATGCGGCAGGTAAATCAATGTAAGTGTAGGATCATATTTTTTATCTGTGAACAAAGACGCATCCGCTATCCATTTTGTGGAAGTAATGTCAGCTCCGGGTCCCCAGAATTTGAATAAGGGGAACTGACCTAATGTTTGCTGCAATTCATCACGCAAGCCGGCGGGATGCGAATAGCAATCCGGCATCTTCCGCCCGTCTGCCAGGTAGTTGGGGCGGGGTGTAACGGAATACTCCGCGCTGCTGTACATATTATACCACCAGAACATTTTGGAAGTGGTGAAAGACGGATCAATTTTTTTTGCACACTCCCAAATTTTTTCTCCTTCCACCAGCTTGTTCGATTGCTTCCAGAATTTTATTTCACAGTCTGTTTTATCATACCAGCCATTGCCAACAATGCCTGTTTCAGAAGGCCACCTGCCGGTTATATAAGCAGATTGCACAGAAGTGGTAACGGCAGGTAATACAGGCGCAATGGTTTGTAACCCATGTGTTGCCGTAAATTGTTTTATGAACGGCGTATACTCTCCTATAAGACTGGATGATAATCCCACTACATCAATAACAACGGTTTTTCGCATTTGTATGGCATTAATGATTGTTCAATATATCTTTTACCCATTTTAATTCCCTGCTGACAGATTGGTCAATAGGCAAGCGCATAGCCGCAGGCAATACTTCCCATGTATATGTTTCCACTTCCAGGTAGGGTGTAAAAGGTTTCGCTTTCTGAATATCAAGCACGGTCTTAATATCTGCCTGTGTTGATTGCAGAATATCATAATGCTCAATAAATAACGGAACATGATAATGTGCGCGCCATTCTTCAACACCCGGATGATCACGGTCTGCAAGCGCGTCGGGCATATCAGGATAGCGTAAAAATGTACCGTCTTTTTTCCTGGCTACCACCTGGTGCAGGTAAACAGGTTCATTAAAATTTTCAAATGCGGCAATAACTTTTTCTTTCCCGGCTGCGGAACCGTTAAGTTGCCCTTTTAATGCCGCGCTCACCTGTATTCTCCCGGTTTTTATTCCTGCCTGTTCAAATTCTTTGATCATCGCCGCATGATCTTCATAACCTACGGCAAAGTGGCATATATCATAACAAAGCTGGATATGCGTTTTGATCTCTTCTTCAGCAACATGCTTATTTAATCCTTTGGTTTGCTGCAAATGTTCAATACCTAAGGGCAACAGGTACTGCACATACCATTGCAAAAATTCTGTGCCATTGTCTAACAGCCCGTCCGGCTCGGGTTCAATATCAATGTGGATCGTTTTTCCTGTTTTTTGCCTGATCCCGATCAGCTTATCTGCAACAGTTAACAGGTTGGCAGTCGCTTTTTTTATCACATCATCCCATTCGCTTTTCCTGTGCCAGTGGCGATAGGTGAGGGGCGGAGTTGAAACGCCACCTTCCATGCCATCCGGCAATAGTTCAGCCAGTATTTCCGCGAGCCGGATAGTGTATGCTATACGATCATTGCTTAACCAGTCGGGCGTATGTACCTGGTCTTTAACCACGGTGTGATGAAAGCTGCCGTAAGGAAAACCATTTATAATAAAAACATACATGTCATTTTCCTTAAGCCATTGCTTAAATGCCTGCAATACGTTTGGCTGCTGCAAAGTTTTACTGGCGGCATCAGCAAGCCTTAACCCCACCCCGAAGGGTTGATCAGGTGCAAGCGCTTTTTTAATAGCAGGAAGATTTTCTTTTAATTTTTCAAAATGATCTTCCCAGCTTTCGCCTGAATGTATATTGCTGCAATAGGTTAAATGACCGTAAGAAGTTTTCATTATTGTTTAATTTGATGATATTGTTTTAACCAGTCAGAAGATCTTTTCAGTAACGCGATATCAAGTTCATGCACTTCTTCTCCCTTGCCGATCTCTTTTAAAAGCATTATAGTGAGCTTGCCGCCCAGGTGTTCCCGGAACTCGTGCAGCCCTTTTATCAGCGGACTATCATTACCTGAAATTTCCATCAATGGATGGGTGATGTCAAACCCGAGATCAGTCAATAGTTGTATCACCTGCCGCGTATCTTCTTCACTAAGCCAGCCGCAGAGATGAGAATATACGGTGTCGAGCGCTATACCCATTGCAACAGCTTCTCCGTGGCGGATCTCAAATCCGGATAGTTGTTCCACCTTATGAGCGCTCCAATGGCCGAAATCAAGTGGACGTGATGATCCTTTTTCAAACGGGTCGCCGTCTGCTATATGATCTACATGCAATTGGGCGCAACGTTTTATCTGGTATTGCATAGGCGCTGCTTCGCGGCGGTTTAAAGCCTGTGCGTTCTCCGTAAGCCATATATAAAACGGTTTATCTTTTATCAAAGCCACTTTAACAGCTTCGGCAATACCTGAACGCCAATCCCGGTCAGTGAGTGTAGACAGGAAGTGCGCATCATTAAATACGGCTACCGGTGGCGCGAAAGTGCCGGTGAAGTTTTTTTTGCCTTTATAGTTGATGCCATTTTTAACTCCAACCCCTGAATCGTTTTGCGATAATACTGTTGTTGGTATTCTTATATGGCGGATGCCCCGGTGTGCAATAGCCGCGGCGTAACCTGCCATATCAAGCACCGCGCCGCCCCCGATGGCGGCAATGTAGGAGTGCCTGTCTATACCATAGCGGTCAACTGCTGATATGATCTCATTAACGTAAGTATCGGTATTTTTACAAGCCTCTCCGCCGGGTACGGTCAAAATATCATCAATCAGTATTACCTGCCTGTTTTCCTGAAAATATGCGCGGATATTATTAACCAATGAAGGGTGTGTTTGCGCAACGCCGGCGTCTATTACAAAAAATATTTTTTTTGCTTCACCGGCTGTATCAGATTGTAAAAAATCAGCGAAAACAGTATTTTGTTGCTGGAATAAATGACTGGTAAAATAAACTTTATATTCAAAAGGTACGCTGAAACGTTGTTGTATATGATCCATTTCTTACAAAAAATTAATACTTCACAATAATTAAAAAACCAAAATACATTTTTATAACATATACGCATAACCGCAAATGTTATGTTACCGCAAAAAGGCGGGCCAGTAAAATGGATACCGGCAGCAGAACGACAATAACACATGCCAGGTAAATTTGTCCGAAAGCTGCTGCCCACGCCGCGTTCATTAATATTAAAGCGATTACCCCGGCTTTTACCGCTTTACCTATCAGCGGGCCGGATGGTTGCCTGATGGCTTTTACCAGCGGTGGCATGATCATAAAACAAAAACCCGCGATAAAAATTATAGCTGTATGCCAATGGTTCAGCGTTATGCCGAATGCAAGTAATGTTGTTATTACTATAATGTATAAACATACGGCAACATACAGGTTTGTTTTATTGCCGCCATGCACTTCGCCCCCGCTAACCGTGGTAATGGCTGCAATATATACAACAGGTACCAGGGCTAAATACCACCAAACGCTGATTGCAGCAGGTATAATGCTTACGCCCAGCAGCAGGTTTAAGCCTCTGCATAAACCCATTGTAAACGGCCCGGCAATAAAATGGTGCTTACACCATTTATCATAAATAAGGGCGCAAACCGCAATAGCAACGGATAATGCGGCAGAGGCTGCACTAATATTTGCGGCTGCGATAATGCCCCCGAGCAGTAACAATATTCCCCAGATGGCAGCGCCTGCTTTAGTTACTACCTTTGAAGGTATAGGACGTTCAGGTCGTTCAACCGCGTCAAGCTTTGCATCAAACACATCATTGAAAACAACGCCGCCGGCATATAAACCCATCGTTGATAATGCTAATAGTACTACAGGTGTCCATGAAACATTATGGTCAGATGTGTCTAAAAAATATCCTGATATGGCAATACCTGCCAGTATATCTGAAACGGCTGTAATAACATTGGCGGGTCTTGTTAAACGGAGCAATCCCATTATCATCTTCACCGCAGCCTTATTTAATAATGATAGCGTTTTTATCAACACGCGGTTGCTGACCGCCGCGTAAAACAGTATTGCCATTGAATTTCCGGCTCTGGTCTATTGCTTTACCGCCGCTGAAATCAGCCTCATCAATTTGCCCGCTTTGCGCAAAAGCGGTGATGGCATTTTTATATGTTGCCAGGTAAATGTCTTCGTCTGTAATTCCTTTTTGTTTCATTAACGCGGCTGTTTTAGGCACAGCCAGCGGATCGCTGATACCCCAGTCGGCAGCAGAATTTACCATAATGCGTTCGCTGCCGTATTGTTTAATGATCTCTACCATGCGCTCATTACCCATTTTGGTAAACGGATAAATAGTGAATGCAGCCCAGAAACCTCTGTCCAGCACTTCTTTTACCGTTTCTTCATTGTTATGATCCACGATCACAGTATATGGATCAAGCCCGTGTTCCAGCGCAATATCCATACTGCGGGTTGTTCCTTTTTTCTTATCACGGTGAGGTGTATGTATCTGCACAGGCAGGCTTGCTTCTTTTGCCAGTTCCAGTTGCAGGCGGTAATATTTTTCTTCCGCGGCGGTTTGGTCATCAAAACCAATTTCACCTACGCCCACCACGCCTTCTTTATAAATAAATAATGGCAATATTTCCATCACCTGTTCGGCAAGCGCTTCGTTATTGGCTTCTCTTGAATTAAGCCCGATAGTGCAATAATGTTTGATGCCAAACTGCGATGATCTGAAACGTTCCCAACCTATAAGGCTGCTGTAATAATCTAAGAAAGTGCCTACCGCGGTACGGGGTTGTCCCAGCCAGAAGGCGGGTTCAATAAGCGCTACCACACCGGCGTCTGCCATAGCCTGGTAATCGTCGGTGGTGCGGGATGTCATATGCACATGCGGATCGAAAAAACGCATCCCTTTTATAGTGTCAAGATAGCTGGTATCGTTACTGCCGGGTTGCAGGTCTTTTTCTGTCAGGTCTCCATTACAACACATAATTACTGGATTAAAGTGTAAAAAATATTTTATAAAGCAGCAAGCTCTTCTTTAGCAAGCGTATGCCAGTTGAGCTTACCTGATTGAATAGCATTATTTATTTCAGGAAATTGGTTCAACAATGTTTTAGCAGGTTGGTAGCTGCTGCCATAACACGCCAGCAGCGCGGCTTTTTGCTCAACAGGATCACTGCTGCCTGCAACTTTTTGTATGTCGCTGAAATTATGCGCGTCAATGAACGGCGAAACACATCTCCACAATTGCGGATGCACGGTTCGCAATGCCGCCCACCGCTCATGCGCATAGTCGCAGAGCGTATCAGCAAGGGGTTTGTTTGTTCTTTTATCAAGACCAATAATGCGGTCAATATCTTTCTCTGTAAAAAAAGCTTTTAGTACCAACTGGTTCCATGCTGCTTCTTCAAGATATTCTGCCGGGTAAGGATTATCGCAAATAATGGTTTGAAGCACATCGCCTATATTACTTCGTATACCTTCCGCGCAGCGGGCAGTGAATTTTCCGGGATATGCAAGCACAGGCAATGCTCCATACAGCGCCACCAGTTCATTTACTTCGGCCGCGGTAAAAAGGTTATCTATATTCTTAAGATAATCAGCTTCGCTTATACCATCCTGTTGTAATAATAACCATACCCGGCATAAACGGTCAATGGTATATCCCGCCAGTGAAAACCCCGGGCGTATTTGCTGTATGGCATCTGATTGTTCCGCTGATAGTGTTATAACGGACTTCCCTGTTTTACGCGGGATCAGCACAAAAGTCTTATTGAATCCTGCTATACCACCTGCTAAAGATTCCTGCTGCTGTAACCAGCTCCACACTTCGGGATTAACCTGTTGTTGAACGATTTGGGTGATAATGGCTTTTAATCGCTGTACAGGGTAAGCATACATATTAATCTTTTTAACATTGGGGTAATAAAACTAATTTAATCCGCGCCTCAACCATCCTGTCCTGTGATGTTGGGGGGACAGCAAATTTATGATTTTATATGCTGTAATTATAATTGCACTGGTTTCCGGGAGATATAATTTTCAGCATAGGATAAAATGCTATCAATGATCACTCAACTACCCTTAACTTCTTACTGTTTTAAAATGATAAACATAGATTTCTCTATACGAATTATCTGTATGCATGTCCATCATCTTACTTGATATATTTGCAGTATATAATATGTATCATGACCAAAAAATTACTGTTAATCCTTTTCTTTTTTAATGTCATTGTTTCTTCAAAGTCACAGGTACTTTTTTTACGTGAGCAATCGCGTGTAATGGATGAACTGCTTGCTGAAAGGCTTGACAGCCTGTTGCCGCAGCTCATGCAAAAAAATAATATTGATATGTGGATCGTGATGTCGAGGGAGTATAATGAAGACCCGGTTTTAAGAACAATGCTGCCATCCACATGGCTGTCTGCAAGAAGAAGAACTATACTGGTTTTCTATAATAATCCATCTAAAAAGCAGTATGAAAAACTGGCTGTTGCAAGGTATAATGTTGGTACCAGCATTAAAGCCGCGTGGGATATGCAGCGGTTTCCGGATCAATGGGATGCGCTGGTAAATGTGATAACCTCCCGCAATCCTAAAAAAATAGGACTGAATTATTCCGCTGATTTTGGGCATGCAGATGGCATTGACCATACCTGTTACCAGCAATTCCTGGATAAGCTGTCGCCCGCATTAAAATCAAGGATTGTATCTGCAGAAAAACTGGCTGTTGCCTGGTTAGAAACAAGAACAGCCCGTGAAATGGAAATATACCCTCAGCTGATTGATATCAGCCATCGCATAATTGAGGAAGGTTTTTCAGAACGCGTAATAACGCCGGGCATTACAACTACTGAAGATGTGGTATGGTGGTTCCGGCAGAAGATAGATAATATGGGTTTGACAACATGGTTTCATCCCACAGTTGAAATTCAACGGAATGATCAGCAAAGTGCAGGGCAAACGAGGAATTTTTCAACCAGGCAGGATGAGCAGGTAATTATGGCGGGAGACTTGTTACACTGTGATTTTGGTATCAGCTATCTGCGGCTTAATACAGATATACAGCAACACGCTTATGTATTAAAACCGGGTGAAACTGCTGCGCCGGAAAGCATACAGCAGGCTTTTGCCAATACGAACCGTTTGCAGGATATACTTACTGCTCAATTTAAAGAAGGCAAAACGGGTAATGAAATATTAGCAGCCGCGCTGGCACAGGCAAAACAGGAAAATATCAATGCTACCATTTACACGCATCCGATCGGTTTTCATGGGCATGCTGCCGGAACAACAATAGGCATGTGGGATATGCAGCATGGTGTGCCAGGCAGTGGTGATTATCCTATGCATTACAATACGGCTTATTCAATAGAGTTGAATGCGGCTACAAACATACCGGAGTGGAAAAAAACAGTGCGCATCATGCTGGAAGAAGATGGCTTTTTTGATGAGCATGGTTTTAGATATATAAAGGGTAGACAGAAAGAAATATATCTTATTCCCCGTATAAAGCAGCATGTTAAATAGTGTAAGATTGAAAAGCGCTTATGGGTTTCTTTTTAAAGTATAATTGAGATTTGAAGCTATGATGTTCTGATCTTTATCCAGCATTAAAACAGCCGTGTCTGACTGCTTTAAAAAATAGCGTGAATCATCAGGCTCTTCGTAGTTAAGAAAATAAACAACGGCTTCTTTGTCTGTTTTAATTCCTTTTAAAATATCCCATTTACCTGTACTGGTAAATGTGGTATCGCCTGTTTTGCCACCAAGATAAGTTTCTTTAAGCGTATAACTATTGTTGTCAGAATTTGCTGCATCCTGGTATAACGTTAATTCTGTTTTTATTCCTCCGCAATCAGCGCAGGGTATCACCCCTTCAAAAGTGCCGAGCAGCACGGCGTTGGCAGAATCCAGTTCCCTGCCTCCTCTATTTTTTGCCGCCAAAGCGGAATCAATTACAGCACTGTCAGCATTTGCATTGTCGCTTCCGCTCCTGCAACTTGTATAAACAATGATTAAAAAAAACGGCAGCAATAATTTTTTCATTATGAGGTATTTTTTCAAAGATAAGATATGTGTACATTATCTTTAAATACAAAGTAATGCAAGGTTTTGTAAAAAAAAGTTGCCTTATGCAGGCAACTCCCAAAAAATAATTTGATGATACTAAAAATTAAACCCGGCTCTCAGTCCAAGCAGCGACGGGCGGATTTTCACTCCCTCAAATTTCGCCAACGTAGATTCATAGCGCAGACCTAACTCGAATTTTCCGAGATTTAAGCCAATTGACGGAGCATAAGTAAAGCCACCGCCTTTTAATTTTTCTACATCATCAATACTTTCAGATTCTTCGTTTACAGTATATAAAACATAACGTGAATAACCGGCTTCGCCCATAACAAAGAATTTGCCGATGATGTACTTGTAACCAAGTTTCAAAGGCACATGGGTGCCTATTTTAATCTCTTCATCGTCCGTGTTTACTGATTTAGGAAAAACCAGCATACCACCCGGAGTAAAGGTTACATAACCCGGACCTGCTTTTACGGAAAAGCGCAGGCTCATTCCAAATTCGCCGCCGAATGTGTGTTTGAAATCCTTATCGCCAACCAATGGTCCGGCTTCAATGCCAAAGCCAAAGCTGAATGGCTTATCATCTTTTTGGGCATTTGCTTTAGTAATAAAAAGGGCTGTTGTTGCAAGAGCAACAAAGAGGATCTTTTTCATGGATAATTGTTTGATTTATAATACCCCAAAACTATTTAATCAGGTTCGCGGGGTTCAACAATATTGAACGGTTGAAGTATGATTTTATTATAATCCCAATACCTGTTTGAGCTTTGTATAGCCTGTTTTGCTAACAGAAACTTTTTCCCCGGAGCTTAAAATAGCAGTATAAGTGTCTTTTTCGTAAGGATCGAGTTTGGTAATATATTGAACGTTTACAATATAAGACCGGTGTGTTCTTACAAACTGCCCGCCACCTAACAATGTTTCAAAATATTGCATTGTTTTATTCTTCAGGTATTCACCTTCTGAAGTATGTATTTTCACGTAGTCATCGGCAGCCTCAATAAAATAGATATCCTGTAATGGAATGATCTTTATTTTATTACTGATTTTTACAACAATCCTGTTTTGGTTAAGCTGCTGCTGAACGGTGGCGTCAGCTAATGCGGAATAATTACTTATGTTTTTATCGGTGTTTTGTTGCGTGATCCATTTTTGCATACTCTTATCAAACCGCTCTTTGCTGAAAGGTTTCAGCAGGTAATCAATGGCATGCGTTTCGAAAGCGCGGATAGCATACTCATCAAATGCTGTTGTGAAAATTACCGCCGGTGGATTTTCTAATAATTCCAGCATTTCAAAGCCATTGATCTTGGGCATTTGTATATCAAGAAAAATAAGATCAGGCTGGTGTTGATTAATTGCTTTTACACCTTCAAAACCATCATTGCATTCCTGCACGATACATATTTGAGCATGATCCGCCAGGTATTCCTTCACTATATTTCTTGCCAGCGGTTCGTCGTCTATAATTATCACTTTGATCATTGCTGTGGAATTTTTACCCGGGTTACAAAAATATTTTGTTTTGCGGAGGTTGTAAGCAGATCATTTCTTGAAAATAAAAGGAACAATCTCTTATGTACTGAACTTAATCCGAAGCCTGTGCCTTTTACAGGTTTTGATATTTCGGCATCAAAAGGATTTTCAATTTGTATGATCAGCATTTTGTCGGATATTTTTGCATCAATGCTGATGGTGATCTCTCCGGTAGTATTATATAATCCGAATTTAATGGCATTTTCAACAACAGGCTGTAGCAGCAATACAGGCAGCTTCATCTGCAGCGCTTTTTCTTCTGACTGAATTTGTGTGGATAGCCTGTGCCCGAACCTTACTTTTTCAATGTCAAGATATAATTGCAGGTACTCCAGTTCTTCTTCAAGCGTTACCCATTTGTGTTCTTCCTTTTTTAAGGTGTTCCGCAGATATTCAGATAACTGCTGTATCATTTTTCTTGCTTCAGCGGGCTGGCTCACAACAAGCGCGTTTATTGAATTAAGGCTGTTGAACAGAAAATGAGGTTGTAATTGCTGTCTTAGTTTATAGAGCTCAGCGTCTTTGGCTATCCTGTCGGCTTCGTTTTTTCTTCTTTCCTGCTCCTGTTGTTCCTGCAGTGTATAAAACAAAACATTTACAAGCGTAATGCATCCCAGTATCAATGCGCCAAATGCAAAGCGTACAGGTATGGATTGAGTGAAGAGATTTAATGAATGCTCCTGTATGATGTATGATAATATCCATCTTGTAACAGAAATCCAGACGCCTGCAAGTATGATGCAGGTAAGCGTATAATACAATAACTGATCTTTACGCGGAAGATAATATTTTAAACTAATGATTACAGCACCACTGATTGCAGCCAAAAGTATATTGCTTACACTGCTGTCAATCCAGGCTTCTTCAAGCGTATAATTCCATTCAAGTAATATGCATACATGTACAGAGCTCCATGCCAGCCAAAACAGCACAAAGTATAGCCTGAACTTGTTTTTTGTGAAAACTGATAAAAACACTGAGCTATTTTTATAATGGCTGTAAATATTGTTGGGTGCTGTTTAACTGCAAATGCGCTGCTCTTTTATGCACTAATTCTGTATAAAGATCGCCATTTTCTTTTTCTTCGATCCTGCTGTATAATTCCGCGCCATCAATGAGGTTTGCAATTTTATAGAGCTCAGCAACATTAATAAATTTCCACTGCACTAATTTTTCAGCATTGTTGTAAAAACAATCTTCTTCCTGTTTGCCGATGCTAAAGGCTTTTTGTAATGCGTCTTTTTCATTTTCCGCGGTAACGAGCCTCAGCTGTTCATCAAACTGCGGCGTATGATCACCATCACCACAAATAATACGATATACAATTTTTGCGAGGAACCAGTTCATAACAATTGCTTTGGTAAATTAATAACTTTTAATTTCTATACCGCCGAATATTGACGTACCATCTATCACAAGTACTTTATTAGGGTCTGTTGCAGTGATATGAGCCGGGCGCTTGTCTTCAAAACCGGCAAATATGGAAGTGGCTGCAGATTGTATTGTCCAATGAGGCGGAACAATGATTTTTGTACCTCCGAATATCTGGGTTATATCAAGTAACACCCTGCCATTGATATCTGCCTGTGAGCAGTTGATTTCAGTGCCGCCCATGAAATTGGTAATATCACCACCTTTAAAATTTTTAGAGAATATTATTTTTTTTGTGCTGCCTAATATCGCGGTGCTTTCAATAAAATCTTCTCGGTCATTGGCATTTGGTCCGCTGTATTCCGGGAAGCCGGCTATATTAACATTGCTTGAGGTGTTTTGAAGATTTTCTTCCCTTGCCCGGGATTGGTTACGAAGCCATCTTTTCCTGGAGCCAGCGCCAAAGATCATTACCAACCCTACCGCCATAATTACAAATGGCCAGAGATAAGGTCTGAGGTTCGCTTCAGGCACAACCCTGTCTACTAAAAAAATACATCCCAAACCAATCAGCACTATCCAGCCCACACCCCTGAATCCATGTTTTAACCCAATAAATATTCCTATCACGATCATTAACATTGGCCAGCTCATTATCCAGGATGGAAAGTCGGCAGACAGTGTTTGTTTTAAAAAGAAGCCGACACCGATCAATAACAGGAATAATCCTGCCAGCACCGAACCTGTTCTTCCTTCGTTTCTCAATTTTTCGCGATCCATTTTGTTTATTTTTTATCAAAACTATGCCTGTAACAGGTATGAAGCAATGGCTAAGAGGTAATAAGTGTTGTTTTACCGGTAAAATGCAGCTTTTTGTCGGCAAAAATTCTTATCGCTGAAAAATTTATCTTAATTCGCGCCATTTTGCCAATATCTGGTTGCTGTACTGCAATTAATAAAGCAGGTGCGGCAAAAAATAAATGAACTACCATAATCAATAAACAGAACGCGATAGTGTACAATGCTCTGAGTAAAAAAACTATGGCAGTATGTATTTTTGCCTGGCAATAATGCCGGGGTTTTAAAATGATGTAATATGAAAATTGTTTCTTTATCAAAACTAATATGCCATTTTATTGTTGCTGTTTCTTTATTTTTTTCAGGCGCCTGTAAAAAAAATAGTGATACTCCAAACGGCAGCGGATCCGATTACTATATGAGATTCAGGATTAACGGAGCGCTTATTGAACACAAAGGACAGGCGGAGGGCAATTTTAATAAAGCCACTTCGTCAAGCTACGCGGCTTCGTTTGCCGGGCTAAAAGAAGCACTGGTTGCAGGTAAAAATAATATGTCTGTTATATTGGGTACGGAAGCGGAGAATAAAACAGGGGTTACTTATACAAATTATACCACTGCAACCAGCGGATCCGAAAAAGCAAAGGTGCTGAATATAGTTTATCTGGATGACGCAGGTAATGCATATTTATCATGGGCGGAAGAATTTGCCCCTGCTATTCCATCAGGAACAAAAACGAACGCCCAGGTAAAAATAACAGAAGCTGCATCTGCATATCTTAAAGGCAGTTTCTCAGGAACTTTATATAATAACGATTATACAAAGGAGTTTTCTATAACTGAAGGAGAGTTTTATGTAAGAAGAATAAATTGATATTGCCTTTTCACTGAAACATGCTTATGCCAAAAAACAGCGTTTATTCCCATTGGCAGGCAATGCATTTTGTTTAAAATGAAGCTTATTTTTTGCTGTTGATCTTTTTTACGATCCACGGTAGAGAAAACCCCTGCCCGATAAGCGAAAAAAGGACTACCGCGATGGAGAGAAAAATAATATCTTCCCGCATCGGAAAAGCAGTTCCATCTTCTAATATGGTAGGAAGGCCTATTGCGATGGCAAGCGATACTATACCACGCATGCCCGACCAGGAAATAATTAAACTTGTTTTACTGTCATATAATGCTTCTTCACTCACTTTACGTTTCCCCCGGAAAGCCCGCAGCAAACTTATTTGTTGCCAGTAAACCCTTCCCAGTCTTATAGCAAATGCTACTATTGTAATAATTGCTGCATAACCAACATACGACCACACTTTTGCAGGTTCCATTTTTTTAAGTACGATCGGAAACTGCAAACCTATTAAAACAAAGATTAAACCATTAAGTAAAAAAATAATCACTTCCCAAAAATTGCGGGACTGTGCCTTTAGCCTGTCAGGAAATTTTTCCCGGCTTAACCACGACATACCTAAACCGAATCTTACCACAGCAATTACGCCTGATACTTTAAAATGTTCTGCAACGAGATAGGCAACAAAAGGCATTAATAAGGTCAGGCTTATGATAAACATATCATTGCTTCTGAAATACCTCAGTACATATCCCGTTAGCCAGCTTATTAAAAGTCCAATTAAAAAGCCGCCGCCAAGCACAAACATAAAGTTGAGAAATGCTTTCCAGAAAACAAATGCAATACCCGTAACCGCCGCAACAGCAAAGTGATAAGCAACAAGTGCGGAAGCATCGTTTACAAGGCTTTCGCCTTCCAGTATTGTAGTGGTTTTGTGAGATAAACCTAACCCTTTTGTAATGCCTATGGCGGCAACGGCATCTGTGGCAGAAAGTATAGCGCCTAATACAAAAGAAACAGGCCATGTCATGCCGGGTATAAGGTAATGTGCTGCAACAGCTATGCCTGCAGTAGTCATAAACACCAATCCAATAGCCAACGCACTGATCGTGTTCATATTTGTTTTGAAATCCTGAAGTGAAATATTAAATGCGGCATCATATAATAACGGTGGCAAAAAAATCAGCATTACTATTTCCGGGCTTAATTCCATCTCGGGCATTGCCGGCATTATACCTACGGCAATCCCTACAAGTATCAGTAAAACAGGAACAGGAATTTTTATTTTCTCGGCAATGGCAGATGCGCTTATCATTAATGCCATTATAATGAGAATGATCGTATAATTATTCATCAGGTTTTTATTAAGCCTTTTATTCTTAGTTATACCTCAATCAAAAATAGAGTAAAAGCAGGATACAACGATTTAGGGTTTGCTGTTTAACTCCCGGCATTTATTTTTTTAAGTTTTTACCAGTAACCGGGTTAGCCGCCTCTTTTTGTATGGTTTCGCCGAAGGTGAAATTGAAAAAATGCGAAGCATATTTTTTCAAAAGACAAAAAGCAGCGGCGTTCCGGTTACGCAGCCCGCCGGCTGTGGAGGCAAAAAAGGTTCGTAAAATTTAATTATGGCGAAACAACTGCATGGTTTTTGAAAAATTTGATTCAAAACCCTTGCGGCAATTTAATAACCAAAGCATGAATATACAATGATCTTTATCGGAATATCACCAAAATGGAGTTAAACAGCAAGCCCGATTTAGTGTGCTCCGGTAATGAGATACCTTTGGACTTTATCATTGACGATCGCCAGTGGCAGACAATCAATCTTATATTTGATAGCTTTAGATGAGTTCGGGCGAAGAGGATGAAGGTTCTTTCTTTATGAATATACCTTTAGGGCCGTGGGGCATTGCGTATTTTTTTACATTACTGCTGCCCGGAAAGTAAACTTTTTTATTCCTGCAATTTAGCTCCTGTAGAGCCCTGATTTGAAAAAATATAAGAATAGAAAATCAATTTTCATGAGGGACTCGCGTTAAAAGCACATTGCCTCATTCACTATTCCAACCCTGCCCTAATCCAATACCACTTCACTCACAAATACCCAACCTGGCTGACCCTTGCCGCCGTGCCATTCAGGAATGGTGCGCAGGTGTTTGGCTATTATCTTCATACATTGCACTTCGGTGGATGGAAAGGCAACCTGTAATTGCAGGTGTTCGGAAAGTTCTCCTTTTTGAGCAGGTGTGGGCTTAATGCTGCCAAGCAATTTCAGGTTTTTCTGATCTGCTCCGCCCCAAATTTCCACTGCTTCGGGAGGGAATATATAGCGCCCTAAATTTTTTGCTGCTATTACTACGGCAGATTTAACGAAGGTGGGTTTATTGAACAGCATATAATATTCCGCCTCATCTTTCTGGTAGCCATACCAGTCGCCATTGGCAACATTATCAAAGCTGCCGAACTCGCCATCAGTTAATGCTTTTTCAGAGGTGGGTTTATACCTCCCATCGGTTTGGGTGATCAGAACAACGGAATCCGGTTTTACACTCCTGTGTATGAATGAAGATTGCGTGGAACCGCTGCCATACCATCCCGGCTTAAATGCCCTTGCCTTTAGCGTGGTATTTTTTGTAATGGCAAATGGTGCTGAATATACGGGGCTGTTCACACTATCCGGCTCGGTGCCATCGGTAGTATATCTTATTTCCACCCCTTTAAACGGGTGTTTGATCTCAGCTTCAATATCTTTTTCAAAAATACCTGCTGCAGGCTTTATTACCGGGGCGCTCAACGCCATCATTTCACCGCCTTTATCTACAAAGCCGCTTTCTATTACCAGCTTTGGAAATTTAGTGCGAAGCCTTTGCAATGCTGTTGTATCAATCTTTGTATCCCAGATATATACGGATGAAAGGTCTGGCAACGGTAAGATTTTTTCCAGCGCATTAGCCGTGGTGGCTGTGCCTGAAAGCGCCACTTCACGCAGGCTTTTTACATTGCTTAATAATGCGATGCCGTTATCTGTAATGTCAGTATAATTCAGGTTGAGCCTTCGCAGGTTAGGCATTTGCTGAATTACTTTCATGTCATCATCCTTCACCGGCATACGTGCAAGATTAAGTTCCACTATCTGTTCTTTCAGCGGTAATAATTCTTCCAGCGATTTTGACGTGTATACATTTCTTCCATATAAATTGGCTACCAGTGCCGGTGAGTTTTTACCCAGGGGAACAACTACCCGGTAATTATTATTTACCGCAAGAATTTTCTCTTCATCCGCTGCTTCAAAACTATATACCGGTTCTGCGGAAGCGGTGTTTTCTCCGCCAGGGATGAGGTAAGCTGTTGATAATATCCTGAATGAATCTGTTTCAGGCAGGCTGAACAGTTTCGCTTCTGTAGCAGCGCCCGATTTTATCCAGTTATATAAAATAGCAGCTTCCATTTCAGTAAGCTGCGGTTTTGAAGCCGGCGGCATACGCTTTTTATCTTCTGCAGGAAGATGAATACGATGAATGATCAGGCTGGTATCAGGATTGCCCGGTATGAATAACGCGCCGTTTTTTCCTCCTGCCAAAACGCTTTCCAGGTCAGATAATTTCAGCTTGCCTTTTGTGCTGGATTCACCATGACAGCTCACGCATTTTTTTTCGAATATGGGTTGAATAATATCCGCGAAAATAATTGCCTGGTCTGGTGGCACAACCTGTTGCTGATACCCTTTTATAGGCGCCAGCACATAATCACTGCCGTGGGTAAGGTCAGCGCCCCAATGCCCGGTGAAGATAATGGCTATAGCAGCAACGGCAGTAAATGATCTTGTAAAAGCAATATGCCCGGAGAGCTGCGGGAAATAAGAATAAAAAAGATACCCCAGTATCGAAACTATAACGCCACCCCATTTGTGCAGCTCCAGTGTTTCGCCTGATCTTCCATCTTCAAAAGATAACAGCATGCCCATAATGGCAGTGATGGATGCTGATAAAGCCGCCGCAAGCCTCAGCAGGTTCAGCCATTCATCAGTGTTGCTTTTTGCGTTAGGTATCCATACGGTAAAAAAGGAGAGTAATAATAATACAATAGGGAAGTGCAGAAACATGGGATGCATTCTTCCGGCAACGGCCAGCCAGGCTGGTATTTCCATAATGTTTTGAAATACTACCAGGAAAAATAAAAATACCATGCTGCCAAATAATACACCTGACGCGATCTTCGTGATTTTTCGCATTATACCCTCGTGAATTTATATGGATATACTTTGCCGGATGCCCACTGTGCTACATATACATTGCCTTCATCATCTACACATACATCATGCGGATGAACAAAGATCTTTTCAGCCTGCGCCATAGGTTGCAGTTTGCCATCAATGTAAACGGGTTCGGTACCTCCAATGTTTGAAACTACTTTATTGTTTTTGTCGAGAATGGTTACAAAGCCTGTTTGCTCTGCCTGTAAGTTTGGTGAGCGCAGCACCGCGGCATATAAATGATCTTTATGAATAACAGGCCGGCATACACATGCACCGGGCAATTCAATTACCTCAATCAGTTTTCCATCCATGGAAAAACGCTTGAAGCAATTTTTTGTTCTGTCGGTAATGAGCAGGGTATGTTCTTTTTGCCGCCGGTCAACAGTGATGCCATGGGCATTATCAAGATTTTCGAGCTTATCGCCCTTTCCGCCAAAAAAATGTTTCAGCTTTCCGTTCTCATCATAGTGCATAATGTATTGTGCGCCGTATCCGTCTGCAATATAGAAATCACCATTTTCCAATACGGTTGTTTCAGTGGGCACAAAAGCTTCTTTCTTTTCGTATACGCCGGTTTCCGCGGGATAATCTATGGTCAATAATATTTTACCATCAAGCGTGGTTTTATATACCTGGTGCTTGTTGGTATCTGTAATAAAAAGATATTCTTCTTTGCCGGCGCGTTGTAAGGTAAGCCCGTGCGCACCGGGAAATTCATGTCCCCAGTTTTCTAAAAGCTTTCCCTTTTTATCGTAGATGAGAATATTATTTTTTGTTTCGTTGGTGAGGAGTATGATCCTTCCTTTCCTGTCCTGCACCATTTCATGGCAATCATTTACCGGGTATTGGGCAGGGTTAAGCGCTCCCCATGCCGCGTTCATTTTAAAGCGCATATTATTATGGCCATATACAGGATCATTTTTACCTGCAAACATATCTTTGGCAATAGCAAACGAAGCTGTGGCTAATCCGGCTTTCTGAATAAAGGCTCTTCTTTTCATAAATATCTTTTGAGTACTTTTTTAATTTGAAAATTTGAAGTTGTGGTAATTTGAAAATGTATTTCCGGCAGCAGACTTCTGCAAGGGCAGGATAAGCACTACGCAATAATATCCCTCACCACATGCCCGGATACATCCGTAAGCCGGTAACGCCTTCCCTGGAAACGATACGTAAGGCGTTCGTGATCGAAGCCCAGTTGATTCAGTATCGTTGCATGAAAGTCGTTTATATGCACCGGGTTCTTTACGATATTATATCCAAACTCATCTGTTTCGCCGTATACCATGCCGGGTTTAATGCCACCGCCTGCCATCCAAACAGTAAAGCAGCGCGGATGGTGATCGCGGCCATAATTATCTACACTCATCTTGCCCTGGCAATAATTGGTTCTTCCAAATTCTCCGCCCCATATCACTAAAGTTTCATCTAATAATCCTCTTTGTTTTAAATCGGTAATAAGCGCTGCTGATGGCTGATCAACATCTTTTGCCTGCCCGCGCATTTCATTAGGCAGGTTACCGTGCTGGTCCCATCCCTGGTGGTATAGCTGAATAAACCGAACGCCATTTTCAGACAGTTTACGTGCCAGCAAACAATTGGCGGCATAAGTACCGGGCACCAAACATTCAGGGCCATATAGTTTTACAATATCATCAGACTCCTTAGATACATCCATAATTTCAGGCACGGCGGTTTGCATACGGTATGCCATTTCATATTGCTGTATCCTTGTTGCTATTTCAGGGTCGCCAAATTCTTTCAACTGCATTTCATTCAATGCTGCAACTTTATCCAGCATCTTACGGCGGTTTTCCCTGTCCATTCCATCAGGATCCTGCAGGTATAATATCGGGTTTTCACCACTGCTGAATTGTACACCCTGGTGAATGGAATCTAAAAACCCGTTTGACCAGAGCTTGGAGTATACACCCTGCCCGTTTCCTTTTCCGCGGGATAACAATACACAAAATGCCGGCAGGTTTTTATTTTCTGTGCCCAAACCATAGCTCACCCATGAGCCCATGCTTGGACGGTTACCCTGTTGTGCCCCGGTTTGAAAAAAAGTTAATGCAGGATCATGATTGATGGCTTCTGTATGCAAAGAATGAATGATGCATATATCATCCACGATTTTTGACATGTGCGGAAAAACTTCGCTTACCCACGCTCCTGATTGACCGTATTGATTGAACTTATAGTAGGAGCCAACCAGCGGAAATGATTTTTGAGAAGAAGTCATGCCGGTAAGCCGCTGACCATTACGGATAGACTCCGGCAGATCCTGCCCCATCATTTTTACAAGCGTAGGCTTGTAGTCAAATGTTTCCAACTGGGATGGAGCACCATTCTGGAACAAATAGATCACTCTTTTTGCTTTTGGCGCAAAATGCGGAATACCGGGAATAAAGCCAGCTTCCTCTTCAGCGGCATTGCCATCAAACAAGCCGGGAATAAGCAATGAGCCCAACGCTGCGCTGCCCAGTCCTATACTCAGGCGCGACAAAAATTTGCGCCTGTTGATGTTCAACCCATGTTCCAGAATTTCTTTTTCCATAGCACTATGTTTTTGTGATGGCTTCATCCATATTATACATCACCTGTATGGTTTGCATCATGGCAGCCAGTTCAGGTGAAGGCGCTGACTTCAATGTATATTCACCCGGCTTCAATGTTTTTTCAATATCCCCGGGGTGTGATTTAAAATACATTTCCTGTTCCTGCAGGTAATTGGTTAGCAGGTCAAGCTCTGCTTTTTTCGGATGCCGGTTAATGATGCGCATGAACGCATTGGTTACAGATGCTCCGGCGGTTTGTTTTTGTTGTATCAGGTTATCCGCAAGCGCTTTTGTAGCTTCCAGTACTGTAGGGTCGTTCATCATGATCAGCGCCTGTAAAGGCGTGTTGGTTCTTGAGCGTTTTATTTCGCACTGGTCGCGGTTGCTTGCATCAAAGATCATCATAGATGGCGGAGGCACAGTGCGTTTGATGAATGTATACATTCCCCTCCTGTATAAATAATCCCCATGATCCTGCTTATATGTGGCGAGTAATCCCCTGCCGGAAGTAGCCAGCTCCCATAATCCCGGCGGCTGGTAAGGTTTTACACTCGGTCCGCCGATGGTAGTATTCAATAATCCGCTGCTTGATAATACCAGGTCGCGAACCATTTCTGCGCTTATGCGTATCCGTGGGGCGTAGGATAAATAAATATTCTGCGGGTCAGCTTTTAATTTTTCGGGCATAACCACAGATGACTGGCGGTAAGTGGCCGACATATAGATCTGCTTCATCAGCCGTTTAATATCCCAGCCGTTTTCCCTGAAGTCAACCGCAAGCCAGTCAAGCAATTCAGGGTTGGTGGGTAAATCACCCTGCATACCAAAATCTCCTGCGGACTTCACTATGCCAACGCCAAAAATTTCCTGCCATACGCGGTTAATAAATACTCTTGCCGTTAATGGGTTGCGCGGATCAAACAGCCATTCCGACAAACCCAGCCTGTTCTTAGGTAAGGTATCAGCAAACTTCATGATGGATTCAGGTGTTCCTGCAAAAACTTCTTCTGCCCGCTGATCATATACTCCGCGGGAAAGTATATAAGTTTTGCGGGCGGTATCCATATCTTTCATTACAGAAACCTGTAAGCCGGCAGTATCGCTGCGGTTTAAAAAACTCAATATGCCATTCAAATCTTCCTGGGTAACATCCATTCTCGGGTTTTTAGCAAAAGTTTCATGTCCACCCACGGTTGATTCTAAACCTACTTCTTTTATGCTGTTAAAGAAAGATGAAAGCTGGTAAAATTCTTTTTGCGATACCGGGTCGTATTTATGATCGTGGCATTGCGCACAGGCAATGGTCATACCGAGCATGGCAGTGCCAAACGTGTTTGTTCTGTCAATCACATATTCTACTCTATATTCTTCATCAATCACGCCGCCTTCTTCTGTTATTTTATGATTGCGGTTAAAGCCTGTAGCAAGAATTTGTTCTTTGGTAGGATCAGGCAAAAGATCACCTGCCAGTTGCCAGGTAATAAATTTATCGTAAGGCAGATTTTTGTTAAAAGCATATATCACCCAATCCCTCCAGGGCCACTGGCTGCGGTAATTATCGTCCTGGTATCCGTGCGAATCCGCATATCGCGCCACATCCAGCCAGGGAATTGCCATGCGCTCACCATAAGTTGGCCGCTGCAGTAATGCATCAATCATTTTTTCATATGCATTGGGGTCGGTATCGTTTACAAAACTATCAATCAAGCCAGGGGTAGGAGGGAGCCCTGTAATATCCAATGATATACGGCGGAGCAACCTTTCCCTGTCAGCTTCTGTATTAGGCGATAAACCCTTTTCCTCCATTTTCTTCAGCACAAAAAAATCAATATCGTTCTTTGCCCACTCTTCATGTTCCACTTTGGGTCGTGGCGCTTTAACCGGTGCAACAAAAGCCCAGTGGCGCTCATATTTTGCCCCCTGCTCAATCCATTTTTTTATAACAGCCACTTCGGCAGCGGTTAAAGCCGGCAGGTTGCTTGATACCGGCGGCATAATAACAGCAGTATCGGTGGTGCTTACCCTGAGAAATAGCTCAGATAATTCCGGTTTACCGGGCACCAGCGCATGTGCTTTTGGATTATCCTTTAATGCTTTATATGCATTTTCTGCAACATCAAGCCTCAGCCCGGCTTCTCTTTTATTAGCATCCGGTCCGTGGCAGTTAAAGCATTTGTCTGAAAGAATAGGGCGTACCTGGAAATTGTAGCTGATCATGCCGGACGAAGATTGCCCGGACGAATCTAACGGCAATGCGTACCTGAATATATACACGGCTGCTGCTCCCAGTAAACATACCAACCCAACGATGTATATTTTTTTCATGTGGCTTTTGTGGACACTCCTTTAAGTGTGTTAACAGGGTTTCACTATTAATGCCTTAAAGTTAAAACAAACCCGGCAATAGTAGTAAAAATACATGCTACATTCGCCTTTATGGATGAAGCATTATCTCATATAAGGCAAATGATCAGTGCTGTGCAACCGCTTACAACGCAGGAATGGGTTGATTTTTCCGGTATCTGGCGTCCCTTCAGCGCTAAAAGAAAAGAACTGCTTACCCGCCAGGGCGAAACGGAGAAATATCTTTACCTGGTGCTGGAAGGTGTGCAGCGGGTGGTGTATTATGATGAGCAGGGCAGGGAAGCCACTGTGGTTTTCACCTATCCACCTTCTTTCGGCGGCGTACTGGATGCTTTTTTAACGCAGCAACCATCCAGGTATTTTTATGAAACGCTTACGCCATCCGCTTTTTTGCGCACTTCCTCTGACGAGATACAACAACTGATGGACAGCAGCGCCAATTTTGAAAGACTGATCCGCAAGGGCGTAACAGATGCGCTTTCCGGTGTGCTGGAACGTATAGTTGAACTGCAATGTTTTTCTTCAGAAGAAAAGTTCAGGCAACTGCTGAAACGAAGCCCGCATATACTGCAATTAGTGCCGCATAAATACCTCGCAAACTATCTTGGCATTGACCCAACCAATTTCAGCAAGCTTATTAATTCGGTGAGGATTTGAAGTTGTGGAACCATTAAGAAATTAAGTTAGTTAAGACTTTTAAACTTAATGTTCTTAATGCCTTAATGGTAAAAGAAAACTGCTGCTAAGTCAAGTCAATTATGTTTGTATGTTAATGTGAAAAGTGAGGCTTGCCTGCCGGCATACAGTGGATAAAAATGAAAGACGTATTTCATTGCTCACATTTCACGTTTGACATAGCACTACCGTTAACGCCTGTCCGGTATAATAAGCAAAGGAATTGTGGTATGATAGGCCATGCTCCTGGTAGCACTGGGTTGAACCAGCCTGCTGAGGAAGCCCCGTTGCTGACTCACCATTGCAACCATTTCTATATTATGGTCTTTGATATACTGCTGCAATGTTTCTTCAAACCTGCTTCCTGAAATATGTGCTGTTATTATATTTTGTTTCGGGTATGTTTTCGTTAAAAAATATTTGTAATCATCCAGGTTGCGGCTGTGATCAACAAAATCAGGTCCGCTGCTGCTGTCTTCATCTGTAAATACCACCACATGTATATTGCTTTTAAATAAGCGGGCAATGTCAAATACCGGGTTAATCAATGCTGCATCTTTTTCAAAGTGGTTGGTGGCAAAAAGAATGTCATGCGGCTCATTCCATGCATAGCTGTAAGGTACGGCAATAACCGGCACGGTGCTGCTCCCGGTAATGGCTGCCGTTTTGGTGCCCCACAGTTTTTCTCCTGCTCCCCCGGCGGTTCCCATTGTGCCCATTACCACCAGGTCGGCATTCGTATCTTTAACTGATGAAAGGATATTGTCTTTTACACTGCCTGTTTTAAGCTGTGCCTCAACAGCTACAGCTTCCGTTTCGCGTATGGCTTCCTGCAGTAATTTCAGCTTTTGCCTTGCTTCTCCCAGCAGCTGCTCTTCCTGGTCTTTTTGCACGCCCATATAATCCATATACATGCCTGCATCGCTTTCAATGGTATGCACCAAAACAATGTTCCACTGCAGGAACCTGGCTATTTGCACGGCAACATTCAATGCATTGTTGGCACATGCTGAAAAATCGGTAGGAACCAATATCTTTTTCATAATAGAATTTTAAACCGGATCATTGAGCAGTCCGCTTAATACCCGCTATAAATGTTCTGTAAAGCAAACATTTTATAGCTGCATAATTACTGAAAATGATCAAACCCACAGATGAGAAATATCATGTGTTATTTAATATTCAGGTAATATAATTGTTGTTAGGTAAGCGGAGCTGTTGCTATTCTGATCAAACGTAATTTGATTAGCAAGAAAGCCTTTTTATCAGGTTGAGAGATGCCTGTTAGCAGGGAAAATGTTTTTTGATTTTTATGTGGCCGGCCGCACTGCTATCCTGCCGGCAGGATAGCAGCTTTCGTTGTCACTCACTTCAGGGTTCTGTACGCTATTAGGCAAGGGCGTAGTGTCATCTAAGTTTTCACAGCTATCTATTTCCCGGAAATTTTATAACCCATCCTGATAGCGAATGTGTGGAAATGATCCCCGTTTGAAAAATAATTTCCTGTATTCGATATAGCAGGTTTATTCATTAAGCGTTTCTTCTATCGCTGCCCGTAGTTCCTCTTTGTTGGGCAGGTACAGTTGATATTTACTTACAAATAATTGCGAAGAAACATTGTGCATAGCATATTGTATCAGCAGGTCATCTTTCTCTCTTGCCAGCACAATACCGATAGGCGGGTTATCTCCTTCCGTTTTTTCTTCGTTCTCAAAATACCCCAGATACATATTCATTTGTCCCACATCTTCGTATCCGGCCTCGCTTTTCTTGAGATCTATTAAAATAAAGCACTTGAGGATCCTGTGGTAAAAAACCAGATCAACATAATGATGCCTGTTGCCCAGCGTAACCCGGTATTGCCTGCCAATAAAAGCAAAGCCCTTGCCCAGCTCAAGCAAAAAATGCTGAAGATGCTCAATGATCCGGCTTTCCAGCCCGGTTTCGCTATAATGGTACAGCTCCGGTATTTTCAGGAAATCCAGTATATAAGGGTCGCGGATAACATCTTCAGGCCTGGAAACAGATTGCCCCTGCTTTGCCAGGTGTAAAATGCCCTCTTTGTCTTTAGAAGCAGCCAGGCGGAGGAATAGAGATGCCTTTTTCTGTCGCTTTAATTCCGGGATAGACCATTTTTCAAGAATGGACTGCTTTTCGTAAAAGCTACGCTCAAGCTTATCTTCAATTTTCAATAATTCCACGTAATGCGACCAGCTCAATAAGTGAGAAGCCTTCTCACTGGATACTCCAGGTAAAAAAGCCTCATATAGATGAGGTTGCTCCTGCTAAACCCCTTACCGTGAAGGCGGTTTAGGTCTGTAGCAAGATTATTAATCAAAGACTTACCATACACCGCACGTTCCAGGCCACCCTGTTCAAATTCAACAATATAGCGGCCTATTTCCCAGTAAGTAGTTACTAACTGTATGTTTACGGCCTGAACGGCTTGTTGCCTTCCCTGGTTGTAAGTGGCAGAGATCTGGCTGACAAGCTCGTTATAATCCTTTTGATTGGTCAGGTTGTTCATAAGTAGCAAAATTTTTTATAAGCGAAATATTGATCAAACGTACATGAAATTTTTCATTCATAAAACCTGCCCGTTGCGGCAGGCGGGTACACAAAGGATGAATGAAAAATTTTATGGGAGTTCCTCTTTTTTCTACTGGTATGTGTATTCATATACCAGCATAAAAGAGTGAGTATTTCGGCATGTGAAGACATATACCGATGGGAAATAGATTGCATTACACAGCATTTTGTAAATTAAGTGAGTTATGAATCACCAGGAAGAACACCGGGAGCTGTATATCCGCATTGGTGAAATATATTTTTGGATGGCGAATACGGATGCGGTTTCCGTCTTTTCGACCGAGCCAACACGAACACTATAGTTTAATGCAACTTATGCGAGGGAGAAATCTGCCGGGTATTTGTACTAATGCTCAACATCTGCACTACTGCCCAACAGATTTCTCTCCCGCCGCAAGATGCTTTTAATTTAATTTTCAGAATGGCGGGATCGAAATGACGGCGAGAGTGTTTGTATTTTTGCCGTCAGCACTAAGGCAAAGTTTGTAATTTTTGAACCACACGGTCATTATGCTACCGCACCTATAGGAAACGGAATCTCAATTCCCTCATCAATCCTCTTTTATTGTAATACATTTTAAGTAGCTGATACTGACCTGCCATTCTTCAAACATTCACCCGCATGCGTTACTTCCCTTACATCAACCAGGTGCGCGGCTTCTACCAGATTTACCAAATAGATTGCATTACACAGCATTTTGTAAATTAAGTGAGTTATGAATCACCAGGAAGAACACCGGGAACTGTATATCCGCATTGGTGAAATATATTTTTGGATGGCGAATACGGATGCGGTTTCCGTCATTTCGACCGAGCCAACACAAACACTGTAGTTTAATCACTCTTATGCGAGGGAGAAATCTACTCGGCTTTTTGTACTTATGTTCAGCATTCGCACTACTGCCTAACAGACCTGCCTGCCGGCAGGCAGGTTTACCTTCGGTGAGAAAAGTTCTCACCAACCGTAATAGTCGTTTAGTGTATTACAACCTGAGGGCGGGTTCGAAATGACGGATGCAGTTTCCGTCATTTCGACCGAGCCAACACAAACACTGTAGTTTAATGCAACTTTTGCGAGGGAGAAATCTGCCGGGCATTTGTACTAATGCTCAACATCTGCACTACTGCCTAACAGATTTCTCTCCCGCCGCAAGATGCTTTTAATTTAATTTTCAGAATGGCGGGATCGAAATGACGGCGAGAGTGTTTGTATTTTGCCGTCAGCACTAAGGCAAAGTTTGTAATTTTTGAACCACACGGTCATTATGCTACCGCACCTATAGGAAACGGAATCTCAATTCCCTCATCAACCCTCTTTTATTGTAATACCTTTTAAGTAGCTGATAACAACCTGCCATTCTTTACACATTCACCCACATGCGTTACTTCCCTTACATCAACCAGGTGCGCGGCTTCTACCAGCTTTGTCAAATAAATGTATACTGTTAGCGGGGCTGCTATAGCGGTAGTATCACTGTTCAGGGCATTCTGCACTACCTGCTCCCAGCACTGCAGCCAGTTGCTGAGCGACTGGTAGCTGAAAAACTGCTGAAATGCCCGGTAGGTAATGCTCTTCTTAATGCAGAGACTTTCTAAAAGCCGTTTGCATCGGTAAGAGGCCGTTTTTCTTTGCGGGGTCGCAAAAGCTGATCTTTTCGCCCTTCTCATATACCGTAATACCCATTCTGCGGATTTCCGAATATACCTCTTGAGGGGAGGCCCGGTAGCATATGGAAGTATTAATACGTAGCTGCTCAGGGATACAATTAAGGCTCTCCACCTTAAAGCCGTACCATTGGCTCATGTCTACTACAAACTGCCGTAACGATACGTTTCGATAGTTCCGGGTGGCTTTTGTCCAAACCAGTGCTTCCCTGATATCAACATCTTGCCTAAAAAATATGGAATCCGTTACAGCATTATTGGTTTTAGAGTAGCTTCTAACAACGATTTGATCTCCCGGGCAGCTCAGCTTCTTACTGCAACAGCCCTGCCTGCTGAGTGTTGCAAGGCTGCCACTGATAAGCGTGGCTTTGGTAAAATCTGGACGTACAAATACAGCAAAATTGCCACTGACAGTTTGCAACTGGCTGTTGGAGGTTTCCACTATTAATCTTCCAGGCTTTCCTTTTACCGGCATTTCAATATAGGCTTCTCCACTGATCTGCACATAACAGGTGTCCTTACCTGTACTGATAAAAGGGAGCTTCAGGGAAGAGCCTGCATTCAGGTGGATACTAACGCTGCCCGGCAGCTTGATGATATACTGCCTGCGAGCCGCTGTAAGCACTTCCAAAAATGGGTCTCGTGTTGTATCCACCGGCGTTGTTCCTGCCAGACGAGTAATTGCCAGTACGCCCGGCGCTTCCTGGCGGATATTAAGGTTATTGATCTGAGTAACTGACCCTGTAGAACCGCTGTCAACAGTTAAAACAATAGTATCACCCCACCGGATAAAGCAGGTAAATTCCGACTTCGGTATTTCATTCCGGGTAGGCATATTCTCACAATCACCTATTGTATTGCTGCCTGGCCATTGTTCGGTAATAAAATAATTGATAAGCATCCCCATCACTAGTAACAGGAAGGCAGCTCCTGCCAGTTTTTCGTATAGCAATATTTTTTTGTTGCGCCGTATGGTCTGCGCGTTGCTGATGATCTTTGCAAAGTCAGGCTCCCAACCTTTTAAAGCATCGTCCGTCTCCTGCTTTCCCACGGCATACAATACTGCCGCGGTCATGTCGAGCAGCTCTTCTTCTTCATATATTTTCCAGCAGGCTTTCAGCCGCTCAAGCTCGATGGCTGTTATCGAGCCTTCTATATATTTTTTGATCAGTTCTTTAACGTAACCAGCTTGGTGGATCATTGTAATTACTTTTTACATCCTCAAATAAAAAAGCTGCTTAAGGCATCTCCCATATAGCGCTTAATTTTTTTCAAAGCCCGGCTCAACTGGTTTTTTACGGTTTGTACGGATACCTTGAATTGTAAAGCGATCTGCTTGTGCGACACTTCTTCTATTTTGCTCAGCAGCAGTATATTTCTCTCCTGTGGAGGCAGCCTTTCCGCAGCTTTCCTGAAAAGCTCCTCCAGTTCTTTACGTTCTGTCTCTCCTGCTGTGTAGTCGTTTCCGGATAAGGAAAGATGGTTTTCCAACGGTTCTGTGTAATATTTTTTTCTCGCTCTTATTTTATCAATAGCTATATGATGGGCGATGGTTAGCAGCCAGGGTAAAGGTTTTTCTTTTCGGGCTGCTTCCTCCCGCTGCGTCCACAATACCAGCATGGTCTCTGCAATAACGTCTTTAATAAGTTCCTCATCGTTGCGGATATAGTTTTTGATATACAGCACGAGCACGGTTTTGAAAGCCCTGTAAATAGCCGACAACGCTGCTTCAGCCGATCCGGAATGTGTTCCCAACTGCCTGAAAAGATCGAATCCGTCATATTTAAGTATTTCCTCCATAACATAATGTTAGCCGGTAATAGTCTGCGAGAAACAGGTCAACTGAAACTCAGCAGATGATGCTTTACCAAAAAAGTTCAAAAAAAGTTGCCCTTCGGATGGTACGAAACCTGTTTTTTTTCGAGTCTATATGCGGGAGGATGTATATAAGGGTAGAAAACCGTTGCTGGTACTGCCAAGATAAAAAGAATGTTTCAGAAATAAAAGTAATTAGCAGGAAATGCCTCAATAAAAAAATGAAGAGCATTACGAAGCAACTATTGCCCAAGGTGTGATTGTAAAGCTTAGCAGTAAGTTATACTTTAATGAGTATTCAGAAGACAATAGTAAGTTTAAAAGATTTTTTTTAAATAGTGTATAGCTTATGCGGAAATAATCTGCACAGTAGTATATATCAAACAGCATTGCTAGAATATTGATGCTGCTTATATAAAATATTTGTTGCAACAAAAGCCGGACTGCGTTTCTATGCGCAAGGAATACAGACAGGCGAATTTCCGGCCCTTCTATCTTTCCGGAATATTGAATAGGATTTATTAGATCGGATAAAATTATTCCAGTATATAAAAGTAACTCTGGCATCGTAGTGCCTACCCACTACCGTTGTAATAGTACGGAACAAGGGCGTAAAGGATCGTTCTGTAATCTGGAAAATAAGGTCGGCTTTATAATTATTTATTTCTATTGGCACATTTCGCCGTGGTTACTGGGAATGCCTGCTGCCGTTGCCTTACGGGCATAAAAGCAGGTAATTTTTTTAAATCATAAAACTTTTAAATCATGATTAAGTATAAAAGGGTGATGATACCCGTATTCGCTGTTATAGCAACATTGATAATTGCACTTAGTGCTTTTAAAGAGAAGGAACCAGCAAAAGAACAGGTTGAAGGGAAAATTGTATTTGCACCGACGTATTTCCATTTTACCGGATCACCAGGGCAAGAACAGGACGTGACTAAATGGGCACAGATAAGCGCAGACGAATATACAGATACATATGCAAATTGTAACAAGCCAAATGACGGATGTAGGTTGAGAACAGATAGTACCCAAATGATCAGCGGAATTATAAGACCAAAATCAGTTGAGGTAAATGTTGTAGGGACTCACTTGAATCCTAAGACTTCAACAGCAAGTGGTGTGACTGCTGTTGGAAATCAGAATCCCTAAAAACTACACAGGTAGCCGGTAATTTTACCGGTTACCTGTAGTTTTGTTAAAGAGGATTCTGAGGCATACCTGTCATCGAAATAATATCAGCCGGTAAAGGCAGGGCGTATCTGTTCTCATTAGGATGCAAAGTATAAATAGTCCCATCTAAATTCCTTTTTAGAATAATATTAGCCCCTTCCTTGTTAAGGCGCTTAATATCCATCCACCGTAACCCTCTAAATACTAATTCCTTCCTTCTTTCTGCTAAAACAATGTTGAGCGCCTCGTTAGCGTTAGATGCTGTAAGATCAACAAATGTCCCAGCAAGAAACCTTTTCCGTAAAACAGTATTTAAGTCTTTCATGGCTTTAACTATATCTCCTTCTCTTGCAGAACATTCTGCCCTTGTTAGGTACATTTCTGAGGTGGTACAGCCTGTAAAATAATTTCCAAGGTCCCCGGTATATGTTCCCTTGAATTGAAAGCCATCAGGTCTTAGGCGAAAAAAAATCTTTTTTCTTAAATCAAAATTACTGTAAGTGTTGTATAGGTTAGAATCCACTCTCGCTACGCCGACACCAATCCCATACATCATTATTCCTGTTTGTCCATTTAAAATTATTTCTTTATTCGGAAATTCTTCAAATGGAAAAATTGATGTGCTATCCAGATTATTATAGTCTATTAACTCATCATGAATGTTAAGGGATAAATTAGCGTACTTGAACGCACTATCATAGTTTCTCATTGATAAATACGTTCGAGATAATATGCTAAAAGCTGCTTGTTTTGATGGACGCATTACATTTAATGGGCGATCCGGCAATAATAGAGACGCAGTTACAAGATCATTGATGATTTGCTCATATGATTGCTTTATCGATGATCTATTAGTACCGTGGTCAAAATCAGGGTCAACTTTAAGCGCAATTCCCAAATCAGTATCGGCTGTTTGTATGTCATATGCTTTTGAAAATATCCAACTGGCTTTCAGGAAAAATTCAGCCCGATATACTAATGCAGACCCTTTTACATTATCCCATTGCTTTCTATTTACAGAAGTGCGTTCAATGTTCTTAAGATTGTGTAAAACTTCGTTGGCATAATAGATCACGTCATATATTTGCGACCAATCGTTCTGATAATAATATTCGTAGTTCTCCCAAATGTATGCCTTTCTTTCGTTAAGGGACATTGCCTGATAACTTTGCCACGGAACGAAGTAATTGTCCGAAGATGCCTCATCATAGGTTGGAGATTTTTGGTTCATGATTCCGTTATTATCCAGTAAAGCCTGTAAATCTTTTATTGAAGAAGGAACCGCTAATTTTTTATCGGGCTTCAGGTCAAGATACTTCTTGCAAGAGAAAAGAAATAAGGAAAAAAGAGCTGCAAGCGAGAGTTGTATTAAATTCTTATTTTTCATAACAGATTGTTTATGGTTAAAAAGTGGCTTTAATGCCTATTGCGTACGTTTTCTGTGCAGGAATATTATCGGGTGATTCGGGATCAAGTCCCAGTTTGTTGGCTTTCCAGAGCAATCCAAGATTTGAAGCATTCACGTACAGTGTTAGGGTAGAAAATTTATTCTTCGTAAATGCTATTATCCGCTCATAACTTAAATTGATAAATTGTAACCGAATGTAGCTGCCATTGGTAACGGTTGGCTCTGACAGTGCATAAAAGGCATCCCGGAGTGCGTTAGCCGGGTATATGAACGAAGGAATTGTTGTCTTGTTTTCATCTCCAGATTGCATCCAGCGATTTTCATAATCAGAATGCCCGATACCTGCATTTACCAGTTGATCGTAATTAATGGTAGCACGCCGAAAGAAATAACCAAACTTGTAATATATATTAGCTGTTAGTGAAATGTCTTTGTAACGGAATGTATTACCCAATGCTCCAAAGTACTTTGGCGTAGCCGGTCCATGATAAATAAGGCTGTCAGGAGTTGTGAAAGTATTAATAATGGCAGAATAGTCAGCAGAGGGCATTTTATTAATAAAACCTCTCGGGTCGCCGGTTGCCGGATCAAGCCCTGCCCAGGGATAGCTGAAAATGGCATACAGGGGTTTCCCAATAATAGGAGTAATACTTTCACCAAATGTTCCACCCCATGTTACACCGGGTTGAGTATAATAGTCTGCTGTTTTGCTACTGTTGATATTGAAGATGACATTAGTATACCATTTAAATATCCCGTCAATGTTTTTGGATTGTAAACTAATATCCCAACCGCTTCCTTTCATATCTGCTATGTTTTTAATCACGGTGTTTATACCCAGCCCGGCAGTATAATCAATTGGTGACGGGCCAAACAGGTCTTTACCGTGTTTTTTGTAGTATTCAATACTCCCTGATAATATGTCTTTACTTGAGGAGAAATCGAACCCGACATTAAGAGTACTTACTTTTTCCCACCGGAGTTGTGGATTGTAGAACTGCTCAACCATCCCATAAGTAAGATTGGTCAGATAATCCGGAGCGCCATAATAACTCATGGTAGTTACTGCAGATTTACTTTGGTCTACATTGCCACTATACCCGTAAGTTAACCGCATCTTTAAGTAAGGAATAAATCCTGCTTTATAAAACGCCTCCTTAGATATATGCCATGCTGCGCCCGCAGACCAAAGCGGAGTCCATTTGTCATTGGTTTTTACGCCAAACAAATTGGAGGCATCCCTCCGGGCACTTCCCGAAAGCGTATATTTTCCCCGGAATGTATATGCACCGTTGCCATAAAAAGAAATAAACCTGTTGATCCTGTCTGCAAATGACGGAGAATTACTAATGTATCGGCTATCTCCAAAGATGGTAGGATAAGGATTAACAGGGTCTACTACACCGGTAGTTAGAAAATCATTATCATATCCATAAGTAGTGAACGCATTGCTATAACTATGCGTTTGCCTGATCTCGGAACCTGCAATAAAAGCAATGCTATGATCTCCTGATGTTTTGTTGAGATTGATCTGTGCGCGACCATTATGTGAAACAAATACACCTGTTCCCGTGGTTAAAACAGAACCTGGTGGCACATAATATCTGATCTGACCGTCAGGTGTATTTATTTGGGAAAAGGTATTGATCAGGTTTCTTGTTTCAAAACTTTCCATGTCCTTCAAATACCTGGAATCTGTTTGTTGGTTTTGGTATTGGTAAAGCAGATCAATGCCAAGAGCCGGAATGATCTGCCAGTTGATCCCCATATTTGCTACCATGCTCTTTGATGATGTGGTTTGCCGGTTATGCCGCCAGTCATCAAGTGGGTAATATTTCCAGTTTAATAGTTTACCACCGCCAATAGTATCTGTAAACCCTTCCCGGTAGGTGTTGGCAACGGCTGCAGGATTGCCATTTTCATCAACCAGGCTTAGATAGGGTATTTGTCTCCCGCCAATAGTAGCATTGCCGTAACCGCCTCTGCCATTTTCTGTTTTACTCATGGTATAGAAAATGCCCATATTAACACGTAAGGTTTTGAACGGCTGATAACTGTTTGCCATATTCAGATTTACACGGTCATACCGGTCTTGCAGTGCGCCAATGTTCTTATCATAACCGCCGGAAAGAAAATAGTTCATCACATTACCTCCGCCGCGGAGGCTTATAGCGTATTGCTGGTTGACCGCTTTCCGGTAAACATAATTTTGATAATCGTCCCGGATATCTTTATTGCCCAGGGCATTAAGTTGCGCAGCCACTTCTGTGCCGGAAAGTATGCCGTCTCTTTCTTTGATCATTAGTTCTACAGCCGGGGAAAGAGCAGGGAAATTAGGATTGGATTCATAACTATTGTAATAGCCCTGGGAGAAAAGGAATTTTTCCACGCCTATATAATCCTTAGATGACATCTGTGGCAGGTAATAAAGGTTGGGTTTTTCGGCAATAACCATATTGCTGTTAAATTCAATCCTCAAGGGCTCGTTAAACCGGCCCCGCTTAGTGGTGATCACAATCACGCCATTACCTGCCCGTGTACCCCAAACCGAAGCAGCCGCAGCATCTTTAAGAATAGTGACATCTTCTACGTCGTTGGGATTAATATTTGCTATATCTCCTTCGTAGGGGAAATTATCTACAATAATGAGTGGGGCTTTAGGGCCGTTAATAGTGCTCAGCCCCCGGATAGTATATCCTGTAGGGTTGTCTGTTTTGTTTTCAAACAACATTCCGTTTGTTACCCCTTTCAGCCGGTCTATAATGCCCGTGCTAACCTGGAGGTTAAGGGTTTTATTATCTACTTGTGTAAAAGAACCTGTTGTTCTTTCCTTTGGCAGAGATTGGTAACCATTGCTGAATATGGCAATGTCCTCTAATACTTTTACGAGTTGCTGCAGGTGAACGGTAAGAAAAGGAGTAGAGGAGTTAACCATCAGTACTATTGATTTATAGCCGGTATGGCTGACAGTAAGCGTATCAGCATATTTTCCTATAATGGAAAATCGTCCCGAAATATCACTTACAGTGTTGTTTCCGTGTATAGAAATGGTGGCGCCTGCAATTGGTTTGTTTTCTTTGTTCAGAACGACGCCTTGCAAAATGTAAGGATTTGATTGCTGTGCCAGCAAGGGCTGAATGTAAAGCACCGCAGCTAACAGGTAGATTAGTTTCATGCAGTTTAATTTTTTGATTAATTGGTGGTGATAATAGTTACAGGTAGTTCCCGTATTGCTTTTTCAACCCGGAAACCGGCATCTTGTAATGATTTAATAAGTGCGCTGGTATCATTCAGGTTTTGAGGCAGCTTAAGATCAATATTTTGGGACAATCCTGTTTCATCAATAAGTGGTGTAGAAAAGAAAGCATTTAATACATAAACCACCGTACCAATGGGTTGATTTTGCATGAACTTATCCTTGCTGTAAGCATCTAAATCCCAATTTGTTTCTCCCCCTTTGGTATAGGCCTTGGCAACGCCCGGAGTGGCGGTAAGTACCCAGCAGTCCAGCTTTCGTTTTTCTTTAGTTACTTTAAGATCAAAGGTTCTCTGCATATCCGATTTCAGGTGACTATAAAGCGCTTTTTCAGAAGTTAAAGGAACTACCAGGTCATAGCAATATAGCTGCTGATAGGGAGCGCTGCTATCTGGCGGCCCCATCAGTTTTTCAGCAGCCATACCTCGAAGCATTATCCTGTTTGCCGGCAATTTCATTTCTTCAGGGTAGGCCATTCTTACAATAATTGAGAATGGCTGATTGAATGCATAAAGCCGGCTTGTAGTAGCTGTATTTACCTGCCCTATGTTATTTTTTAATCCTTCTATATACCCGGTAAAAACAGAGCGTGATAAGAACACTTCTCCATTACCGCCATTTCCGTTAACATACAGCGGCTTGTTCACATCAAAATTTTTCAGGTCATTTTTTATATGCAAGGATGGGCGTTCGCCGCTCAGGAAGGCCTTAATATTATCCGGCGTTACTTCTTCAGAAGATGTAATAGCCAGTACAACTCCATTACTATCCAACCAAACTTCATGAGGCAAATACTGATGAGGAAAGTAATCATCCAACAGAGGGTTATCGAATGTTACCGGCAAACTAACAGGCTTGCCCGTTCTCTTTCCAACGCCGTCTATTATTTTCCTGATTTTCTTTTCATCATCACCAGATGCTTTGCTTCTGCCATTCACAAGCACTATCTTAATATCGTCTTTAAACTGTTGCTGCAGGGAATCCATGTACGGGAATAGCTTTATACAGGCTCCGCACCACGATGACCAGAAATCCAGGATAATCAGCTTGTCCTTATATTCGGATAGTTGTATTTCAGAACCGGGGTAGTTAACTACATTGGTAAGCACCAGGCCGGCGGGCAGGGTATCTCCTATACTGAGGGGCTTTATATTATTACTGGTTTGTGCAGTGCTTGGGTTATGGCATAGTAATGCCATTAAGCAAAAAATCCATTTCATTTTTGCAGTTGGTTTAGTACATAAAAAACAACCGCTGTTTACCCCGCAGGTACGGGGAGAAGCAGCAAGCCAATCATAAATATTGAAGAATCGGCAAGGGGAAGGAGCCGGTGACGGCTATAGTAAAACATGAGAAAAACTTTAAAAACTATGCCACAGCTCCTGCCCGTTGCCAGGTACTTACACCGGGTTTTTGGGCTTGCGGGCAAAGAGTAGGATATAGGAATGATAAAAAGCGGGTAACTGTACGTGCAGATAATCTATATCACTATTTATATATAGTGCAGAATAAAAAAGTGTTAGGGCAGGTGTTCTTCGCATGATCGCAGTAATAAAAAATCTGCAAGACCGGAAGTAGAAAATAGAATAATATTTATAAAATACTAACATCAGGCGCAATTATTAATATACTTACCTATAGGCAATTGACTTGTTTCAACATTTGATAAATCTTTGCTACTTACTTATTAGCAAGTGGTTAAAACAAAGATCGATACGTATGTGATAGAACAAATAAAAAACAAACGGCTTGAAAGAAATCTTTCTCAAGCAGATTTGGCTTTTGAATTAGGCGTGTCAGTTGGATTTATTGGAAAAGTTGAGAGTCCAAGATATACATCACATTATAATATTAAGCACCTGAATGAACTCGCCAAAATTCTAAAATGCAGCCCGCAGGACTTCCTGCCTAAAAAACCTGTATAAGAATATTCTTCTTTATCCGCTAAGATAGTTAATTTTTATTAAAATACTAACCTATAGGCGATTGTTTTTTGCAATGATTTTTTAATTACTAGGTAGACGAGTATTTTTTTATCAATCATTATAAGAATAGCTTGTGCCCTGACAAAGCCGACCGTTCCGGAGAACGGACCCAGTATAAATGCTAAGAAGGCCCACCCCCTTTGTAAACAAAGGTAGCTGGGCACTTAATCTCATTCTCGTACTGGATTGAATCGCCAGATTCAGAAGCTGGGACAAGTTGAGCGCCCTCTACTTATTAAGTAAGTTGAGCACAAAGCTCATTATTCTATACAGTTATCTCTCCCGAAAAGGAGAGGCTATATACAAATGAAGAACTATAAAATACAATATAATTAATTAATATATACGAAACGTATATTTTTGTATATATTTTGTTTATGTTATTGTTTTGTATGTAAATAAAAAATTAAATTTAAAGCAGTTTAATGACTTTTAAAGCTCAGTTTTTTTTAGATGGGTAAATCAATTAGTAAAACGGTTTCTGAAAAACCTAAAAAGGGGCGTAAGGTAAAAACTCTTGAAGATATACAAGAGGACATTAAATCCAAGTGTCTTTCTATTAAATCAATCATTGATAGTGGTAATTTGAATGCCCTTAAAGAGTTAGAGCCTCTTTTTTCAAAAGCCATGGCTGACGAAATAGGAGTTAATCACGGGCGTTTTTCTAATAAGTTCAGAAACCCCGTCAAGTTTTCAGTATCAGACATTCACCGATTTGCTTACTACATCGGATTTGAGCCCGACAAATTGTCGTCACAAATTAATAGCGAAATCCGTCTAAACAAATCTCTTGTTTCTGCCCTTAAAGAATTTAGGAAGATAAAAGAATTAAAACAATACAAGTCAGTATCTCGAAGGAGTAAGACTAAATAATGAAAAATAAGTATGGAGCATTTAGTTATAAATAAACTTGGGCCGATAAGATCAGCAGATATAGAATTTGCCGACCTAACCCTATTTGTAGGTCCGCAGGCAAGTGGGAAAAGTATATTACTACAACTTATTAAGCTCCTGCTTGATAAAAAACATATTAGAAAAACGCTTGAGCAATATGGGTTTATTTGGGGTAATAAAGAAGCCCAAATTTTAGATCGTTATTTCGGAGAGGGAATGTCAGGTGTTTGGGATAGTAAGACAGAAATTACCTTTAATAATAAGAGCTATCCTTTGAGTTTTTTGTTGCCTAAGAGAAAAGAAAGCATTAAAGGAGCAGAGGAGCAATTATTTTATGTACCGGCTCAAAGAGTTGTGTGCTTACAAAACGGATGGCCCCGATATTTTACCGAGTATGAAGATTCTGTTCCTTATGTGTTGAGGCAGTTTAGCGAAACACTGCGCCAACTACTGGAGCATGGCATAGGCAGAAGCGATACTATATTTCCTCAATCGCAACGATTAAAAGAACCACTTCGGGCATCATTTAATCAAAGCATATTTCACGACGGCAGGATCACCATAGATAAAACCGGAAAGAAAAGATTTAAGCTTGATTTAGGTGGTTCAAGCATCCCGTTTATGGCATGGAGCGCCGGGCAAAAGGAATTTATGCCGTTGCTTTTAAGTTTTTATTGGCTGTGCCCGCCATCGAAAACAAGCAAGAAAGAGAATATAGATTATGTTATTATTGAAGAGCCGGAAATGGGACTTCACCCGCAGGCAATTAAATCAGTCATTTTGCAGGTAATGGATTTAATGAGCAGAGGATATAAGGTAATAATATCTACACATTCTCCTGTCTTGTTGGAGTTTGCCTGGGCTTTTAAATTCCTGAAAGAGAAAGGTGGTGATTATAAATCTTTGGCTGATCTGTTTGATGTTAAAAAACTAACACCTCCGCTAAAAGAAATGCTGAATGATGTTTTGAAGAAAAACATTTGTACTTATTATTTTGACAGAGGCGACAATGAAAGTGTTTCTATTAAAAATATTAGCAGTCTGGATGCAGGCAGTGATGATAAAGGCATAGCTGAATGGGGGGGATTGTCTTCTTTTAGTACAAAAGCATCGGATATTATTTTAAAAGTAACAGCAGATGAGTAAAGGTAAAAAGCAGGCAAAAGATACTTTTAAAGAAGCCGTAAAAAACACCCCCGATGTAAGTAATGCATATTGCCCCGGTTTGCAGGCATTAGGAGGATATAGTAATAAGGTAGTATTGCAAGATCCCGGAAGATGCGAAGGAAGTGTTGATATAGATGGGACTACTGTGGCAATTTACCCGCAAGACAACAGGTGGGATTATTGCTTTTCTTATAAAGGCGAAACTTTTTTTGTTGAAGTACATTCTGCTGATACAGGAGAAGTAAGTACCGTTATACGAAAGCTGCAATGGCTAAAAGATTGGCTTCACAATAAAGCTCCACGTATTAATGCTATAAAAGCTACAAGCAGGCATCCCTTTTACTGGGTTCAATCTAACGGTTTTCATATTTTACCCAATTCTGCACAATACAGGCGAGCTATTCAGAACAACATCAAGCCGGTAGCAAGATTGGCTTTACCTTAAATTGCCGTCAATAAGTGAGAAGGCTTCTCACTTATTGGATATTCAAGTTAAAAAGCTTCATATAGATAAGGTTGCTCCTGCTAAACTCCTTCCTGTGAAGCCGGCTTAAGTCTGTAGCAAGATTATTAATCAAAGCTTTACCATAAACTGCACAATTAAGCAGAACAAGAGGTTTCAGAAAGGGCTTATTTTTTAAAGATGGGTTATAGACATATGTCCAGTATGTATTTATTTTTTTACCTGTTGCAAGTATGCTGTCTAATTCCTTTGTTACCATAATATCATCATCGGTACGATCCTGCCGGTAGAACAAAAATTCATTTCGGGAATGCAGGGTTATCAATAAACAATTACTACCTCTCCACCTGTTTATGCCATGAATGCCGAGACTATCCATGATATCATTGCGTTTTCTGAAATATTCAAATGCATCTTCTCCTTTAAACAGGTCTGCAGGTTTTAAGTTATCATAAAATACAGTGTCTTCGTTTACTACTTCGTAATCCCAGCTACTTGTTACGCTGATTGTACTATCCCAGTGTTTTATCATCTCAACATGAAAAGGAGGGAGGGTTACATATAGTGGAAACATCCGTAAAAAATACGCAGAATCAGAGATCCAGAACCTTTCCACACTATCTTTTGGATTTGGAATTTCTGCAATGGTTGCTCCCCATCCTATAGAATATATAAATGCGATATGCTCTTTATCTGCAAATACCCACTCATACTTATTAGCATTTCTTTTAGCATTAAAACGTACACTGTCATATTCCTGGATCGTATTACTATCCAGGTAATGAATAATTTTTGAAGCAGTTTCCGGTAATTCAGTTATACGATCTCTTTCCTTACGATTGTATGCAAAAACGATGGTAATAATTAAAAAAAATTCAAAACTCCGATATAGCATTACAATTGTTTATTTACTCCAAATAGTTTTTAAGGTAATAAAAAACAATTGTTTTTATGCATATTTTTAAACATCTTAAACCATGTTATGAACCCCGAAGATCTGAGGAAAACATATGCTGAAGCCCCGACAGAAAAATTGCTTGACATAATAGATAATAAATTTGAGTATACAGATGCGGCAGTTAAAATTGCATTGGAAGAACTTTCGAAGAGGGAAATTTCTGAAGCTGATATAAAAACTTATAAAGAAACTGTTGAGTCAAATTTTGAAAGTGCTATACGAAAATTAGTTTTTGATGATCTGAGTCTTGCTCAAAAAAACTTTTTTTATTTTCTGTGGATTCCGCTTATACATTTTGCAGTAAAACAGAATTTTAGGGATGATGGATATTACCTGAAGGTTAAACAGGCAACCTATTATTCCTGGGTTGGATTTGGACTACTGATGTTGTCTGTATTTATTTCTATTGAATTTGATCTTTCCGGGTTGTCAACATTGGCTATCTGGATCGCTGGATTTATACCTGCTTATGCTTTCGATGAAAAGTTTAACAGACGTGCGCTGATTTCAAGACTCAAAGAGAGATATAAACAGCCTGATAATGATAAAATTGGTGAAAAGAAATAGAATTAACTTACCAATTTTTATGCCCCTGCTGGTCTTTCAGTGTTAGGCGCAGGCAGGTCAGGCTTTAAATAAGTGTAAAAATTGTTTTATCTATTCAGTTCTCCGCAGAGTCTCAATGCCCAGCCATGTGTGTTGGCTGGACTCTGCGAGGCATACTCATCAACGTTGCCTTGTCAAATCTACATCCTGTAATAACATGTAGTTATAAACTTCATATACACCCTGTTCCCCGGTAATATAATATTTGGCAGAACTGTGCATATAATCTTCAGGTTGTATCGCAAGTGCTGGATTCCATCTGCATGGATTCATATGGATGTACTGCAACTTTTGCTCAATAAAATTAACACTTATACACTCTTTGTGATCAAATGAAGGCTCAAATACTTCATGTTTCTTATTATGAGATTTATCTGTGTCATTCACCAATTTTTGTAGTTGCACCAATATGCTATAACTATTTCGTTGCTCCAGTTGTGATACCAGCTCGTATGCCATGAAACGTTTACCATTGCCCACTATAGTATTAATAGATTTACCGGTATTCATAAAACCTATTACTGCATGCACATGATTGGGCATTATTACGTAACCTACAATATAATGTCCTTGTATTTTCAGATAATTAAACCAATTGTAAACTGCATAATAGCCATTGGTAAGCGAGAAAAGATGCAACCACCTGGCACACGTAAATGTGATGGAATATATTCCAAATGGTTCTGATATCTGGCGGCGCACCGGCATAGGTTAATACTAAGATATGAAAACATTACCTTAAACTAATACCCCTATTCCCCGCCTACCGCAGAGTCCAGCCAACACACATAGCTGGGCATTGAGACTCTGCGGAGAACTAAAAATATATTTTTGGATGGCAGTTTTATTCGTCAATTCTGTTTTTTAAGTCCATTCGTTCGTGTAGAATTCTGATGATTTCGATTTCATCTTCCGCAATTTGTTGATAGAATATTATGTGTTTCCCGGTTCTTAGTCCGAGTAAGTTACTGCTTATTCCATCGTATTGTTTTCCAGGTTCCGGGTTTTCTCCAATTTGCATGCAGGTAAACTTCAATGTCAAATAATATCTGTCAGCCTGCTTTTCAGACCATTTTTCAAAAGTATAATCCCAATATCATTTAAGTCGTCAGCAATCTCAGCTTTCAATGACGGACGAGACTGCTTCACCCGCCGTAACATTCTTTTAATTCAAATCTTCATGAGGGCGGGTTCGCAGTGACGGTAAAAGTGTTTTGTTTTTACAATCAGCACTAAAGCAAAGTATACAATGCCTCAACCACACGCCGTCATTGCGAGCCGCCTGCACAGTCTTGCAATGTCATGCTGTTCTGCGGCGAAGCAATCTCACGCTTGAATGATGAACGAGACTGCTTCATCCGCCGTAACATTCTTTTAATTCAAATCTTCATGCGGGCGGGTTCGCAGTGACGGTAAAAGTGTTTTGTTTTTGCAATCAGCACTAAGGCAAAGCATACATTTACTCAACCACTCGCCGTCATTGCGAGCCGCCGAAGCGACCTCAAATATTAAGAATGATACGCGGCGAAGCAATCTCTGTTATCGCTTTTATGATTGATGCTCCGCCTTATTGATTACCCGGAATGGCGTAAGAGTGATTTTATTTTTATAACTGGCGTTTTCTCCATAGGATATACACCCTTTATCCCCCTTGCAGCCAATGCTATTATAACGATACCGCCCCGTCCTTCTTCAAGCATCCACCCACATGCGTTACCTCCCTTACATCCACCAGGTGCGCGGCTTCTACCAGCTTTATCAAATAGATTGCATTACACAGCATTTTGTAAATTAAGGGAGTTATGAATCACCAGGAAAAACACCGGAAGTCGTATATCCGCATTGGTGAAATATATTTTTGAACGGCGAAATGACGGTTGCAGTTTCCGTATAACGACAAGTAATTTATTACTTAGGAAACCCTACCGTTTTCAGAATACGATTTGCCCAGTCAACTTTATCTTTAAACAGCGGCTGATCATCAGAATTCCCGTTCAGGGCTTTATCAATACTAAAATATTTGGAGAGCTTTAGCTTTGCTGATTTTATTTGTTTTTTGGGTTTCACGGCAAATCAAATCTACGCTTTTCTGCGCGCTAAAAGCTTTTCTCAACAATGTAGGATTCAACAAAACAATGTAAATTTGAACTATGAAAATTGCACTTCAATATGTTAACGACATGAATGGCAGGACAAATGCTGTTCAGCTACCCCTGACAGAATGGGAAAAAGTACTGAATAAGCTAAAAAAGTATGAACAGGCTTTAAAGCTGAAATCAGACCTTAAAGAGGCATTTGAACAAGTCGAAAGTCTTAAAAAAGCAAAAGGACATAAGCAGACACTAAACGAGTTTTTAAATGAGCTTTAGTGTTATTCCCAGCGATAAGTTTAAGCGGGAAGCGAAACGGCTTATCAGGAAATTTCCATCTCTCAAAAAAGAGCTTGCCAGCTTAGGTGCTATATTAGAAAAAGAACCAGACACGGGAACACCTTTAGGAAATGAAACTTATAAAATCAGGCTTGCTATTAAAAGCAAAGGAAAAGGAAAAAGTGGCGGAGCCAGAGTTATAACTTATTTTGTTACTGACAACAAAGAAGTTTATTTATTGACAATTTATGACAAATCGGAATTTGATAGCATAGATGACAAAACAATCAAATTAATTATAGAAAGTTTAAATGCTGACAAATAGTGTGAACATTCCCGCCGTGGTTCGCACCTCTGGATCTCCTGCCGATCATTTGTTTTACCCGATAGTTATCTGATAAAGCATGAACATCCCCAAATCTTTCTTTTTCCTCTCAGCTTTTCATGATGTTCTCAGTAATGTCTGCCTGTGATCAGCCTTGTGTGCCGGAAAGATGAACCAGGACGGGTAAAGACACAAACCAGTACGGAAAATAGTGTCAAGGAAAGCCATCCCCTTCCAGCAAATGCCATTATAATGATAACGCCCTGCCATTCTTTACGCATTCACCCGCATGCGTTACTTCCCTTACATCAACCAGGTGCGCGGCTTCTACCAGATTTACCAAATAGATTGCATTACACAGCATTTTGTAAATTAAGTGAGTTATGAATCACCAGGAAGAACACCGGGAGCTGTATATCCGTATTGGTGAAATATATTTTTGGATGGCGAATACGGATGCGGTTTCCGTCATTTCGACCGAGCCAACACGAACACTATAGTTTAATGCAACTTTTGCGAGGGAGAAATCTGCCGGGCATTTGTACTAATGCTCAACATTTGCATTACTTCCTAACAGATTTCTCTCCCGCCGTAATATGCATTTAAATCAATACAACCCGAGGGCGGTTCGAAATGACGGTAGCGGTTTCCGTCCTTTCGACCGAGCCAACACGAATATTGTAGTTGAATCACTCTTATGCGAGGGAGAAATCTGCCGGGCTTTGGTACTAATGCTCATCTTTTGCACTACTGCCTAACAGATTTCTCTCCCGCCGCAACATGCATTTAATTCATTACAACCCGAGGGCGGGTTCGAAATGACGGTAGCGGTTTCCGTCATTTCGACCGAGCCAACACGAACGTTATAATTTAATGTAACTTTTGCGAAGGAGAAATCTGCCCACTTCGGTACTAATGCTCATCTTTTGCACTACTGCCTAACAGATTTCTCACCCGCCGCAAGATACATTTAATTCATTACAACCCGGGGGCGGGATCGAAATGACGGTAGCGGTTTCCGTCCTTTCGACCGAGCCAACACGAACACTGTAGTTGAATCACTCTTATGCGAGGGAGAAATCTGCCGGGCACTGGTACTAATGTTCATCTTTTGCACTACAGCCTAACAGATTTCTCACCCGCCGCAATAGCCGTTTAATTCATTACAACCTGAGGGCGGGTTCGAAATGACGGATGCGGATTCCGTCATTTCGACCGAGCCAACACGAATACTGTAGTTTAATCACTCTTATGCGAGGGAGAAATCTGCCGGGCTTTGGTACTGATGTTCAGCATTTGCACTACTGCCTAACAGATTTCTCTCCCGCCACAATAGCCGTTTAATTTATTACAACCTGAGGGCGGGTTCGAAATGACGGATGCGGATTCCGTCCTTTCGACTGAGCCAACGCGAACACTGTAGTTTAATCACTCTTATGCGAGGGAGAAATCTGCCGGGCATTGGTACTAATGCTCAACATCTGCACTATTGCCTAACAGATTTCTCTCCCGCCACAATAGCCGTTTAATTTATTACAACCTGAGGGCGGGTTCGAAATGACGGATGCGGTTTCCGTCATTTCGACTGAGCCAACACGAATATTGTAGTTGAATCACTCCTATGCGAGGGAAAAATCTGCCGGGCATTGGTACTAATGTTCATCTTTTGCACTACTGCCTAACGGATTTCTCACCCGCCGTAATAGTCGTTTAGTGTATTACAACCTGAGGGCGGGTTCGAAATGACGGTAGCGGTTTCCGTCCTTTCGACCGAGCCAACACGAATATTGTAGTTGAATCACTCTTATGCGAGGGAGAAATCTGCCGGGCTTTGGTACTGATGTTCAGCATTCGCACTACTGCCCAACGGATTTCTCACCCGCCGCAATATGCATTTAATTCAATACAACCTGAGGGCAGGTTTGAAATGACGGTAGCGGTTTCCGTCCTTTCGACCGAGCCAACACGAACACTGTAGTTTAATCACTCCTATGCGAGGGAGAAATCTGCTCGGTTTTCTGTACTGATGTTCAGCATTCGCACTACTGCCCAACGGATTTCTCACCCGCCGCAACATGCACTTAATTCAATACAACCTGTGGGCGGTTCGAAATGACGGTAGCGGTTTCCGTCCTTTCGACCGAGCCAACGCGAACACTGTAGTTTAATCACTCTTATGCGAGGGAGAAATCTGCTCGGTTTTTTGGTACTGATGTTCAGCATTCGCACTACTGCCCAACGGATTTCTCACCCGCCGCAACATGAATTTAATTCAATACAACCTGAGAGCGGGTTCGAAATGACGATGTGCACCGTCATTTCGACTGAGCCAACACGAACACTGTAGTTGAATCACTCTTATGCGAGGGAGAAATCTGCCGGGCTTTGGTACTGATGTTCAGCATTCGCACTACTGCCCAACGGATTTCTCACCCGCCGCAACATGCACTTAATTAAATACAACCTGTGGGCGGGTTCGAAATGACGATGAGTATGCAGTCATTATAACCAAGCCAGCGCGGACAGCATATGGAAAATGTACAAGAGAATCATCCCCCTTGCAGCAAATACCATTATAATGATAACGACCTGCCATTCTTTACACATTCACCCACATGCGTTACCTCCCTTACATCCACCAGGTGCGCGGCTTCTACCAGCTTTATCAAATGGGTGCATACTGTTAGCGGGGCTGCTATAGCAGTAGTATCACTGTTCAGGGCATTCTCCACTACCTGCTCCCAGCACTGCAGCCAGTCATTGAGCGACTGGTAATCGAAAAACCGTTGAAATGCCCGGTAGGGATCACTATATTCTTTTTCAGACAGGCAGCGTGGGAACTCCTTCCACGCATCAGCGCTAACATAATGGCTGCAATAGTATTTTTTATGGAAGAGCTCTTCTTTTTTAATGGTAACCGACCTGTGCTTTTTATGCCTCAAAGCATGGGTGGCTTGTATAAGCGAGCGGATGAGCTTGCTGTCTAAAAGTATATCGCCGGGCGGGTGTCCTTTGTATATACCTGCCCCGCTGGCATGGCTCACGAGCTTTTTGATGAGCCTGCGAAAATGGTGCACATGGGCTTCGGCAAAGAAGTGGGCAATTACCTGGTAAGGGTCTGTAATGCATTCGCAGAGCCAGCATTGGGTGGTAAACGGGTCTTTGTGGTGTTTGGTTTTCATCTTTTTATTTTTAGGTGAGGCTTGTATAGACCTATAAGGTTTCAAAAACCTTATAGGTCTTGCTGCGGCGGTATTATGCCGGGGAAGGCGGTGATGATCTCTCCGCCGGTGCTGGTAATGACCGTAATAATTGTTACGGTATTGCCGGAAGTATCGTGGCCGAGCGGCGTGCCGGTATCCAGTACCCGCTGCAGGTGGGGACTGCAGGGCACTCCCGCCCCTTTCGGTACGGGCAGGGGTTGGGGCGGTTGCTGGCAGGCATCTCTTATGCAGGCTACAATTTGCGGTATGGGTATGGTAAACTTGCCGGTAAGCGGGTGGCGCGGCACTTTGTAGTAATGGCGCTCTAAAATATGCGCCAGGGCTTTGCTGCTTAGGTAGGAGCCTTTACGCAGCAGCTTTTTACGGTGCTTTACCGGCAGTTGCCAGATAAGCCCCTCCTGCAATTGCTGCAGCCAGCTTTGGGTATCTGCCAGCAGGAACAGGGCCTGCAGCCATTGGGTTTCGTTGAAATGGATGTTGGTGTTTTGTGCAGGTGTGGCAACGGCGTTGTTCATAACAAAAAGTTTTAGGCTGGCACCCGCACAAAAAAGGCGTGGCGCTCAACTTACCGAACTGAGGCCGTCGGAGGCCCTGCAACGGATAAGAGAGCTCACGCCTAGGTCGTGAGCCATTCTGCTTATCATCTCGTTGCAATTGAAATTTCCGACGTTTCAGTTCGAGATTCAAAGCGAATTGCTTCAAATGTTTTTATGAAGTAATCGCAAAAATAATTTCTTTGTAAATATACAAAGAAATATTATAAAGTGGGGATTTATTCCCACATTTATTTTTTTGTAGAGTAAGACCTTACTACAAAATGTATTATGGAAAAGGTTCCTGATAGTGATTTTTTAGTTCAATTTGGAAAGCAAGTTGAAAAGTTTAGAAAGAAGAAGAAACTAAGTTATAGAAAACTAGCCCAGAACTGTAATATAGATTACAGCGATATAAGCAAAATTGAAAAGGGAAAAGCCAACATCACAATGTTGACGCTATTAGAACTCGCTAAGGGTTTGGAAATACATCCTAAAAAGCTGCTGGATTTTGAGTTTGATTTTGAGGATTGAATTTATATGTAAAGGGTTTAGAAATTAGACCGTCTATTGCCGGCTGACATTATTTTTTTATAGATTATTCACCTTGCAATCATGCCTAAGTTGGACAATATTGATCTGGTCTTAAAAGAGAAAATAGCCAGGAGAATTAAAGACCTCCGGGAACGCTCTGGGAAAAATCAATTAACCTTTGCAAGCGATGCTGAAAAAGACCGGCAAACGTTAAGCCGTTGGGAAACAGGATGATGTTTTTTAATATTTTTATGTAGCCGGCTACATTGCTACTATCAGCTTCCGTTGTGTCACTCACTTGTGCTTCATCAATACTATTCAACTGCTCATGAAGCACCCCGATGAATATCGGTGGTACGTTCTGTGCGCTATTCAGCAAGGCGCGGTGTTAACTATAGTTTTCACGGCTATTTATTTCCGAGAATTTTATAACCAATCCTGATAGCGAATGTGTGGAAATGATCCCCGTAAGCCAATCCATCAGAAGAAATAAAACGATAATCAATTGAAAAAGTAAATTTCCGTTTTTGAATACCCGGTTCTATACCAATAAAGCCACAAAAATCGTCATGACCGCCTTCTATATTAATGCCAAAACCTGCTTTGGGCTCAATAAAAGCCGACTTTATATTTTTTCGATATCCAATAGAAGTAAGTGCAAAAGTATAGCTATATGCGTCGTAATCTAAATCTTCATACAGCCTGTCAATGCCCAACGTAGCAACTAAAGCATTGCTTTTCTTGCCAACGGGAAATAGGAGCTTTACATGGCTTCCAACTCCCCAAAGTGGATATCCCTCATTTAATGCAAAATCTATAGAACCGGTTACTTCCAACTGTGGCTTTTTTGCCTGCTGCGCATTTGAAGAATAACTATAAACAAGCAAGCAAAGCAGAATAAAGGTTGAAGGTTTAAGTAGCATTGATCAGAAAAATTAATGTTGAAGTATTCGAGTTTATAACAATAATTGGAAAACTTCTCACCGCCGGGTGCGAAGCGCCCGTTAGAAAAAACTTAAGATCGAATTTTCATACATGCATTAAAAATATCAATTACTGCTTGTGCTAAATTAGTGTCTATTAAGTGCTTTTGTGCAATAAGATAATAACTTGTTTCAAGCGGACTAGCCTGGGCCCTAACATTTATTCTTTCTGCTTCACCTTCGCCATAGCTATTTTTATAATCAGATTCAAGCCGTAGCAGTATATAATGTTCAGTAAACGCTTTTCGAGATTTTGCCTTACTTGCTTTATATGCAGGCCAAAAATCCTCATGTCTCTCCATTTGGGGATTATATTTATTCAGCATGTTTTCGAGATTAATTTCCATTTCTCCAAAATCACAAGGCCATTGATCTCTTATTATTTCAAATGTTTCCATATAGGTACCCTCATTCACTTTCCCCATAGGAACAAAAAGTATTTCCTTATATTTTTCACTTATATAAACCCTTGCGAGTTTATATGAGTATGTGGAGTCAACGAAATCTTTTTTTTTAAATATATCTTCAGGCTGTATCATGTATTGAGTTTTGGAATTATTAACAACTGAATGCTGTGAGCTGGTTATTGTTTTTTAGTCGTATAATTCTTTTTACAGTAATCTCTTTAGAAAACACTGCAGGTCTGATTGATTTTACTTTTTTACTGGTGTGTGAAAACGCCCATCAGTATGGAAAATGTTATGCGTTTGCTATTTGTCTTTCAGCCTAATTAACGGATTCTTATATTGATCAATTAGACCCGTCAATGGTTCAGCATCCCAAAAAAATACTTTCGAATCAATTCCATTTTCAGCCGTCAATCCAGTGGCTTTTAAAATTTCTTTTACTGCTTTTGGATTGATTTGTCTTTTCCAACCAGGGAAGCCGACTTGAATATACCTTTTTTGATATCTCTGTTCAATTAATCCAAAAAACTTCTTTTGGGTAGCTTCTCCAACAACATCGACAAACCCTTCATTTGAAATTTCAAAGTGAAATCCTTGCCTCTTTAATAACTTGTCGAATTCTTGATATGTAACCGGATAATATTTTTTTTCAATTTCTCTTGTATTGCGTCTTATAAAATCTGAAATAAAAATAATTTCCTTATCTTCTAATTTCTGATATCTCCTTTCTTTGAAATTTTTGAAATCTGTTAATCGGTCAGCGGCAACGCACAAAGCAAGTTTTTCAAATTCTTTTTGCTGAGTATCAATAGTACGTCCATACTTTAACAAGTGATATATTAATGTCAGAAGTCCTGTTCGCTTGTTTGCATCATGGAATGCGTGGTTCTTTACAATACCATAGAATAGGGTCGCGCAAATCTCCTCTGGCTTTTTCCATTTTTGAAAGCCTCCATAACCGGCAAGTTGACGTCCCAATGTTGAACCTAACAAATTAAAGTCCTTTACACCATAAGTGATACTTTCTGTGTTTGATGAAAAGAAGTCAATTATTAAGAAATGAGCTTTTAAAATTTCTTTATAAGAAATCATTTTTTCAGAATCAAAGGGGTCGTCTTCGATTAAGGCTAGATTTCTTTCAAACTCTTGCTGAATTATTTGACTGTCGAACATGGAAGTTTTTTATAGTGACGCACAACGTTTATATTCATGCTATTACACGAAATAATTAAAATTACAAAGTACTAAAAAAGCATTTAGGGTATACATTTTACATTGGTTTATATCGCCAATACAATCTCTGTATCCGTATTTAGATGTTTCTAAGCGTTTGTATACGAGTAATCAGAATAGCTTCACCGCTTCCAACCGCATGCTTCATTTTTGCAGTTTCCTATAAGATCAGGCACATACAAAGACATCACAGTTTCAGCTAATACTGGCGCATGTTTCTAACCACTAAAATTTTTAAAATTGGGTTCGGGTAGTGGCAGGCTGTCAAAAGATTGAAGGATTAAGCGTGTTTCAAGATAAGATGTTTTTTGATAATATCAAATACTTAATTGTGGCAGACCATATTTTCTGCATTGTTGCTAGCTAAACATATATCAGTACAAAGGGCTAGGATCTTTTGTACGATTTGTGTGTTAGTTTTTGTATGCCGTAATGAGTCTGCTTATACGTTGGTTTGGGATAGAGTTACGATTTCACTGTTATTATACAGATTACGTAAATATAGTGATCTGATCCTGAACTGGCTTCGCCTCTTAACCTTTGGCTTAATTGAAAGATTTTCCATTTTTATGCCAGGATCGTAATAAATATTTCCTATTGCCATTTGCTTTAGGAAAAGCTGAAAGTCTGTTCCTGTACCTAAAATAACTTTGTTCCCGTACTTGTATTGTCGTTCGTTTATCTTGTTTGATAGTGATGGAACGTAGCAGGCCTGATTGTGTTTTCTGTTCCAATGTAAAAGAAGTGATGCAAAACTCCAGGCTGCAGCTTCGTTGCCCTGATTGTCAACCAATACAATACGGCCATTTGAATTTCTGATTTTGCCACTTGCATTGTCAAAGCCAATCAGTTGCAGCTCAAGGTTTGTTAAAGAGTGCCGCAATCCTACTTTGTGAACGCCACCAAAGTTTATTCGATCCTCTCTGCCTGTTTTGTCAAAATAGCCGTATTTATTTAGAAATACCTCTATTCCCTGCGTTTTGTAAATTCCTTCTGTAGGCTCGGGCGTCATTAGCGTAATAACCGAGGTAGTAATACGGTCGAAGTTTTTAACACCAAATTGTTTTACTTCCCAGCCTAAATAATCAGGTTCAGAGTACCCGTTTGGTGTAATCCCTAATTCAGCTTCTAAAGTGTAACCACCGCAATTTGAAGAAATGCATGGTAAAATATTTCCATTCCTATCTAACCTTTTGGACGTAATCCAATTCAATTGATAAATGCGGTAAAGCTCTACAAGCAACTTCTCTTTGTTGTTTACAGCTTGTGGAAGTTCAATAACTTTGAAAACACCAACTTCATCATCAGCTATAATGCAGTTAAACTCCTGTGCCATTTCAGAATCTGGTGCAACAACATAACCTAATATAATTCCTGCTTTAGAAACGCTTAAAAACAATAATCTGTCAGCTAAACGCCGTGTCATTAGATATGAAGGCGGATTTTCACACTTGGCTAAAAAGCCTGAGAATCTTACTTCGGGATATTTCGGATAAAGTATCAGTTGTGAGTTAGGGGCCGGATAAATATTTCCATCATCACCAATCCACGAAAATTTGATTGATGCTTTAAAACGCTCTCTGTTCCAATCGCCCGCTTCTTCCGTTTTGATTTCAGCGATTGGCAGAATATTCAATATCTCAAAACTACCACCTAAATAAACCTGATTTTTAGAGTTATCGTTGGGTGAAAGTTTTTTTACATAAATTTTCTGGCAGCCATAATCAGCAAATAGCTTTTTGAGATTTTGCAGATTCATCTATTGCTAATAATGATTTTACTAATTGTTTGCCCACAGCCTGAATAAGAGGAACAGTTACGGAATTTCCAAATTGTCTGTAAGCCTGATTGTCTGAAACGGGAATAACAAACTCGTCCGGGAAGCCTTGTAATCTTGCACATTCTCTTGGTGTCAGTCGTCTTGGGTTGATACCATGCTGCGGTATCAGAATTTCCGAGCCGTCTTTGTAATAACGTGCAGAAATTGTTCTTGAAATTCCGTTTAAATCTGTCATCCCGAACCCAAACCCGTTGCCTTGTGCCTTATGCTTTGCAGCGTAGTTTTGTAAGTAGTCCCAAAGTTTATCGGTCAAGGTGTATTTAGTTTCTATTTCTTCTTCAAGGATGTCTTTAATTTTTGCGGTTGGGTCTGGAAGTTTGGGAAATTGAAAGTTTTCTTTGCCCTTGAAGATGTTATTTCTGAAACCTACGACTATTATCCTTTCACGATGCTGAGGCACAAAATGTTTACCGTCCAAAACCTGATAATGGATTGAATAACCTAACTCTGTCAACGTATTTTTAATAACTTTAAATGTGTTGCCTTTGTCGTGTGAAACAAGGTTTTTGACATTTTCCAACATAAAAGCCTTTGGCTTTTTATGTTCCAAAATTCTTGCGATATCAAAAAATAATGTTCCCTGCGTTTCATCCAAAAAGCCGTGTTTTTTCCCTAATGCGTTTTTCTTTGAAACACCTGCTATTGAAAACGGCTGGCAGGGAAAGCCTGCCAATAGAACGTCATGGTCGGGAATTGCTTTTTCGCTGATTTTGGTAATGTCGCCGAACGGCACTTCTCCAAAATTAGCTTCGTAAGTTTTCTTGGCAAAGTTGTTCCATTCGCTTGTAAAAACGCATTTGCCTCCTAAATTTTGATACGCCAGGCGGATACCGCCAATACCTGCAAAAAGGTCAATAAATTTGAACTTAGGGTTTACTTTAGGCGGAAATGGCACATCAAATTTTAACGGGATATAAAGTTGTTCAGGTTCTTCAACAACAGATAGAATCTCCTCGAACAGATACTCTTTTGCAGATGGCTTGAAATATTGAGAAACGCCATTTTTGTGGTTCTGCCAATAATGGGTCAGGTGGGCAAAGCCGTCATTTAAGTGCTTGTCCACATTTATATTAAGTTTCTCCTTTATTTTACTATAAGTCGCCATTCGTACTATATTAAATTTTCTTCAATTTTATTTATGCAATTTGCTAAATTTTTTCGTATTTCTTTACTCCAAAACCGTAAAACTTTCCACCCCGTTTTCACAAGTTCTTCATTTACCCGACTGTCCCTCTTCATATTACCCTCAATTTTAGCCCACCAAAAGTCCCGATTGGTCTGAATACGGTGTTTTTCAGTATCCCAGTCTTTTCCGTGAAAATATTCACTGTCTACGAAGATGGCAAGCTTATATCGCTTAAAAGTCAGATCAGGCTTGCCAAAAACAGTCTTATCATTTTTTCGGTAACGGTGCCCTCGTTGCCAAAGGGCTTTAGCCAAAAGAACTTCGTCCTTTGTCTCTTTGCTGCGAATGGCCTGCATATTTTTCCGTCTCTGTTCTTTGGTTAATACGTCCATCTCGTAAAATTAGTCAAATGGCTGGGTGTGTTGGTAAAATTGCGGCTCTTTTCTGGGTTGGAGTTTGCAGGAAGGATAAATATTGGATAAGCTGTACAAGTACGAGAAATGCAATGCCAAAATATTATTGAAGTCCTCAGATAAAATCGCCTGCAAAGCTTATAGGTTTGACCTTTTTCGAATCCTATGGCTAACTATATAAGGGCTTCATAGAATGGCATTATATAAATAAAGCTAATAACTACTTGCAAAGCCATTACAGGAACAACTAAGGATAATGAATATTGTGAAGCATGCCTATTCTTCTACTTTACCGAAATATGCTTCACCTGTTCCATATGAATATTCCTTATTATACTCTTTAGAGGGTATATAACTTAACGCAAGCTGCGGATAATTAAGCCACAATTTAAACAATGTTAATGCTGAGGTCTTTGCTCCAAGAGAGTTCAAAATAATATTATAATTGTCAAAATAAGTTCCATTGGTACCAATTTCAATTTCTGACAGTTTTTCAACAATTTGATTATACGATTTTTGAATGTCATAAGGATTATATTTATATATCAATCTTACATTGTACTTAGATTTAAATAATTCTTGACACTTCTCAACTATATCACGGTTACGCTCATTTTCGCTATCCTGAAAATATAAAATAGTTGTTTTTGGTTCAAAGTTATAAATGAGGCTGTCTAAACGTTGTATATCGTAGCCTCCAGTGACAATTAGTAATGTGGGAAGTCCTAATTGAGCAATTCCTGACATTTTGTATAGCAAACGTGGTTTTCCTGGATCTCGGCTTATCCATTCAGTGGTATATCCTTGAGGTCTAAAATAAATAAAATGAGTTTCAGAAGAGACAAGTCTGCAATTATATAATGTCAGCCATATAGCTTCACGCGTCATAGTTGTAATATCTACCAGAACGATAGAATTTTTACAGTTACTAACAATACGGTCTCGAAAAATAAACCAATTTTCATACGGTTTTGCTGGATCAATTTCAACCTCAACCAGCTTTCCCTCCATGAGGCTCCTAGTTTCTTCCAAGTTCGCTTTCTTCCACTCGTGGGTAAGCGGATTATTATATTTGAACATCAGAAGCATGCTCCCGGGGTGATTTGATATATTTTGTTTTAACCCTTGTATAAACCGCTCCTCCCAACTGAGGACTGAAATTATAACGTATTTCATAAATCAAATAAAGTTTGCTGTGTGACTTCTTTGGCGTTTATTTTTTTGTTCTTGGTTGCTGCATCATAAAGCTCTTTAGCTTTAATAGAAACCCTTGAATGCTGGCCTATTACATCGAGCCCCCTACTAGGGAACAATATTCTATTAGGTATATAAATTGTCTCCTTTTCGCCAAATTCTTTTGCGGATGATTTCCTATCATAGAGAATTAATGCTTCTCTAGAGATTCTTATCCATTCATCCATTTCTGCAGACTGTTCTTTCGTTAGGTCGCTCCAAGCAGATATGGAAAAAGTAATAGCCCTTGGTTCTGAAGAGTTTTCATTTAGGAGCCGTTCTTTAAATAGTAATGTTATCTGTTCAAATAAATTCTTAATTTCTGCACCTTGTTTGGTTGAACAATTATCAATATTATTAAACAAATCATTTTCTATTTTATTCCATAACTGATTACTCTGTTCTTTAATCACCTCATCTTGATAGCTAGGACGAATACTTGATATCGCTTTTGGATCTTTATTCTCATCATTTAATTTGGAAACTTCTTTATCGAACATCCAATAGCATGGCTGAAGTAAGTTTCGAACAACTCCTGTTGAAAGATGAACAATGGTTTCCCATCCGGAGTACTGAGGTAAATTCGCTTTAGATGAGCGAGTTCTAAAATATTCTGCTCTGGCATATTTATAAACATAATCATTAATCTTTTTTGCAGCATTATCTTGATTTTTATATAGTTCCTCTGCTCTCTTTCTTATAACTTGTTCGGCAGAAATAAAATCAGATTCAACTTTAGGATTTATCGGAAAGAAAGTGTAAACATCTGTATTGTTTGCTCCAAATTTTTCAAGTCTTCGCTTAACAATGTCTTTTGCCCAAAGCCCAAAATCAGAGAACTTGTTTTGATAAGGTTTCTCCATATCTATTTTAAGAAAGTCATGTCCTTCAATAATTGAACTTCCGGTCGCAGTAATATACATATGTGGTCTAACCTTAGCCACTGCTACTTTAAAGCTAAAGTCAGTATGGTCTCTATAGGCTATCCATGAATTTAAAACTTTCACTTGATAAGAGTTTAAATCATGTGCATCGTCAATAAGAAATAAAAAATGTAACCTATTCAAATGTTCAATACTTTTTACTATTCTTATTAGAGGAATTATCAATGAAAAAAAAGAAACGCACTTTTCACTGAATGAGCCATCGGAATTATTTATTTCATTTTGAGTTTCATTACTAAGCTTCTGAAAATACTTAACTAGCCCTTTAAAAATCGGCGCTCCATTCGGCACATCAATATTTAGAATATATTTTAGATCTGATCGTATTTCTTCTTCCTTTTGTGTATCGAAAAGGTTTGGAATTAGTGACAAAACATTCACCATCTCGTGTGCAATGGATAGAACAAAAAAATGCTCCGAAAGAACAGATACCTTGAAATCATTATTTACAAGTTCGTATTCTTTTTTGAAAAAAAGAACGTTTGTACATGGTATATATATTCCTATTTTTGAATAATCAAATTCTTTATTTTCTTTTTCAGCCTTTCTCAATTGCTTTTGATACGAATTATATAAAAGGGTCATGGATTTACCACATCCCCTTTCGCCTACTATGAAAATATTTCTACTAGATTGGATAAACCTGGAATAATTATGATCTTCAACAAAGTATTCAATGAGTTCATCTGTAGCAAAATTTACAGCAGCCTCAAACTCAAATGGATTTATGGGTAGTTTATTTTCCATTAAATTCAATTTTTATAGAATTGTATACTTCCTCGGGAGAGTATTTATTATTATGGGAAAAAAATTTATCTGGATTCTCTCCAACAGGTAGAGTTAGGTCATCAAGGAATAATTCAGAAATACCCGGATCTATCCTTATCGCTTTGGATCTTTCATCGTCTATGTTTTCTATAAGAAAATTAAAGGTGACATGTGTTTTTTTGAAAGGACTTAGCCAATCACAATAATATTTACAATACTTCCTTTCCGCTTCAAGTTTTAACATTCTTCCAATTGTAAATCGGAAAAGATCAATAAATTCGACATGAGTTTTCTCGGAAATGACTCCCTTGTTTGCTTGGATCGAAAAATTATATGTTAAACAAATTCGCTCATTTTGCCTGTCAACGTTAGTCTTAGTGATTTCGGCGTATTTATGGTATATAATTGAATTTTGGGAATACGGATAATTATAATATTTATTCATAAAAATAGATGTTCTGTGTGGACCTTCCGCCAATTCATCAGCAAATCGCAAAAGAGCCGCACTTTTTTTTGAGTAAATTTCGCAACCAAATAAATGTGGTGGCAATATTGACAACTCATTTATTGTATCCTTTGAACCATCGCTTGCTGTTCCAGAGTGCTTACTGGCAACTTCTGGAACTAATATTCTCTCTTCATCGAATTCTCTCTTTCTACCCCTTATATAGTCATATATTTCTCTGATCACGTCTTGCTCATGATGCCTCATTCTATCAACAGTCAGATTACCTACATCATGGAAGAGTATTAGCATACATATAAAGTAAATTTGGATAGCGTGTAAGTCTTCAATTTCATTCCCAAGCAATTTTTCTGCATATCTCATTACATCCATAATATGATCTTCACCATGATCTGACAGATCTTTTTGAATAAACTTGATGTCTTTATATATATTATCTGATATCAACAAGTCTCGTGCGCTTGTGTAGTATCCATAAAATTTATCAACATCAGAAGGAGATTCCAGGAAATCTTTACTTAGTTTTTCGTGTAGTTTTGATTCAATTTTCTGTTTAGTCCAAGACATATCTCAGCTTTGATTCTTTAATTGTTCGAAGATCGCTTTTGCTAGTAGAGGAGGTACGGAATTTCCAACTTGTTGTTGTTGAAACCCAATACTTCCGAAAAAACGAAATTTATCTGGGAAAGATTGTAGTCTAGCTGCCTCTCTAACACTTAAGCCTCTGTTCTCAATAGGATGAATAAGCATATTTTTTCTATAATTTCCTATAACTACAGAAGGCTCGTTTTGTTTCAGCCTAAAATATATACCTGTATGGCAACGTGTGTGATCTTTATAATTCTTCATTAACCTTGCAGGAATATTTTCCCAATTACCTCCTTCAGGGATATGCTGATATCGTTTAAGTACGAGATTGTTATTTCGTGTCACTAAATTATTGCGAGATGTTTTTTCTGTGCCTCGCATCACTTTTTGATACTTTGTTTCGGTATCACATCTATAGTCAAGTTCATCGAAATCTGCTCCATTGGGAAGAGCAGGAAGATCTGACAACGCTTCCTTTACCGTTAAATATTTTGAAACAGTAGGCTTAGGAAATTTAAAACTTATTCCATGTAGCGAACCGACGATGAACACTCTATTTCTTACTTGGGGTACCCCAAAATCAGCTGCATTCAAAATCGCGAAACTAGAGTTGTATCCCAGCTTTTTTAATTCTTTATTTATCGCTTCAAAAAAAAATCCAGATTCTGTTTCTACAAGTCCTTTTACATTTTCAACAATTATCCAGTCTGGTTTTAAAATTCGGGCAATTCTTATATATTCTTTAAAAAGCCAGTTTTCATTATTTGTTTTATTTCGAGTTTTTTGATTTGATGTAGAAAATCCTTGACAAGGAGGGCCTCCAAATAAAACTTTTAAATGAGCATTATCGAAAATGCTTTGATCTAAATCCAGCTTTCTTATATCATCATTGAAGAGAACCGTATTGGGATGGTTTGCTTGAAAGGTAATTCCTGCAAATCGATCCTTTTCAACGGCAAGTCTTACATCTATACCTGCAGCAATTGCGCCTTCAGACATGCCGCCTGCTCCCGAAAATAAATCAACAGCCTGCATTTTTTTATTATTCATAAACGAATGCAAAAATATAAGTTATGCACTCATGTTGATAAATTATCTAAAATAATTGATAATCAGTATTATATATATCATTTCACAATATTCGGCTTATCCTATTAATTCCATTATTCATTCTGTGTAAATAAAACTTCATTTTGACTTTTAGCAACAACTTACCCCCAAATCCGTCTCAAGTATCCTTAGTAATTTTAGATAACGTCTCAACATCCCCCGTGGTTCGTGTCTCACGAAACACTTCTTCTTAAATAAATAAATGTGTCGCTTTCAAGGCTCGTGCGGTTGAGAAACTATAAAAGCTCTTTTTGTAACACTCTCCTGCATTTGCTCAAAAACGAATATACAAAGAGGCATTGCTACTCCAGCTTACATTTGGAGCACAGTTACAAAGTCACTTATATTTTTTGAATTGGGTTCGGGTAGCGGCAGGCAGTCAAAAGATTGAAGGATTATAAGTATGCTTTAAGGTAAGATGTTTTTTGGAAATATCAAAGATTTTATTGGTATAGATAGAGTTAGCAGGAGATTACTAATGGACTGCCTGCATAGGGGTTTTAAAAAAATATCTTACTAACCGGCAATCATTTTAGAGTTTGATTTGTAGCAGCTATAACATTCTGGATATGCTATGCTTGTATCTGCTTTCTTTCCGCAGGAGTGGCAATATTTCTCGGGGTATAGCCCATCTTTCCATTTTGACCACGCATTATAACAGTTAGTACATAAAGGTTTTTCAGGATTGTATTTTAGATTATTACTACACCTTATGCAAACACCGTCTTTTTTTACATACATTCCAATACTTGGAATTTTTGCAGTGAAATTGATTGAATCTTCTGATTGCAACGATGAAAGAGGTGTTGCATGTTGAAAAAAATGTTCTGCTTCCTTTTTTGCAACCTCAAATAATTGTTTGTCTGTATCTCGTCTGATATATATGCCCATTTCTCGGTTCTTCTCAGAGAACTCATACATATTCATGGAGCTGATGACCATGCTATCTTGGTTAAAATAACATTTCGCATGTAAGTTCTTCAGGTGTTTAATGGCAATATTTTTTAGTAAAAGTAAATTGCCTACGCATTCAGGCTTAGAATCTTTGCCAATTAAAATAGTTACTGGCGTATTTCTTTTAGCTGCATCGCTAATACGAACAAACCAATTTTCGGATAGCTGCCAGTAAGGCGAGATTAATACTAATGTAGATTGAGCGTTCCGAATGATATCTTCAATTTTGGCAACTGTCTCTCGAGTAGTTAGAAATTCTGCCATAAATACAATAATAAGGGGTTGATATAATTAACGACTTAAGCACGCGAGTATTGTCGATAGAATGTACTTAAAGTACAATTATATAAAAATCACTTAATTATAAATTTTTGGTAGGATTAAGTACGAAAGAGGTTTTCGCTCCTTATCGGTAAATGACGAGTTATCTATACCAACCTCATCTCCTGCCTGTGTCGGCTTAGATAGTCGTGATTTTCCAGTGACAGGTTTTTGATCATTTTCCTTCCACTAATGTCTATTCTATAATAGTCACTTTCCTTGAGAGTGTCTGATAAAATAATTTTTACCATTGTTTTCAAAACTGATCAGATGCTGATCAAACAATGCATCGTAAGCAGGTGAGCGTAATATACCATTGTGCACATCTGATCTTTCATTATTGTTGGCAAAAGCGCTATGTTACAATGTGAGAAGCAATTAAAATTTAATGCTTTGTATAACCAGTTACAGCGCACGCAAACTTCCAACGGTGTAATACACTTTTGCGGTAAGCTCCCTGCCCTATTCGGGATGTAACCAATCCTTTGCGCTCAGTTTCGTTTGGAATTTGAGTGCCATATTCGGCAGGTGGATCTTCCATAATCAATTCCTGGAAATCTTCCCGGTAGCTAAGCGTTATTCCCTTTTTCTTAAAAAAGAATTTAATCGCGTTTCTTTCTTTTCCTTCCCGGTGCCGGCCCCGTGAAAAAGCCATAATCAATTAACTCCAGCTCTCCTTTATATTGTACAAATCCTTTTGCAACATATTCAAAAAGAAAAATGCTTTTATTGTTTTTCTTATGTTCCAATAAAGCTAAATTCCCCTTCACAAAATTCATATTCCCTGTTTGGCCTTCTCCGGTATAAGAAAATACGCTCTCGTTTTCTCATTGATCTTTGTAACCATGTTTATGGCCGGTAGTACCTGAAAAAATGAAAATGTAAGGCTGGGTAGCAGAAACGGAAATTCCAGACTGGCGACTTCCTCCATAGGAGTCGTGAATAGTGGATCGTTGAATAATGTCATTTATTTTAAAGTCTGGTTGCAAAAGCGTTATGGAATTACGCTTGGTGCAGATTCCTCCTTGGGTCGGAATGACAGGCCGCGGTGCAATGCATATGCTGAATAATGAACCGAACGTACAAGAGTGCGACGCAAGAAAAGCCTAATAGAAATCCAACTGCCGGCTACCCAAAAATAATAATACACCACTCATTCAGCCTGGTGATTGTGTACGGCAGCAGCTATAACAATTCCCTTTATTACCCGGGCAGGTAAGATACCGGGCAGGGGCTGTATAATACACCGCTATTTTGTTGCATACCGTTGTATGCAGCCTCATATTTACTGCCATTTGCAGCAGTCCTGCCAAATGTGAGATTCTCACATTTATCGCTTATCTTCTCACAATTAAACTTAACACTACAATGTATAAACGCTTTTCATTTCTTATTGCTATCGGGTGCTGCTTTCAGCTTTGTGCACAGCCGTCAAAAATCAGGCATGTGGTATTAATAGGCTGCGACGGTTTTGGCGCCTACGCCGTGCCTCATGCCGATATGCCCGAATTAAAAAAGCTGATGCAGAACGGCGCATGGTCGTTAAAAGCGCGTGCTGTGCTTCCGTCTTCCAGCGCGGTAAACTGGGCTTCTATACTGATGGGGGCGGGACCAACCATGCACGGTTATACGGAATGGAACAGCGTGGTACCGGAAATACCTTCTGCCGATACAACACCGGGAGGAATATTTCCTTCTGTTTTCAGCCTGCTGAAAATGCAGAAACCTTCCGCGTCAACAGCGCTTATATTTAGCTGGCAGGGTATTGACCCGCTGGTGGAAAAGGGCGCTACCGATTTCAGGTTTGCGGGAAATAATAAGGATGATGTTTGCGTAGATACGGCGGTTGTTGTTATCATCAGCCAAAAACCTGTGCTCACTTTCATTCACCTTGATGAACCTGATGGTGTTGGACATAATATAGGGCATCGCACAAAGGAATATTATGAGGAGTTAAAGAAGGTGGATGCCCGTATCGGCAGAATAGTGGCCGTGGTAACTGAGGCGGGCATTGCTGATGAAACAGTTATTATTGTAACGGCCGATCATGGTGGCATTCATAAAGGGCATGGCGGTAAATCGTTGGATGAAGTGTTAATACCCTGGATATTGTATGGCAGGGGAGTAAAGAAGAACAAGGAACTGCAAACCCCCATTATAACGTATGATACCGGCGCAACCATTGCCTGGCTGCTTGGATTGAAAATGCCAGCAAGTTGGCGCGGGCTGCCGGTGAAAGAAGCATTTTAGAAGTGTGGCGGTAATTCTGGCGCCGTGGTTCGCGTCTCGCGAAACACTTTTTCTTAAATAAATGTACCGTTTTCAAGGCACGTGCCCCGGCGATTGAGAAATAGAATAATGATACTATCAAAAAAGCTTACAAGTCGTTACTAAAAACTCCTGTATTCCCCGATCAAATATTTATTGGCTTCATCTTCTTTAAAGCGTGCGTTTGCACCATCCCAGTTTAATATTTGGTTAGGGAAGCGCGCTGCGATCACACCCAGCAAAATTACTTCTGTAAGCTTTGCTGCATAAGAAAATGGCGCACTGCATTTTGCCTTGCCAAGACAGGTATCTACAAACTGGTGATAGTGCTTTTGACCCTCCACATCATAACTTACTGTTGGTTTACCGGCTTCACTTTTAGCATCGAATTTTTTGATGTCGATGAGTTGATAAGCATTGTCAACAATCAATCTTGGAAGCTCCATGAAGTGGGGGAGCAATAAGCGTTGCCCGTTTTCTCCAATAAACATAGCGCCCTGGTCAGGCAACTTTTCATCGTTGGGCAGCTTCAGTTCTTCCTGCAACTCCGGCGCACCTTGTCCGTCATACCAAACCCATTCAAGTGTTTTTGCTGTATATTTTGTTCCCGGAAAAACATAGGTTACATGGTTTTTTTCAGCATGTCCAAAGCTATTCGGTTCGCGGCACTCATTTTTCACCGTTAACGGAACACCCAACTGTAAAGCATTATAGGGTGTATCAAAAATATGCACGCCCATATCGCCTAATGTGCCGCAACCGTAGTCAATACATTTTCTCCAATTGCCGTTAAGATAAAATCCTTCTTTATAAGGTCTTTGTTTAGCAGTCCCTAACCAAAGGTTCCAGTCTACTCCCTCAGGCACTGAGTCGCTTCCCTCTGGTTCTGGGCCATCATAACCCCAAACTTTAGGCGACCAGGCAATCACCTTTTTCACTTTTCCGATAATGCCTTTCTGAATAAGTATAGTAGCTAACTTATAATCGTAAAAAGAATGCACCTGGATACCCATTTGAGTTACCAGCTTTTTTTGCGCAGCCACAGCTTCCATCTTCCTCGCTTCTGAAATGTAATGTGTGAGTGGTTTCTGGCAATACACATTCTTATTCATCTCCATTGCCAGTAAGGAAACCGGCGCATGTGCATGATCAGGTGTTGATACCACAACAGCGTCAATTTCGTTGGCTATGTTTTTGAACATTTCCCGGTAGTCTGTAAATATTTTGGCGTTTGCATACGTTGCTTTAACGGCATTTATTTTATTCATATCCACATCGCAAAGCGCCACTACTTCTACTGCGGGGTGAGAAGCGATGTCTTTCAGATCATTTAAACCCATTGAACCAAGTCCCACCTGGGCTATTCTTAATTTTTTTTTAGCACCGGATGCAGAGGATGGAAATGGCAATAAAAAAGCCAGCGCCCCTGCGGCTGTGGTTTGTATAAATTCTTTTCTTTTCATTAGTCCTTTTTAAATCGAATTGTATAGAAAATGGCAAAGTATTGCCAAAGTAACTAAACTTTTGTATGCAGTGTTACTAAACCGGAGAAAATGCCAAGAACGTCGCCAGGAGGCGATAATATACGCATACGAGGCGAAGACACCTCGCATAGCGATTGAATCAGGCTTACTGAATTTCACCAATGTATATTCGATGTCGCTTCCTTAAGCATAAGAATCATCATAAACTTTACATCGCAGCTCTATCCATATTACGGAGGGTGATCTTATGAACCCCGGGGGTACTATCGCAGTCTCTATGCCAACTCGGGGGAGTGGAGTGATCTTCCGCACTGCCTTTCTAAAAAAGAGTTTGGTGATCCCTACCGGGCATTCAGGCAATTTTTTGTATTCCTGCCACTGCAGCAATGGATACAGCATTGGGAAAAACTGGTGGGATCGGCGCTGTTGCACAGCAGGGGAAGGCATAGCATTAATATAATGGCAGCTTACTTCCTGCTGGTGAAGCTGCTGGAGGCGGCCCACCTGGTGGATGTGAGGGAGGTGAATCATGTAGCAGGGGTTTTGAAGGATCGGCTTCAAAAACAATGATGTTTCTTCTGTACTTTTTTGCTTGTCCAAAAAAGTACCAAAAAAAGACCCCGGAAACATATTACCCCCATGTTTCCGGAAGGAGCCCTGATTGAGCTTTTGTACTACTGTGACTTCAGCTATTGGAATGCTACTGCCGGCGTAGGTGCAAAATGCTGATTAAACTCAGTCACAGTTCCTTTGCGTCCGTTGCTCCCCTGCGTGCTTTGCGTGAAACTTCATGTTTCCGGGGGAGCTTTGATTGAGCTTTTGTACTACTATGAATTCCGCAACAGCACCCTGATGCGTTTGCTGATAACTTGGCCTCCCGGAATACTTACAACCGCTCACAGTCTTTGCGATCCCACCGCAAAGCCCGGCGAAGGGAATGAAATCCCTACTTACTTTTTGATTTGTGGTGCTGGCATTAAAAGGAAAATAAGGATAACAGTTGCAATATTCATTAAATTGTAAGTAAATTTATGAGCAGGAAGCAGTAAGTGGAAAAAATTTCTATACACAGCTTTATGACCGGTGCAGCAGGAGGGTTTTGAATTTTAATAAAAAAAGGAGGATGTAATGGGATCAGGTATAAAAAATAATATGCAAGCTTCCGGGTTCAGAGACCGGAAATCATATTCCCCGGAAGAAATATGGGCTGCCGGCGGCACTACCGCTTTCGGCAAAAAGAAAGGACAAAACAATGAAAAATTGATTGAAGCCCTGGAAGCAAGCCCGGAGATAGAACCTTTTAATGAAGAAGAGTGGAAAGAAGCATTGAAGCAATTGGAGCAAAATAAATGACGGGTATGCATTTGCTTTTTGACACAAAGGCGTAACCCGTTATTTGGAGAATATAATTTTCTTACACCCAGAAATATGGGTAAAAACGACCTTTGGATAGCATCGCTTGCCGGGTTACTTGATCTGCAACTTGTAACAACCGATAGTGATTTTGATCATTTGAACGGTGTATTTTTTGAAGTTAGAAAAATAGAACTCAATCAATTATCTGATTTCTTTTAAGAGGTATAATGCTTAAAGACACTATTACTAAAAAGCTAAAGTGGTGGAATGATAAGTTCATTGTTGATGACCTTCAAAAAAGGTATGAAGCATGGGATAGCGGTAAGGAAAAGGGTTATTCTATGGCAGACATAGATAAAGATATTGCCAGGCTGAAGAAAAAGCGCACTTCGAAATGATGACTTATACTGATTTATAAAATAGCCAGGAAGAAAAAATAGTTACAATAGTATCAGTATTTCATACAAAAAGAAATACGAAGAGAAATACAGATCATAAATGCAAGTTTGAAAAGGTCAAAAGCCGGCTCCGGCAACTTTAGTTATTGGTTGCCAAACCTATCTTTTTGGATTCACTTTTGGCAGGTAATAAATTTTATTAGTTGCCAATTACTGTTGTTCAACACGCTCTCCAGCCTGTATTCCGACTAAAAAATTTGCTGTGCAAAATCAATAAGGCCATGACGAGGATTTATAGTATTGATAAATAGTCGATTAGAAAATACGTCATTGGCACGAAGGAGGAATCTGTTAGAATGTAGTGTATACAGGAGAAGAATGTTGGCGGGAAGCAGATGCCTTCCCGACCTTCGGTTTAGGGTCGGTATGATTGCTGTGCAGCATTCAGCGGTAGTGCAATCGTTCAACATTTTGCACTACTGTTCAACATGTACTCTCCTGTTTGTCATTGGCACCTAAGGATGGGTCTATGTCCCTGAAAATTTACTCTCGCAATTTATCCGGACATCCCGAAGTCAGTACTAAAGTTAGATTGATAATCGAATATAATCGCATCAAATCGTATTAATTATTTTTTGGTAGGATTATTAATCGTATATTAACGTATCAAATCGAATCATACATGAATGATAAAATATATGCGTTTTCCTTTTCTCCGGACTGGATGCTACTGTCTAACCGTATCAGCCAGTTAGACCGCTTTGATGCATCCTGGACAACGATAGAAAAAAGAGAAGGTCAAACCTTAAAGCAACTAAAAGCCATTGCAACAGTAAGAAGCGTAGGAGCTTCCACAAGAATCGAAGGTTCTCAAATGACAGATGCGGAAGTGGAATCACTATTGAAAAACCTGGCTATATCCAGGCTGGAGGAGCGGGATGAACAGGAGGTTGCCGGCTACTTTGAAACACTTGAATTAATTTCCGGGTCGTACCAGGATATAGCCATTACTGAAACGAACCTGAAGCACCTGCACAACGGTTTAATGAAATACAGCAGGAAAGATGGCTGGCACAGAGGAGACTACAAGCAGCAAAGCAATATGGTTCAGGCAAAGGAAGCAGACGGAACAACAAGGATCATTTTTAAAACAACAGACCCGGGCTTTGCTACACAAGATGCGATGAGCAGTTTGGTGGAATGGTATTATTCGGATTCAAAAACATTGCCTTTAATAAAAGCTGCTGTGTTTGTATATGAGTTTTTAAGCATCCACCCTTTCCAGGATGGTAATGGTCGTTTAAGCCGGCTGCTGGGTACGCTGTTGCTGCTGAAACACGGCTATTCGTGGATCCAGTACGTAAGCTTTGAACATGAAATTGAAAGCCGCAAAAGTGAATATTATAAAGTACTGATGCAATGCCAGCGGAGCCGCCCCGGGGAGGAGGTGGCTCCATGGGTGGAATTTTTTTTTGATTGCCTGCTTAATATCCAACAACAACTCATGGCTAAGCTGGAAGTGCAGAAAAAAGCCAGCATGCTGTCACAACGGGAGAAAATGATATACAGCTTTATCGAAAATCACCCGGGATCACGCTCAGGAGAAATTGCCCGTAAACTTGATATTCCTTTACCCACTGTAAAACGAATGCTGGCTGAGATGGTGGTAAGTAAATTACTCATACAATTCGGCAAGGGCGCAGGAACGAACTATACTATTGAAGGTACCGGGGTGCTTAAAAAAGATCAGGCGATGCGCTTTACTGATACAGACAGAAGCAAACAATTTATGCTACAGCACCAGGGCTCATTTATTGAGATCACCAGGATTATACTAACACCATTATTTGAATGGAAGCATCCCGGTGAATGGGGCTCAGTGCTTGCCAGGAATGGATTGCATATAAGGATAAAGTGTATAAGCGCCGGGTCAGCTACCGTGGAAGCGCCACCGGTCGCACTCATTGCCGCTCCTTATCAGTACCAGCCGGTATTTGAATTAGAGCAACCAATAAATATCCCGGCGGGAGTATGGGAGGGAAATCCTTATAAAAAAGAGTTTCCTATAGAGGTAACGATTACACTTGAAGGATCTTCAAAGAACTTTGATTTTGATGTTATGATTATTTATGATAAGGCTTAACATCTGCAGAAAGAAGTTCAGCATTGCATTGTTAATGCATTTCGGCCACAGCTCAATTTTCGTACCAATGCTACCAGTTTATTTGTTTTCCTGTCTCCCGGTCTGTTCGGATACTTTCTGTCCGCAATAAGGGCAAAAAACCCAAAGCTTCTCTAATGTGCTGAGGCAACTGCTGCAAGTAATTATCCTGTCAACTACTGATTTCATGGGGTTTGATGTTCTTACAGTAAATGCTTCGGTAATTTCTTTTAAAAAGCTTGATTCATTTCCCCTTTCTGTGATGAGGAACAGTTTGTCTTTGGCTCTCGTAATGGCAACATAAAATAATCTTCTTTCTTCTTCCAATAGCAAATCATGGTCAGCTTTTTTGATTATCTGAAAAATCCTGTCCTCCATCCAAATGTCAGGAAAGCCTCCATATCCTTCTGTTAAGCCGATGATAAATACAATTTTTGCCTCAAGCCCTTTGGCGCCATGGATCGTTTTTGATTGAACACTTAGTCCTTCGTCTTTAAACCGGGTTAAATAGGAGGTGTACATTTTTTTTCTTCTGTAGAGAAACAGGATTTCGTCATTGCTCACTCCCTCATTTGCCAATTCCTTTATATTATCAATACAGAACTGAATATTTTCTTCTCTGTTGTTTCCTGAATAAACAACTATTTTGTGCTCAGAGATCTTAGAAGCCTGAACATCTTTGTCTATTTTGAATTTGTTGTAACTGATTACTTCATTACTCGCGCCAACTATGTTTTGCGTGCTTCTATAATTCAAGCTGAGTGTTATTATTTTCGAGTTGGCAAAGTGTTTTTCAAAATCTATAATATAACTTATGTTTGATCCCATAAATCCGTAAATACTTTGCCAGTCATCTCCAACGCAGAAAAGCTGGGTGTCCTCAGTTAAGAGCACTTTGATTAACTCTACCTGTAAGGTATTTACATCCTGAAATTCGTCTACTAAAATGTATTTATATTTTTCCCTGTATTTATTGGCAATATCAGCATGGTTCTTAAAGAGTGGAATGCTTTTTGAAAGCAAATCATTATAGTCAAGATAGGATTTGTTTGTACAGTAATCAATATATTTTTTGATAACCGGAACAGCAAGTTCATAAAAATTACGAACTCTCTCATGCGGGTCATTTCTACCTTTTTCTAAAATAAAACCGGCGTCAGTATTTTCAACCTTGATCATGTCTGAAACTCTTATGATCTGCCGAATAAATTCTTTAACATTTTCATGATAGCCATTGAATTCCTCTTTAAAATCGAGGGTTACGGTTTTGTGATAATAAGATGACAGCCGGTTCTTTACAATTTCATCAAGCGTTTGATTAAAAAGAGTTGAGTCTTTCGTTATGCTGTCTGAGGTTTTGATCAATAGTAAATTGCCTTTTTTAAATTGTTCTTCCTTATCTCTGATCGTATAGCTCTTATCGCTGACATGTTCTATATAAAGATCTGCATCAGGAATATAAAAATCCGGGCGGAATGGAAAGTCTTTTACATTTACCCGGGGTTCATATTCATACCTGATGTTGTGCCTGTAAAACCAGTCAGCAATATATTGTTCTGATTTTGACCGAACTTTCGTTCCGTCAAGAGTCGTGAAATACTTTCCATCTTTCGGTGGAAGTCTTTGGTCTGTATTCTGTATGTGAATTTTGTCAATAATATAATCAAGTATATATCGTTTGAGCTGAAGTAAGTAGCCGGCATCCTCACATAGTTCGATTAAAAGCTTATGCATTACTCCGAATGCAGTTTCCCGGGCAGTATATTTGGAAAGCTCGTCGTCTTCGTTCTTTTTTGTGTTTTTGATTATTTTGAATTTATTATCGAATACCTTAGCTCCGTCATCGCGAAGAATACTGAAGCAAAATGAATGGAATGTTTTGATGGTCAGGTTATTTGTCAACGCGTAATTTTTCTGCTGGATATGTCTCTCTTTATCCTTTTTTACGTTGCTTAAGGTTTCGTCAAGTAGCTGCTTCTTATAGTTTCCACTTGTGTCTGCTGAAATGATTAATCTGTCTATCATTTCATTTGTTGCATCTTTGGCAAATGTAATGGCAAGTATGCTGGAGGCGTTTACACCTTTTTCTTCTATCAGGTAGATAATTTTCTGTAAAAGTGTTTTTGTTTTACCCGAGCCGGCACCGGCTAAAACCAGTATACGCTTGTCCTCGCTAACAACCGCTTCACGCTGCTTATCGTTTAGCGCACTTAAATCGGTTTTTATTATATTTTCCAAAAGCTTATTCAGTTGTTTGTTTAACAGGAAGGTTTATTTTCTTCCAAAGTCGGCGGGATTTTCTCCCCAGGCTTTCGTTTCCCATTTCAGTATTTCATTGTCATAGGTGTTTTCATTCAGCCATTTAACTGCTCTGTCAATAAGTTCAAACAGTTTCTTATTTTTATCACTTCTCTTATGATTGGTTCTTGCCTCTTTGTTCTTTACCCAGCCAATGGCATTTCTGCTGTCTGAGTAAATTGGAAGTTTCAGGCTATTTTGCTTACAATAGGCTAAAGCATGAACAATTGCTAAAAATTCAACAATATTGTTTGTTCCGTCTTCAAATGGTCCTCCTTTAAACAAAATTTTGCCGGTTTCTGTGTGAATACCCTGGTATTCTGCAACTCCTGTTGTCGTGTCCCAGGCTCCATCAACTGAAATACTTTCTTTGACCGGGCTTCCCAGTAAAGCAAGCTGTTCGGGAGTTAATTCTGATTCAAAAAAATCTTTCCCGATAAATTCCCTGCTCGAACTTTTAAAAGCTTGTTCTGCCAGTTCTCTTGTTTTAAAGGATTTATAAACAGCTTTAGGGTAACCGGATACTTGCGCGCTGCACTCTTCCCATGTTTCAAAGACGCCAGTCTGTCGTCCGACCCAAACTACATAATATTTTGTTTTTGCCATTCCCGGTGTTTGGCGTTTTCTGTTGCGAGATATCTTATACCGGCAGATTTACGTTTATTAACAGTTAGCCAACGGTTAGTCGAATTTAGTACAAAAATTTATCAGTACTGTAGACATCCTGGGATGTTTTTCAGGGGCAGTATTACATATTCCCAATGAACGATAATAAATCCTACCGTACCTGTTATAACATCTACCTTTATCTGAACCTGGTTAAAAGTACTTTTGCTGCAAAAGAATAACAGGTGAATGCACAAAACAATATCTCCCGTAAAAATTTTATCAAAAATTCAGCTTTAGCCATGGCAGGATTAACCATAACACCGTGCATACCGGGTTTAAAAGCTGCTACGGGTAATACACCCGCAGCAGGTAAAAATAAATTAAGCCTCAAAAATGTTCGCCTGGAAACCGGCTTTGTATACGAGGACGGTGAAGTAACGGCAACCACCACTGGGTTGTTTTATATTGAGATAGAGAACGGCAACATTGCAGCCATATCTCCCAACCAGCCCAACGCCAATGCCATTGATGCAAAAGGTTACCTGATGCTGCCTTCTTTTAAGGACATGCATATCCACATGGATAAAACCTTTTACGGCGATAGCTGGCGGGCAACGCGGAAAAGAACAGGCGGCGTAAAGGGAATGATCGCGCTGGAGCAAAAGATACTCCCTGAAATGCTGAAAAATTCCACGTTCAAAGCGGAAAAAATGATGGAGCTGCTGCAATCAAAAGGCACGGGCTTTGCACGTAGTCATGTGAATATAGAGCCTGTCTCTAAGCTGGAATCATTAGCGCACCTTCAGCAAGCCCTGGAAAACAGGAAAGACAGCTTTGGCGCGGAACTCGTGGCTTTTCCGCAACACGGTGTATTCTATACCAACTCCGCTCCTTACATGAAGGAAGCAGCCAAAATGAATATTGATTTCATTGGAGGACTGGATCCTTACACTATTGATGGCGCTATTGAAAGAACGATTGACTTTACCGTTCAACTGGCGCTGGATCATAATAAGGGCATTGACATTCACCTGCACGAAACAGGCGAATCAGGATTGAAAACGGTGGAATATTTAATAGACAAGGTAAATGAAAACCCGGTGCTGAAAGGAAAGACCTACATCAGTCATTGCTTTGTGCTGGGAAAATTAGACAACGCCAGGCAGGAAGAGATCGCTGAAAAGCTGGGTGCTGCACAAATAGGCATCAACTCCACCATTCCATTCGGCGGACTGATCATGCCCATTCCCACATTGTATAAACACAAAGTGAAAGTAATGACCGGTAACGACAGCATTGTAGATCACTGGAATACTTTCGGCACAGGCAGTGTGCTGCACAAAGCCAACCTGGCGGCGCAACTATATGGCTATTCTACCGAGTTCGGTTTGTCGAGAAGCCTGGGGCTGGCAACAGCCGGTGTGCTGCCGTTGAATGATAAAGGCAACCGCCAATGGCCTAAGGCAGGTTACAAAGCCAACCTGGTACTTTTGAATGCCAGTTGCTCTGCCGAAGCGGTGTCGAGGGTTTCGCAGGTGGAGTCGCTGATCTATGAGGGGAAGGTGGTATTTTAAATTAAATATTCCGGCTATGCAGCTATTGCTATTGTTATTTTCATTCGTCATTTTTAATGCATGTCAGCCGACTATTATTGAACCTTCAACTTATACAATGCATAAGCAACAAAATATTATTGAGGCTGTAAAGAAGAATGATATGGAGGCTGTGAAGAAGCTGTTGAGCGGCGGTGCGGATGTGAATACAAGAGATAAAAGCGGGCGGTCATTATTGCTGATCGCTACTATACAGCAGCAGGCGGAGATGGCAAAGCTATTGGTAACACACGGAGCTGATGTGAACCTGCAGGCTGATAACCTTGACAGTCCGTTCCTTTATGCAGGCGCCAGCGGGCAAACCGCTTTGGTAAAGCTGTTTTTAGCGAACGGCGCACGCTTTGATCGGTTCAACCGCTACAACGGCACGGCATTGATCCCTGCCTGCGAGCGGGGGCATGTGGAAACCGTTACAATACTGGCTAATACAAAAGGTTTTCCCATTGATCATGTGAACCGCCTCGGCTGGACGGCATTGTTAGAGGCTGTTATTTTGGGCAACGGAAGTGAAAGCTACCGGCAGATCGTACAGATACTGAAAGATGCCGGCGCCAACCTTACCATTGCGGATAAAGATGGCGTCACGCCTTTACAACATGCACGGTCGAGGGGCTTTAAGGAGATCGCCGAAATACTGGAAAGATAGAGGCGCAGGAATAAGCGCCGGGTATTGGTTCGGAATGTCCTATTTTTAAGCAACAAGTTTTGAAGCTGTATGAAGCATCCGCCCGGTCACTTCCCGGTTTTAAGCATCAGCGGGTTCAGCGAAGGCCAGTCCACGCGCTGTAATGTTTTATTTCATGAGCTGAGGGGAGCGCATTCGATTGATGATCCGCATAAGCATGATTTTTTTGTGATCATGCTGTTTGAGCGTGGCAGCGGCACACATACGATAGATTTTATACCTCACAGGATCAAAAGCCACCAGGTTCACCTGCTTTTTCCCGGCCAGGTGCACCAGTGGAAAATGACGCAGCAAACCATCGGCTACCAACTGATGATCAGCCGCGAATGGTTTGAGTGGTTCCGCCCTTCTCTGCGGTTCTCTGCATCCTATTACCAGAGCCATCCTGTAATGAATATTTCAGAAGCGCATTATCAATTGCTGCTGTATGAATTCAGGGCGATCCAAAAAGAATTGAGCGGAACAAACACTGCCTGGGAGCTTGTGCAAACCCGTTGCCAGTTGATCTGCTTGCTGATCAGCAAGATCGTGGAAAGCGCTTCCGGAGATTTTGAGGGATATCATTCCAACCCTGTTATAACAAAATATATAGCCCTGGTTGACCAGCATTTTAAGCAGGAGCATTCGGTAGCATTTTATGCCGGTAAGCTGCATATCTCTGCCAATTATCTCAATATTGTTTGCAGGAAAAACCTGCATGCGGCCGCTTCCTCGCTTATCTACGACCGCATTTTACTGGAGGCAAAGCGGCTGTTGAAGGTTTCGGAAATGTCGGTAAAGGATATAGTGTATGCGCTGGGGTTTTACGATCACGCTAATTTTTCAAAGTTCTTCAGATTGCAAACCGGCATGACGCCAACACAGTTTAAGGATTTGTAACATCACAACAGCGTATACGATCAGGCAAATGCAGCGCCGGGAATTATCTCTGTCGGCTGGCGAAATATTATAGTGAAAGAGTATGATCCTGCCGCGCAGGACGCCGGAATTTGTGGCATAGAAAAAACAGGTGAGGCCGTTAAACAGCAACCTCTGATATGCACTTTGTCATCAATATGCCTGATAAACAAAAACAGGAGCCCTTGGAAACTCCTGTTTATACAGTCATAGTGTAAAAATCTATTGCGCGGGTGTTAACACCTCGTCTATTACATGAACGATCCCGTTTGACGCCGGCACGGAAGCAACGATATTTGCCTTTCCGTTGATCAGCGGCTTGCCGTTTACTATTTTGATCGTTATATTTTTTCCATCCACCATACCAAGGCTTTGGCCGTCCTGCAGTTGTCCGGCTTTAAGCACGCCCACGTACACATGATGCTGCAAAACATCAATTAAAGCGTCTTTCTTTCCGGGTTTCAGCAAGTCTTCCACTGTGCCTGCCGGGAGCTTGTCAAAAGCAGCGTTGGTGGGAGCAAACACTGTAAAAGGGCCTGCATTGCTCAGCGAAGTCACCAGGTCGGCAGCTTTTACTGCTTTCACCAAAGTACTGTGGTCTGCACTGCCAATGGCGACCTGCACTACATTTGGCTGAGAGATGTTATCTACCACGCCTGCCTGCGAGTGCGTTTCAACAGCTGTTCCCGGAGATGCTTCAGTATGGGTGTTGGCGCCGGAGTTGCAGGCAATCAGTGTGCCTGCGCCAAAAAAAATAAAAAGTAGTTTTTTCATGCTCGAAGAGTTTCCTGTAAGTTATCAGAAGCTTATCCTATACCTTATGAGGTTTGTCATGCAGACAGCTGATTTTACCCCTTGCAGGTTGTGTAGTAGTGGTAGAAGCAGGAACTGGGCTATTATTCCGGACAGTTCAGGTTGGTTATCGCGTAAGCAGTACAACGCCGTTTTGGCGTTGATTTACTCCATCTGTATCTGCAAGATTGATCATCCAGGTATAGGAACCTGCTGGCGTTGGCTTGCCTTTTATTGTTCCATACCAGCCTTTCTTAATATCAGTTGCCTAATCTATTCTTTTGTTTAACCAGGTGTAATATATGCTTGTCATCAGCATTTTCCGGATTTTCTCCTCTGTCCGGGTGCTGATAAATATCATGTATTTTGCGGCATGTAGATATCTTATTTACCGCAAATGCTACAAACGGTAACCTATATTACCGCTGTATGTGATATTAACGATCTTGTTGCCAGGGCATGCTTACCAAAGGCCCGCAAGGCGTAAGAAGCACCAGCTACCTGATGGCAGGGGATAGTTATGTATAAGTAGTAAAACCCTTTTTTGCGGCTTTGCCTTTTGTGAACTTTCACGAAATATCATTGCTTGGTCCGGAAATTTCCGGCATTTTAAAATCTTGGTAAAAACCAACAACCATAAATGTATTGCCCCGCATTTTTGCAGTGAAATAATAATACAATATGGAACAGGTAAACAAACAGGCATTACTTAACAAACTTTATCAGCGGGTTGAAAATCATCTTCACCATGCAATACATGCTTTTCAAAATATGAGCGAACAGGCATTGCTTGCAGCATCTGCAACCTGCGGCTGGAGTATTGCACAGTGTCTTCAGCATTTAAATGAATACGGTGATTATTATTTGCCCGCAATAGAGAAAGCAATCAAGAATAATTCCGATACCACTAAAACCAACTTTAAAAGCTCATGGTTTGGCGCATATTTTACTAAAATGATGGAGCCGGAAACAGGAAAGAAAAAAATGAAAGCTTTTAAAAAATATGATCCGCCACCACAATTGAATGCTTATGCAGTTGTAGCGGAATTTATACAGCAGCAGGAGCAATTGCTCACACTTTTGTCAAAAGCAGCTTCTGCTGATCTTGATAAAAGAATACCTATATCATTAACAGCATTGATCCGTTTAAAGCTGGGAGATGTTTTTCAATTTGTGATTGCGCACGATGAAAGACATGTGCAGCAGGCACTGCGGAATTGTATAGAATAACTTTTATTGATGTAAAGAGTATTTGTTCGCAGTTTTATGAGTTGAATTTTATATCTTCATACTAACTTACTAAGAGAATAATATAGCTTCACGCATAAGAATTGATATATGCCCCGGTTACAATGTTTCCTGTAAACACCCATCCAATGTCTTGATCATTTAGCCGTAGTTTTTTCAGTGACTACATTGTTTACTAATCTTTAATTATTTTGTTATGAGAATTATTTCTACAAAAAAATTAATTGGAGGTGTATTAGCGGTATTTTTATTGATTATACAGGGTGATAGGGAGAAGAAATATACAGATACTTATAAAGTCAACAATAGCGCAAACACATATTTCAGCAAAAAAGCGGGAATTACCGGTGCGGATATTGATAAAAAAATGCTTGCCGCTATTGAAGCGAAAGAACACAATATCCGCTTTGATCCCGTAAACAAAACTTACCGTAGCCCCAACCGCAGGCATAATATCAGGAGTAGTTTTCGACCGGGAAGCTGGTCGCTGCAAAATCGTATTCAACAAAATAATCCCGGCTTTAAGCTGAAGTTTATTACAGAGGGTATTTATGCTGACGGAAATTGCATTGCCAGGCCCGGGCAGAAGGTTTCTGTTGTTACCGATAATAATAAGGTTGATTTTGAACATGAAAAGTTTACAGAACAGTATATCAACAATGACGAAGGTGTGCGTCAGAATTTTATAATAAAATCCGCTCCCAAAAATACAGGAACAATTGCTGTGCGGTTGCAATATTCAGGTATGACGGCTACCGAAATAGCTGAAAATGCCATTTCCTTTCATAACGCTAACAGCACACTTACCTATACTGATATACGTGTATGGGATGCAACGGGGAAAAATGTTACTGCGAAAATGAAATTGAACGGAAATGAAATTAATTTAATAGCTGAAGTGAAGAATGCTATATTTCCGGTAACCATCGATCCTGTTATTTCAAATCTAAAATTGCCTGACGCGATATTATCTGGTACTGCTTCTTATCCACACATTGGATATGACGTAGCAGGAGCAGGTGATATTAACGGAGACGGCTATGGTGATGTGCTTGCCGGTTCGGATGGTGGAATGGTACTTGTTTATTACGGTGGGGCAGAAGGTATTACAAGTTTTAATACAGATACATTAACAGATGAAAATTCCTCTTTGGGGTTTTATGTTGCTGCAGCAGGAGATATTGATGCAGATGGTTACAGCGATTTTGTTGTGGGGATTGCATTTCAGGATAAGGCGGTAGTATTCTATGGTTCTGCCTCAGGCGTAAATGTAAGCAAGGTTGATACGCTTGTGGGGGCCGTTAATTCCGGTATAGGTCATTTTAAGGCAATAAGCGGAGATATAAATGGAGATGGATACAGTGACATTGTTACCGGTGCTTTTTTTTATCCTGATGGTAACGGCACTAACGGCGCGGCTTTTATATATTATGGCGCCGCTTCGGGAATTAATACATCGCCCAGCTCCGCTGTTGAGCTCAAATTGAATGATCCTGAGTTAGCGTACAGTACTATTTTAGCGGAAGCAGGAGATATAAACAACGATGGTTATGATGATTTCATGATTGGCATTCCCGGCTTGAATAAAGATCAACCAGAAGAAGGCATTGCCCTGCTTTTTTACGGAGCCGCGTCAGGCATTATAGCCGCGCCAGATACGATTGAAGGTAACCAGGAAGGAGCCCGGTTAGGCGCAGGTATGGCAGGTGGATGTGATCTGAATGGTGATGGTTTTAGCGATATTATTATCGGTGCACCCGGTTATGATAACGGAGCAGTTGATGAAGGAATAGCGTTGGTTTATTATGGCGCGGCCTCAGGCCTGGATCAATCAACAGCAGATACACTGCAAAATAATAAACCCGGTGAGAACTTTGGTACTTATGTTGTTTGTAATAAAAGAGCAACTAACTCGGCATATGTGAGTATATCGGCCGGGAGCCCGGGCAATACCGGATCGCTCCTTACCATTGCTACGGTATATTCAGGTACCACAACGGGTATTAATAAAAGCAATGCAGATACTATAAAATTGCATAGCATCTATGCTACAAACGATAGATATCCAATTGCTTTTTCAGAAAAGACCAATGAAGATAACCTGACGGACCTGGTGCTGGGTTCTATATATGGAAACATACATGGTTATGCAGGAGCCATATTCGTATATTATGGAGAATTAAGTTCCGGAGGCACATTACCTGCATTGCATGCAGGCAACCAGGCCGATGCCTTGTATGGAGCAGGGATATCCGGCGCAGGAGATGTTAATGGCGATGGGTATTCAGATTTGATTGTTGGCGCTCCGGGTTATGATAATGGTGAAGCAGATGAGGGCGCTGCCTTTTTATATTATGGTTCATCAACCGGTATTGGTTCAGATCCTGTAATGCTGGAGGCTGACCAGGCAAATGCGCATTTCGGAACCGCTGTTTCCGGTGCAGGAGATTTGAATGATGATGGATATGCTGATATTATTATAGCTGCTCCTCATTATGATAATGGGCAAACAGACGAAGGTGTTGTATTTGTATATATGGGATCTTCAACGGGCATTAGTACCACCCCTGCAGCGTTGCTTGAAAGCAATCAGGCTAACACTTTATTCGGCAACAGCATATCAAGGGCAGGAGATGTTAACGGGGATGGATTTAGTGATATATTGATTGGTGCACCTTTATATGATAACGGGCAAACTGATGAAGGCGTTGTATTTGTTTATACCGGTTCATCCGCAGGCATAAATAACACACCGGCAATTATTTTAGAAAGAGACCAAGGAAACGCTCAATTTGGAGCAAGCGTAGCTGCCGCCGCTGATATAAATGCAGATGGATATAGCGATATTGTAATTGGCGCGCCTTTTTATGATAACGGCGAAACGGATGAAGGCGCGGCCTTTATTTACCAGGGCAGCGCTGTTGGCCTGAGCAATACCGTTGTTGCTGTTATAGAAAGCAACCAGGCTAATGCGCAAATGGGAATATCTGTTTCCGGAGCAGGTGATGTAAATGGTGATGGGTATAGCGATGTTATTATTGCCGCTCCATATTTTGATAATGGAGAAACAGATGAAGGTGTTGTTTGGGTTTACCATGGCTCAGCTACAGGAATCGTTACGCCTTATGCAATATTGTTGGAGGGCAATCAAATTAATGCACAGTTTGGTTATAGTGTTGCAGGCGCAGGGGATAACAATGCAGACGGCTACAGTGATATTGTGATAGGCGCTCCTTATTTTGATAAAGAGGAAACGGATGAAGGCGCTGCTTTTGTATATTATGGCGCTGCATCAGGCATTAATAATGCGCCGGTTGCGATACTTGGAAGTGACCAGGCAGGTGCTCATTATGGTACCTGGGTAAATTCGTCGGGCGATATTAATGGTGATGGTTACAGTGATGTTGTTATAGGTGTGCCGCAATATGAAAACGGGGAGACCAATGAAGGCGCAATATTTTTCTATAATGGCAGTGGAAGCACAACAGGAACAACTGCTGCCTATACATTCAATATTGCAGGAACCCGCATTTCCGGTGCAGGTGATTTAAATGGCGATGGTTTTGATGATCTGATCGTAGGAGTACCAAATGGTGGTATGTATATTTACTATGGTTCGCAAAACGGCATCAGCAATACGCCTGATGTTACACTGTTGTCAGGGTGGGGTGGGGCTACCGCAGGAGATGTTAACGGCGATGGCTATGGTGATATGGTGGTGAATATAATAATAACCCAAACCCCACAGGAGCAGATAAGCGGGGTTGTTATTTTTTATGGTTCAGCTATAGGAATCAATATTAATAATACAGATACGTTAGAAGGATATAATGATGTCAACTTAGCACCTTATCCCAGCATGTTTGGGTACGTAAATGTTGCAGGTGATGTTAACGGCGATGGTTTCAGTGATCTTTTTATTGCGGCTCCCGGTGTTTTTAGCGGGACTGGTATTATACATGTTTATTATGGCTCGGCAACAGGAATAATAAAAACACCCGGAACGCTTTTGTATGGAGCAAGTGTTAAAACCTATTTTGGTGATAATCTTATTATGCCCGGTGATATAAATGGCGATGGCTATTGTGATGTGGCTGTAGGAGATTCGGATGCCAGTACCAATGGTTTTCAAAATGGAGCATTTATGGTATATTACGGCTCTTCGGCCGGCTTTATTCCAAATGGTGAGGGTTTTACAAACCCTGGTGATATTGTTTCGGGGGTGTTTGAAGAAGAGCATTTTGGAACTATCTCTCCTGCCGGAGATGTGAATGGTGACGGATTTGCTGATATCAAAGTTTACCAGGTTGGCGGTGGATGGTTCATATATCCTGGGTCTGCCGCAGGGATAAGCCGATCTCCGGTATATTATCCGACAGTAACGGCTGGCGGTATTGCTGATGTTGATGGGGATGGCTATGCAGATACTTATATTAATGGAACGGCAATAGGTGATATAAATGGCGATGGATTTACGGACATTGCTTTGAATGCAGCGGATAAAGCAGAAGTTTATTGGGGAAACAAGAGCGCTGGTATCCGTAAAACCATACAATTATTTAATACTTCAACAACTATACCTATTCAGCAGGTAAATATTACGCAACCTGATTTTGCCATAGGGTTATTTGCCAAAAATCCACAGGGCAGAACAAAGGGTAAACTGGTTTGGGAAACAAGAGCGCAGGGGCAACCCTTCAGCAGCGGTTCACCCATTACCAACAGCACACAGTTTACAGCAGAGCAGATGGTGTTTTCAGACCTTGGCGCTTCAGGTATTTTGCTTACGGACAATGTTAATAAAACAGCGTTTCAAACAAAAGTACGGGCACGTGTAAAATATGATCCTGTTACATCGCTGAACGGGCAGGTATACAGCCGCTGGGTATATCCGCCAGGCTTTTTTGGTGCTATGAGCATGAATGCTGCGGCACTGCCGGTTGATTTAATTGATTTTACAGCAACACCTGTTGACAATAAGCGGGTAAGGCTATTTTGGGAAACTGCTTCTGAAATCAATAATAGCTACTTCTCAGTTGAAAGATCAGCAGATGCAGCGCGTTGGCATGAAATAAACAAAGTAAACGGAGCTGGCAACGCTTCAACAAATATAGCCTACGAAGTATGGGACGAACAACCGTACAAAGGAATTTCTTATTACCGTTTAAAGCAGGTGGATAAGGATGGGAAATTCAGTTATTCGGAAATAAGAAAAGTAAATATTGCAGATCATAAGTCGAAGCTTCGTGTTTATCCCAATCCGGCAAATAGTATATTGTCCGTTGAAGGTAGCAGGGCGGAACTCACCCGACTGCAATTATATAATGTTGAAGGCAAAAATATAACTCCATCGATAAAAATAAGAAGGGTAGATGATACGATACTATCGCTGGATATAAGCAGGTTAACACCGGGCATATACTATTTGCAAACAACAACTGAAACAAGGAAAATTATCCGGCAATAGATCAAGGAAAATAAGAACAGAAAGTGGAAATTTTATTTAAACACATTCAGGTACTTTCTCGCAAACTTATTGTATAAATAAATAAGCGGGTAAATTACGGCAAGTGTTAAAACAGTAATCACTAAACAATAGAATACGTTTGTTCTTATTATCTCGCTGTCTAAAGAAAGCATTTTGCTAACCGCATAAATCAATGCACGATATGTTTGCTCCTGGAATGCTAAAATCACAATAGAATTTTTTCCAAGAAACGCTAACAGTCTGTTTGACCTTATAAATATTGAAATAATTAAATAAACGGCTATACCACACAAAGCCAATGGAATATAAGGTAATGTAGTGTTTTCTATATTGCTGGAATATTTGCCCATGCATAATAATTGAACACCCAAACAACCAATAAGCAAAAATATTTTAGCGGTTAGCCCACTCCTTGTACTCAATTGCTGTACATGCCCTTTTGAAAAAAAACCAATACCATAAAATGTTACAGCAAATAGCGCAGTATGTATACCCCATGGCAAAATATTTAAATTGTTTGCACGAATTAAGGTTGCCAGTACAAAGCAAATAAGCAGGAGCCCTGCTACACCCCAGCTATCTTTACATTTCGATATTCCCCAAAACATTAATTCAACAGAAAATAAGCAAGGCAAAAACCATAAAGCACCATTAAAATTTAAATGAAAGCCCTCATATGTGCCATATATCAGCCCCAATAGTTGGTGCGGAATACTGAATTCACCTCCCCGAAAATGTCGTTCAATAAATACAAAATATAAGAATGTGATAAGAAAGAACAAAATATAGGGCAGCACAATTGTATTGATTTTATGTTTTACAAAACTTCTGAAACCAGCATATTTATCTCTGTTAAATAACATCCCCGAAATCCAAAAAAAAAGCGGCATATGGAAATCCCATATATATTCCCGCATAACAGCAATATGTGTTATATGTCCAAAAACGACAAATGAAATACCTATTCCTTTTAAAATATCAATATAACCTATGCGCTGCTTTATCGCTTCCATATTTATTATTTTCCAGATCGGTTAACCGATTATATGTGAATATCAACGTTATTTACTTTTATGCAAACTAATGTACCATTAACTGATGTAATATGTGCCCCTATTTTGGCATTTTACTAAATTGATGCTGATTTATTGAGGTACACCTGCTTTATATAATACAGTTATCGTGTCTGTTGTAATGCTATATGCTTCTGCAGCGCCTGCTATAGCAGCTTCGCCCTGTTTTACATGCAGGGTTTGATTGCTTGAGGTGATGGTTGCTTCGCCTTCCGTTACTAAAATGATTTCTATTGAAAAAGCAGTATGCGTATATTTTTCATCCTTGCCCAATTCAATTTTGCTTACTATAAAATCCGGTACAGGGCAATAATAAACAGTTTCGGCTCCTCTTTTTTCTCCATCCATTATGTTAGCAACCACACCTTCAAATAAAGTGTGTTTCAATAATTCAGGCACATCAATATGTTTGGGGGTGAGTCCGCCGCGCAGCACATTATCAGAATTTGACATCAGCTCTATATTCTGTCCTTCCAGGTAAGCATGAGGCACACCTGCCCCCTGGAATATTGCCTGACCCGGATGCAGTTGCAGAATATTAAAAAAATAGATGGAGAAAATTCCACGATCCATATTGGTATACCGATCATCACTGTCAGGTAATGTTTTGCAGGCCCAATATGCCGGCTCTGCTTTTGATAATTGATTGGTTTTATAAACGGCTTCCGATCTTTTGAGTAAAGGCGCCAGCATATTATCTACTTCGGACTGTGGCAATTCCATCACATATTTATACAAACCGAAATAGCCTTCTTTATCAAAGATGGATAATAAAGCGTTGAACTCCGGAACTTCGCTCAGGGTTTGCCGCAATGCGTTTTTTTCTTTGAAGCCATGCAGCAGCCAGAATTCACTTAACGCAACCATTACTTCAGGCTTATGGTTATCATCTTTATAATTGCGGTGGGCTGCGGTAACCGGGATGCCTGCTTCATTTTCTCTTGCATATCCTTTTTCTGCTTCTTCTTTGGTAGGATGCACCTGTATGGAAAGCATATCTTTTACATCCAGCACTTTAAACAAATAAGGTAAACCGCCAAATGTTTTTGCTACTGTATCCCCCAGCCATTTGGTTTTATCCTCATCTATAAGTTTGTTCAACGGTGTGGAATGATCTTTATCCCATTCCACCAGCGACGGGCTGCTTGTATGCGCTCCCATCCAGTATTCGGCAAATGGTTTGTATTCGCTGTTTTCTACTCCCAGTAATTGCGGTAAAAAAGTATAGCCGCCCCATGCATAATGCTGAACTTTTCCTTTTAGTTTGAACATCTGGCTTTGTTGTTTAAATATCTTTTGTGTATCAAGAATGAAGGTATAATAATAATTGTAGGTTGGAAATTTAAAAAATCCGGGATGTCCGGCAAATTATCCTGAACCAGGTAGAAACTAATTTTTTTGACAATTTCAGAAATATATTCAATAGCATAGATATGCTATCTCATCTAACTGGTTTCCGTTAATTTAGTGGAATGTTCCTGAGATTGTTTACGCTCCTGGCTGTACTGGTTTCTTTTTGTCGTTCCGGCTATTCACAACATTATATTTTTAACCGCCTTTCAATGAGCGATGGATTGTTATCTAATAATGTGAGGGCGGTGTGGCAGGATAAAACAGGTTATTTATGGCTTGGAACCGAAAACGGGCTACAGCGTTATGACGGCAACCGTTTCAGAACCATAATAAATGAACGTACAGAGCAGATTTTTTCAGACCTCGCTAACAGGGTTTGGATAAGGATGGGAAAACGTGTTGGAATTCTCAACACTACAACATTTGTTTTTACTCCTGTTGCTTATGAAAACAGTGAAGCAATACATAATAGTTCCACGATATGGTTGCGGAAAGATGCGTCAGGGAATGTTTGCCTGCAGCTTACAGGAAAAAATTACCAGTATTTTGACGAGGAAACAAGCAGCTTTTCCACCAGGCATAATCCTTTTAAAATCCCCGGTCATTTAAAAATACTTGATGTTGCGGAAGACCTGGCAAAAGGCAGATACTGGATTGTAAGCTCCAAAGGTTTGGGCTATTGGGATAAAGCCACAAAAAATTATTATACCGCATCTAATAAGGTTCAGAACGAACCTCTGTTAGCGGAGAAAAAAACACTTCAGCGCATTTCAGATTTTTTTATAGATAATAAAAACGTTTACTGGCTGCTCGAAAACAATAACAGTATTTCCCGGTTTCTTTTTTATAACAGCCTTACCAATATATTTGAGCCAGATACAGCTTTCCTGAATCATGCTGAGAACAACAGCTATTTTGAAATATATGGGCTGAAAAATATTAACGATTCCACTACGGCTGTATATGGGTTAAATTATTTTCGCATAAGGAGTGGACTGAATTTTTATAACCTGAAATCTCATATCAGTAATCCTTATGGTATTCAATTTAACTCCGTGTCTGATGTATTACAGGATGAGGAGGGAATTATCTGGGCAGCTACAGATAACGGGCTTTATTATACCAGCAATATTTTAAAAAATCTCCACATTGTTTTCAGCCAGGAGCAAAACAGGAGCGTTGTAAGCGGCCTGGCGCAGGATCATAATGATAATTTATGGATCGCTACCTGGGGCAGGGGGATATTTTTGTTAAACAACAATTATTCGGATCCTGATACAAGACCTGTAAATGAAATAAATGACCTGGGTGATTTTGCGAAAATGGCCTGGACGCTTTGTGAAGATAACCAGGGTAATATGTGGATAGGTTTTCATGAAGGAAAGTTACTCAGCTATAATCTTCAAAGTAAAAAAACTGTCTTATACCAGCCTCCTGTTTTCAAAAATAACGCCGTCAGGCAGATTACAAGAGATAGCAGGGGCTTACTCTGGATCGGGCTTAATGATGGAAATATATTTACGCTTAATCCTTCGGCTCAGCTGCCGAAGGACAGGGCTCTTACACAAATATGTGCTTTAAGTGGAGCCATTAGCCGGATGGTACTGATCAATAACCGGTATATATGGGTAGCTGTTAATGGTAAAGGAATAGATATAATAGATACTGACAGTAAAAAGATTATTCATTCAATAGATGTGCAAAAAACCGGGGGCGGCTTTATTACGAGGGTTAAAGATATACTCAGGGCAAATGATTCGCTTTGCATTATTGCGGGAGAAAAATTGGCAACCGTGAATAGTAAAACCTTTGAGGTTAATATTGATGTAAACAATATATCTCCTCCGGGAACAATATACACTTTACAAAAAGACGCCGACAATTATTATTGGCTGGGAGGCTCAAACGGAATTTGCAAACTGAACCTGGATACCAGAACGCTTACAAAATATTCACAACAGGATGGATTGCTTACAATCCACAATAACAGCTATATACCCGAAAGAAGCATAATGCTCCGCTCCGGCAGGATGGTGTTTGGAGGTAACCAGCACCTGGTAGTATTTGATCCGGCAGATTATAATACATCTGTTCAGCCTCCCGATGTAACTATAACAGGCTTTCAATTGAATAACAGGTACCTGCCCCCGGATTCACTGGATAAGCTAAAAGAAATTTCCATATTGTATGAGCACAGGGCTTTTGCTGTTGAATTTGCAGCACTGGCTTTCAGGCAAAGAGGAAAGCTGGTGTATGAATATAAGCTTGAAGGCCTAGATAAAGCATGGAGCACGCAAAGTACGCCCGCACCTGTTAAGTATAATGTATTGCCCCACGGCAGGTATCGTTTTCTTGTACGCGCAAAAAATGAAGCAGGACAATATTCGCAGCATATTACTTCATTGCATCTTTTTATTGCTCCTCCTTTTTGGAAAACAACCTGGTTTTATATGCTGCTTGTAACAGTTTTTGCCTCCCTGCTTTTTTATCTCCATCGCCTCCGGCTGCAAAAGCTATTACATGTAGAAAGAGTACGCAGCCGCCTTGCCCGGGATCTGCACGATGATATGGGGTCTACACTAAGTACCATTAATATTCTCAGCAATATGGCGCTGCAGCAAAAGCCTTTAGATGAAACCAGGAACCGGGAATATATGAGCACCATCAACACCAGCACTTCTCAAATGATGGAAGCAATGGACGATATTGTATGGAGCATTAATCCTGCTAATGACAGTATTGCTAAAATTATTGCAAGAATGAAAGAAACCGCCGGTGCAGTGTTGGAGCCTAGGCAGATTGAATATCGTTTTGACGTAAACTCTTCTGTGCCCGAGCTTCGTTTATCAATGGAAGCAAGGCGTGAAATATTCCTTGTATTTAAAGAAGCACTGAATAATATTATAAAGTATGCGGATTGTACCGGCGTTGTATTTACACTCACAAAAAAAGGATCGGATTTTATATTGGTTATTGAAGATAATGGTAAGGGTTTCAGAACGCCGGCAGATATATCTGTTGTAAGGGGCAACGGGCTGAAAAATATGCAAAAGCGCGCAACAAATATAAAAGGGCAACTATTTGTTAAATCTGAACCCGGAAAAGGCACCACTATACAATTATCTATGCCCATCGCATAAATATGCGTTGTATTGAAGTAACCGGTAACTGATATTTGCAATATCAACTTAAAACAAAATGACTAATAAACAAATACGGGTTTTATTGTATGATGATGCTGACCAGTTCAGGGAAGCCATCACACTTTTATTAGATCAGGCGGAAGGATTTGAAGTGGTGGGAAATTTCAATAATTGTGAAACCGCGGTAGCGGATATTGAAATGTTGAAGCCGGATGTGATACTGATGGATATTGATATGCCGGGGGCTACGGGCATGGATGGTGTACGGATGATCCGTCAAAAAAATCTCACGGTAAAGATCATAATGCTTACTGTTTTCGACAATAATAAAAACATTTATGATGCCATCCGCCTTGGGGCAAATGGTTATGTGCTGAAGAAAAGTACACCGGATGCTATTATCAATGCTATAAAAGATGTAAATGATGGTGGCGCTCCCATGAATTCATCTATCGCAACACAGGTATTGCAAATGTTTGCCGGCATGTCACCCGGCACTCAAAACTATGGTCTTTCAGAAAAAGAAAAGCAGGTGTTGAAATCACTGGTAGATGGCAATAGCTATAAAATGGTAGCCTCATCACTCAATATTTCTATTGATACCGTTCGCTCTCACATACGAAGCATTTATGAAAAACTACAGGTAAATTCTAAAAGCGCCGCAGTGGCCAAGGCGTTAAAAGACCGCATCCTTTAACTGGTTTTATATATGATTTTTTAAACGGCAAATGTTGTAATGGCATTGCTATGCATAAACCATAATAACAATAATACAATCATGAAAAAGAATACTTTTTTTAACGTGCTTATTTTTTTAACTGTTGCATTTATATCCTGCAAAAAAGTTCCTGTTAATATTCCTGACCCTGTTAAACCTGTGCCGGCAGATACAAGTACCCGGAGAGATTTTAAGATTGTTTTTGAAAACCTGGATAACAGCCAGGTGGGGCAGGATAGCCTGATAGCTGTATTGACTATTGAAAATGCACAAACACCTGCAGGAGATACCAATATTTCCATACCTGTTGTTTCCAATCAGCAATACCGCACCGGCACACTTACGCTTGCAAAAGGAAATTATACAATCAAAAAACTCATCCTTAAAAACAGTGCCGGTATAGTGAGATTTGCAACCCCTGTTGCAGGGTCTGCTAAGGCGTTATCGGTTAATAAGCCACTGCATATTGCTTTTACATTAGACGATAAAGCAGAAAAAGCCATTCCTGCAGAAATTATTACAGTAAGCAATACAGATACTCCTGAAAGTTTTGGATACCCTGCAGGCTGTTTCGGTAATCGTAACCCGGAAACGGAAATGGATAAGCTTATCTATATCCGCCCCATTATTAAAGTTGGTGATATTATATATGATAGCATTCCTGTTCAACTGATCGTGAAAAGCTGGGATGTAAAAAATGAAATGACCTATAATATTCATTACCTCGCGGCAGGTACACAAGGTGTTTATCTTTCCGCAAAAGGACAAAAGCATCAGCTCTCTGTATCCAAATGGGGTGCTTATGATGAAATAATCCTGTATAAAAATGAAATACACGAAAACGCAGTATATGATATAGGAGGTGAAGTAGCCGCGCAAAAACTGAAAACTGTATACGAGCTTAAAATTGTGGGTAATACAAGCACCGCATTAACAAAAACGGATTATAGTTATCAGCCGGATGGAGCAGTTATACAAAGACAGGTGATGGCGAAACGTGCAGATATGTCTAACTATATAGCCCAGAAAGACCTGTATGAATATACCAATGGCAAAATCACCACTATCCGCAGCTATGATGAAAACAATGCATTGTTTAAAACAACCACTGTGCAATATGACAATACCGGGGGAAGGGTTATTGCTATGGCTGAGGCAGGAAGCGCGGTAAATATAAACGCTGTAGTAAATTATACACTGCTTGATACGAGGGTGGGCATCAGCCAGGATTACCGGATAGATATACAATACAATTACAGTGATGGGCGCCCGGCTTCTTATTTCAGTAAAACCATGTATGGAGGACGTGTTTTAACTGATGTGAGGGCAAACAGCAATGGAAGCAGGGAGGAAGGTATATACAGTCATGACTCCGGGATAAATCCTTATGCACACCTCGCTATTCCTGATATGGAGCTTACCCAATATACAAAACACAACCTGGAGGTTCAGTGGAAAACATGGTACGGTGGTTATCCTGAAAATGAAGCGTATGCCATCAGTTATGTGTACGGGGAAGGCGGATATCCTAAAGAAGTGACAACAAAATATCGTTCATATAATACCAAAGCCGACACCTACAGCATTCGTAAAGTGTTTGTTTATTAAAATCATATTCCTGTTTTTATTTACCATTAAATATTTTAAATGAAGTTTTTTGTAGAAAGAGTATGCATAAGTATGCTTATAGTTTTCTTCCTGCCCGCATTATTTGTTTCCTGCAAAAAAGAAAAAAAACAGGCAGATGATGCCCCTCTTGTAATAACTCCACTGGTACGTCCCAGCGGCATATCAACCGGAGTAGCTGTTACAAAAATTATAGGCACTTCAGGAGGCACTATCCGTTCTGCCGATGGAAGTTTGCTTATTGTTATTCCCGCAGGAGCGCTGGATATCAATACAACGATAACTGTAGAACCGATAACAAATACTAATATAGCTGGTATAGGCAGTGCATTCAGACTTACACCTCATGGAAAAATATTTTCAAAACCTGTTACCATTACCTGGGCATGGGCTGCTCATGCTGATAGCATTGGCTTATTGCAAACATTAGGACTTGCATACCAAATGGATGACGGTGTATGGAAATTTACAGGTGCCGATAGCTTTGATGCTAATAACAAAACCGTAAGCTTTAGTACAACACATTTTAGCGACTGGTCATTGATGAACCGTATTTCCCTTACGCCTTATAAGGCTTCTATAGATGTGGGCGATAAGCAAACCATAAATGCCCTGGTATTCACGGAGGTTGATATGGACAACCTGTTGGTGCCCCTGGTTAATGATCCTGACGGTCCTTATAATGATTCTGGCTATCCTGTAGGTACACCTGCTCCATTGCCTTACAGGTTTATAAAATCATGGAAATTAACCGGTGCCGGAAGTATCGCTGAGATATCAAAGCATGCTGTAAGATATCAGTCACCTGCTTCAGTAAACGGAACTACATCAGCAACGGTTACGCTGCAACTGAATGCACCTGTACCCGGCACATTTTTACTGGTAAGCAATATTACTATTATGGGAGATGGCTGGATAGAGCTGAGCATTGACGGAGGTTCTCCGGTACGTTTTCCTGCTTCACCTGTTGTAAAAATGGGAACTCAATACATACTGTCCAATCCGGAGGATGAAGGCGGAGGACATTTCCTGCTTACCTGGGATGGAGGGTTGGGGAGCCATGCTTTTGATCTTGATGCTGGTGGAACACGGTTTCACTTTTTAACCGGCATTAATGAAGGATACAACAGTATGTATATACCCGGGGCAAACATGCCTCCGCAGGCCAGTGAAGGCAATGTAAATATTACAAAACTAAGTGCCGGAAAAGCAGAGGGAGCTTTTAACATCAGCAATGTAGGTGTTGGCGATAAGTTCAAACCTGAAGCTACCGCGCAGGGAAAGTTCAGCGCAAGATTATTTATACCATAATTCAACCTCAGATAGCATACAATTAAAGAGATACAGTATGAAAGCAAGATTAGTTATAATAATAGCCGGGTTGTTTTTTTTCTCATGTGAAAAATACGATCATCGTACTGAAAGCATGGATCAATTACAAAAAGATGTAACAGGGCTTATCCGGTCGCGGACCCAAAAAATTCCTTTTACGGCACCCATCGCATGGGCGATGATTCAGAACGGTAAGACGGTAGCTGCATACAGGCAGGGAATGGAAGTGCCGGAAGGTAATACCGCAGTAACGGATCAAAGCTTGTTCCCATTAGCATCTGCCACTAAACTATTTACCAGCGTGATGATAATGAAAGCTTTTGAAGAAGGACTGATTCAACTGGCTGCAAAGGCATCTGATTATATAGACGGGTTGCCGCAGATATGGCACAATGTCTCCATTAGCCAGTTATTATCGCATACAGATGGTATTCCGGATGCGTCAGAAAATGAAGATTATAAAACCCTTGTGTTCGAAGTAAAAGAATTGCTAAGCAGGAGCGCCTATCTTGATTATGCCGGAAAACTGCCCTTGATGTTTGAGCCAGGAACACAAACAAGATACGGTCAAACTGGTTATGTGTTGCTATCCATGATTTTGGAAAAGATATATAAAAAAGTATATGAAGAAATAATTGTAGAAAAAATACTGGAACCTCTTGGTATGCAGCATACGCATTTTTTTACCTATAGTAAAACCATTGGAACGTACAAGCCCGGGGTATTTGAACCTGACGGCAAGGGATTTTAAAAAGAAACGCCCAGGTATGTATACGCTGATTACGCCACAGCAGGCATTTGTACCAGCTTAAGCGATATGATAAAATTCATCTGCGCGCTGCAAAAGCATACGCTTATTGACGCCACACATTTTAAACGACTTTATACACCGGTAGAAGGTGTGAACGATTTTGCATTGGGATGGGAGTACCGCTATAAAGATGGCCACCTCAGGGCAGGGCATAGTGGCGGATGGTCTGTTGTGATAATGCACCTGCCGGAAACTAATACTACAAGTATTTTCCTTTCATCGGCTGCTGATAGGTCTGTTATAAATACAGGCTATCAATTGGCTGAAAAAGTGCTGGATTACGCTATCAGCTAAATTTAAAAATATGAACAAAGTATTATTGATAACTGTTATGATAATTACCCCGGCCATTTGTGTGGCGCAGCAAAAAATAAAGAGGTGGGCTTTGCAAGGGGAGGCACTGGCACAAACTACAGGCGCATATGCTGAATCAATGCGGATTCCCGGATTAAGAAGACAGCTAAACGATGGAAGAGGATTACAATTGAATGCTGAATATGTATACGTATACCAGCATAACTGGCAGATTTTTCAGCATGTGGGTATAATGCAATATTATCATCCCCAACAGGCAAAAGGGTTTTCTGTTGCTGCTCAGTTAGGGTATCGTCAAAAAATTTCCATTGCATATATGGAGGCATTGATAGGCGCAGGATTTCTGCGAACAACATTTTATGACAAACGGGAATTTCAAAACCTCAATGGGAATTTTTATAAAGCAGGTTCAGTATTGCAGGGTTTACGCCATCAGTGGCAGTTGGTGTTGGGGCAAATGTAAATAAAGCATTGAGCACTTATATTCGATATTATCATTTGGCACAGTTGCAGAGCAGCGCTTCGGCACAAGGTATCCGCCTGCACAGAAACCTGGCTATTGGTATTGGGTTGAAGATGTAAAAAAGTAATGCTTTTAAACGGCAGATGCTATGTGCAAATTCAGTGATTTCGCTTTTAAAAAGATATTTTAATCTCAAAAGATCAATGTCCATTAGTTAAGCAATAAAAGAAGGTTTATGAGGAAAATGAGACTGCCTTAGATGTTTCCAAAAGCGAAATCCCTGCGTGCAAATTAAGCTTTCAGGTGTTAGGATGGGCTGTTTTCATATTCCTCATCCACCTTCAGATTTTTTCCATCCGCTGCCGTTGTTGCCAGTATATCGCAGCGGTTGTTATAGGCATTATCCGCATGTCCTTTTACCCATACAAACTGTATGCTATGTTTTAAAGAAAGCTGGTAATATTTTTTCCAGAGGTCTTTATTTTTTTTGCCGCCCTTAAAATCCGTTTTTATCCAGTTGTTCAACCAGCCTTCTTTTACTGCCCTGACTACATATTGACTATCGGAATAGACGGTGATAGCAAGATTGGTTTTGGTTAAAGCTTCCAATGCCGCTATTACCGCCATCAGCTCCATCCTGTTATTGGTAGTGCGCCTGTATCCTGCAGACAATTCTTTCTCGTGGTTACCCCATTTTAAAATAGCGCCATATCCTCCGGGACCAGGGTTGCCCCGTGCCGCGCCATCTGTATAAATAATAAGTGATGGCTGCATACTATATAAATATTTCTCCTTTCAGATAGGTTACGGCATAACCACTCATTAAAACCCTGTCGCCTGCCAGCACACAATCAAGATGGCCTTTTCTTGCAGAAAGCTGGATGGCTTTCATATTGTTCTTCTTCAATACCGAAGCCCAATATGGCACAAGCAAGGTATGGGCAGATCCTGTAACGGGATCTTCATCAATACCGCTTTGCGGAAAAAAACCTCTTGAAACAAAATCAACCTCATTACCTGGAGCAGTTACGAGCACACCACGACTTTTTATGGTAGATAGTGTTTTAAAATCAGGTTGTAGATTTTCGACAGTGCTTTGTTTATCGACCACCACCATATAATCAAATTTTCCTTTGTATACTTTCGATACTTCAATTTTCAATCCTTCCGCAATAGCGGGAGGAATATCGGCTACTATTTCAAAATGATCTGCCGGAAAATCCAAAGTAAGTTGCCCGTTTTTTTCTTTACCCACTTTAAGCCAGCCGCTTTTTGAATTAAAGCTGATCTCATTTTCACTATACCCGAGATGGTTAAAAAAAACATGCGCTGATGCTAATGTGGCATGCCCGCATAACGCTACTTCAACAGTTGGTGTAAACCACCTGATATGATAGCCTTCATTTTCTTTAACAATAAAAGCGGTTTCGGCGAGATTATTTTCCAGGGCAATATTTTGCATTACAGCATCCGGCAGCCATTCATTAAGCGGGCACACTGCTGCCGGGTTGCCGCCAAAAATTTTTTGTGTAAATGCATCTGCCTGGTATATGGGGATGTTCATAATTTTATATTTCAGGTTTGTAACAGATGCAATATTAGCGGTTATTTTTTGCCAACATTAACCATGCAGGTATTTATTCGGAATATTTATGGGGGAATAATCTATTCTGTACCTGGCTTTTAGCAATATTGATACTACTTCATAAATCTGCTTTTCTGTTCTTTGAAATTGCCGGAGCAATCCCATCATAGCATAGCTTACAGGATTAACTGAGGGAATAAATGTTTCCCATTCGTAGCCTTTACCCCAGATGAGCCCCGGCACAGTTAACGACAAATCTGCATTTTGAGCAACAAGAAAATTCATTACATCAATGCAACTGTTGGCATGTTGGTTAACCGTATGAAAAACCGGGGTCTGTCCACCAAAGCCATTACTGTCAAGTCCGGCTGTTGCATTAATATCTGCCCCATACTTTACAAGCATTTTTGCACAATGCAAATGATTGTATTCAGCACAAATATGTAAAAGGGTTACTTCGTAAAGTGGTGTAAAAGTGCAGTCTAAAGAATATGTTTTAAATACCAGTTCCCTGTTATTATTTAAATATTGTTCAAGTAAAGTCGAATCGTCGAGTAAAACAGCTAATAAAACCTTGTCATCGAATGCTACGCCAAAATCCACAAAAACCTTAATGCAATCTTTAAATCCGGGGCTGCGCAGATACATGTTTATAAGTTCATAAATGAGAGGTTTGCCTTTATGCAATTGATTGGGATCAACGCCATTCTGGAAGCATGCTTTAATTCCTTCTGCTGAATGAACTTCAAAGTCTCCTATTATTTTTTGCAGATAGTCCATTTAAAAACGAAAGAGTGTTGTGAAATGTAAGATTTGAAATTTGAAACACTTTCCCCCTATAATTTGACGGCTTTGAGTATTCAGCCTTCGTTTTGTCAGCTGATAGCTGATTGCTCATTGCCCATAGCCACCCCCCATCTCACACCTGAAATACTCCCAAGCTAAAATGCTCAGCATTTTTTTTATGATTTGCCGCAGCGATTCCCTCTGAAATAAGCTGCCGGGTTTCTCCCGGATCAATAATAGCGTCTACCCATAACCGTGCTGCCGCGTAATAGGGAGTTGTTTGTTTTTCGTAGCGCTGCCTGATGTCGTCCAGTAATTTTTTTTCTTCTGCGGGATCAATTGTTTTTCCTTTTGCTTTCAGGGCGCTTACCTGTATCTGCAACAATGTTTTCGCTGCCTGCTCGCCGCCCATTACTGCTATACGTGCCGAAGGCCATGCGTAAATAAACCTCGGATCATAGGCTTTGCCGCACATGGCATAATTGCCTGCGCCAAATGAGTTGCCGATAATAATAGTGATTTTAGGAACAATGGAATTGGCTACGGCATTTACAAGCTTAGCACCATCTTTAATAATGCCTGAATGCTCGCTCCTGCTACCCACCATAAAACCTGTTACATCCTGCATAAAAACCAGTGGTATATTTTTCTGGTTACAATTCATGATAAACCGGGCAGCTTTATCGGCGCTATCATTATATATTACACCGCCTAACTGAATTTCACCTTTTTTGTTTTTAATTACTTTACGCTGATTGGCAACTATACCAACAGCCCAGCCATCAATGCGTGCATAGCCGCATAAAATGGTCTGCCCATAATCTTTTTTATACTGATCAAAATCGGAATTATCTACCATTCTTTCGATGATCTCCAGCATATCATAAGGCTTGGTTGGGTCTGCAGGCAGCATGCCGTATATATCCGCAGGATCTTTTTTGGGCTTAATGCTTTTTATTCTGTCAAACCCCGCGGTTTCCTTCGCGCCCAATTTTGAAATGATCTTTTTTACTTCGTCTAAGCATTGCTGTTCGGTATCGAATTTATAATCCGCTATTCCGCTTATTTCTGTATGCGTTGTTGCGCCGCCAAGCGTTTCCGTATCAACTTCTTCACCAATGGCAGCTTTTACGAGATATGGCCCGGCTAAAAATATGGACCCATTATTTTTTACCATCAGGGTTTCATCGCTCATGATGGGTAAATATGCGCCGCCTGCCACACAGGCGCCCATTACCGCGGCAATCTGCACAATGCCCATTGCACTCATGCGGGCATTGTTACGGAATATGCGCCCAAAATGTTCTTTGTCCGGAAAAATTTCATCCTGCATCGGGAGAAATACGCCGGCACTATCTACCAGGTAAATAACGGGCAGATTATTTTCCATGGCAATCTCCTGCATACGCAGGTTTTTTTTACCTGTAATAGGAAACCATGCGCCTGCTTTTACGGTTTGATCATTGGCAAGAACAACACATTGCCTGCCGCTCACATAGCCCACACCTGCAACTGTTCCCCCTGCCGGGCAGCCACCCTGTTCTGCATACATTTCATAGCCCGCAAATGCCCCGATCTCTATGAAGGGTTTTCCTGTATCGCATAAATATTCAATTCTTTCCCTTGCGGTAAGTTTGTTTTTCTCCCATTGTTTTTCAATGGCCTTCTTACCACCACCTGCATAAATCTTTTCCAAAGCCATTTTAACCTGGCTCAGGGCAAGCTTATGCACATCTTCGTTTTTGTTGTTTTCTATATTCATTTACTCATTTTTATTGCCATGGATAGGTACGAATAAATCGGGAAGTAAAAACCTATAGGGTTTTCCCGGCCGCATTGCAGCGCTGCAAATCCTATAGGTTTAGCGGAGTTTTATTTAGCCCAGTAATCAACCACTACCGCTTTTTCAAGATAGGGCTTTAATACTTCCACAAAAGCTTTATGCTCCGGGTGTGGCAGATATGCTTCCCTGTCTTTTTCAGATGCGAAGGTTACAAAAAAGCAATGCGTTAAACCTTCGTTCAATCCTTCAGGACTGTTATTGGTTCCCCACTCAAATGCTTTTACTTCTTTAATTTTTGAAGGCAATGCTTTAAATGCATCTTCTACCTTCTTTATCTGTTCAGGCGTGGCGCTTTCTTTAAATTTAAATAATACAACGTGTCGTAACATTTTTTGGTCTTTATAGTTTGCTGAAATAATGGTTGCTGAAATAGCGAATACAGCAATAATTAAAATGAAATTTCTCATATTGATTGTTTTATTTTGAGGTGTATGTATAGGATTTAAGGTAAATGGTTTAAGGTAAAGTAGCTCAAACGCCTGTGGCCTTATACCCTACACCTTCCACCCTCTACCTCAAAAATATATGTTTTAAAACGCTAAAATAAAGGTTTGTATATGAATATTATTATTTCTGAAGATTATGCTGCAATGTCGCGCCGTGTGGCAAATGATGTAAATAAGATCATACAGGAAAAACCCGGTTGCCTGGTTTGCATTCCATCTGGCGATACGCCAACCGGAATGTATAATAACCTTGCTGAAGATCACAAAGAAGGTAAACTGAACATCGGGCAAACTTATTTTGTGGGACTGGATGAGTGGGGCGGATTGAATAAAGAAGATAACGGTAGTTGCGGTTATTACCTGCATAAATATTTTCTTGATCCATTGCAGGTAAAGAAAGAAAAATATTTTTTATTTGATGGCAAAGCCGGTAACCTGCAAAATGAATGCATAAAAGCAGAAGCATTTATTGATGATAAGGGAGGTATTGAACTTGCCATACTTGGATTGGGTATGAATGGGCATCTTGGTATAAATGAACCGGGTGTATCTCCGGAATTAAGAACACATGTAATTCAGCTTGATGAACTCACTAAAAAAGTAGGGCAAAAATATTTTGATAAAACAACATTGCTCAGTACAGGTATCACTATAGGCTTACAATTACTGCTTGAGGCAAAAACAATTTTTCTTTTAGTCAGCGGCAAACATAAAGCTGGTATACTTAGCCAGGTGGTGAATGGAGAAATATCAAATAAAGTTCCGGCGAGCTTATTACGCAATCATGATAATTGTTTTGTGTATGTGGATAAGGATGCTGGGGGAAAAACGGAGATTTAATTTTATAGTGAATCAACCACATAGGAGCATAAGAAGCATAGGAAAGCATAGTTTAAATTTATCAAAACTATGTGTACCTGTGTTTCTATCTTTCTATGTGGTGAAATAATTATGATAAACAAATAACAAAAGCAGCACTCCAAGGAATACTGCTTTTGCATGATCACCAATAAGTGAACATTTGATTTTACACTGGTAGACTATTGATTATCTCTGTTATAATCTACTTTAATGTTTACTGTTCAAGTTTGATTTCACCCACATCTGTAGCTGCGCCATCTTTTACTTCAACGCCATCTTTAGCGGCATTTTTAAAGGGGGCTTTAGCTTCGATAATTACCTGGTAAGTACCCGGTTTAACATCGCCTATTTCGAATGCACCATTAGCTATATCTGCTTTAACTGTATCAGTACCTGAAATAGCCCATGCCCTAACTGCTGCATCTGCGGGGCTCACAGTTCCTTTAACAGAACCATTTGTAATCACATTAAATGCGAACAATCCGGCAGTCAAAATACCTAAGCCTGCCAATGTTAATCTTGCTTTTTTCATACCTCTGGAATTTTTATGTTTATCTAATTAATGACGATATTATTTTCCGAGGAGTTTGAGGATCAGGAGGGATGCAACTATAAAGACAACTACTGTGCCAAAAAATAAGCTGCACAGGTGTTAAAATACTTTAACACATTCATAATGTACAGAAAAACCTATACCTGCAAACGCTTATTCATCATCTTCGTTTATACATAAACGTTATACCCCTGCATCTGCCATATCTCGTTATTCACAGTGGTGCATATTCATAATTACATCTGTTCTTCTCTTTTGCTATATTTGCCGCGTTTATAAAATACTAAAATAATTAGTATACATTTGCCGCGTTTTACAACCCAATATTGATATGAATTATGGCAGAAGCTAAACAAAACTTGTTTGATTATAATGAAGATTCCATTAAATCCCTTGACTGGCGGGAGCATATCCGCCTGCGTCCCGGTATGTACATTGGTAAGCTGGGCGATGGCAGCAGTGCCGACGATGGTATATACGTGTTATTAAAAGAAGTGCTTGATAACTGTATTGACGAGCACATGATGGGCTATGGAAAGCAGATTGATATAACAGTGGAAGGCAAAACAGTTACGGTGAGGGATTATGGAAGGGGTATTCCCCTTGGTAAGGTGGTTGATGTGGTGAGCAAGATAAATACAGGCGCTAAATACGACAGCAAGGCTTTCCAGAAATCTGTTGGTTTAAATGGTGTTGGTACAAAGGCCGTAAATGCGCTCAGTAATTATTTTAAAGTAACCGCTGTACGGGAGGGTAAACAAAAAACCGCTGAGTTTGAAAGAGGCATTTTAATTAAGGAACATAAGGAAACTAAATCAGACGAAAGCAACGGTACACTGGTGACATTTATACCGGATGATGGCGTTTTCAGGAATTTTCACTTTCAGCAGGAATATATTGATAATCTGATATGGAATTATTGTTACCTGAACGCGGGATTGGTAATTACCTTTAACGGAAAAAAATATGTAAGCAGGAATGGGCTGCTGGATTTGCTGGAAAGAAAAACAAATCCTGATGAATTAAGGTATCCCATCATTCACCTTAAAGGAGATGATATTGAACTTGCTATTACCCACAATAATGATTATGGGGAAGAAATATTCAGTTTTGTAAACGGACAGTTTACCACACAGGGAGGTACGCACCAGCAAGCCTTTCGCGAAGCGTTTGTAAAAGTGATACGGGATTTTTATAAAAAAGATTATGAAGCGGCAGATATCAGGCAAAGTATTGTAGCGGCAGTGGCTGTACGTGTGGTGGAGCCTGTATTTGAAAGCCAGACAAAAACAAAGTTGGGCTCTCAATATGTTCAGGAAGGCGGCACAAGTATGAAAAACTTTGTGTACGAGTTCTTAGCAAAAGAACTGGATAATTATCTTCATAAAAATACTGCAACTGCTGAAACGCTTAAAAAACGTATTGAGCAAAGTGAAAGGGAAAGAAAGGAATTGGCTGGCATTAAAAAACTGGCCAATGAACGGGCAAAGAAAGCAAATCTCCATAACCGTAAACTGCGTGATTGCCGCATACATTTAAATGATGAGCCACCTGGCAAAGGCAAAGAAGATTTTCATGCAAGACAATTAGACAGTACCATTTTTATTACCGAGGGTGACTCCGCGAGTGGTTCTATTACCAAGGCCCGTGATGTGGAAACACAGGCTGTATTCAGTTTGCGTGGTAAACCTTTGAATTGTTTTGGACTTACCAAAAAAGTGGTATATGAAAATGAGGAATTTAACCTGTTGCAACATGCGCTCAATATTGAAGAAGGTATTGAGGGGCTGCGGTATAATAATGTGGTGATAGCAACAGATGCTGACGTAGATGGTATGCATATCCGTTTACTGTTGCTTACATTCTTCCTGCAATTTTTTCCTGACCTTGTAAAGAACGGACATGTATATATATTGGAAACACCTTTATTCCGCGTAAGAAACAAACAGGAAACCATATACTGTTATGATGAAAGTGAAAAGCAGGCCGCCGCAAAAAAGTTAGGCAGTAAGCCGGAGATTACAAGGTTTAAAGGGTTGGGTGAAATTTCTCCTGAAGAGTTTGTAAAATTCATCAGCTCCGATATGCGCAAGCAACCGGTAATGGTAATGCCTGAAACACATTTACAGCAATTGCTGGAGTATTATATGGGCAAGAATACGCAGGAAAGGCAGGAATTTATTATTGATAATCTTAAGGTGGAGATTGACCTGGCGGAAGGATAGAAAGAGGTAAGTGATAAGGTGATTGCAACCACAAACCATAAACAACAAACTATAAACCACAAACCAATCATGATACATATTGTATTTAACGAAGCTGATGTGGAAGTGCTGAGCAAAGCTATTGAGCTTGATGAATCCCTGCAGGGAACTCTGATACAGATAAAAGATGATTATGCAGTTGGCCCTGTGTCAAATGTATATATAGGTGAAGGTATAGCTGCAAGAAAAGCCTGGTGGAGTGAGGTGCTCGCTGGCGGTGATCTTGATGGAAAAGCAGATGACGGCTCTGTGAATGATTATGATACCGTGGCAACTTTGGTGGGAACATTGCGTCGTGATCCCGAAGAAAAGGTCTGGATTTGGGCAGCGCAGAATAAGCATGATGTAAGCGGTTATTACTGGCTGCTGTATTATATGAAAGAATTCCAGGGACGTGTATTTATCCTGTACCTGAATAATCTGCCTTTTATTAATGAAAAAGGGAATATTTTTTACCCGGAATGGCTGCATGTAATTCCGCCAAAAGAATTTATTAAAGCAAAGAAATTGTCAAGACCCATCACGCTGAGTGAATTTGAGATTGACCCGGATGAATGGATAAAGCTTGGTAATGAAAATAAGATGGTGCGTATACTGGAAGGAGGAAAAAAACTGGTACAGCATAACGAAGATTTTTATGATGCTGATCTGAAAAAGTATATTACCAAAGACTGGCAGAAAGGCAGTAAAGTCATCGCTCATTTTCTTTCTAAAAATAAACATACTACCGGTGATGCCTACCTGCTCTGGCGCCTGAAGAAATTAATAGAAAAAGGAGAATATGATGTGCAGGGCGAAGTAAAAAACATGAAAGATTTTGAAATAAAGACAAAAGCTGCAGTGGCTGACATTGTAAGTGAATAAAATTATATGAAAGACAATTTTTTAGAAAACGAATCCGGCATTCAGGGGCAGTACAAAACCTGGTTTCTGGATTACGCGTCCTATGTAATACTTGAGCGGGCCGTTCCCGCGGTTGAAGATGGATTGAAGCCGGTACAACGCCGTATACTTCATGCCATGAAGGAAATGGATGACGGACGTTTTAATAAAGTAGCCAATATCATCGGTCAATCTATGCAGTATCATCCTCATGGTGATGCGTCAATAGGAGATGCATTGGTGAATATGGGGCAAAAAGATTTGCTTATAGAAACGCAGGGAAACTGGGGCGATGTAAGAACAGGAGATGACGCTGCGGCTGCCCGTTATATAGAAGCAAGGCTCAGTAAATTTGCGCTGGAAGTGGCCTTCAACCCTAAAACTACCGAGTGGCAACTGAGTTACGATGGCAGAAAAAATGAGCCGGTTACTTTACCAATGAAATTTCCTTTACTGCTGGCACAGGGTGCGGAAGGTATTGCCGTTGGATTATCAACCAAAATATTGCCTCATAATTTTTGTGAGTTAATAGAAGCATCTATAAAATGCCTTAGAGGCAGAAAGTTTGAATTGTATCCCGACTTTCAAACTGTGGGTATGATTGACGTTGCCAACTACAATGAAGGTAAACGTGGTGGCAAAGTAAGAGTGCGGGCGCATATTGAAGAGCTGGATAAAAAAACACTGATCATTAAGGATGTGCCTTATGGCGTTACTACCGCGCAGTTGATGGATTCGATTGTAAAGGCAAACGACCAGGGCAAAATAAAAATTAAAAAGGTAACCGATAATACCGCTGCGGATGTTGAGATACAGGTTGATCTTGCACCTGGTATTTCCCCGGATATTACTATTGACGCATTGTATGCTTTTACAGATTGCGAAGTAAGCATTTCGCCCAATGCCTGTGTTATTATTGATCAGAAGCCCAGGTTTATCGGCGTGCAGGAATTGCTGCGCACCGCCACCGATAATACCAAAGAACTGCTGCGCCGTGAGTTAGAAATAAAGCTTGCAGAGCTCCAGGAAAAATGGCATTATACTTCTCTTGAAAAAATATTTTTTGAAGAAAAAATTTACAAGGAATTAGAGAAGAAGCATGAAACCTGGGATAAAGTGCTGGAAGCGATTGACAAAGCGTTTACTCCTTTTAAAAAGCAGTTGAGAAGGGATATTACCAGGGAAGATATAGTGAAACTAACGGAAAAGCCTGTGCGAAGAATTTACAAGCTGGATATTGATGAGCTGAATGACCAGATTAAAGCCATCAATGCAGATATTAAACAGGTGAAGTCTGACCTGGATAATCTCGTGGATTTTGCCGTGGCGTATTACGAAAATCTCCTGAAAAAATATGGCAAAGGGAGAGAGCGTAAAACAGAAATTAAATTATTTGAAGCAATACAGGCAAAACAGGTTGCCATTGCAAACGCTAAATTATATGTAAACCGTGCGGAAGGTTTTATTGGCACAGGATTAAAAAAGGATGAATTTATCGCTGATTGCTCGAACCTTGATGACATTATCGCGTTTACCAAAGCCGGTAAGATGAAGGTGGTAAAAGCTGCCGATAAGGTATTTATCGGCAAGGATATTCTGCATGTAGCTGTCTTTCAGAAAAATGATGAGCGCACAACGTATAATATGATATATGTTGACGGGAAATCCGGGGTGAGTTATGCAAAACGTTTTAACGTTACGGGCGTAACAAGAGATAAGGAATACGATCTTACCAAAGGATCAGAGAAAAGCAAAGTGCATTATTTCTCTGTAAATCCGAACGGAGAAGCGGAAACTGTAAAAATTATATTAAGCCCTAATGCTACGGCCAGAAATAAAGAATTTGATTTTTATTTTGAAGAGATGGAGATAAAGGGAAGAGGAAGTATGGGCAACCAGGTTACGAAGTACCCGGTAAAAAATGTGAAGTTTAAAGAAGCAGGAAGATCTACATTGAGTGGCAGAAAGCTATGGTTTGACAATACTTTTGGCAGGCTGAATACGGAAGAAAAAGGAAACTATATCGGCTCTTTCGAATCTGAGGATCGTTTGCTGGTAGTATATAATACAGGTAACTATGAGATATCTGATACGGAACTTACCCAGCGTTTTGATGGAGATAAAGTTTTGCTGATAGAGAAGTTCAACCCGGAAAAGATCGTGACCGCTGTTTATCTTGACAAAGAAAAATTACAGTATAATATCAAACGTTTTAAAATTGAAACAACCACATTGCGCAATAAATTTTTCTTTATAAAAGAAGGCGAAGGCAATGTGCTGGAAGCGGTAACTACTGATGAAGAACCGATATTGATCATGCAGAGTGGAAGAGGAGCGCAGGTTAGAAAAGCAAAGATCAAGGTCAATAAAGTGGTTGAAGTAATGGGCTGGAAGGCTGTTGGCGCGAAGCTCGCCGATTACTCAAAGAGCACGGAAATGGAATGGGAGAAGAAGAAAGCAGATGATAATAACCAACCAGAATTATTTTAAACGAGAAAGGCAGTATCCGGAAAGTACTGCCTTCTCTTTTTTCATTTGAGATCTGGGATTTGAAATTTGACATTGCTTACAGCAGGCAGGTTTCAAATCTCAAATTTCAAATCTCAAATTTTTTTATGACACGTATAACCGAACAACCCTCACTATACAGGCATCTGGAAAAGATGTCCGTAGAAGAACTGACTGCTAATATTAACAATGAAGATAAGAAGGTGGCAATTGCTATTGAAAAAGCCTTGCCGCAATTGAATAAACTGATTACTGCGATAGTGGAGCAATTGCAGCATGGTGGCAGAATGTTTTACCTCGGCGCCGGCAGCGGTGGCAGGCTTTCTGTATTAGATGCCATTGAATTACCTACCACTTACGGCATTGAAAAAGGGATTGTGAACGTGATATTAGCGGGCGGGCTTGAGCATTTAATAGAAGCACCTGAAGAAAAGGAAGATGATACAGAAGCCGGCTGGAATGAACTGCTGAAACATAATATTTCTCCCAAAGATATAGTGGTGGGTATTTCCGCCAGTGGCACCACACCGTTTGTACTATCTGCCTTGCAAAAATGTAAGGCTAATAATATTACGGCAGGTTGTATCGTAAGCAATCCTGGTTCTCCTATTGCAGGCGCAGCCGCCATACCTGTAGAAGTAATAACAGGCCCTGAATTTGTAACCGGCAGCACCCGTATGAAATGCGGTACAGCGCAGAAGATGATCTTCGATATGATCAGTACAACCACTATGATACGCCTTGGACGCGTAGAAGATAACAGCATGGTAAATGTTTTACTCATCAACGATAAAATAACCGACAGGGCGGTTAAGATCTTAATGGAAAAAGCTGCTATTAAAAATTATGAGGAAGCAAAGGAAACCTTGCTGAAATACGGAAGTGTGAAAAAGGCCATGGAGGCGATTGAAAAATAAGGTTGCTGTTTTGGGAACTTTGTGAGTCTTTGTGTCCCTTAGTGTAATAATGTAATACCACAAAAAACACAAAGCAGGCACAAAAGACACAAGCTCTGATAGCGTCATACCAGCTTATATGTAATTGTACCTTCAAGCGTTTTGAGCATGATCATTGCATTAATCTTACTATATACTCATAAGGTTTTACACGCTGCAAGCAAATCTTTTGTTACCTGTTAAAATTATTTACACTTAACTCAATGATTATCCCGGTTGACGCCTTGCTATGCATATTCTTCCTTTCTCCCCATAACATTCATAATACGTTTACGGTGCTGCGTGCCCCATTTAGCCATTTCGTTAATAATAGACTGCAGGGTTTTTCCGTAATCTGTTAATTCATATTCAACGGTAACCGGCTTGGTATCGTACACTGTTCTTTTTACCAATTCATTAATTTCCAGGTCCCGGAGCTCTTTGCTGAGCATTTTTGAACCAATGCCCGTTACTTCACGCTGCAGTTCCATAAACCTTTTTTTGCCAAAACTCAGGGAACCGATAATAGCAATTTTCCATTTACCATTAAGCATATCTAACGTATCATGAATGGCTCTTAAATGACTTGTGCATTTGTCCGGCATTTTAGCCGGGGCAATTTTCTTATTCATACCATTGATTTACCGGATGGTTTCCTATAGGAAAGTAGTTTCTATATGGAAACTACTTTCAAAAGTAAAGTATATTTTCGAATTTTGCAGTATAAAACTTTTAAAACATGTCAAACAAAACAAAAAAGATTCTATCCACCATATTATTGGTCATCCCTTCTCTGATGGTGGTTTTCAGCGGAATTATGAAACTTGCAGGCAGCGAGCAAATTGTCACTGGGTTGTCTAAAATCGGTTACGGATCGCTGATAAGTATACTCGGCATTGCTGAACTGGTTTTTGTTGCGCTGTTATGGATACCTAAAACCTGGAAGGTTGGTTTCTTTTTCCTGCTTTCTTATCTTGGCGGAGCCGCAGCTATTGAAGTGAGCGGTGGAAAAGGCGCTGTCGCACTTATATTTATCGCTTTGTTATGGGCTGGTGCTTATTTAAGAGATAATTTTATGTTTGTAAAAGCAACATCAAAACAATAGCTAATGAGTAATCATACATCAAAGATGAAGGTGGAAATATGGAGTGATATTATGTGCCCGTTCTGTTATATTGGCAAAAGGAAGTTTGAGTCGGCAATGGAAACTTTTAATGCTGCTGATCATATTGAACTGGAATGGCATAGCTTTCAGCTTGATCCCGATGTGAAATCCGGGGAAGGTAAAAACCTGTACCGGTATCTGAGTGAACGCAAAGGCATAGCTTACCAGCAATCAGTGGAAATGCATAAGCAGGTTACGGATATGGCTGCAGTAGCAGGGCTTGAGTATAATTTTGATAAAGCGGTTGTAGCCAATTCTTTTGATGCGCACAGGTTAATACAGCTGGCTAAAGCAAAAGGTCTGGGCGATGCCGCGGAGGAACGATTGTTTCGTGCCTATTTTACCGAAGGAAAGGATATAAGTAACTACGCGGTATTGAAGGAGCTTGGCAATGATATTGGATTGAAGCATACTGAAGTTGATGAAATGTTGGGTAGTGATGCATATACCGAGAATGTACAACACGATATACATGAAGCCGCGCAGATAGGTGTAAGAGGTGTTCCCTTTTTTGTATTCAACCGAAAATTTGCAGTATCCGGAGCTCAGCCACCTGAAGTTTTTTCACAGGCTTTGCAACAGTCTTATGCGGACTGGTATAAAAACCAGCCTGCTGCAATAACGGAGATAGGAACAGGCGCTGTATGTACCCCTGGTGGCGATTGCAAATAAACTATTTGTTATTTCTGCCGTTAGTGTGACTGAGGAATAATTCTTGATGAGTTATCGTAATTTTAATACAGGTAATTTATAAAATACGATGCCATGAAGTATAAAATCTTAGGTAATACAGGATTAAAGGTTTCCGAATTATGTCTCGGAACAATGACTTTTGGTGGAAAGGGAATGTGGACAGCAATAGGCACACTTGAGCAACAGTCTGTTGATGATCTTGTAAAAAGATCAGTTGATGCAGGTATTAATTTTATTGATACCGCTAATGTGTATTCAGAAGGATTGTCGGAGGAGATCACAGGCAGGGCTATACGAAATTTGGGATTGAACCGTGATGATCTTGTAATAGCTACCAAAGTGAGAGGAAAGATGGGGCCGGGACCAAATAATATTGGTCTCACGCGTAAGCATATCTATACAGAAATAGAAGCAAGCCTGCTTAGATTAAATACCGATTATATTGATCTTTACCAGATACATGGCTACGATGCCCAAACGCCATTGGAAGATACCATTGATACTTTAGACAGGCTTGTGCAAAGCGGCAAGGTTCGTTATATAGGCTGTAGTAACCTGGCTGCCTGGCAATTGATGAAGTCGCTAAACTATTCATTATATAATCATAAATCAGCTTTTGTATCGTTGCAGGCATACTATACTATTGCAGGCAGGGACCTTGAAAGAGAACTTGTGCCCCTGCTTACGGACCAGAAGGTGGGGTTGATGGTCTGGAGCCCGCTGGCAGGTGGTTTTTTAAGCGGTAAGTATATGCGAATCGGGGAAGCAGAACAAGGCTCAAGGAGGATTACTTTTGATTTTCCACCGGTGAATAAAGAACGGGCTTTTGATATCATTGATGTGTTACAGGCTATAGCAAAAGAAAAAAATGTTTCTGTTGCACAGCTTGCCATTGCATGGTTATTGCATCAACCTGTGGTTACTACGGTGATCATTGGCGCTAAAAAAACAGATCAGTTAGAAGATAACCTGAAAGCGGTTGATATAACTTTCACAAAAGATGAACTGCAAAAATTAGATGAAATAAGCAAACTTCCTTCCGAGTACCCCGGGTGGATGCTGCATAGGCAGGGCGTAGACAGGAATGCACATTAAGGCGATGAATATGAAGCCTGTACTTTCAAGAAGAGAAATGATCAAATTACTTGGTACAACTGGTGCAGGTCTTTCTTTATGCACGGCATCCATGGCCAAATACCTATATGAAACCGGCGTTATGATGAAACGTGCTATTCCCTCCACAGGAGAATTATTGCCGGTTGTAGGCTTAGGCTCGTGGATACAATTTGATATTGCTGCCGGTTCTCCTGAACGAAATACATTGAAGGAAGTATTGAAAACAGTGAATGAAAAAGGAGGCAGGTTGATTGATTCTTCTCCTATGTATGGCAGATCAGAAACAACTATAGGAGAACTTACCAGTGAAATACAACACGCAGGTAAGTTTTTTTATGCCACAAAGGTATGGACAAAAGGAGAACAGGAAGGTATTGCGCAGATGAAAGCATCAATGCGCAAAATGCGAAGAACTAAAATGGATTTGATGCAGGTGCATAATCTTGTAGACTGGCAAACACATATTCGTACTTTAAAGAAATGGAAAGAAGAAGGAGTTGTTCGTTATATCGGCATTACGCATTATACAGCTACTGCACACCGGCAGTTAGAGCAAATCATTAAAACCGGGGCTGTTGATTTTGTGCAGTTCAATTATTCCATCGGTATTCGTAACGCGGAAAATAGTTTATTAAAAGCCGCGGAGGATAATGGTATAGCTGTTATTATCAACGAGCCTTTTGAATCCGGCTCGTTATTCAATAAAGTAAAAGGGAAAGCATTACCGCCGTGGGCGGCAGATTATGATATCAGATCCTGGGCGCAATTCTTCCTGAAATATATACTCTCCCATGACGCGGTAACCTGCGTTATACCCGGCACTTCAAATCCTACACACGCGGCAGACAATATGGAAGCCGGCTACAATAAACTGCCGGATGAAAAAGGACGGATAAAGATGGCTACCTATTTTGATACACTGGTATAAACTACAGGAAAAGAACGATTTAGGGAAAAATAAAAAAATATGCTGCAGGTCTGCGGTTAAGCGCAACAATATTGCTCCCCGGTTATTGCATTTATATACTTGATTTACCTCAAATTTTCAACGGATTTGTCGCTGTAACGGGTTTTTTCTTAGGAATATTACTTACTTTAGAATGCTCCCAAAATTTATCCCTGAACTATGTCCCGGCTTATGAGAAAAATACTTGTTGTATGTGCATTGCTTGCCGGGCAAACTATATCTGCTCAACAATACTGGCTTACTATTCAGGTAACAGATTCTGCAAATGTTCCGCAGCCCAATGCAACCCTTAGTATAAATAAAAAACTTATTGTAGTTGATTCATCCAGTGTTTTCCTCAATTTGCTTGAACAGGGAAAGTATAAAATAAAAATAAGTGCAGTTGGTTATCATTCATTGGAGTTTTCAGTTAATCTTATAACTGACACAATATTGTTGGTAAAGCTCAATACAAAAAACAAAGTATTACAGGGAGTGATGGTTACGGCAAATCGTTCTGTTCACCGTAACCAAATGAGTACACAGGTAATAGGTATAACCCAATTAAAAAAATTGCCTGTTATTTTGGGTGAAATAGATCCTTTGAAAACAATAACATTATTACCTGGTGTAAAAAGTGGTGGAGATGCAAGCGCAGGTATTTACGTGAGAGGGGGAGGTCCGGATCAGAATCTCGTTTTACTTGATGGCATTACGGTGTATAACCCCAACCATTTGCTGGGTTTCTTCAGTGTCTTTAATGGCGAAGCTGTTAAGAACGTAGAAGTCATGAAAGGAGGAATACCCGCTGAGTATGGAGGGCGATTGAGCAGTGTGATCACCGTTAACTCAAGAGACGGACATAAAGATTCCGTAAAAGCAAGTGGGGGTATTGGATTACTTTCTTCAAGGCTTTCGCTTGAAGGTCCATTGGTAAAAGGAAAATCATCTTTTATCATAAGTGCAAGGCGGACATATGCAGATCAATTGGCCAAAGTTTTTGCTAAGGACAGCATAGGCAACAACGGCTATTATTTTTATGATGTCAATACAAAAGTTAACGTTTATATCAATAAAAACAACAACATCAACTTTACTTTTTATAAAGGCCGCGATAAATTTTCTTACATAAATAAAGAAGATATAGGCAAAGAAAGAATGTTTGATGTATTGTGGGGAAATACCATTGCTGGGCTAAGCTGGAAACAACAGGTAAGCCCGGGTCTGAAACAGGAGCTGGCGCTTATCTATAATAATTTTGATCTTGACAGCAGGATAAATTTTGGTGCTTCAGGGTTCATTTTTAGTTCCGGTCTTAACGACTACCAGGTAAAAAACGATTGGACTTATACCTCTGATGCAAGGTTAAAATTGAAATGGGGATTGCAGTATATCCTGCATAGTTTTAAACCCGGTGCGGGTGCATCTAATGCAGGTATGCAGGAGTTTAAATCTCAGGTAAGCGACCGCCATGCAAGAGAAGCTGCGGCCTATTTAAGTGCAGACATCAATGTGTCATCTTCATTAAATATAATTGCGGGTATACGTTATAGTTACTTTAACCAGGTAGGTCCAACCGAACAATCTATATACACCAGGGAAGGCGTACCTACCGGCGAAACGGAAAAATATGAAAAAGGGGAAAGCATTGCCAGGTATCATTATCCCGAACCCCGCATAAGCGCATTATACAAATTAGAAAATAATGCAAGTTTGAGATTGTCTTATGCACGCACCATACAGTACCTGCATCTTGCTACAACCAGTGCGGCAACTTTTCCCAGCGATTTGTGGACGCCGGCGAGCAAACTCATTAAACCCGGAATAGCATACCAGGTAGCGGCAGGCTATTTTAAAGAATTGAAAAATGGCAGCTATGAACTGAGTGCGGAGGCATATTACAAAACCATGAGTAATCAATTGGAATTTAAGCCCGGCGCCCAGCTATTGCTGAATCAGAACATTGAAAATGAAATGATTTTTGGAACTGGCAGAGCATACGGCATAGAGCTTTTTTTACAGAAAAAAGCAGGGAAGCTTACAGGTTGGGTTGGTTATACGCTTAGTCGCGCAGAGCGCAATTTCCCGGAGATGAATAAAGGAAAAACTTTTCCTTACCGCTACGACAGAACACATGACCTGAGTGTGGTGGTAAATTATCCTTTGGGGCGAAAATGGGAAGTATCCGGTGTGTTTGTATATGGAACCGGTAATGCTGTAACAATGCCTACAGGAAGGTTTGCCTATAGTATCGGGCGGAATGCAGAGCGAAATGAAGTGATATTCACCAATATCAATCAATATGATAAAATAAATGATTACAGGATGCCTGCCTACCACCGCATGGATATATCATTTATCTACACACCAAAGCCAAACAGTACAAAACAATTCCGGAGCAGTTGGAATTTTAGCATATACAATTTGTATAACCGGTATAATCCATATTTTATTTACATGACGGTAGATGAGGATGAGAAAGCAATCAAGGGGAAGAAGGTTTTTCTGTTTCCTGTTGTGCCTTCTGTTACATGGAATTTTAAGTTTTAAGATGATGAGAAAGATATTGTATATAGTGATGATTATCGTTGCGCAGTTTCAACTGGTATCCTGCGAAAGGGATTTTGATATTAAAATACAATCCAACAAGCCAATGCTGATCGTTGAGGGCTATATTAATAATGAAATGAAAGAATACAACTATGTTGTATTAAGCAGAAGCCAGGATTACTATTCTACCACTCTTGAAAATCTTCCTGTTTATGGTGCAAAAGTTACGGTAACAGAAGGAACGCTGCAACCCGATAACAGCATTGCATGGGATAAAGATAACGCAGTGATTTTGCGTGAAAGAAATATTGCTACTATAAACATAAGCTCCCGCACTATTTCAAATGGTATTTATTTTGATGAACGATTGATAACAGATACCTCTAATGCACTGTTGGGTAAACCGGGTAAATATTATTTGCTGAGAATTGAAGTAGATGGGAATATATATACTGCTGTTACTTACCTGCCCGTTCCGGTAAACCTGGATAGGTTGTCGAGTGAAAATCATTTTATTGATGCGGATAAAAATGAGGAAAGGGCGATGATTACTTTGCATTATAAGGACCCCGATAGTCTTGGTAATGCTCAACTGGTTTATTCCCGCAGTGATGATAACCGCAATAATTTTGGATGGGGTGGGCTACGTTCAGGCAGGTTTATAAATGCTACAGATGATCTTATTAATGGTCAATACCTCAATGTTGTTGTTTCTGCTGATTTTGCTATTAAGGAAAAAGTAGATTATTACCTGGTAAGTGTTGAACGCAGCGTATATAATTTCTGGAACAGCTTTAATAAAGCAAAAGATAATGCCGGTCCTTTTTCTACGCCCGTAATGTTGGATAATACCATAACAGGAGATGATGTGATAGGATGTTTCAGCGGGTTTAGCTTGAGCGGGAAGACAATAGTGGTAAAGTAAAGCCTAACCTGCCTTTCCAAAGAAAAGGGAAGCGGTACTGTAGAATATATACAGGCCATAACACTACCATATCATATATTGAATATAACCGGGATAAGCGTTTCCACATTCTCACACTTCCACATTCTCCCCTCATTTTCAAATTAATCATCGAGCTTCCAATCCCAATCTTCTTGAAATATCAGAGGTGAAAACATTATTGGGATCGTACTTTGCTTTAATCGCAATCCATTCTTTATACTGCGGGTACATTTTTTGGAATACTTCCCTGTCCAGCATAGAATCTTTACCGAGGTATAATCTTCCGCCTGCATTTAATACTACTTCATCTAATTGGCGGGTAAAAGGCTTTAACGCTTTAGTTACAGGAAAATCTATCGCCAGTGTATAACCATTAAAAGGAAAAGATAGTATGCCCTGTCCGTCTCCCATCTTTTTAAATACATTTAAAAATGGTGTACAACCGCTATTGGCAATCATCTCCAGGATTTTCCTCAATGTTTCAGCGCCGCCTTTTTCGGGTATAACAAACTGGTACTGTATAAACCCTCTTTTACCATACCCGCGGTTCCAGTTATTGATCATATCAAGCGGAAAGAAGAATTTTTCATAATGCACAAATTCTTTGGGTGAATTCTGTACAAAAGAAATTAAAGCATTAAGTATACGCACGGTAAAATTGTTCAGCACAAAGCCAGGCAAAAAGAATGGAACACTTAGTTTGGAAATCTTGTGAATTTTTAAAGGATCTTTTTGCAGCTCAGGAGTTAGCTCACTGAGTTTTGCGGACTCGCCAACGGTTAAAACTCCTCTGCCCAGTTGAGTGCCTGTAGCCATAGCATCAATCCATGCAACGGAATAATTATAATCCTTGTATTGATCTACCGCTGCAAGCATTTCCTCAAGGTTTTTAACCTTGATGGATTTTTGCCTGAAGTATGTTGTCTCAATTTTTCTTAGCCTGATCTTTGCCGTTAGTATGGCGCCAAGCAAGCCGAGTCCGCCAAAGTTGGCTATAAACAGATCCGCATTGTCATCTCTTGATGCGGTAACTATATTTCCGTTCGCCAATAAAATAGTGAATGAAATCACGCAGTTGATAAACGATCCATCCGCATGATGCGCTTTACCGTGAATGTCGTTTGCGATAGCGCCACCAATGGTAACAAATTTTGTTCCCGGGCAGATCATTGGCAGCCAGCCGCGTGGTGCAAATGTGGTAATGATCTCTTCAAGGCTTGCTCCTGCCTCACATTCAAGTACACCCGAAGTTTCATCCCATCTGAGAAAATGATGCATACAGGTACTTACCGCTACATGCTTGTTTTCATTAATGGCCTGGTCGCCATAGCTTCTTCCCAAGCCGCGGGGTATAATATTTCCGTGATTTACTATTTCCTTCCATTCTTTTTCAGAACGGGGGTTAGCCACTAATGCTTTTGTTGCAGGGTAATTGCCCCAGCCAGCCAACAGTTCCTGGTGCTCTGTAATCATAATTATTTTGATTGCGCAAAATTAATATATGCAGGAGGATATTGCTAATTTATACTACTTATACAGGATTTATTAATCCTATGACAATATCCATCACATTGGTTTGTGTTGGCCCTGTGATTAAGAGCCCTCCTGCCTGTTTAAAAAAATGGTAAGCGTCGTTGCTGGCAAGATAGTCACAAGGGTTAAGCGTAGTTTGCAAAAGGCTTTGTTCATCAATAACAGCACCTGCTGCATCGGTAGGTCCGTCTGTACCGTCTGTTCCGCCAGAAAGTATCGTAATGTTTTTTAAACTGGTTTTATTATTTTTTTCAGTAGCGCACAAAGCCGCCAGGGCAAACTCCTGGTTTCTTCCGCCTTTGCCCCTGCCTTTTAATGTTACAGTTGTTTCGCCACCCCATAACAGGCATATCTTTTCTTTATTTCCCAGCGTATTCAATTGCGCTATAAAGGTTATTGCTTTATTCGCCGCTTCACCTGATAGCTGTTCTGGAACTATTTGTGCAGCATAACCAAGCCGTTTCGCTTTTTGCGCCGCTGCCTGCAAAGCGATGTCATTATTGGCGACAATAATATTATTTACTTTTTTAAAAATTTCATCTCCGGGTTCAGGTGTATCAGGTATTAATTTTTCAACGCCTTTTTGTAACCATTGGCGAATGCCTGATGGGAGTTTATCAGTCAATCTGTATTTCACTATAATTTCCCCGGCATCTTCAAAGCTGCTGTTATCTGCAACCGTTAGTCCGCTTGCAATCACTGAAAGGTCATCGCCGGGCACATCACTCAGGATAAGCGATACAATAGTCGCCTCTGTATGCTTCAATAGTTGTCCACCTTTCAGTAAAGACAAATGTTTTCGTAGCGTATTTATTTCATCAATAGACGCTCCGCAACCTAACAGCAGCTGAACGGTTTGCTGAATATCGCCCAGGCTGATTCCCGGAGGGCAATCTGCAACCAGCGCCGATGCGCCGCCGCTTACCAGCATTATGATCAAATCATTCTTCCCGGCTTTTTTGAAAAGAGATAATAATTCATTTCCGCCTGTTATACTATTGTTATCAGGTACAGGATGCCCGGCTTCAATTGTTCTGCACTTTTTTAATGGAAGCGCATGTTTATATTTTGTAACAACAAGCCCTTCTGTAATGAGGTCACCTAATATTTTTTCTGTTTCCAGTGCCATTGCGGCGGCGGCTTTGCCCGCCGCCGCAACGTATATATTCTTTAAAGAAGAATGAAGCATATCTGATGACCCGATATATAAGTACTGATCATCAATGCTGATATGTGCGGGTATAAAATTAGCCGGCTTTACAGCTTCTACTCCTGCCAGGAATATTTCCGTTGCATCCTTACGTGACATACCCGAAATTAACATTAGTTTTTAAAGCATCATCACGTTTCATTCTACAACAATTTTATATTACCTTCGGAATAAATTAGTTGTTTAGCTAACTATTTTGTAAAAATATACACATGAAACGTGTCATTAAAAAAATAGCGGTGCTTGGCTCAGGCGTTATGGGTTCAAGAATTGCCTGCCATTTTGCAGGAATTGGTGTACCTGTTTTGTTGCTTGATATTGCACCAAAAGAATTGAACGATGCTGAAAAAGCCAAAGGATTTACACTGGAAACTACAGCAGTAAAAAACAGGATAGTGAATGACGCGCTTGCTGCCGCGATAAAATCAAATCCTTCGCCGGTATATACCAAAGACGCGGTAAAGAAAATAAAGACCGGCAACTTTACTGATAACATGAAAGATATTGCCGGTTATGATTGGGTAATAGAAGTAGTGGTAGAAAGGTTGGATATAAAACAATCTGTGCTTTCAGAAGCAGATAAATACCGTAAGCCGGGAACGCTTATTACTTCAAACACATCAGGTATCCCCATACACATGATGGCGGAGGGGAAAAGTGAAGATTTTAAAAAGCATTTCTGCGGAACGCATTTTTTTAATCCACCGCGTTACCTGAAGCTGCTTGAAATTATTCCCACACCATATACTGATAAAGAAGTCGTGGATTTTTTAATGCACTATGGTGATTTGTTTCTTGGCAAAACAACAGTGCTTTGTAAGGATACTCCTGCATTTATAGCTAACAGGATAGGAGTGTTCAGTATCATGTCTATTTTTAAAATAATGGATAATATTGGGTTGAGCATTGATGAAGTAGAAGCGTTGACAGGCCCGATATTTGGCAGGCCTAAATCTGCAACTTTCCGTACAGCAGATGTGGTAGGGATAGATACATTAGTAAAAGTGGCGGTTGGCGTGCATGATAACTGTCCCAACGACGAAGCGAAAGAAATTTTTACTATACCTGCATGGCTCGAAAAAATTGTTGCCAACAAATGGTTAGGAGATAAAACAGGACAGGGCTTTTTTAAGAAAATAAAAGGCGCCGGCGGCGCTTCAGAAATATTGGTGCTGAACCTGCAAACAATGGAATACGAACCGCGTAAAAAGCCGAAGTTCGCAGGTGTTGAAGCTGCAAAACCAATGGATGATTTAAAGACACGCATAAAGATGCTCGTTAGCGGGCAGGATAAAGCAGGTGAATTTTATCTCCGGTTTCATTACAGTCTATTCTCTTATATCTCGCACAGAATACCCGAAATTTCAGACGAAATATACCCGATTGATGATGCAATGAAAGCAGGATTCGGATGGGAGATAGGCGCTTTTGAAACATGGGATATATTGGGCGTTGAAAAAACAGTAAAGGCAATGAAAGATGCAGGCTTTACTGTAGCAGCCTGGGTTGATGATATGCTTGCAAAAGGCAATACTTCTTTCTATAAAATTGAGAAAGGAAAGAAATGGTGTTATTCTCCGGCAATGAGCAACTATCTGTCAACTGTTGCGGAAGGAGCGGAAAGCGCTTTTATAGTGATGAAGAATTTTGTGGGACAAACCATCTGGAAAAACAGTGCTGCGAATGTATATCATTTGGGTGATGATGTATTGGGATTGGAGTGGAATACCAAAATGGGAACAATAGGAGGGGAGGTGCTGGAAGGTATTAATAAAGGCATTGCATTAGCAGAAGAAAAATATAAAGGGCTTGTAATAGCAAATGATTCGCAGAATTTTTCAGCAGGTGCTAATGTGGGTATGATATTTATGTTTGCAGTAGAGCAGGAATTTGATGAACTGGATATGGCTGTGCGTGCATTTCAGAATACGATGATGCGTGCAAGATACTCCAGCATTCCCGTGGTGGTTGCCCCACATGCATTGAGCTTAGGCGGTGCGTGTGAACTCAGCCTGCATAGTGATAAAGTAATGCCTGCCGCTGAAACATATATTGGTTTGGTTGAGCTTGGGGTAGGATTGATACCGGGAGGTGGAGGCACAAAAGAATTTGTATTGCGCGCTGCTGATGAATTGCAGGAAGATGAGCCAGATACTATTCCATTAAAAAATCGTTTTTTAACTATAGCTACCGCTAAAGTATCTACCAGCGCTTTTGAAGCATTTGACCTGGGTATATTGAGAAAAGGCCATGATGAAGTAATTATTAATCCAGACAGGAGAATTGCAGCCGCTAAAAACAGCGTGATAGAAATATATGATAATGGTTATACTATGCCGGTACAGCGTACACATATACTGGTAAGAGGCAGGTCGATGCTGGGCGCATTGTATGCGGGCATCAACGGAATGCAGCGTGCCAATTATGCCACAGAACATGATGGCGTGGTAGCAAAAAAACTTGCCTATGTAATGTGCGGCGGCGACCTCAGCGAACCTTCTTTAGTAAGTGAGCAATATTTATTAGACCTGGAAAGAGAAGCATTCCTCAGCCTTTGCGGTGAAAAGAAAACACTGGAGCGTATACAGAGTGTGTTGAAAGGAGGGAAGCCAGTGAGGAATTAATGGTCAGAGGTTTGTGGTTTATAGTTTATGTAAACCACAAACCATAAACCACAAACTAATACCAAATCTTAGTTAACCTTCCTGTATTAACAGGGTATATTGAATATAAAATATCAGTGTTATGAGGTGTGCTACGATCTGGTCAATAGCTTGTATGCTAATTGGTCAATTAATAGTTGATAAAGCGATGGCGCAGACAGATGCTCCTGACGCAGAAAATGTTTTTAAGGTTAATATTATTGCACCTGGTGTAAGTTATGAAAAGAGAATAGGTTACAGGCAAACACTGGTTGCCGGAGCGTACCTGGCACCAGATTTTGCATTTTCTTATTCATCAAATTTTGGCAGTAATTTTTATTTTAATCTTGTGCCGGGTATTGAAGCGGCATACCGTTATTACTATAATGGAAAAAGGCGGACTGATAAGGGATATACCACCTCTCTCAACAACATGAATTATTTTTCATTTGTGTATATACCATCCATTACAGATGTGGCTATATCTGATGCTTATTATGATGAAACAAGAAAAAGACTAGTGCATAATATTGGTATAGCCTGGGGCTTTCAACGCAATTACAAAAACCGCATTAGCCTTGATTTGTATATAGGGCCGGGTTGCAGGATTGGTAAATCAACGGATGTAAATGCTTCGGGCCAATATTATTCAAAGATTGGTATTGCTCCTACAATTATTTCTAACATAACAATGGGGTTATGGCTGAACAAAAGGCGGGATAGTGTAAATTAATATAACCAGGAAACAGGTTGCAGGTGCCGGATTTGTAGTTTATGGTTTGTAATTTTAACGTTACTGATTTTGCCAACTATAAATTACAAACAACAAACCAGTAATAGTGCGTTGTTGGCGTTTTTAAAGATACTTCCTCAACAATAAATAAAACATCATTATCAGCAACAGGATGATGATTGTAGCAACGGCCGGTATTAAAATATTCGGAAGAGGTTTTTTGAGAATGGATTTTTTGCGGCGTTTAGATAATTTCTGAACAAGCTGTTTATTCAGCTCATTCATTATCACAGGTAATTGTTGTTTATCTTTTACACTGGATAATCCTTCAGTGGCATCACTTTCAAAGTCCGCATCTACCAGTAGCTTTTCTATTTCATGTCTTTCTTCCGGGGAAAGTTTATCCTGCAGATAGTCGAGCAACTTCTGCTGGTCAATATCTTTTGATTGCGATAATATGTTAAACAAATCACTGTTCATAAACCTTCATTATCTTTCTGTTCCCTTTTGCTTTAATTTTTTTTCCAGGATGATTTTCAGGTTCCGCTTACCGTTCTGAATATAGCTTTTTACCTGCATAGGCGTATAGCCTGTAATATCCGCTATTTCAGTATATGATTTTTTTTGCAGGTAGAAAAAAGATACGCATTTTTTTTGATCCTCATTCAGTTCCTGCAAGGCCTCTTCCATTGCTTCAAGTGTCTCGTCTTTTTGCCTGTGCAGTATAACCGGGTCAATTTCTTCAGGTTCAGAAATTACCATCCTTTCTGTAACAGGAACGGCGTTCTTGCCCTTGTCTCTTAATTGCATAAGACAATAGTTTCGGGCTACCATATACAGCCAGCTTTTAAAATAAGTTACCTGGTACTTATGCAATTCTGAAATAGCTTTTAAAAAAATCTGCTGTACGGCGTCTTTCGCTTCTTCTTCATTTTTCAGGTACTTCATGCATACACCGTATAACAGCAGCGTGTATCGCTGCATAAGGATCCCAAGCCATTCATTGTTACCATCTTTATGGTAAAGCTCTAATAAGCCGGCATCTGTTATATGGTTGGATTGAGAAGCAATCAAAACAGGAAAGTATGTTATTAATGTTTAGATGCAGCTTATCTCCATTTCCACAAAATAAAATGGAGATAATATTGTTTTTGATTTTTGCTGCTATTTTTTTCCGCCGAAATTCTGCTTATAAAAAACAATAGCTTCTTCTACAATTTTTAGGGCTGTTGCCTTATCCTGGAACTCGTTTACACTAACGGTTTTATTTTCCAGCTTTTTATATTCTTCAAAAAACTGGCGCAGTTCACTAAAAAAGTGCTTCGGCATTTCCTCAATGTTGTTGATGTAGTTTACACCAGGGTCATTGTTGGCAACTGCAATGATCTTATCATCAGCGTCTCCGCTGTCAATCATCTGCATTACGCCAATCACTTTAGCCTGCACAAGGCATAACGGCTGAATACTAAGGCTTGAAATCACCAGTATATCCAAAGGATCTTTATCATCACCATAAGTTTGAGGAATAAACCCATAGTTGGTTGGGTAATAGAATGAAGAGTATATCACCCTGTCTAATTTAAGCAAACCGCTTGGTTTGTCAATTTCGTATTTCTGCCTTGATCCTTGCGGAATTTCTATTACCGCGTTAACAATACGTGGTGCATTGTCGCCGGGTTCAACGCCATGCCAGGGGTGTAATACTGTCATCATAAAGAAAATATTTTTTAAAAAGAAAATTATAAACGGACTGGGAACAGAATTATTTTTCTATAACATTTGTAGAGTCTCCTGTAAAATTATATTTAAAATCAACCCACCATTCATTATTTTGTTTTACCAGTTTTATCTGGTTGTTTTCTTTTTTGAAGGAATTTGAATAGCTAATGATGGTAGTTGAGTCATTAAGATCCTGGGATTTATTTATGATAATGCTTGCTTCTTTATATCCGTCTTTTTCTGATTTAGAGGAAGCATTATACATTTTTTCGTTTCTTTCAAACAGCATTTCATTTGTTCCGTCTTTCAATATAAACAACTTTGCCTGGCGCATATTACCGTCAAGCGCAAAGCGAATAAAATCCCGGCCGGCTTCTAATGGGTCATCCGGCTTTTTATAATTATCTGTTTCGGAACAACCAATAGATGCAATAGCTATAATAACGAATAGAACCGTGGTAAACTTTGCCATTCAAAAACAATTGTACGCAAAAATAGAACAAAAAGCACTATTGATAGCTGGTAGAACCATCCCTGACCTTTACCTTTTTCCTACCACTGTTCTTTTTCTCCCATTCTTCTACCTGTTTGGGTCTTTCTACAGGCTTTTTGGCGGTTGCGGTTGAGTCTGCTGTTTTCATATTTCCTTTGTCTTTCTGTCCAAAGAAATAAGTTTCCTGCTTGGTAATAAAGCCAGTGCCAGGATCATAAAATTTCCAGGTACCATGCTCAACAGACGCTACTTCAAGTTTTACAATTTTCATTTCCCATTTATCAGGAATCTCAGGATCTGGCACCTGCACGCTGTCATAAGGATTTTCAGGATTAGTTGCACGCCAGCTTTCTTCACGCAGCAAATCCCCCATTTTGGTATAATATTGCTGTTTCCCGTCTTTTTCACCCCATTTATAATTTTCAATGGCTACCAGGTCGCCTGAGAGTGCATATTTTCTCCATGTCCCCTCTTTTTTGCCATCTTCAAAATAGCCCTCTTCTTCATAGCCGGGTTCTCCCCGCAATTCTTCTACCCGCACTACCCAGGGGCCCTGCTTTTTATCATTTTTATCAACCCGGTTAAGCGTATCTCCTTTAACGGAAATGATAAAACTTTTTAACTGAGCCTGGCTTTGCAATGAGGCAATTACTAAGGCTGCAATAAATAAATGGCGCATAGTAAATTATTTTAAAGGAGTTACAAAGGTAAACGGAAGGATAAATATAATGGTATAGACAAAAGTTAAAGAATGAGGGAGTTTTAATAAATATCTCCTGTTTCCATATCAAGCTGGTAAGGATTGTGGGTAAGTTTAAAATTATAGCCTGGTTTAGTGGTATTATATGGAATCAGGGCAGGGGCACCACCAAAAACAAGGGCAGCCGCTGCCGTTTCTCCTAACCTGAAATCCCTAACCTTTTTAAGCAGTTTGGCTCCATAAAAATTAAATGTATTTCCACTTCGGTAAAGCCTGAAAAAACTTCCTGCGGAACTTATAAAAATATTTTTTCCATCAGAATATCCATATAATTCTCTTATCAGTATTTCTTTTCCGAGTGCATCTTTTATGTATATATCATCATTTTTTTCCCCGGCTTTTACAACAAATTCTTTTACAGATGGTTTATTATTTTTTAACTCATCAAATGTGAGGTATATACCTTTTTGTAAAGTATCATTTAGTATAGCTATATTGAATCGTTCTTTATTATATTGTTCAACCTGGCTGGGGGTGTATCTTTTTGTTATTTGTTCTATTTTGGATTCTGTAAAAAGCCTGAGCTTTGATAAGCTTAACGTTAGCGCATCTTCAATATAAAGATCAGCATCACGATGAATGTTTTTATCTCCGGTTATGGTACTGTCAAGTCTATATAATGGGATGTAGAAGTTGTCTTTCTCCGCTAAGTATTCAATTCTGAATATAATACCACTTTCGCTTGTTATGGGCGAATGCTGATACTTATCTTCTTTTTCATCATAAATTTCGTCAGAAAGCCATAGCTTTTTTATGATGCAGATCAATTTGTATGAAGCAGTATAATTTGCAACCGGGCGATCTATGGAAGAAATTAAATAATTGCGTATTTCGTTAGTAAAACCGTTTTTTAATCTTATCACACTCTTGGGATCAACACTTCCTTTGTGCATAAATCCTAAAGTACTTGTGTCAAACCTGTTATCTTCTACTATTATATCAGAAAACATACATCCTGCGCTTACAGTAAAGGATGGTTTATGTAAAGTGATTTTATGTATGCGGAATTTTGAAAAATCAGTACTTTTTTTATCAGGAGATTCTTCCTTTTGGGCTGCAGCTTTTATACTTAAAATGAGCAGAATGAAAGCGAAGATATTTTTCATGACGGTAAGATAGAAATTTATTATGCTGTAAGCAAAGTGATATAGAACAGGATGTAAAAGGTGATTTATTTAATTATCATATGTTAAATATACGCCCGAAGCCGCTTTTCGTTTATATATAAATCTTCTGTTCCTGATGAAAAAACTGCAAAGCGCCTCAGTATTTCTTATCCTGATGTTATTACTTTTCTCTTGTAAAAAAGATGATATAGTGGATAGTGCGCCACCCGAAGAAGTACAAAAACCGGATTTTGCTTACGGCGTAAATGCTGCTGATATACTGGTAATGGTAAATGAAGTAAGGAAAAACGGCTGCAATTGCGGGGCAACCTATATGCCTCCGGTTAATGAATTAACATGGAATGATGCTTTAGGAAAAGCTGCTTATGCTCATAGTGAGGATATGAAAGCGAACAATTATTTTGATCATAAAGGAAGCGATAACAGCAATCCCGGGGCAAGAATTACAGCAGCAGGGTACTCCTGGATAACATATGGAGAAAATATAGCGCTTGGGCAAACTACCGAACGCATTGTGATGAACAGTTGGTTAAAAAGTGAAGGGCATTGTAAAAATATAATGAATGCCGGCTTTAAAGAGATGGGCGTGGGGCGTATAGGCAATTGCTGGACCCAGATATTTGCCGCAAAAAAATAAGCTTAATCAGAAGCCTTAACAGGTGAAAGGGGATATGTAAATTCCTTTTCACTTTTTGATATTACAAGCGTAGCCACACCATTGCCAATGATATTGGTGATAGCCCTTGCTTCGCTCATAAATTTATCTACTGCCAGTAAAAATGCCAGCCCTTCTAAAGGGATTTTATGTAAAGCAGTTAAGGTTGAAGCAAGTATTATAAAACCACTGCCGGTAACGCCGGCCGCTCCTTTTGAGGTGATCATTAAAATGCCTACCACAGAAGCCATTTCCCAAAACGAAAGATGAACATTATATAACTGCGCTAAAAAAATAATTGCCATTGAAAGATATATGGATGTCCCATCGAGATTGAATGAATACCCGGTTGGCACAACAAGACCAACCACAGACTTGCTGCAACCCATTTTTTCGAGCTTGTTCATTAAGGAAGGGAGCGCAGATTCTGAAGATGAAGTGCCAAGCACTATAAGTAACTCTTCTTTTATACCAACAAGGAATTTCCAGATGCTGAGCTTATAATATTTTAGTATCAACCCGAGTACAATGAAAATAAAAGCAGCCATTGTTCCATACATGGTTAGCATCAGCTTACCGAGCGGTATTAAAGTTTTAATACCAAATTTTCCTACAGTAAAAGCCATTCCCCCAAATGCCCCAAATGGCGCAAGGTACATTACATACTTCAGTGCCCTGAATACATAATGCGTTATCATTGCCAGCCATTTCAATATTTTTTCCCTGTGCTTAACCTGGCTTAAGATAATACCGGTAATTATCGCAACGATCAACACCTGTAAAGTGAAATTTTCTTTCAGAAAAGCTATCCAGCTGAAATCACTATGCCCCTCTTTGGCATACTTTGATGCATCCTGCATAGGAAGCCCGGTTTTGTCTATTTTACCCGGCTCAAAAAATAAGGCGAATGCAATACCCAATACCAACGCAAAAGTTGTAACAACCTCAAAATACAGCACAGCTTTTAACCCTATCTTTCCAACCTTTTTTAAATTGCCCATGCCCACTATGCCCAGTACAATAGTCAGGAAAATGATGGGTCCAATAAAAACTTTAATGATGTTGATGAAGGTCTTTCCCATCCATTCTGTTTTAATAGCAGTGGCCGGGAAAAAATGGCCGAGTATGACGGCCGCTATAATGGCAAGCAAAACCCAAAAGGTAAGGTTGAAAACAATCTTGCTGAATGTGCTTTTTGGTTTCATTCAAAAAATAAATGTTTAAATGTAATATAAAATGAACTAATGCCATCGTTATAAAAATTTTCATTCTATTTGTATGCTGAAATTTTTCAGTATAACCTTACTTAAAAATGAAATGTAATAATGGTAGATATAAGCGGTTGCAAAAATTTCTTTTTTATTGGTGTGGCGGGTACCGGGATGAGCGCCCTGGCGCAATATCTTGTGGGGCTTGGTAAAAATGTATCGGGTTCTGATCGTTATTTTACGAACGACAGCAAGAACGAAACCCAGGTAAAATTAGAAGAAGCAGGCATTCGTTGTTATGTACAGAATGGAGAAGCTATAACGCCGGGCATTGATATTGTTATAGCATCTGCCGCAATTGAAGATACTGTGACAGAGGTGCGAAAGGCAAGGCAGCTTAATATTCCAATTATTAAAAGATCGGAGCTGCTTGCGTATATAGCAACAACCAGAAGAACGATAGCCGTAGCAGGCACTTCCGGCAAAAGCACCACCAGTGCCATGCTGTTTGATGTTTTAAAATATGCGGGAATGCAACCTGGCATTATCAGCGGCGCAGGGCTGGTGAGCTTAATTAAGGAAGGTAAGATAGGTAATGCAGAAACCGGGAATGGCGAATGGCTTGTAATTGAAGCTGATGAAAGTGACGGGTCTATTGTGCAATATGAAGCAGAAATAGGCGTACTACTGAATATTGATAAAGACCATAAAGAAATTGATGTGCTTATGGATATCTTTGATGTGTTTAAAAGAAACACAAAGGATATATTTATCGTAAACCAATCACACCCGCTTGCAGCAAAGCTTTCAAAAGATAACAGGTACAATTTTTCGGTTGATGAAAATGATGATGCGGCATTTATAGCTACCGATTTTAAACAAAAGGGGTTAGATATACAGTTTAAGATTAATGGCATCGATTTCTCTTTGCATACTGTTGGCCGGCATAATATGGAGAATGCGCTTGCTGCCACTGCTGTTGCTGCATTGCTTGGAGTGCCACTCCAAACCTGTGCCCAGGCTTTAAAAAGCTATGAAGGCATATACCGCCGTCATCAATTGCTAGGAGAAAAGAATGGTGTAATTGTCATTGATGATTATGCGCACAATCCTGCAAAATGTGCAGCTTCTATTGCGGCATGTCAGAATATAGCTCCGAAAGTAATAGCCTGGTTCCAGCCTCACGGTTATGGGCCAACGCGATTTTTGCGGCATGATTTTGTGCATGATATAGGCAGCATATTAAGGAAAGAAGATGAGATATGGATGAGCGAAATTTTTTATGCCGGAGGCACGGCGGAGAAGAACATTTCAGCTAATGATCTTATTGGTGATCTGAAAGCAATGCATGCCAGTGCTTTTTTTGTAGAGGACAGAAATGATTTTTTAGATGCTGTACGCAGTCACCTCACAAATAATTGTGTATTGCTGCTTATGGGTGCACGCGATCCTTCGCTTGAGCATTTTGCTAAAACAACCTGGGAAAATTTATAGCATGCTTTAAAGATTAGCGTAAAACCGGAGGCTGGATTTTCTTTTTTTAAGATGCCAGGTTATTGCTTTAAAGAATGCTTTAAGGTGCCCGGATTTTCCTGTAACCGTATACTTCGCAATATTAAATGGCGCGAAAAAAAGTGTGAAGAAAAGCAGGAAAACCGAGAATCCTGCGGTTGTTGAATTATTGCGCATGGCCATAATCCTGTTACGGGTATTATAGAATACTTCTGTTGCTGTTGCACATTTGGTTGTTGCAGAATGTTTGCTGTACACAATTGCCCCGGGTTGATATAATATTTTATACCCGCTTTTCAATATCCTGGCGCTGATTTCCGCATCATCAAAATAAACAAAGAAATTACGTGGAAGCACACCCGCTTTTTCTATCATGCTTTTTCGCATCATCATTGCACCGGAATATACCCCATTAGTATAAACCTGCTTATTATATTGTCCATTATCTTTTTGACGGCTGCCGATTATATACGTTCGCCCTGTTAAAGGGTTAAGCGAGGTAGACCCTGCATACTCAATTACGTTTCTATTTTTGTATGAATATATTTTGGGACAAGCTGCACCAACAGTAGTATCCTCTACAAGCGGAGTTAACAGATCTTCAATCAGATGTTCAGTTACTTCTGTATGATTATTCATGAAAAGGATAAAATCTCCTTTTGCCTGCGCAACAGCCCAGTTGGCGGCACCTTCTGCTTTCATATTATTGTCTGCCCTTAGTAACCGGGTATTGGCATAATTGCCTTTATAAATCTGAGGGCCGGGATCAATTGCCGAGCCCATATCGCAAACCAAAATTTCATAATGGGGATATGCAAGCTTTCGGGTAGATTCCAAAAAATGGCGCGTAGCTTCCGTTTGGTTCCAGTTAAGCGTAATAATCGAAACCAAGGGCTTTGCCTTGATTGTAATGTATCTTTTTTCCTGCCGGGTATTTATTTCTCTGTTCATAACTATATAAAGTGTTGAGAAATAAAGGATTTAAAAATTGCCCTGGTTTATAAGCAATGTTGTTGTATCAGAGGAATCGGAGAATTTGTAAGAAGTAATATAAAGATAGTCTAAAAGGAGATTGGTTTGTATGTTGCGTATCAAATCTACAATAGAGTTATATAAAAATATGAAAGACGTTCTTGCTTTTACGTGGTATTAAACACGATATAAATAATGATAAAATAGTATGCCATTTAAGGGCTGATTATTTTATCATTTGTCAATTGATTTTATAAGCACTGGTTATCAGAAGATTATGGTAATAAGATATTTCAGTACAAATAAGAATAACTTATTATTATTTTTAAAAACCTCATAAGAGTTTTCCACTTTTAGCATATGATAGTCCCTTTGGTATAATCCTTGTGTTGCTCATTGAACTTTGTTAAAATATAATCCAAATCCATTTACAATGTCCAAACTGTACCTCAGAGTTGTTTCTAAAAAACAACACATTTTCTTCGGAGTAATACTTATCTGATAATCTGCATGCCTTAAAAAAATCAGTATTTACTCATAAAAATTATTTGAAGAATGAATTATCAATTACCCTGGCGTTTTAATCTTGTTATCCGAAACGTCAAAAAAATCAGGTTTTTCCTTTTAACAATTATTGCAGTTTTTTCATTTATTAATATTATTTCAGCCCAAACAATGCAAACTACACAGCGATCTGTGTATACCAGGGTTGATAATTATATTGGTGGATATCTGGAATCAGTGCCCAATGATTATTATAATAACCCTACAAAAAAATATCCTTTGATTATATTTCTGCACGGTATCGGAGAGCGTGGTGATGGGTCACCCGGAGCGTTGGAGCGGGTTGCAAATGTGGGTATTGCTCAAAGGTTGAAAAATAAAACCTTTCCGGCGAGTTTTACATATGGAGGCACCAGTTATTCTTTTATAGTGATTTCTCCGCAGATTTCGGGCTCTGCATGGGATACTCCGATTGAAGATATCATCAAATTTGCGAAAAAGAATTACCGTGTTGATGAACAAAGAATTTATGTAACGGGGTTAAGTATGGGAGGGATTTCATTGTGGGCCTATGCAACAAAGACAGTTGACAGGGGTAAAGAAATAGCAGCTATGCTATTGGCCACTCCCGGCACCAGTGCTACTGCAGCTCAGCTTAAAAATCTTAGTAGTTCGCAAATTCCAATTTGGGTTACCAATAATACCGGGGATCCGTATAATTCTGCCAGCGGCGCTACGGCATTGGTAAATGCAATAAACAGCACCGTGCCGGCTCCTCCCAAAGCATTATTAACTATTTTTACTAAAAGCGGGCATGATTGCTGGACTGCCACATATGACCCTGCTTTTAAACAGGGAGGATTAAATGTGTACGAATGGATGCTTTCAAAGAAAAGAGGCACTGCACAAACTACTACACCAAAGCCCGTGCTTACAGCCAATGCCGGGACTAATAAAGTTATTACCTTACCTACTAATACTGTTACACTTGATGCCAGCGGTTCAAAAGTAACTTCAGGCACAATTACATCCTATAGCTGGACTAAAATTTCAGGACCCGCTACAGGATTGCTCGCATTGATTTCAAATGGATTGCAGGCAAAACTTACCAGTCTTGTAGCAGGAGTATATACTTACCAGTTAACAGTAAAAGATAGTAATGGCAGCACTGCTACAGCAAATGTAACGGTAACAGTAAATGCTGCAACAACTTCGACGGCACCTCCTACTGCCAATGCCGGGAAAGAACAAACCATAACATTACCTACGAGTAGTTGTACATTAAACGGGTCATTGTCATCAGCCTCAACCGGTAATACCATAGTGTCTTACAAATGGACCAAAATGTCTTCAAGTCCTTCTGCGGGCGTAATAACAAATCCTAACAGTGTTACTACTACTGTTACAGGTTTAGTTGCTGGTAAATATACTTTCAGCCTTACTGTTACTGACAGCAGGGGAGTAAGTGTGTCCGGCGGTACAATAGTTACAGTAAAAGCTGGAACTACAACTACGAATGTTGCACCTAAAGCAGTAGCTAATGGAGGCGGTGCGGTACAGCTGCCTACCAACAGCAGAACGCTTAGTGGAACAGCATCAACCCCAGCACCGGGCAGCAGCATAGCTTCTTATTCCTGGAGTAAAGTATCCGGTCCGACAAGCTATAAAATTGCGAATGCAAATGCAGCAACAACTGTATTTTCAAATCTGGTAGAAGGAGTATATGTATTCAGGCTGAAGGTAACAGATAAAAATGGGTTATCTTCTACTGCAGATGCAAAAATAGTAGTTCAGGCAGCAGCCAAGGTTGCACCTAAGGCGGTTGTTAATGGGGGCGGTGTTATCAAACTGCCAACCAACAGCAAAATCCTCAGCGGAACAGCATCAACGCCGGCGCCCGGAAGTAGTATAGCTTCTTACTACTGGAGTAAAGTTTCCGGGCCCTCAAGCTATAAAATCTCAAATTCCAATATTAAAGAGACTATATTTTCTAACCTGGCAGAGGGCGTATATGTATTCAGGCTGAAAGTAACAGATAAAAACGGTTTATCGTCTACTGCAGATGCAAAAATAGTAGTTCAGGCAGCAAGTGTTGCGCCTAAAGCAGTAGTTTATGAAGGCGGTGTTATCAAACTGCCAACCAACAGCAAAACCCTCAGCGGAACAGGATCAAAACCAGCTCCAGGAAGCAGCATAGCTTCTTACTACTGGAGCAAGGTTTCCGGGCCATCGAGCTACAAAATAGCAAATCCTAACGTTGCAGAGACTGTATTTTCTAACCTGGTAGAGGGCGTATATGTATTCAGGCTGAAAGTAACAGATAGAAACGGGTTATCGTCTACTGCTGATGCAAAAATAGTGGTTCAGTCGGCTGGAACTGCCAACCGCACCATAGGGGCAGGTGATAGTGTTTCTATAGCTCTTGCTGAAGATAACATAATCAGGAGAGATGAATCGTCATTAGATTTCAAGGTAAGTCCGAATCCGGTTCAATCTGATATGAATATTGCTATAACCGGAGATTTAAAAGGGAAAGCAAATATTGCTGTTTATAATATTGGCGGAGCGCAGGTATTACAGCAGGAGTTTGCAAAAGATGGTAGTGGCACGCTTAATAAAAGGTTTAATTTGTCTAAACTACCCCCTGGTATTTATATTGTTCAAATTATAATAGATGGAAAATATAAGAAAGCGTTGAGGATTGTAAAACAATAGGTAAAATATTAAATTAATTAGAATAAATAAAAAATCCTGGTCTATAATGACCAGGATTTTTTATTTAGTGGAGAAAAAGGGTACGATATATTATTTATTATTATTATGTTTATAAATAAAAACACTTATTTAATATTTAACAAACACTTTGGTATAATACTTGCGCAGTTACAAAAAATTTTATAAATACTAAATCCAATTCTATGTGTAAAGTCTACTCACGATTTCTTAATCAGAAAGAATAGCCCTCTAATTTTTAATGACGTCTAAATCCCCTATTTCTAAACCATTCAATCTCTTAAAAAATCATGAACAAGGTTAATCCCGCGTGCCTGAAAAAAAAATCAATATCCGCACGTACTTCCGCTTTTCTTTCTATTTTTTTCTTATTTTTTTCTGTCGCTGGTTTTGCTCAAACGATGCAGACTACACAAAAATCTGTGTACACCAAGATTGCCAAATATGTTGGTGGATACATGGAATCTGTGCCAAACGATTATTATAATAATCCTACAAAAAAATATCCTTTGCTTATCTTTCTCCATGGTATAGGAGAACGCGGCGATGGAACACCCGGAGTGTTGGAACGGGTAACTAATGTTGGTATTGCTAAATTATTGAAAGATAATGCTTTTCCGGCCAGCTTTGCATATGGTGGGTCTAATTATTCATTTATTGTCCTTTCGCCTCAAATATCAGGATCTGCATGGGATCAACCAATTGCAGATATAATTGCGTTTGCAAAACAGAATTATCGTGTTGATGAACAAAGAATTTACGTAACTGGTTTAAGTATGGGAGGAATTTCTTTATGGGCATATGCAACTCAAACTGCTGCCAGAGGCAAAGAGCTTGCAGCAATGTTATTATGCACTCCCGGTACAGGTTATACATCCACACAGCTTTCAAATCTCAGTAGTGCGCAATTGCCTGTTTGGGTTACCAATAATACAGGAGATCCGTATAATCCTGCCAGTGGCGCTACGGCATTGGTAAATGCGATAAACAGCACCGTGCCAGCTCCCCCCAAAGCATTATTAACCATTTTTACTAAAAGTGGGCATGATTGCTGGACTGCTACATATGATCCTGCTTTTAAGCAGGATGGACTAAATGTATATGAGTGGATGCTATCGAAAAGCAGAGGTTCTGTTCAGCAGGCGCCTGCCAAACCTGTATTAACAGCCAGTGCAGGAGCAAATCAGATTATTACGCTGCCTACAAATACTGTTACACTTGATGCCAGCGGCTCAAAAGTAACTTCAGGCACAATTACATCCTATAGCTGGACTAAAGTATCTGGTCCAACTACAGGGACGCTTACACTTATATCAAATGGGTTACAGGCAAAGCTAACAGACCTTGTGGCCGGAGTATATGTATATCAGTTGACCGTAAAGGATAGTAATGGCAGTACTGCTACAGCAAATGTAACGGTAACAGTAAATGCTGCAACAACTTCAACAGCACCCCCTACTGCCAATGCCGGGAAAGAACAAACCATAACATTACCTACGAATAGTTGCACATTAAACGGGTCATTGTCATCTGCCTCAACCGGTAATACCATAGTATCTTACAAATGGACCAAAATGTCTTCAAGTCCTTCTGCTGGTGCAATAACAAATCCCAGCAGTGTCTCAACTACAGTTACCGGGCTAGTGGAGGGTGTATACACTTTTAGCCTTACTGTTACCGACAGCAGGGGAGTAAGTGTGTCCGGCGGTACAATAGTTACTGTAAAAGCCGGAACTACCAGTACGAATGTTGCGCCTACAGCAGTAGCGAATGGAGGTGGTGTGATACAGTTGCCCACCAACAGCAGAACACTTAGTGGAACCGCATCAACCCCAGCACCGGGCAGCAGCATAGCTTCTTATTCCTGGAGTAAAGTATCCGGTCCGACAAGCTATAAAATTGCGAATGCAAATGCAGCAACAACTGAATTTTCAAACCTGGTAGAGGGCGTATATGTATTCAGGCTTACAGTAACAGATAAAAACGGGTTATCATCTTCTGCAGATGCAAAAATAGTAGTTCAGGCAGCAGCCGATGTTACTTCTACAGCGCCTACAGCAGTAGCGAATGGAGGTGGTGTGATACAGTTGCCCACCAACAGCAGAACACTTAGTGGAACCGCATCAACCCCAGCACCGGGCAGCAGCATAGCTTCTTATTCCTGGAGTAAAGTATCCGGTCCGACAAGCTATAAAATTGCGAATGCAAATGCAGCAACAACTGAATTTTCAAACCTGGTAGAGGGCGTATATGTATTCAGGCTTACAGTAACAGATAAAAACGGGTTATCATCTTCTGCAGATGCAAAAATAGTAGTTCAGGCAGCAGCCGATGTTACTTCTACAGCGCCTACAGCAGTAGCGAATGGAGGTGGTGTGATACAGTTGCCCACCAACAGCAGAACGCTTAGTGGAACCGCATCAACCCCAGCACCGGGCAGCAGCATAGTTTCTTATTACTGGAGTAAAGTTTCCGGACCAACAAGCTATAAAATTGCGAATCCAAATGTTGCTGAGACTGAATTTTCAAACCTGGTGGAGGGCGTATATGTATTCAGGCTTACTGTAACAGATAAAAATGGGTTGTCCTCTTCTGCAGATGCAAAAATAGTGGTTCAATCGGCAGCAACTGCCAACCGTACTATAGGATCAGATGATAATGCCTCTATAGCTCTTGCTGAAGATAACATAATCAGGAGAGATGAATCGTCATTAGATTTCAAGGTAAGTCCAAACCCGGTTCAATCTGATATGAATATTGCTATAACCGGTGGTTTAAACGGAAAAGCGAGTATTACTGTTTATAATATTAGCGGAAAACAGGTATTACAACAGGAATTTGTAAAAGATGGAAACGGTACTTTAAACAAAGGATTTAATCTATCCAGGTTGCCAAGAGGTATATATGTAGTGCAGGTAGCTGTTGATGGTAAATACAAAAAGGCAATACGAATAGTTAAGCAATAATATGTTTCATTAGAGAAATCTAAACTATTTCTAATAATAAAGGCGGACTTCACAAAAAAGTCTGCCTTTATTATTACCTATTATATCCTCTTTATGTGATTTTTGGGTATTCAAAAATGCTAATCAACAGATTGTTATATTTTCTTTCCGCCATATGTTGTCGATGGTTTTTTCTGCAGTGCGCAAAATTTAGCAGCGTTTACAATGAATGCTTCTTTGCAGGCTTTGTCACGCTGCGTGAAATATGCTTTCCTAACCCCCGCTAAAACAAAATAATCACGGTATTTATTAAAGCATATTTAATGATTTCACATTTGGAAAATATTAGCCAGTATCAGGTAGAAAACAGAAAATCAGCCAGGCGCCAATAAACTATTTATAATAAGTCATTCCCGTTCCTGTGGAAACTTCCATTTCCCTTTGTTGAATTGATTATACTCTTTATACTGTTTATAACATTGCAGTATATACATGCCTAATTCAGCATCGTTAACCGTTATTACATATTCATACATCGGACGGTAAAATTTCATAAAATCAGTGAGTTGTTCCCCGTCCAGGTCAGTGAGCTTTTTTACAAAGGTCCTGTTAAACCGGTAATCAATATGTTTCTGCTGCTCTTCTTCAATAAGCCAGTTCTGTATAAACTTCATGTTCCTGTTTCTGCGAAAGCGAAATACATTGATCAATTCATCAAGATCAACCCCAACGCCGGCTCCCATACTACCCGGTGATAGAGAAGTTGTACGTAAACCAGGCTTTCGGTAATTAAAAATCTTCTCATATTCCTTCCTGTTTTGAAGGGAATCAAAGTGATAGCTTGGTTTTTTTACTGTTACATTAGGCAGTTCAATAGCCGATAACTGTATTGAAATATCAAAGGCGGCGGGATTGGAAATGGTATTTACAGGATATTTTGGTGTAACTTTTTCAAGGTAAGAAAACCAGATAGAGTCGTTCTTGCTTACTCTTATACTGTAAAACCCTGTAGAATCTGTATGTGTTCCATTTCCTGAACTGGTAAGCACCGAAACAAAAGGCAACGGAATTTTTTGTGAGATATCATATACTCTTCCCTGTATTTCCTGGGCATAGGTTGTATTAGCCACAGAAATGAGTGCAACAAATAAAAGAAGATATATTTTCTTATAAAACCTCATCAATCCAAACTCTTTTCAAGGTACGCTTTCCATCTTTGATAAATTTCGTTATATACAGCAGGTGCTTCCCCGGGCTCAGTAGTACTAACCGGTGCATAAGAAGCAAAAGCTTCCTGTGTTGTTTTATAGATTCCTGCGCCTATGCCACCGCCAATAGCAGCGCCTGCCGCTCCATCATTTTCGTATAACTCTACAGGAACGCCTGTAAAATTTACAAAAAGATCAGTAAATAATTTGCTGAGAAACATATTTGCTTTGCCAGCCCGGATCACCGTTGGATGAATTCCATTCTGTTTTAAAATATCCAACCCGTATTTAAATGCACAGGCAATACCTTCCTGCACTGCTCTGAACAAATGTGCAGATGTATGTACGGTAAGCTGTAAGTTACTTATCTGGGCGCCGGGCATTTTATTTTCAAGCATACGCTCTGCACCGTTGCCAAAAGGAAGAATAGTTAAGCCATCACTTCCCAATGCAATAGCTTGTGCCTGGCGATTAATATCATTATAACTTAAATCTTTGCCCATGTTATCTTTTATCCATCTGTTCATAATACCCGTTCCATTTATACATAACAATACACCGATGCTTTTTGCTGTATTATTATGATTAACATGTGCAAAGCTGTTTACCCGAGACTGCAGATCGTAAGTAAGTTTATCACTCACAGCATAAATAACACCGGATGTTCCCGCCGTTGCCGCTATCTCTCCGGGTTTCATTACGTTTAAAGAGAGTGCATTATTAGGTTGGTCCCCGGCTTTATATGCTACAGGAATACCAGGTTTTAATGCAAGTTCTTTGGCAATTTCATTTGTAACTTTTCCATGTACTGAAAAAACCGGTTGCACCGAAGGAATAAATGACCTTTCAAATCCGTAATAGGATACTATTTTATCAGCAATATCATCACTTGTAAAATCCCAGAAAATTCCTTCGGAAAGGGCGGATGGAGAAGTAGATATTTCACCTGTAAGTTTCAGGGCAATAAAATCTCCGGGCAGCATTATCTTATCTATTTTTTCATAAACCTCAGGTTCGTTTTGTTTTACCCACGATAATTTAGACGCGGTGAAATTACCCGGAGAATTGAGGAGACAACCAAGGCAATAATCCGCTCCGAGTTTATTAAAAGCAGTATTTCCAATTTCTACAGCCCTGCTGTCGCACCAAATAATGGACGGGCGAAGCGCATGCTTATTTTTATCAATAACTACAAGTCCGTGCATTTGATACGCAATGCCAACAGAAACTATATCATCCGGGTTGTATTTGCCGGAGCTGTTTACCTTTTTAATAGCCTGTTTAGTATATGACCACCAGGTTTCAGGGTCCTGTTCTGCCCAACCCGGTTGTTTTGATATTATTGCTGCTTCAGTTTCGGGAAATTGAGCAGAAGCAATAATTTTTGTAGTTGCAGCATCAATAACTGATACTTTAACAGAAGATGTGCCAACATCTATTCCAAGCAATAGCATACATAGTAATTAATGATGGTGCAATAATAAGGCAAGATATTTAAACCACTTGGTTATTTTGTTGCCTGCAAGATCGGTTTTTAAAGCAGCATAATGCTTATACCCGCTGAAATACAGTTGTTTTAACGCAATTTTACCGCTTTTTTATTTTCCGTACTTAAAGGCAAATCTTATATTTGATCAGGTACTTATTGTAAAGTGTTATTGATTTTGCTGAAACGATAAAATGAAATCTATAGGAAAATATTTACGTAAGTTTTTTTTATTTTTTCTCATCTGCTGGCACTGGAGCTTATATGTTTCAGGACAGGTGAGGGTTATTGCGTCAGCAAATAAGCAGATACTTACTGCCAATGATCTGTTAACACTGCACTTTAGTGTTGAAAACGCTGATGATGTACAGCAATTTATCCCCCCTTCATTTACCGGTTGCAAAATCGTGCAGGGACCTACTCATGTTAACAGTTCTTCCATCATAAATGGTGTTAAAAGCAATGCTTTGTCTTTTGTATATGTAGTACAACCTGCATCTCCCGGTAAATATTGTTTTAGCGGGGCATCAGCCAAAGTAAATGGGAAGCGGTTAGTATTTAATACATTGAATATACTGGTGAAGAAAATGCCGGGTAAATCGCGGTATGATTTTATTGAGGAAGATGATGATGCCCGCCATGAATTATACAGCGATTATATTTTGAGGCGGGGTGAAAATATACAGGATAAGATCAGGAAAAATCTTTTTATAAAAGTTGATGTAGATAAAACCACATGTTATGAAGGTGAAGCTGTGGTTGCTACATATAAATTATATACCCGTTTGCGTTCTGAATCAAAAGTGGTAAGACGACCTTCTTTCAATGGATTTAGTGTATATGATATGCTGGATCCAACTGTGGCGCCTTCAAGTATTGAAAAATTGAATGGTAAGGATTTTAATGTCTACATTATCCGTAAAGTACAGCTTTTTCCGCTTCAGTCGGGGCAGATGGAATTAGATGCTGCAGAAGTTGAAAACGCGATTACGTTTTTGAAGGCTGATGACGCGATGAAAAATAATGGTGCGAACCTCAGTACACTTCTCAGGGCATTTGAAACGGACGATATAAAAAGCAGTGGTATAGCAACAGAGCATGTAAGCATACGAAGTAATCCTGTTACAGTAACGGTAAAACCTTTGCCAGAAGGAAAGCCTGGCACTTTTAACGGAGCAGTGGGATCATTCAGTATTCAATCTGCTGTAAGCAAAAAGCAAATTCCTTTAAATGATGCTGCCATATTTAAGGTGATCATTAAAGGAGAAGGGAATTTTGGGGTGCTGAATACTCCTGCAATACATTGGGCGAAAAGCATTGAAGCTTATGAACCTAATATTAAGGAAGATTTTTTGAAGAATGTTGTGCCGATGCGTGGTTACAAAGCCTATGAATTTACTTTTACTCCCAAACAAAAAGGCGAAATAGTGCTTGATCCTGTTGAATTTTCTTTTTTCGATCCCGTTGCAAATCAATACAAAACAATTACTACTGATTCAATAACAATTACTGCAACTGCACCCGTTACGCGGGATAGCGCATTTATTACCAGGATGCCGGATAATAGCCAGGAACAGCCTTCTGCATTATCCCGCCCATGGATACTATTCATTGCCGGAAGTTTATTGTTTTTATTTGCGTATGTGCTTTACCGTTATATAAAAACATCTGATCAGAATGCTATTGCAAACCTCCCGGGAGAGAGAGAGGTTCCCGATAAAAAAGATTTGTCTTCGGATGACGTGACTCATCCATCTTCAGTATCTCTCAGCCCCTTGTTTAATGCAAAGCTGATGCTTGTTCAGCAAGACTCACGTGGGTTTTACAGTGAATTGAACAGGGCTTTGCGGAACTATGTTTCTGAGAAATATAAATTTTCAGCTAATCTTAATCTAAAAGAAATAGAACAGCAAATGAAATTGAAAGGACTGGATAATGATATTGTTTCTCAATTTTCACTGGTTGTTCAGCAATGTGAAATTGCCCTGTACAATCCATATCTGAACGAAGCGGATATGCAATCTGTATATGAACTTGCAGAAGATTTTGTATTAAATGTAAGCAAGACCTGATAACAGGATACGTAGGGCTTGCTGTTTAACTTATTTTGGATGATATTCCGATAAGAATCAGTGTCTATAGCTTTTTTAGCATAATTCTTTTTTGCCTCTACAGCCGGCGGGCTGCGTAACCGGAACGCCGCTGCTTTTTGTCTTTTGAAAAAATATGCTTCGCATTTTTTCAATTTCGCCTTCGGCGAAACCATACAAAAAGAGGCGGCTAACCCGGTTACTGGTAAACCTAAAAAAATAAATGCTGTGAGTTAAACAGCAAGCCCTACTTAGTGCATTCCTTATGCCTAAGTGAAATCTCATGTATGCAAAAACAGCATTCTTTGTAAAAAAAGAATGCTGTTTTTCTGAATATTATACAGTGAAATTTATCTCCTGATTACTACGCGTTCTCTTTCCCACCTGTCGCCAATACGAATCAGTATAGTATACACTCCTTCACTGTATCTGCTTAACTGGCCGATTTCTATATTGTTTTGACCAGATTCAACCATTCTTTGTCCGCGAACTACAATTTTACCAGTCATATCTATCAATTGGTATTCTACACTTCCACGTAACGCTGTGTAAAAACTCATTGTTAAAGATGATATAGCAGGGTTGGGGCTCACTTTTATTTTATTATTGCTTATACCTGATAATCTTACTGATAAGACAGCACTGTATTTGAGCGCTCCGTCTTTGCTTGATACTTTTATACGATAGTATAAAATATTATTGTCTGCATTAATATCCGCATCCCTGTATTTAAAGCTTTGTGTTCCTATGAAAGGCGTTTCCTGCGTAACTCTTCCAATCGCGGTAAAATTAATTCCGTCGGTTGACCTTTCAACATCAAAGTAGCTTATCTGTTCACTTGTAAGGATTTTCCAGTTGAGGTCAACCCCTCCACTTTGCTGAACAGCATTGAACTGAAGGAAATCTACCGGCAACACAGTACATGTAGTAACATTCAGGGTTATCGCAGCACATGTTGTAGTGTTACAATCTCCCTCTGCACGTACATAATATGTTGTGGTTACACTTGGGTATACGGTTATTGAGTTTCCGGTGCCGACAGGAGTGCCTCCACAGCTTCCGGTATACCATCTCCATACAGCATTTGTGCCTGTTGACCCGCCATCCCTTGTTAAGGTTATAGCGTTACCCGGACATATAGATCCTGTAGCCGGAGAACGTAAAATGCCTGTAGCCGGAGTAGATGATGTTTTGGCATTCAATAAGAACGCATCGGATATATATGCGCAACTTCTGTCAAGATAAGCGCCTGCAGAATCCGGTCCAACCAAAACTCTGTAGTATTTACCAATATCGCTCGCCGACAGAGGACTTATTGTGTAATCACTGCTTGTAGCAGATGTAATGTCCGTCCATGGTCCGCTGACGTTGTTGCTTCTTTGCCATTGATAATATACTGTTCCGGAAATTACTGTCGGGTCACTTAATGCTGCACTGAACGTAGTTGTGCCGCTGGTACATCCGGCAGTATTGTTTACTGAAACAGTAGGTGTAGGATCGCAAAGACCAAATTGTATATCATCTATTGCCAGGTCATTACCGCAGCCACCTGCAGCGGCATTTGTAATTTCAATAATCACACTGGTTATTCCCGAAGGCATTATGAACTTCATTCCATACTGAGTCCATGCACTGCTGGTAATTTCAGGAGTAGTAAGGTTGGTGATTATATTATTTGTAGCTGCATCTCTTACCGTAAAAGTTAATTTTGGATTTATTATTCCTCCAAAGGCATCACAAAAACTACCATACGATGAATTACTAATATTTGAAACAAATGCAAATAATGAATATTTAAGATTACCACATGAAACATTTACCTGATCTTTATAGATCCTGTTCGATTTTACGTCAGCATTAACCACCATCATTCTGTTATTACCACTACCTGTAGTATGATCGGTACGGCTGATCCACCTTGAGGTATTGCCGTTATTGGCATTACTTGTTAATGCATACCGCTCAATATCCAGTGGTTGACTTGTACTGCCGGTATAATCGGTGGCGGCAGTTCCGGCAGATCCGGTTGCTGCGGGTATTGTTGTACCCAAACCAGAGCCCGTTCCAAAATTTTGAAGGAATAATATTTTTTCCAATGCTTCGCAAGGCGGCATTTCTGCTACTGTTGCAATAAAGAAAGGAGTAGGTCTGTCTTCTCCGGGATCATCTGGTTTTGAGTTATTGTTAAGATCAGGGTTATCGCCATCTGTAGATACATCTTCCAGGTCTATCCCGGCATATCCTGTACCTGTGACCCTGGCATTATTATTATATACTTTACCAATAGTGATATTATTGACCCTGAAAGATACACGAATAATAAAATAATTATTTGCTAATGGGTAGTTAGGTAAAGTTTGACCATCGGCAAGTAAGGCCGATTTAGCAGTAGTTAAACCGGTGTATGCAGTGTTAAGCGCTAATCCTAACGGGTTGTACACCCATGATACAGATAAATTACTTATGGTGTTACCACCTGACCCTGAAACAAAAGGATTACCTGCGCTGGTATTTGATGCTCTCAGCAGTTCGTAAACCTGCACATTACTGATATCCCAGCTTCCAACATTTTTAACTGTAATATCATAACTTAGGTCGTATGTTCCAGGAGTGCCGGTTGGCGTTGCAGATGAAAGTTTCTTTGCAGCACCTACACCGGATATAATTTCAGTAAGGTCATTACTTTGATAGCAAGGGGATTGGGTAACAGCAGTTTTAACACCGGTTAAAATATTAAGATCCCAATATTTATTATTGGCATCAGCGGCGATAAGTTTACCTTCAGCAAAGTTTAAACCAACGATTTGGTCGCCTGATAAATTTGCGATTAAAGTACCCTGTAAAGGATTGGGCGTAGCATAATCCTGGTAATTTACCGACAGATATTTTTTATCCCAAACCATCAGCATCTTACCATCCGGCGTAAGTGTTAAGTCTCCTGACTGCTGTGTAATGTTCACCCCGCTAGGCAGGGAAATAGCTTTGCTGGGACCAAAAGTTCCTGTACTGAAATCTACCGTACGCAAGGCCAAGCCATAAGGAGAGCTTCCTGTGAAAATAAGCTGGTAACAAAGCCCATCTGGGGCGAAAGCAAACCCAAGAATAGCCATATTATTATACACAGTATATAATGCCGTAGTTGGAGGGCATCCACTACCCGGAGTCCAACGCCAGACATAAGTATTATTACCGGTATACCTGTAGTAATACAATTGATGATCAGATGGATTGAACGAAATACCAGCTCCATATATACTAAATCCCGGTGAAGCCAGGCTTGGAATACAATTTTCGTAATCAGATAATGTAGTGGTAATGTTATTGTATCGGAAAACATGCGCAGACCATGTGCTGGTTCCTCCACCGCATGGGCGGCCAACCGATACGGCCATCGATACTGTGGCCGGATTAGTTGCTGTAGGCTGGGCATATACGATTTCAAATACTCCTGCACTGCATATAAGCAGTAAGAATATTTTTAGAAATGCTTTTCTCAAAGGGTAGAAATACGTTTTCATACTATCGAATTTGAGTGCTTCTCAAAAGGTTAAATTGAATATTTTATAGTATTCCTGAACAAAGCTAATATGTGTTTACCATTAGATATTCTCATTTCGATATACTCCCTTTTTTCTTCGATTTTCCAAAACCAGATTAGCATATGTTAATCAAATAGGTGTATTCTTCTATGATTTCATAATATAACGCTTGTAGTTGTCTTTGAAGTATTTGGTCGTACCTCATATATAACGCAAAAACCCCGGCTTAAGTGCCGGGGTTGTGCTAAACTCGTTTTCTATTACGATCTATTTATAGCTTGCCATAAGGCTTTTGGCAAGATCAGTCATCTTTTTAATGCCTTCTTCGGGCAGGTTACCACGTTTAAATTCAGCCAGTACTTCAGGTAATTTATTTTCCATCTCAATCAGGAAAAGCTCTTCAAACTCTTTTACCTTATTAACAGGAACATCTTTTAAAAGACCTTGTGAACCGAGATAGATAATAGCAACCTGTTTTTCAACAGTGAAGGGGCTGTATTGCGGTTGTTTAAGAATTTCCACGTTACGCGCTCCTTTGTCAAGAATAAACTTAGTTGCAGCATCAAGGTCGCCACCAAATTTTGAGAAGGCTTCCATCTCACGATATTGTGCCTGGTCCAGCTTTAATGTACCTGCTACTTTTTTCATTGATTTGATCTGTGCGTTACCACCCACACGGCTAACCGAAATACCCACGTTAATAGCAGGGCGTATACCTGCGTTGAACAGGTTTGATTCAAGGAATATCTGTCCATCGGTAATAGAGATCACGTTGGTAGGGATATAAGCAGACACGTCACCGGCCTGTGTTTCAATAATGGGCAATGCCGTTAAAGAACCACCACCTTTTACAAGATGTTTGATGCTGTCTGGTACGTCATTCATTTTCCTGGCAACAGCATCATCATTAATAACCTTTGCTGCACGCTCCAATAAGCGGCTGTGCAGGTAGAATACATCACCGGGATAAGCTTCACGACCAGGAGGGCGGCGAAGTAATAATGATACTTCACGATAAGCTACCGCCTGTTTACTCAAATCATCATATACGATCAATGCAGGACGCCCGGTATCGCGGAAATATTCCCCGATGGCAGCACCGGCATAAGGCGCGAAGAACTGTTGTGGAGCAGGGTCTGATGCAGAAGCAGCAACAATAACAGTATAAGCCATTGCACCATTATCTTCCAGCGTTTTCATTACGTTAGCAATGGTGGATGCTTTTTGACCGCATGCCACATATATACAGTATACAGGTTTGCCAGCCTGGTAAAATTCCCTCTGATTAATGATCGTATCAATCGCAATGGCTGTTTTACCTGTCTGGCGGTCACCAATGATCAACTCTCGCTGACCACGGCCTACAGGGATCATCGCATCAATCGCTTTAATACCTGTTTGCAGGGGTTCTTTTACCGGCTCACGGAAGATTACGCCAGGGGCTTTACGCTCCAATGGCATATCGTACAGTTCACCAGAAATAGGTCCTTTACCATCTATTGGTTCTCCCAATACATTTATAACGCGACCAACCAATCCTTCACCTACTTTAAGTGAAGCAATGTTGCCGGTTCTTTTTACCTTATTGCCTTCTTTAATTTCACCTGAATCACCCATCAATACCACGCCCACATTGTCTTCTTCAAGGTTAAGTGCTACTGCTTTTACGCCATTTTCAAATTCAACCAGTTCACCGGCACGCACATTATTTAAACCATAAATACGTGCAATACCATCTCCCACCTGTAACACAGTTCCTACCTCTTCCAGATCAGCACCTGCATTAAAATTGCTTAACTGCTGGCGCAGTATCGCACTTATTTCGTCGGGCTTAATTTCTGCCATATCTGTTGTTTTATATTGTTGTTAATCGTTTTTATAAAAACCTTACCTGATATTCCTGATATACACATTGTTCTGGAACTGTCTTTGTATATCTCTCAGGTCTCTTATTATGCTGGCATCTACCAGCTTATTATCAAACTCAAGTACAAAGCCACCAATCAATTCTTCTTTTACAACTGTCTCTAATTCTATATTGGTAAGTGCAGTATCTGTTTTTACTTTTTGTTCAATAGCTTTTCTCAGCTCCTCGCTGATGGGTTGCGCAGTAGTAAGTTTTACCTTATGAATATTTTTCAACCGGTTATACTGCTCAATAAAAGCGTTGATGATCTCTGGCAAAATACTTTCCCTGCCTTTTTGCACCAGCAATTTATTAAATGCCGCAGTAAGATCATTTACTCTTCCTTTAGTAATCGCATCAATAACAGCATTTTTTTTATCTGCAGTAATAACCGGGCTTTTTACGAGGTTCACAAAATCCCTGCTTTGCTTGCATACAGATAGTAAAAACAGCATATCAGCATATACTGCTTCTAATTGATTCCGCTCGAGCGCTAAATCAATCAGGCTCTTGGCATATCTTCCGGCTAAACGTGGCTGAAGCATTTTTAAATTTGAGATTTGAGACTTGAAATTTGAAATGAACGTAGTTCACTCTTATTCAAAATCAAAATTTTTAGTTCAGTTTAATATCGTTTGCTAATTCCTTAATGTAGGTTTCCTGCTGCGCCTTGTTAGACAATTCGCGGCGTAATACTTTTTCAGACACTTCAATCACTAAGTTGCCCACCTGGTTTTTCAGGTCAACCACCGCAGCCATTTTTTGATTTTCAATAGCCTGCTGTGTTTCTGCCATTATTTTAGCAGCTTCAGCTTTAGCCTGTTCTTTGGCTTCGCTGATCATTTTATCTTTAATGGCTTTAGCTTCGTTCAATATCTGTGTTCTTTCCTCGCGTGCCTGTGCAAGCAATTTTTCATTATCACTCTGCAACTGTGCCATTTCAGCCTTAACTTTTTCAGCAGAAGCTATGGCATCGTTAATGCCTTTCTCTCTTTCACCTATGGCTTTCATAATAGGTTTCCATGCAAATTTGCCCAATACAAAAAGCAGGATCAAAAATGCAAGTGTTGACCATATCAGCAAACCTGGGTCTGGAAGTACCAATGGATTTATTTCAAGAAGCATATGGGTATATATTATACTTTAGTTATAATTCAAAAAAAGTACAGGCTTTCCGCCCTGTGCATGAGCCTGTACAAGACGTTAAGTGTCTTACGCTCCGGCGCTATTACCCAAAAGGGCAACAACCACCGCGAACAGAGAAACCGCTTCAACCAACGCCGCAGCAACGATCATGTTTGTGCGGATGTCGTTAGCAGCTTCAGGCTGACGTGCAATACCTTCAACGGCGCCTTTACCAATTTGACCGATACCGATACCGGCACCGATTGCCGCTAAGCCTGCACCAATTGCAGCAACACTTCCTACTACCATTTTTTTAATATTTAAAGTGAATAAAAAACATTTATAACTATTATATCACAGGAATATCTTCATGCTGATCATGATGCTCTTCAATTGCCATTCCTATATATAAAGCTGATAACATAGCAAATATAAATGCCTGTAAAAAACCTACAAGCAACTCAATAACACTAATAAAAACTGTAAACGGAACTGCCATTGCTGAAGCAGCTACTGATTTAAAAATAAATATCAGTGATATAAGGCTCATCACTAAAATATGTCCGGCAGTGATGTTTGCAAATAACCGGATAGTGAGTGATATGGGTTTAATAAAAACACCCAGTAACTCAATAGGCATCAAAAATATCTTCATTAAAGTGGGCAGACCGGGCATCCAGAAAATATGCTTCCAGTAATCCTTTTTTCCATTTACGTTTACAATTACAAAGGTGAAAAGCGCCAATGCAAGTGTAAAGGCGATATTACCACTCAGGTTAGCGCCACCGGGAAAGAACGGAACCAGGCCCAAAAGGTTGTTAATCCAGATAAAAAAGAAAATCGTTAAAAGAAATGGCATATACCTCGTATACTGATGGCCGAGGTAGGGTTTAGCCACTTCATCTCTTACAAATAATATGATGGGTTCGATAAATGATTGAAAACCTTTGGGTGCTGATTTTACACCTCTTTTTTTATAGGCGTTTGCTACAGAAGTGAAAATGAGGATCAGCAGAATAACAGTAAGAAATAAAGAAACCACATTTTTGGTGATAGAAATATCAAATACTTTTTTTGATGCTTCTTCATCTACCGCGCCATCCGCGTTCATGATCCTGATCTTTCCTTCAATCAATTTATAAGGATAGTTACCATTATATATTACCGGCTCGTGGTGTTCGTTTGAAAGTTTGGCGGAAGAGAAGGTTTCAAAACCTTTATCGGTTTTAATAATTACCGGTAAAGGAATGGAAGTATGCCCCCATAAATGCCAGCTATGGTGATCCTTAACGTGATCAAGGATAAAGCCGGTAACGTCAAAATCTCCTTCTTCTCCATGTTTTGCTTCACCCTGCGCTTCCGCAGCATGATTTGGTTCATGTTCCTGGGAAAATGATGTATTAGAATAAAAACATATGAATAGGCTAAAAACCGCTACCAATAAGGATTTGACGCTTTTTGAGAACATCTCTTTCTTGAAATTTGGCGCAAAGATAGGAGTTGGAGGCCAGAAATAATAATATCTGAAATACGAAATCGGGAAATTTCTTCATTCTTTATTAACATGCTGTATGTTCTTTCTGAACTCATCAGTATGCTTTTTTGGATTCTGCTTCTTTCCAGTTAATACCTATTATATATACGATAGTTCCATTAGCATTCTGGGTCTTGCTTTTAGTGGCTGCTCGTGGCTTTACCAGGCTGTTGGCATTCCCGGAAATAATAATATCATTGTCTATCTGGTTTAAGTCAGACCGTACTCCTTCCTTATAGAACATGTTTTTTATTTCACTCAGCGCCTGCATCATCATTTTTTCCTGGGGTGCCTGAACTGTAACGCGGAGCTTGATCTTATTTGAAGTATTAGCGGTTAATTGCCGGGCTATATTACTGATTAGCGGTATACCTTTTTTATCGAGATTGTATTTTGAATCGAGGTTAAGCTGGCCCAACTGGGTTTCCTCAACAGGACTTGTATTCCCGGGCTTTTCCTGTGCAGGGATGATTGTAAAATCAATTCTGCATTTTGGCAGTGCTTTTTGCAACTGCTCTATTTCAGCCCTGGGTATGGATGTTGTGCCAAGCGTCAGCTCCTGCAAATTTTTAAAGTTATACAACTGCGCCGGTAAAGCAGTAAGTTGTTCCTTTTCAAGGTTTAACCTGCAGATTTGCAGAGGGTCAGCAACCCTTAATGCTTCCTGCATACTATAGTAGGTATAATTACAGGGATTGACATTTACCCGTGCCTTGTTTATCTGAACTACGGCAAAATCCCTGTCAAACGGTGTCCCGGTAAAATCTTTTCTGCTCCATTGTATAATGTTGTTTTTAATATTATACCCGGTTGTATGTAAAACCCTGGTAGGACTGGTGGGGAAATCTTTTTGCAGTGCAGTAAACCGTTGATCAGCCGGTATATTTGAGCCCCCGGCATTTATATTGAGTTCTATCTTAATGGTATCTGTGTCTTCCACTCCTGCAAAAATTTTATCCAGCTTGTCTCTTTGGCCTGTAGAGAAATTAAAATGCTGTTCGATATTAGCCGAAACAATATTTGGAGAAGTATTGGCAAAATATAAGGTCATATTGTTGAACTTGTTGCAGGTTGCTTCATCTATGTTGGTTATTTCAGCCTTACTATTATACCAGTTCTCGCACAAAGACACGTTAAACGAGATATCCTTAACGTTCTTCAGGAAAAATACTCGATACCGGTTGTTTGCCCGTACTAAAAACCGGTATGTTCCTTTCTGGTCAAAGCAAATTTCATCTATTGCATAAGTGCCGTATGTTGATTTTTCACCTGTAGAATAATAGATCAGTTTTGAGGCTATGTCAATCCTTGCAAAGCGGTTATTTGCAGCGCCCCACCAGGTATTGTTTAATGACAATGGTACCGCATCGAAAGAAATGATGTTGCAGGTATAAGCAGCCGGGTCCATATCCAGGTATAATTCAGGCATGGATGAATCATTGTTACCAGTACCCATAATTACAGCTATTCCGATTCCCAGGTTTTTCTTGATGATATCAGCAATTGAATCTGCCATTGCTCTTTGATCATTGAAGTAAATGATCTTTGAAGAATCCCTGAAGGCGCTTTGGGCTGCTGCAATATCATACATTCCTAAAACATCTGATAGCTGTTGCTGAACAGCATCATAGTTTGTTTTGTTGTTGTAAAAAATGGATAAACGTTTTCTTTCTGCAAGCTCAGGTTCCCTTATATATGCATCGTAAGTGGAATCTATTGAGATTGCAGCGGTTAGGGCAGGAGAATTTTTTTGATTGATGATTAATAGCGGTTGCCTGCCGGATGATGCCTGAACAATTCCCGGAAATGTATAAACCGAATCGTTAACTTTTTTGCCGGTATAAATTGAATCAGTTTGAATGCTTAATGATATTTCCCCAAATGGATTCAGCAATGTGGTATTATGCAGGGTTACTTCCAACGACTGCCTGGTTATTTTTCTGAATGTAAATAAGCCGTTCTTATATAACAGCCAGGTAGTTGATAATGCTAAGAGTATAAAGGAGGATAAAGCAATAATGTTGCGAAGCATTTTTATTCTTCTCCGTTTTGCCTGCGCTTCTTTTTCTTTTTGCAATTGTTCATCATTACGTTGCCTGTCTTTTTCCGCTTTTTTAATATTAAGCTCGTTTAAATACCGATTAATGGGTATGGAAGAAGTAGTGTTGGGCTGCCTGATCAATGTATTCACAGCCTCTTCATGATACGTGGCATACGGCCAATCGAAATATCCTTTTTTAAGATAATCCGTTACTTTCATCAGTATTTCATCGGGTATTGGCTCAGCCTGATCATTAGCATACAGGAGGAAAAGGTTACTGTGGTGATGAAGGTCGTATTCTTCTTTGGCAAATGAATTTTCTTTGAATGTGTCTTTTATTTCTTCCAGTAATACTACAATTGCTTTTCTTGCAATTATTTCAGTAGTATTGGTGATATGCCGGAGCATTTCAAGCCTTAATTCATCATCTATCACAGTATCCTGCATCCAGCTTATGCGTGAAATTTTCAGGAGGTTCTCGTATGTGATCAGTTTTTTTTGCTTACCTGTATTCTCAAGTGCGCTGCCTATAGCCAAAGTCACATTCCAGTCAACATGAGGGTATACCGCAGTAGCGCAAACCCATTCCAGCAATGCTTCGTTTGCAAGGTATTCTGATAGCGCATCAAAGTCCTGGAAATTATAGTAACGTGCGGAATAGGTTTCTGATATCTCTATCTTATCCTGCTTGGTAGTTTCAACCTGAAGACTGATTACATCAAGTAATATCCTGAGCACATTATTTTGATACAGATCAGCAGGTATAAGTACAAGGCCTGAACGTTGTAAAATAATCTCTTTGTAAGACCAGTCTTTTTTAGGCACAGGAGTAATGATAACCTGTGTTTCCCATTGCTTTAGTTTTTCTTCTGCCCATTCCTTAATTCTTGCCTGATGGGGTTCTAACAGGTAATGAGCATGCGAAAACATCAGTAAAATGCTGTCAGGATACAATTGAATTACTCTGTCGAGCGGTAGTCTTACATGGTTAAAACGTGTATTGTTAAGATATAAGGGTTCTTTATAGTAATCGTATACTATGATATTTACCTGTTCTGCACGCAATCTTTCTATAACAAATTCAAACAGTTTTACCAGGTGACTGTCTGGATATTCCTTATCTATAAGAATAAGAAAATCTACAGGCTTTGTTTTGGGAGAAAACTCAAATGTAGGAAAGCCTCCGGCTTTTATGGTTTTACAGATGGATTTCTTGAGGTTAAGTTGTAATGTATCACTTAACTGCCGTTTACGTAAGCCATCCGCCAAACGATTTACCTGTTCGCCGGGATCAATTTTATGATCCTGGCTTTTAAATGCAATGGCAAATGGTCCGGCCTGGCGATCATTATTATCAGCAGCGCCTTTTGAGGGGAGAACAGCCTGTGTATGCTGCTTTGCTTTGGGAATCTTCCATTGTTTGTAAATATATGCCATTACAGCAGCAGGTAAAATGATCAACAAACCAAGCAGGTACAATATATTCCGGACCAACAATGATGAACCTGTTGCAACTGGCTGTAGAGACCTTGTAAGCAGTTGGTATACCGGGGTTTCATCGTACCGTGTAATAAGGGAATCTGTACAGCTATATAATCCACGGGTATCGGCAATTAATTTTACAGTATATGTTTTGTTTGATGTTTGCATTGATACAAATTCGCTGCCTGCTGTAACCAATGAATCATTCAAATACCATTTGTAAGTATACTTTTTGGATATAGATGTTGTGTCTCCGGGTACAGCCACATATTTTTTCTTTCCGTTTTTTGTTTCACGGAGTATATTCAGTATTGGTGGATGATCGCATTTCACGGTAGTATATATGCTGTCTGTCAGCACAGTGCCGGTTTGCTGGTTTAGTGCGGATGCTGTAATGAGATAATTACCTGTGTCCCGGTAAACGGTAGTTACCGTACGTGTATTTCCTGAGTGTTTATTGTTCAATCTCCACTCCACGCTATATTGATCAATTGCAGAGCTGTCATTTATATAAAGTGTATATTCAACGGAATCTCCGATAGCCACTTCAGCATATTTTCCTGCCGGCCAAAGCGTTTGCTGTGAAATACTTAAATAGAACTGATCATGCTTTTCGGATTTGAGCAGGAATAAGAGCATTGCAATCGCCAGCGCTGAAATTAAAGTTATCCACCACCAGGGTATATACTTTTTCTTTTTTACCGGTCTTGTTATATTAAGCTTTTCTGATGCTATCCATTGAATGTATTTGTCAAAAACCAGGTTGAATTTTTCCTGGTCTTCCTTATTGCGGCAGACAATAGGCCGTATATAATATTTTATTTTTTTATAGTCGTGAATTTCGTTTTCATTGAGTGAAGCCAGTACTTTTTGAATATCAAGCACGGAGGTAACACCAATATCCCGTATACCCTCTGCCCGCAGCATGGCAAGCAAAGTTTCAACCGGTATGCTGATATTGGCGTTTGCTGGCATAATGGTACATTAACAGAAGTGAGTGATTATAATTCCTTCCTTATCATTTCCATGTCGTCTTTGGTTTTTGCCAATATGGGTATTGAATATCTCAGGATGGTTTTTTTATCTTCTGGCAGGTTTGTAAAATCCACATCACCGGTAAAAAAATTGTTTAATTCTAAAACCTTTATCCATTCAAGCAGCTCTGAAGTGGCAGGCTTTTTATCTTTAAACCTGTCTTTTAAAATATAGAACTGGTCAACGGCTTTATCAAACCCTTTCATTTTTTTAGCGAGCTCCTCATCTGTCAGAGCATTTTCTGCATATAATTCTTTAAGATAAGGAGCCATGCGGCTGCTTACGATTTTGTATAAAGATTCTTTTCCTGGCGAAGGAATATGATAGAAAAGGCAACGACGGAGAAATGCATCGGGAAGATTTTTTTCAAAATTGCTTGTCATGATCACTACAATAGCGGGAAATGGCTTCTGGCTTTTATCCTTAGCAATCTGTTTATTTAATTCCTGTATTTTAAATTCATAATGCTCAATTTCATTTAGTAAGTCGTTAGGGAAGTCCCGTGGCGCCTTATCAATTTCATCTATCAGTACCACACTGCTGGCCGGTTTATTTTGTATGCTTTTATTAAAACCATTCAGCCGCGACAGCGCCTGCAAATCCTCGTTGCCCAGTATCGCATCCTTACCAAATGATTGGATGATTGCTTCACCTAAAGCATTTAACTGTATAAAGGAATGAGGGGTGATTTCTTCAACCGTGCCTTTGTTTTCCTGTGCAGCAGTATTAATAATATTTCTTTTCTGAAAATGACCAACGGCATCATAATAATAAAACAAGTCGCTTGCAGCAGATGTGGTCTTGGTATTAAAAACAAATGGGGTGCTTAAAAATGGGGCAAATCCATTCAATGCCGGAGCTTTGCCCAGTTCCTGCGCAACCTTAAAAGCCAGTTGTGTTTTGCCGGTACCCGGCGCGCCTGTAAGCAGTAGCGGCTTTTGTAACCAGATGCTCATATTTACAGCCTCTGTAAGTTCATGGTCGTGTATTACATAATCATCAGGCCTGTTGGCAGATGAAACCTGGATATTCTTTATAGTAAACATATTTAACTGTTGAATTTTTTAGTATTATAATGATCAATGATCTTCTCCATAGCTTCTGCAGCATTGTCCATAAAGTATTCCTGGTTCATATCCCGTTCAATGGTTGAAAAATGTTCTTTTACCTGATTGTCAATTTCAAACTGGTTTTCTCCCAGGTTGTTTTCCAGCATCCATTCCACTATAATATCATCGTTGATTTTTTCCAGTACCGGCATCTTTTTGTTTTCAAAGTGTGGCATATTCTCAAAATCTTTTATCATCACATCTTTGTCAGCGGTTTCATCATTGTATTGCACGTGCGTAAAGAAAATGATCTTTTTATTTCTGTATAAAGGGTTATCAACCTGGGAAAATTCAGTATAAAATTTTTGAATACCTTCTTTGTACACGTCAATATGATTTTTGAGAAATGTGCTTTGAATAATGATACTGATCACGAGACAATTTTTATTTACTTTATTAAGACAATCAAAAAAGCTGTCTGCAGAAAAAACAGTTATGACCTCATTCGTTTTAGACTGTAGCTGGCTTAGCAATTTGTTTTTAATATCCTGTTTAATTTTCTCCCCGTCTGAAGGTGGATTGGAATTGGCCATGAATCTTATATCAAGCGTTTCATTATTTCCAAACTGGTTTCTGATACTGTAAATGCAACGGTTAACCATCATTGAATGCCCATTGTATTTATGCCCGCATACCATAAAAAAATAGATATGGTGATGTACGTTTTGCATAATGCTATTTGTGAAGAACCGGGCCTGTTCTACCCTGTCGCAAAGCAGCTTTGTTTCGCCGGGAATAAATTTCTTTTTAAAATCTCCCGTTTCTGCTACTACGGCGGCTAATACAAGACCGGGAAGATCTTTGTAGTCATCAAACACGCCTGTAAAGAAAGGCGTGGTTTTTATTTTGCTGATAAATTTTAGCAGTCGTTCATCTGCAATTGGTTCTTTAACGGCTTTAAAAAAAATCAATCTCTTTTTTTTGTTCATTACTGCAGCATCATATTCATACTCAGTATAGGATAAGGGGAGTTGATTACCGTTCTCATCCATAGCTAATGAACCATATTTATCTCCTATTATTCCAACATATATATCCGCGTCTGCAACATCTTTCTGGCATTTATCTTTAATAGACTGAGAAAGAGCCGGAGGATATTTTTCCATACATACAGTAATGTATTGAGCCTGATCGAGTCTTAATCTTAAGAGATTACGATCTTCAATTAAGTCTCTGTAAGTTGATGATATGTAAATAGAATAAGCGCCCATAAAAGTAAAAGATGCCTGCTGGCTTCAATACCTTGAATACAATATGGGGTGCAGATACAAGGAGTATTGCAAAAGATAAGGATCGCATCGGAGCCGGAGATATCAGCATTTTCCAGCGCTTTGTTAATACCACAGGATCGGTAAGATGTTCTGATTCGGTAAGCAGCGTGAAATTTATAAATCTATCTTAATACAGGCAAGCATTAAATAAAGCCAGTTACGCTTACCGGGATAGTGTTATACCGACCCTGAATTTAATAATTTTTTATTAAATATTCCCGGTTGTCATGGCAGAGTTGCATTACAAATTTTCGCACTGCAAGTAGGCGGTGAGATACCGTCTCCTGACGCAGACCCTGGTTATGTCTTCAACAACCAGCGAAAATTTGGAATACGCCCGGGACAGGACTGATTAATAATTGAATGTGGCAGTACCCTGCACATAATGAAATAGTCTATAGGCGTAGTATTGTATACCAGCGCTGATGTCACGAATAAATTTTGAGCAAACGCCGTCAACAACCTGTAATATTTTCAGCCAATGGCAACAGAAGAACAAAGAAATGTTGTTATTGTTACTTGTTTTCAGCACGGAAGGTGTTGGTTAAACAATAATATTGTATCAAGCCCGTGTTTAATATCATACTTCTTTTCTTAATATTTCCAATGGAGGCAATTTCACTACATCCCTGCTGTTAAACAATCCAATTAATACTGTAACAGAAGATATGGTTAAGAACAGAATTATTACAGGCCACCAGGATGGATAAAATGGCGCATTGAATGTAAAATGAGCTAAAGCCCAGCTACCGGCTAATGATAACAATATGCCGGTACCGGCAGCAAGTGCCCCAAGAAAGAAGTATTCTAATGTAATGATAAAATATATCTGCCTGCGGCTGGCGCCCAGGGTACGCAGCAAAATACTTTCCTGCATACGTTGATACTTGCTTACAAATACAGATGCGATCAATACGATCAGCCCGGTAGCAATACTGAATCCTGCCATAAAGCGGATAACAAAACCTATTTTTTCCAATACTTCATCCAGCACTTTCAATATCAGTCCAAGATCAATAATGGAAATGTTGGGGAACTGCCGTACAACAGCCTGCTGAAAGGATGCCGATACTTCACTGGAAGGAACTCGTGTTACCAATACGTGAAATTGTGGAGCGTTTTCAAGCACACCCGAAGGAAATACTACCCTGAAATTGGTTTGTACTCTTTGCCAGTCTACATCGCGTATGCTGCCTACCACAGCCGGCATTAATGTGCCCTGCACATTAAATACAATGCTATCGCCTATGTTAGCCCTGATATGATCTGCCCATCCTTTTTCAAGAGAGATATATATGGGGTGTCCCTGCTGGTATCCATGCATATCTATTTTTCCTGCCGTTAATTTCTCCGAGTCTGTTAAGGTATCTCTGTACGTTACTCTTATTTCTCCTTCAAATGCACGACGTGGGATTCGAAGCGATGAATCTTTTCTTACATCTTCTGCTGTTTTGCCATTTATCTCTTCAATACGCATTGTTACAATAGGCACCTGCTGCTGCAATGGTAATTTAAATTGTTTTGCAAGATTTGCTACAGCCTGTTTTTGATTGCTCTGTATATCAAACAAAACCATATTTGGCTGGTTGCCGCTGGCGGATAATGATACCCGGTTCATTAATGTGCCCTGTATAAAGTACAATGTGCCGATGAACAACGTTCCCAAACCTATCGTAACTACCAGTAATATAGTTTGATTATTGGGGCGATATAAATTGGCAAATCCCTGTCGCCATACATAACTGAACGAAGAAGGGAAAAACCTTTTTACAGTCCATCGCAACAACAACGCAAACAACGTAAGGAGAATAAAAGCCATAAGAATTGCAGTTGTAAAAACAACTGCCTGCATCCAGCTTTCCATCTGCATCCTCGCAAATAAGCATACAAAAAACAGAATAATGCCGAACAGGATTAATTGTAACGGATCTTTCCATGCAGGCCGCAACTCCAATGAAATGCGTAATGTATATAAAGGAGAAATATTCCTTATTGAAAGCAACGGTAACAGACCAAATAATAATGAGATCACCACACCCAGTCCAATACCTTTAATAACTGCTCCCCACGAAATGAAAGTTGTAATTTGTACGGGAAGCAAATCTTTTAATACAAATGGCAATAGCTGCTGGGCTATGGTGCCCAGCATAGCGCCGGTTACAGCACCAATAAATCCTATTACACCAATCTGGATAAGATATATAAGAAAGGTTTGAATACCTGATGCACCGAGGCAACGCAGCACAGCTATACTGTTTATTTTTTCCCGTATATAAATATTAATAGAACTGGCAATGCCGATACACCCCAGTAGTAATGCAATAAAGCCTACCAGGGTAAGAAATTTTGACAGATCATCAAATTGACGGCTGGTTTGCTTTTTCCTGGATTCAGCAGTATCATAATCCCAACCTGTTTTGTCAAGTGTTTCTTTTACAGCATTTAGTTGTCTATCTAATTGTGTTGCAGAAGCATATTTAAAATAGTAGGTGTATTTAAACCGGCTGCCTTTTTGAAGTAACCCGGTTTGCTCCAGGTACCGGAAAGGGATGTATACCGGCGCTGCAACGGTAGTAGAAATACCTGTGCGCCCGGGAGCCTGTGTTAATATACCTGCAATTGTAAAATCAAGTTCACCTATTTGTATGGTATCGCCAACCCCGGCATTATACTGAAGCATCAGGGTCTTATCTACCAAAGCCTGTCTTAACTCACGGAAATCTGTACCCGCGTTTTGGGGAATAGTTTCAAAGCTGCCATAGTAAGGATAATTACCTTCCAGTGCAAGTACTTCAACCAACCTGGTGCCATTACTTTTTTTGAAATAAACCATTGATGCAAAACTGCATTGCTTTGAACGTTCATCTCCTAATGAATCAATCAGTTTTGCTATGGCGGTATCTGGTAACCGGTTGTTATCAATTACCAGGTCGGCGCCTACCAAGGCCTTTGCCTGGTTATCAATATCTCTTCTTACATTATCTTCTAAAGAAAATATTGCAACCAATGCAGTAATACCAATGATAATGGAAGAAATAAACAGCAATAGCCTGCCGCGGTTACGCCTGCTGTCACGCCATGCCATTTTCAGCAACCAGGAAATACCAATGCTTTTCTTATTCGTTGCCTGTAATTGATCCATGCTTTTTATTATGCCGGTAACATAATATTCCCGGTTGCTTCATCGGAAACAATATGTCCTCCTTTTAATTTTATAATACGGTGCGTGCTTGCAGCCAGCTCAGGATTATGTGTTACAATAATCAGCGTAGTTCCTGCTTCTTTATTCAGGTCAAAAAGCAGTTGTACAATTTTATAACTGGTTTCATCATCAAGATTTCCGGTTGGTTCATCTGCAAACAGAATTTTGGGATTGGTTGAAAAAGCTCTTGCAATAGACACACGTTGCTGTTCACCGCCGGATAATTGTGCAGGATAATGGTGCATGCGTTCTGCCAATCCGACTTTGTCAAGCAAGAGCGCTCCTCTCTCCCGTATATGCTTTTCATTTCTCAGTTCCAGGGGCACCATCACATTCTCTAACGCAGTCAGCGTAGGCATAAGCTGGAAATTCTGAAAAATAAAGCCAAGATAACGGTTACGTATACCTGCTCTTTCATCTTCATTCAAATGATCTAACCGTATACCGTTAAGGATCACGGAGCCACCGCTTGCCCTGTCTAGACCAGCGCAAAGTCCAAGCAAAGTGGTTTTGCCACTACCTGAAGGACCAATAATGGATACAACAGAGCCTTCTTGTATGGAGAAATTAATATCATGCAGCACTGTAAGTGTTTTACTGCCGCTTTTGTAAGATTTGCTTATATTATTTACCTGTAATATTAAGTTCACTTTTATTGTTTTAAAGATTGCATGCAAATTCGTTTAGTTTGCTTAAGAGTTATTTAAATTACAGTATTTTTAAAACTTAGTAACAGGTTTTTGATGAGCGTAAAACAATATTCCTGCGGCGCATATGCATGGGCTATATGTGCAATGCTTTTTTGGACTACGGCATGCAACAATCCGGCCCCGGCGCCTGTGCCTGAAAAGAAGGTTGATAGTGCTGTTGCAAAAGCATTAACTACAACTCAAAAAATGAATATTATATTTTTTGGGAATAGCTTAACAGCTGGCTATGGGTTAGATTTAGCGGAAGCATTTCCTGCCATCATTCAGCACAAATTAGATTCATTGCACTATCCCTATAAAGTTATTAATGCAGGTTTAAGTGGTGAAACTACGGCAGGTGGCAAAAGCAGGGTTGACTGGATATTACAGCAACACGTGCATATTTTTGTGTTGGAGCTGGGTGGTAATGATGGGCTGAGAGGAATTGCCCTTACAGAGACTTCGCAAAACCTGCAGGCTATTATTGATAAGGTAAAAAGCAAATATCCTGATGTAAAAATACTGTTGACGGGTATGCGTATTCCACCTAATCTTGGAAAAAAATATGCAGATGAATTTCATCGGTTGTATAAAGTACTGGCAGAGAAAAACAAAATAGCTTTTCTTCCCTTTTTACTCGAAGGCGTAGGCGGTGATGAGAAGCTTAACCAGGCAGATGGAATTCACCCCACAGCAGAAGGACAGAAGATGGTTGCTGATAATGTTTGGACGGTGTTAAAAGATTTGTTGTGAAGCATTGTTATGCCTCCATTACTTACGGGTAGGGGAGAGCGGGTACATTCCAATTGTTGCTGCAATTTTAATTGCCTCACCCTTTTATCCCCTCCCCGTACAGCAGAAAGGGAAGAGCGGTGCGACAATTTGGACTGCGCCCGGAGCAACCTGCCCAATGCACGTCTGCCCTACTGTAGTAAGTGTGAATATTGAGTGTAGTCCTAATCAAATTTAGACGTTAGAATTGCTTTTTCTATTTCCTCACCGAATTTCCTATCTGTAAAGTCAACTTTTATTATAAAAAAATAATTTTTCACTTGCACAAGATAAATTCCGCGGTGTTCACCTGGGTATCGGCTGTCATGAACCTGTAGACGTTTACGTTATCTGCTGTCAAAACAGAAGAGGCTGTGTCATAGTATGTCATTTGCTGCTTAGCGATCATTTGCTGCATGTGTTTTGAAAATTCATAGTACTGCGCAAAGTCACCTGTCTTTGCTGTCTGTCTTGTAAAATTGAATGATGCTATGTTGTTACCGTCAGGTGATGAAACAACTAATAATCCTTTCATGAGATCAGCCTACAGCTCCCGCAGTTTTGATGTATCTGTAATTGCTTTACCGTTTGTATCTACAAAAGAAGGTGTTGGGAAATTGTCCTGGAAAACATAGTTGTCTGGCAGGTTAATATGCAGACCAATGTCTTGGAAATTAAATTGCTTGTAGTTCTGCCCGCAGGAGCTTAGCGACAATATTGATACACTTAAAAATAGGAAAATCATTCTCATATGGTTACGAACAACGGTACGGACTGGCGATATGGCGGAATTCCGTAATTTGTTGGCCCGTAACCGATGCTAAACTTATAAATAAAAGTTGATTGTTTATTCTATTGTGTGGCTTTATTCGTCGATCTGGTGCTGTTAGCAGATGTTTCGATTTTTATAAATGAAAGCTCTTCTAGAGAATGTGACACAGCAAATAAAGCATATCCATTATCTTTTAATGTCTTTAATAGTTTGGCTGTTTTAGCTTTGCCATCAACAAAAAACCGCTCATGTCGTTCTAGCAATATCTGATTGATTTGTACCGGGGAAGTAAGAATGCTTTCAATTATCTCATATTCAGAGCCTTCAATGTCCATCTTTAATAAATCTATATAATTATGACCAAGTTCATTTGTAACGTCTGTTAAACATTTCATTGGTGCGAGGATAAAGTCGCTTTCATTCACATTCTGATGATTTATAACGCTACCTGACACATAATTTTTATTTTTCGGTAAGTTGAAATTTACAAAGCCGCTTTTAGAATCAATGCCGTATTCAAAAAATCTGAATTTTGAAGGTAATTGTTGTTTTTTAATCCAGTTAATAGATTTTGGAGTGGGATCAAAGGCAAACAAATGACAGTCATGTTTTTCTATAATCGCTTTATCGAAAGATATATCTTTCCCTATCCCAAATGAATATACAATTGAATCTTTGCTTAAAATGTCTGGATGAACATAAAAACCACCATATGTATTTCCATACCATTCATGCTTACATTCAACTTCTATTTTTACAGGACTTTTACGTCCAGTCAAAATATTTACTTTTTGCTTCAACCTTCTCAAGAGTTGTTTAGTCATAATTCGTAGGCTTAAAATGTTTGTTAATGGACAGGGCTTGCTGCTATGCTGGTGTTCTGTATTCCGTAACTAATGCTAAATTTATAAATAAAAGCTGATTGTTTATTCTATTGCCTGGGGGTATTCGTTGGCCGGGACTGAAGCCGATTAGCGAGTTGTTGAAGTTATGTACAAAAGCTGATAGTTATTCGTCGAGCTCGAACCGAAGCCGGGATTTGCAATTAGCTGATGGTACAACGTCCAGCCCAACTTGCATAAAACCCGCTGTTGGGCGAAGTTATTTTTACTATTCCATCAAGGATTTCTTATACAACTTGCGTACACTTGAAATGTCATTTGAACTATATTGTCTAAGGCAATATTCAAAAATATCAAATTCTAAAGACGGAAGATTTTGGTCTAAATATTTTTTATGTTTATTGTAAGCCGTCCTTGTTAAGAAATATCCATCTAAAAGACGTGGGTCTTTTTTTATGTCAATTTTGAAGATTTCAATAAATTTTTGGATTGGAATATGTGATACGTTTTCAAAAGCATAGATATATTTATACTTAGGATTTCGCAACGCAATTTCAAGGTAAAAGAAATAATACTTGGATGCCATTCTTTAAACGTCTGAAGTTAACTATATATTAAGATCCCTTTTATGTCCACAGGCAGCACAAAAGGAAGCTTTTGCTGTACGATATGGTTTGCCACAATTTTCACACGGCGGTCCGTAAAGTGCAATTCTGTGATGAATAATCGAATTTGGATTGGTGTCCATTTCGCCTGTTAAATTAAAATAATAATCTACTATGTCTTTGTTTCTTTCTTCCCTTGAGCTTGCAGACGTATTTCTAATCATTTTGCCGTATAAATCATACGCAATTGCATATTCATCTTCGTCGAGCATTGTTACTTCCATCTTACATCTCCAACACCAAAGCTTTTGCATTGAGAAATATTAATTATAAAATTTAGAGTGTGCCTACACAATTTCGCCCAACGTCCACAGCTTTGCGTTCGGCAGCGCATTTGAAAAACGTCCAGCCCGGAACTGCTGCCGATGTAAGATACAAAAGTTGAAAATATGTTTTATTGCTCATTAGCGTTCGGTCAGCCGGATATGAAGCTGATAGTAGTACTAAGATGAGGTTTTATTCGTCGCCCCTTGCTGACGCAAAACTTCATGTTGGTGGCTGGCGTTTTTCAGTCGAACCATTCTTTTCCATTTTCTAATCGCTCCAAAAAGTCTGTGAAAGAAGTTCCTATTTCAATATGAGCTTCTTTCTCAATAATAAAGGGCGATAGTACAATTCTCAATTCACCTTCATTTGGCTGTTCAATTGCAATATATTCTCCGCCGCCGTTTCCACCAATTCCTAATGTCTCTGGTAAATATTTGAAAATTTGATAGCCAGTATTTATCTCTATTATTTCGTCAAAGTTCCAAAGTCTTACATTTTCTTCACCAATTAAACCCTCAAACTCTAAATAATTTGAAGCAAATGTTTTGTAATCGTCTGGAAGTTTGAAGTTTATAATTTTTTCAACTTCCTCAAACGTTACCCTTAATTTGTTAACTCGTCTGGCAATTTCATATTTTGATAATATTTCTTCAAATTGCTCCATGCTATTCAAACTGTTCTTCCACGTTCGCTAAAATTTCGCAGTCGCAATAACCTCCGTGGTCTGCCAACCATTCCAAAACTTCGTCCACTTTTTCAATGTTGGATTGCAGTAAAAATGTTTTGGTCAAACTATTTGTGTCGTCGCAACCTTTGTCATTAAGTTGTGTGTCCAAATGGTCAAATAATTTTTTGAAGTTGTCTCTACTCATTGGAAGACTGCCTTCAAATTCTTGGTCAGCCTTATTTTTAAGGTCGTCTATTATTTGCTTTCGCCTTTCTTTTTCGTTCTTGTCTGGCATTTTGAAAATTTGTAGGGTGTCGCTTTACGCTTGCCACCAACACGTAGATTTATGTTATAATACGCTATTCAGTAAAAAAATCAGTGCTGAAAATCAATTATTTAACGTTATACATTCTGTATTGTTATTAGTACAATACACTTTTAATATTTCACCACTCAATATCCTCATTTTTCCATAAATCATCAAACGGACTGCTGATATTTACCAATTTATTTTTGCTTACGTATAAATACCTTTTGGTAGTTTTTATATTAAAATGTCCCAGAAGGTCTTTTATATACCTGATGTCTGTTCCTTTATCCAGCAGGTGGGTGGCAAAACTATGGCGGAGGCTATGCACACCTATTTCTTTTCTAATTCCGGCTTTGTGTTTGGCATTATTGAAAATTTGCTGCACGGTGCGTGTGGGGTAACTGGTACCAGTTTGCTCCGATTCGAAAAGGTAAACTTTTGGCTTCGGTATATATGTTTTTACATAATTTCTTAGGATGTCAAGTAAAACAGGGCTAAGATTTACATAGCGGTCTTTCTTGCCTTTTGCTTTCTCAATAAATAGCTGCATACGTTTACTGTCAATGTCCCTGATCTTTAATGCTACAATTTCGCTCACTCTTAATCCTGCACTATATGCCGTAAACAGCATTGCCTTATGTTTTTTATTAGGCAGGGAATTAAACAGTTTAACTAACTCTGCTTCATTCAATAGCCTGGGCAATTGTATGCCTCTTTTTGGTCTCGGTATTTCCCAAAAAAATTTCTTCTTTTTTCAATACCTGTTCATAATAAAATTTCAGGGCATTTATCCGGATGTGCAAAGTGTTTTCACTCAGCTTCAGCATTTCAAAACAATATTGCAGGTAACTTTTGATGCGGTTAATGGGAAATTCATCTGCACTGGTTGCTTTTATAGCCTGTAAAAAAACGCTCATCTCATTCAGGTATGTTCTGATAGTGGAAGGGCTGTATGCTTTTAATACTAAAGTTTGATGCATTGCCGGTAAAACATGCCGGTTAACGGGATTAATATCTGCCGCGGGTTTTATGTTATTGCTGCGCATAGTTTGATATAAAGCCTGTACATTAATTGCCGGCTTAGCAGGCACATGGACAGGGGCTTTTTTATATTGCTTTAAAGCGCTGTTGTCAATAGCTGCAAACGGTTCAATATTTTTCAGCAATTCATCATAACAGGCTCTTGTAAAAGGCAGGTACCAGCATTTATTGGATTCGCTCCATTTTATTTGCCTGGTTTTTCTAACTGCCTTTTGTAAATCCGGCAAATGTGGAAAATGTATGCCAATCCATGTGCTTCCCTTATGTATTAAGGGTGTTAATCTGATTTTTTGTTTGGTGTTTTGCATAGTTTCGCCCGCTCAGTTACATGAGTGTTTTATGGTTAAACGTGGAGGAGAGATGTGAAAAGAAAAACATTAAACGAAGAAGCGGGAAACGTGAAAACCCGCGTTTCATCGCTCACTTCTCACGAACTGCTCTTTACTTTTTACAAAAGGTTAATCAACGATATTGTAATGCTGTAAAGGGTCGTTTACCTGCTGAGTAGTATTACCGAACGTACAAGTGTGCGACGCAATAATAGCCTGATAGCAGCACCAATGCTTGTTCCATATTTTCTTCTTTATTGACTACCCTGTAGGTGCATGTAAAAGTTAGCCATAAGCTTTGGAATGCGGAAATAAAAGCAGCACCATTTTTTTATAAATATTATGGCAGCGCGAAAGTCACATAACTATCCCCGCCCGGTTTGCCGAGCTTGCCGCCTCCGCAGGCTATTACCACGTATTGTTTGCCGTTTATGGAATAGGTTGCCGGTGTGGCAAAGCCGGGCGCCGGTAAGTTTGTTTCGAATAATAAAGCGCCGGTTGCTTTGTTGAATACCCTGAATTTACTGTCGCTGGTGGCGGCGATAAATAATACACCGCCTGCTGTAATAACGGGCCCACCATAGTTTTCTGTGCCGGTATGATATCCTTTTTCTTTCAGTTCAGGATAATCACCCAATACCTGTTTCCAAACCAGCTCACCTGTATTAAGGTTGATGGCATTTAATGTGCCCCAAGGTGGGGCAACCGCAGGATACCCTTCCTGGGTAAGGAACTTGTGATACCCTGTGGAGTTGTAAGGCAGGTGATAATATTCATCTTCGGGTTTGGGTGGCTGCACAAATGCTTTTTGCTGGTTTTGTTTTTCATCCAGAATAAAAGATGCAAGCGCCTGTTTCTCTGCTTCGCTGAGTTGTGCAAAAGCAGGCATCATTCTTCTGCCTGATGTGAGCAGCGAGAAAAACTGCTGTGGCGTATATTTTTCCTTTGCGTTTTTAATAGCAGGAAAATTTCCGGCGCCCTGCCTGTCTGCTCCATGGCAGTTCATGCACAACGCAGTATATAGTCGCCTGGCTGCCTGCTGGTTGGTTTCGGTGCCTCTTGCCTTCTGCTTTACGTCTACCATTGTAAGTATCCATGGCATTTCGCTGGCATTTACATATAGTATCCCCGTTGCAGGGTCAAAGCCGGATCCACCCCATTCCGCGCCGCCATCAAAGCCGGGAAAGATAACCGTTCCTTCTTTGGTTGGGGCATTGAACATATTGCCGGTTTTATAAGATGCAAGTCTTTTTTTAATATCCTGGTAAGATGAATCGGCAACCAGTGTATTCAGATCGTTTTCCGTTAACACCTGCCGCACAAAAGGTTTGGGCACGGTGGGTACCGGCTGAGTAGGGGAGAGCTTTTCTCCGGTCAGGGATGTTTCTGTTGGCACAGGTACTTCTTCTACCGGGTAAACAGGTTTGCCTGTTGCCCTGTCTAACACAAATACATAACCGCTTTTGGTAACCTGCGCCACTGCCTCAATTTTTTCCCCTTCTTTTGTAAGCGTTACAGGAATGGGAGCTGTGGGCAGGTCCCTGTCCCATACATCGTGATGCACGGTTTGAAAATGCCAGATGCGTTTGCCTGTGCCGGCATCAAGCGCCAGCACGCAATTAGCGTACAGGTTATTGCCTGTCCTTTTACCGCCGTAAAAATCAAAAGAGGCGGAGCCTGTGGGAGAAAACAATATGCCTTTTTCTTCGTCAAGACTGAAGCCGGCCCACGCGTTGGCGCCGCCGATATGTTTGTAAGCAAGTGTATCGTCCCAGGTTTCAAAGCCAGGTTCGCCGGGCTGTGGTATGGTATGAAAAATCCAGCGGAGCTTACCGGTGTGTACGTCATAGGCGCGTATATGTCCGGGGGCAGCTATAGGACCTTCTTCCACTCTTGTGCCTACAATGATCATGTCTTTATAGATCATGCCGGGTGTTGTGGAAATAACATATAGGTTTTCCGCACCTTCGCGCAGGTCATTATGTAAATCAATTTTACCATTAGTGCCAAAGCCTGTTATTGGCTTTCCTGTATTGGCATTGATGCAATAAAGTTTTGAGTTGGCACTGAAAAACAGCCTTGGTTGGCTGGTATCGTTTTTATAATAGCTTGTGCCACGGTATACATTAAACGAAAATTTGCCATTGCGGTTTTCACCTGCAGAATCAGCAACAGGATCGTATGTCCAAATGGGGTTACCGGTAGCAGCATGAAGAGCAATAAGCTTCAGCCGCGGAGATATTATATACATGGTAGTATCAATGATCAGCGGGTTTACCTGCATCTGGGTCATATTATCTCCATCGCCTGTGCTGAACTGCCATGCAACTTTAAGCCGGGAGGTATTGGCGGTATCGATTTGTGCAAGAGAGGAGTAATGGTTGTTTGCTTTATTACCACCATAAGCCGTCCAGCCGGTGTTGGCTGCGGTTGATTTTTTATCATTACAGGATATAATAAAGAGGATAGATGCAAGCAGGAAGTATATACTATTTTTTGTCATCGTTAGAGTTGTTTACCTCACCTTCTTATCCCTCTCTGCGCAACGGAGGGAGACGGTGCTACAGAAAAAGTACAAACTATATTGCTACCACATCAGCTAGAACCTCAACCTCATTCTCTCTCTCCATGTAATGGCGGGGAGCGGCGCTGCAGCATAAATCCAGGCTATATCACTACCACATCATCTGCAAAATATATCCAAACAAGACGTTTATCCGTTTTCACATTTCTGGTCTTTCTATCTTCGGGTTGCCGCTCTTACCATTTTTAAAACTGCCGGGAATTTAGTCACCCCTCTCCACTCCGTGGAGAGGGGCCGGGGGTGAGGGAATTAGAATTTATTCTTCCACATCATGCTCTCCACGGGTTTATCCGGCTGCCCGCTGTATTTGGCGCTTTTTTTCTGGTTGTATTTTTCTTCAATTTCTCCTTCCACCGGGAAATAGATCAGTTGCCCTACAGGCATGCCTTTATATATACGCACCGGTTGTTTTACGGATATCTCCAGCGTCCAGTTGCCACAAAAACCTACATCACCCTTTCCTGCTGTAGCGTGAATATCTATGCCCAGCCTTCCCGTGGAGGATTTTCCCTCAAGAAAAGGCACATGCGCATGCGTTTCTGTGTACTCAAGCGTTACGCCCAGGTAAAACACATGGGGGTATAATACAAAGCCCTCATCAGGAATTTCAAAATGCTCTATTTCATTATGTTTTTTGGCATCAAGAATATGATCGCGGTAAGTGGCCAGCCATTTGCCGAGATGCACATCGTAAGAGTTGCTGCCAAGGCATTCGCGGCGGTAAGGTGATAATACAATTGTTTTCTTTTCAATTTCTTCGAGTATACGCTTGTCGGATAAGATCATTCCGGTAGAATTATATAGTTATTTTGTATGAAATTATTTTAAGCTGTTATTTAAACATTAATGAGTTGAGATTAGGTAAGGATACAGCAATTTGCTGGTTTTATGATCATTAATGATAATAAGGCTGCTGCTTACTACATCTTAACTTCTTAATGTATTGTCAATCAAAAATAATTGTTTGACAATTTGCTTACAGCAGGCGAATTTCGCATTTCGTTTTGGGTAATGCCTTTATTTTATCAACATAATATTAACGAGTACACCCGGCTGGCGGTTTGGCATATTACCGAGCCGGAAAGCTACTTTATTGCACAGGTGCCTTTGCAGCGGGATATCACTCATCCGCATAAGCGGCTACAGCACCTGGCAGGCAGGTATATTCTGCGGCTGCTGTTCCCTGAATTTCCTTTTGACCTTATACGAATAGCCAGTACTAAGAAACCCTATCTGCCAGACGATGCTTTTCATTTTTCCATATCACATTGCGGTGATTACGCCGCAGCGATTGTCAGCACTCACCAGCGGGTAGGCATTGATATAGAAATACCAACCCCTAAAGTGGCGCGTGTTCGCCATAAGTTTTTGCATGCGGTAGAATGGGAAGCGGTTGAACGAAGCAGCGCCTGTATTGAACATGACGCCGATGCGGATATGATAAGAAAGCTCACGCTTTTATGGAGCGCGAAGGAAGCGGTTTTTAAATGGTATGGCAATGGTGAAGTGGATTTCAGCGAGCATATACGTTTGAAAACAGAGGGTTTGAAAGCATCAGGCGACGGAATCATTCAGGCATCTTTTTTAAAAGAAGCGCCGGCACATTTCACGCTGCCATTTCATTTATTTGAGCAGCTTTGCATGGTATGGGTTGTTACATGAAATAAATTTTTTATGGTATTAGTATTCAGAACGCAAATACCTGGCAGGTAAAATTATATTGATATCACCATGCATAAATCCTTACAGGTAACCGGGTTGGCACCTCTTTTGTCTGGCTACACCAAAGGCGGAATTGAAAAAACGAGTAGTGCATTTTTTTCAAAAGACAAAAAGCAGCGTTTCTTTTTGAAGCAGGTGATATGTAATCCACCGGCAGCGGAGACAAAAAAAATTAAGGCTGTTTTTTTTATACGCAGCCTGTGCTTAATTCAATATTTGTATTGATAAAAACACTGCTGTCCGGTTAAAAATATTATGAAATAGCTCAATCCCTTTACTATAGCAGGTTCTCTCTCCGCGGGGAGCCCCGATAGCTATCGGGAGGGGTGAGGCGATTAACTGAATTTAAAATGCTTATTACAATTTGCCGGACAATAATGTTATAAAACATTTAACCAAAACCTGTGATGTGCGCTATAGTGTAATTGATAAAATTTATCTTGCTTTACAGCAGATTAAACGCCTTTCTATATGATGAATGCTTTTACCCGTTCCTTTATTAAAATGCCTGTTTTTTTTCTCGCTTTCTGTACCATGCTCCTTACGGTAGCCTGTAACAAAAAAGAAAAGATCAAAGCGGTAAACCCTGAATTCAGCAAATATATTGATGGATATACTTCCGGCGTAATTTCAAAAGCCGCTGCTATACGGGTACGCCTAACCGAAGAAACGCCTTCTACGCACACTGTTAATGAACCACTGAAAGAAGCGCTGTTCAGCTTTTCACCTTCGGTAAAAGGTAAAGCCTATTGGGTTGATGCAAGAACAATTGAGTTTAAACCTGATGAAAACCTGAAGCCGGATCAGCTGTATACCGTAAACTTTAAGTTGGGCAATACCACCACTGTGCCGGATGATTTTAAAACCTTCAGCTTTAATGTGCAGGCTATTAAGCCGGCATTTACCGTTACTGAAAACGGGTTGAAGGTTACAGGCAATTCAAAAGATATGATGCAGCTTACCGGCCTTGTTGAAACTGCGGATATAGAAACGGCTGCAGCTGTAGAAAAAATACTGGTTGTTATATATGCCGGAAAATCAACAGCCATCAAATGGGAGCATAATGAGCAGGCACGTACCCATAAGTTTATTGTTGAAAATATTAAACGCAGCAATGCAGCTGCTAACCTGCAATTGCAATGGGATGGCGCCGCGCTTGATATAAAAGATAAAGGAGAAAAAATTATTGAAGTTCCTGCGGCGGGTGATTTTAAGGTGCTGGCCGTTCGCGCTGTGCAGAACGCGGAGAATTATGTGCTGGTACAGTTTTCTGACGCTATTGCCACCAGCCAGCAACTGAATGGACTGATCACCATCAGTAATAAAGTTGACTTAAGTTATAGCATTGATGGCAGCGAGGTGAAATTATATGTAGCTGATGATTTTGATGGAAATTATTCCGTGAGTGTTAACGAAGGCATTGAGAATATATGGAACAAAAAATTACAAAAAACTTTCAGTGCTAACCTGTTTTTCGAAAACAGGTTGCCGGCTGTAACGATACGCGGCCGTGGTGTGATATTACCCAATACAGGTAAGCTGGTGTTGCCCTTTGAAAGCGTAAACCTGGGCGCGGTAGATGTAAGTATTATAAAGATTTATGAAAATAATATTCCGCAGTTTCTGCAGGTGAATAATATTGACGGAGAATCTGATCTTCGCCGTGTAGCCACTCCTGTGGTGCAGCAAACCATCCGCCTGGATAATGATAAAACACTTGACCTTCACAAAAAACAAAAATTCTCCCTTGATATAGATAAATACCTTAAAACAGAGCCTGGTGCTATATATCATGTAACCATTGGTTTCCGTCCTGAATATTCATTGTACAATTGCTCAGAGGATAATAAGAAAGCCGGAGATGATGAAGACGAAGACTATGGATATAACTGGTATGATGAAGAAAGTGAAACAACCGGTCCTGATAGCGATGACGGTTTCTGGAAAGTATATAATGCATATTATCCTTACGGTTATAACTGGCGTAAAAGAGATGATCCATGCAGCCCTTCCTATTATAACCGGGAAAGATGGGCAAGCCGTAATGTGCTGGCATCTAACATCGGCCTTACCGCAAAACGCGGAACAGATAACAGTATGAAAATTATTGTTACGGATATACTCACCGCGCAGCCAATGGCTGATGTTGATCTTGAGCTGCTTGATTACCAGCAGCAGGTATTGTTTAAAACAAAGAGTGATAAAGAAGGTTTTGCTTCATTCGACCTGAAAAAGAAACCTTACCTGCTGGTTGCTAAAAGAGCTAACGAGAAGGGATACCTGAAGCTGGATGATGGCAATTCTTTAATGCTGAGCCGTTTTGATGTGGCGGGAGAAGAAGTGAAGAACGGGCTCAAAGGATTTATTTTTGGTGAGAGAGGCGTATGGCGCCCGGGCGATACTATGTATATCAATTTTGTAGTAGAAGATAAGGGCAATAAGTTGCCTGAAGATCACCCGGTAGAGTTTAATTTGATAAATCCGCAGGGGCAGTTGTATAAAAAGATGATCACCACAAAAGGGGAGCATGGTTTTTACCTGTTTACGGTTGCAACAGATGCGGCTTCACCAACAGGTAACTGGCTGGCAAAAGTCAAAGCGGGCGGAGCTGTATTTGAAAAGCGACTTAAGGTGGAAACGGTAATGCCTAACCGCTTAAAAATCGATCTTGATTTTGGTAAAGATGTAGTATTGGGCAAAAACGCGGCTACCAGCGGCACCCTTAATTCAAAATGGTTATTTGGCGCGCCTGCAAAAAATCTTAAAGCCAATATACAGGCTTCTCTGTATGCAAGAGGAACAAGCTTTAAGCAATATCCTCAATACCATTTTGATGATCCCACTACATCTTATAAAACAGAAACTAAAACAATATTTGACGGAACACTGAATGCAGAAGGTACTGCGCCGGTGAATGCGAATTTTGAAGTAGGCAAAAACGCGCCGGGTATGCTGAGTGCCAGTATGCTGGTAAAAGTATTTGAACCGAGTGGCGCTTTCAGCGTAGATAATATGGTATTGCCCTATAGTCCTTTTAAAAGTTATGTTGGTATCAACATGCCGGAAGGGCCAAAGCCCTGGAAATTTTTGTTGACGGATAAAACCTATGAGCTCCCTGTAGTTAATGTAAATGCAGAAGGCAAACCACTCACCGGTACACAAACCGTAAAAGTGGAAATATACCGTGTAAGCTGGCGCTGGTGGTGGGATAATACAGGAGACGGATTGAGCAATTTTACACAGGATACCTATAATAAATTATTGAAAAAGGACACACTTCGTTTAACCAATGGTATTGGTAAATGGAGCTTTAGTGCGCCGGGGGGCGAGTGGGGAAGGTACCTGGTACTGGTGCGGGATATGCAGAGTGGGCATACTACCGGGCAGGTTGTATATTTTGATGATCCGTGGTGGCAAAGCAGGAGCAATGCTGACGATCCTTCTGCGGCAGCAATGTTATCTTTTACCACAGATAAACAAAAATATAATGTAGGGGAAGATGTAACATTAAATATACCAAGCAGTAAAGGTGGCAGGGCATTGATCAGTATTGAATCAGGAAGCCGGGTTATAAAAACAGACTGGATTGAGACACAACAGGGACAAACTATCTATAAGTTCAGGGCAGAGCCCGGCATGGCGCCGAATGTATATGCTAACGTTAGCCTTCTGCAACCACATGCACAAACTGTAAATGATTTGCCTATACGCATGTATGGTGTAATGCCTGTTTTAATTGAAGATAAGAATACTGTTCTAAAGCCGGTGATTAATATGCCGGATGCGTTGCGCCCTGAGCAAAATTCTTCCATAACTGTTTCTGAAACATCGGACAAGCCAATGGCATATTGTATTGCCATTGTTGATGAAGGCCTGCTGGACCTTACAAGGTTTAAAACACCTGACCCGCATGCCGCGTTTTATGCAAGAGAAGCATTGGGCGTTAAGAGCTGGGATCTGTTTGATAATGTAATAGGCGCATGGGGTGGGGGACTGGAACGCATTCTTACCATTGGGGGTGATGAAGCGGCAGGCGGAGGCGCTAAAGAAAAAAGAGCGAACCGGTTTAAGCCTGTAGTGAAATATATGGGGCCATTCTACCTTGGTAAAGGTGAAAAGAAAACACATACATTCCGGTTGCCACAGTATATAGGTTCTGTTCGGGCAATGGTAGTAGCTGCTGCTGATGGCGCTTATGGTTTTGCAGACAAAACGGTAACGGTTAAAAAGCCGCTGATGATCTTAGGGACCATGCCGCGTGTATTAGGACCATCCGAAACGATCAAGCTACCTGTTACTGTTTTCGCGATGGAAAATAATATTAAGCATGTTACGGTTAACCTGGCAGCCAACGCGTTTCTGCAACCGGTTGGCAGTGCATCACAGCAGGTGTCTTTTACAACGCCGGGAGAGCAGATGGTATACTTTGATGTGAAGGTGAAAGAGCATACTGGTATTGGTAAAGTAAAAATTACAGCTTCAGGAGGTAATGAAAAATCAGACTTTGATGTTGAGCTTGATGTGCGCAACCCCAGCCCTGTTGTAACCAATGTGCTTACCGCAACAATAGCTGCAGGTAGCCGCTGGAATGAAACGGTTGTTCCCATAGGTATACCTGCCAACACTAAGGCTACGCTTGAAATATCAGGCATACCGCCTATTAATCTTGAAAAGCGTTTGGATTATCTCATACAATACCCCTATGGTTGTATTGAGCAAACAACATCAGCGGTATTTCCACAATTGGTATTGAACCAGCTTACAGATTTAAGTGACCGGAAAAAAGCGGATATAGAAAAGAATGTGCGCAGGGGTATTGAACGCTATAAAGAATTTCAACGCCCTGATGGCGGGTTTAGTTATTGGCCGGGATTAATGGAAAGCGATGAGTGGGGCACCAATTATGCAGGTCACTTCCTGTTGAAAGCGCAGGAGAGAGGCTATATTGTTCCGGTAGAAATGCTGCAGCAGTGGACTACTTACCAGCGTGGCAAGGCAAATGCATGGGCGCCATCTACCACTAATTTTTATGGTGGTGATTTAACGCAGGCATACAGGTTATACCTGCTGGCACTGGCAAAGTCTCCTGAAATAGGCGCGATGAACAGGCTGAAAGAATTTAAATATTTATCTCCGGAAGCAAAATGGCGGCTGGCTGCTGCATATCAACTGGCTGGTCAGCAAAAAACGGCTGCTAATCTTATTGCAGGGTTACCAACAACATTCGAGCAACGTAAATCGCCGGGCTATACTTATGGTTCAAGCCTGCGCGACCAGGCTATGGTATTGGAAACGCTTACGCTGATGGGTAAACGAAGTGAAGCCGAAGCTGTGCTGAATGATATTTCTGCAAACCTTGCTTCTGAAAGCTGGTACAGCACACAAACAACAGCTTATAGCCTGATTGCTATTGCGGCATACTGCGGCGCTAACCCAAGCGGTGAAAAAATAATTGCAACGGTAACGGCAAATGGTAAGAATGTTGACATCAGCAGCAGATCATATATTGCTCAAACAGCGGTGAATGCTGCCGATGCAAATAAAAATGTAAGTGTTGTAAACAAAGGCAACAATACTTTATATGTGCGCCTGATTGTGCAGGGGCAGCCATTAACAGGCGAAGGTATACCTGTGAAGAATAACCAGGATATACTTTCCCTGGCGGTAAGCTATTTAACGCTTGATGGAAAACCGATCGGTAGTATTGATCAGTTGCAACAGGGAACGGATTTTGTAGCAAAGGTTAGCATAAGAAACCCGGGTATTCGTGGGCGTTATGATAATATGACTTTATCGCAGATATTCCCCGGAGGTTGGGAAATACTGAATACACGTATGCTGGATAATGAAGGAAGTTTCAAATCTTCCCCGTTCACGTACCAGGATGTGAGAGACGACCGGGTATATACGCATTTCAATATCCGCGAAGGAGAAACGCTTACGTATTATGTAATGTTGAATGCTGCTTACCTAGGAAGATATTTTCTGCCGGGTACCTATTGCGAAGCAATGTATGATAATACCATAAGCGCTGGAGTACAGGGTAAGTGGGTAGAGGTGGTGAGGTAGTTAATTTGAGAATGTGAAAATGTGGGAATGTGGAAGAATGGGAAGTTTAAAATTTAAAAGTGTGACAAATACAATGACACTTAGTCGTTATATTATATTGATGATGTGGTAGAATTTTACATTTGGCTTTATTCTACAGTACCGTCTCCCTTCTTCGCAAAGGAAAGGGAAAAGGTGCTTGCCTGCCGGCAGACAGAGGATAAGCTTGAGTATTGGTAAATATTATAACATGAACGTTGAAAAGCGAGGGCTGTGGATTGGCCGGGAGTGGTTTCGTCGCATTACCCATCTTAAAAGAAGAACAAAAATTCTTTTGGGTATTGTATTAGTGTTGTTTGTATGCTTTTGGTTTTGTCTTCAGCAGCCATTATTTCATTCGCCCACAAGTTATGTAATTGAAGATAATAAGGGCGAACTGCTTGGCGCTACCATAGCAACAGACGGGCAGTGGCGCTTCCCTTTTAATGATTCAGTGCCGGAAAAGTTTAAGGAATGTATTATTACGTTTGAGGATAAACGTTTTTATTATCATCCGGGTGTGGATGTATTGGCGATGGCAAGAGCAATGAGGCAAAATTTCAATTCATCCAAAACAGTGAGCGGCGGCAGTACGCTTACGATGCAGGTAATAAGATTATCGCGCAATAAGAACCGTAACATCATTCAGAAGTTAATTGAAAGTATACAGGCTGTGAGGCTTGAAGTAGCCTGCTCCAAAAGCGAAATACTGGCTTTATATGCATCCAATGCGCCATTCGGCACTAATATAGTGGGGCTTGATGCGGCTGCATGGCGTTATTACGGAAGGTCTGCAGATAAATTAAGCTGGGGAGAAATGGCAGCCCTGGCTGTGTTGCCTAATGCGCCAGCATTGGTATATCCCGGCAAAAATAAAACGGCGCTATTGCGTAAGCGAAACGCCCTGTTAGATAAACTGCTGGCTCAGCAAAAAATAGATGCTGCTACACATGAGTTGGCCATGCTTGAACCTTTGCCTGATGAGCCGAAGTCATTACCACAGTTAGCACCTCATTTGCTACAGCGGTTTAAGCAGGAGAATAAAAAAGGAAATGCAACACTTATTCAAACGACCATTAATGGTAATATGCAAAACAATGTTGCAAGAATTGTAGATCAGTATCAGCATATTTATAAAGGCAATGGTATTAAGAATGCCTGCGCCCTTGTGCTGGATGTTGAAAGCGGAAATACTTTAGCCTATGTCGGTAATGTATATCACCCGGAAAATGCAGACCTGCAAAGTCATGTGGATGTGATACGTGCGCCAAGGAGCCCGGGCAGTGCGTTGAAACCTTTGCTATACGCCTGTATGCTGAATGATGGATTATTATTACCGCAAACACTGATTCCGGATATTCCTACACAGATAGGAGGGTATACACCACAAAATTTTGACAGGGAGTATGATGGCGCTGTACCTGCATCGCAGGCATTGTCGCGCTCATTAAATGTGCCCGCAGTGCGTATGCTGCGTGACTATAAGTATCCGCGTTTTTATGATGTGTTGAAGAAGGTTGGTATAACAACACTGAACCGGCCGGCAGATAATTATGGATTATCATTAATACTGGGAGGCTGTGAAGTTACATCATGGGAGCTTGCGGGCGTATACGCGGGTATGGCAAGAGCATTGAACCATGCGAAAAAAAATAAAGGAAAAATATCGGCTGCTGATTTTCACAGTCCGGTATATATAAAAAAGGGAGAGCAACCGGGTAATTCATCTAAGGCACAGATAAATTATCTCGACCCTGTTTCAATATGGTATATGTTTCAGGCAATGGAAGAAGTGATGCGGCCGGGTGAAGAAGGTTTATGGAAACAATTCAGCTCTTCGCAGCGCATAGCATGGAAAACCGGTACCAGCTTTGGTTTTCGTGATGCATGGGCTGTTGGCGTAACGCCACGTTTTGTAATTGCTGTGTGGGTGGGCAATACCAATGGTGAAGGCAGACCAGGATTGATTGGTGTGCAAACAGCGGCTCCCATCATGTTTGATATATTGAGGACCCTGCCTGCATCTCCGTGGTTTGCTGAACCTGGGGAATATATAAAAACTGTGGTATGCAGGCAAACAGGTTTCAGAGCGAATATGGATTGCACAGATACCGATACATTAAACGCTCCTGCAGCGGGAGTGAATGCTCCGCTTTGTCCTTATCACAGTATCATCCATCTTGATCAGACCTCACAATACCGGGTAACCGAAGATTGTGTTTCACCTTCTGCAATGATTCATAAAAGCTGGTTTATGTTACCGCCGGTAATGGAATGGTATTATAAACGCAGGCATCTTGATTACAAACCTGTGCCTGCTTTTAAAAGTGGTTGTGATGTGGTGGCGGGTCATAAACCGATGGAGTTAATATATCCTGAACCTAATGCGAAAATTTATGTTCCAACGGAGATCAGCGGTGACAAAGGGAAAACTATTTTTACCGCGGCGCATCAAAAAGCAGAGGGCAAAATTTTCTGGCATCTGGATAATGATTATATAGGAACCACTACACATTTTCATCAGATGGCATTAAGCCCGGCGGCAGGCAAACATACTATTACATTGGTAGATGAAAGCGGGGAACGGCTGACCAGCGTTTTTGAAATATTGGAAAAAGATGATAAATAAATCAGATTGAAACCATTAAGAAATTAAGGACGATTATGGTGTTCCTTAATTTTCTTAATGCCTAAATGGTTTATTAATGGCTTTGTGAACGATTGAAATAGCATAAATTCCCTTATTTTTGCCCAGCTTTTTTAACAGCAATAATTAATACATCATGTCGGTTTTAGTAAATAAGAACTCCAGGATAATAGTTCAGGGCTTTACAGGAACAGAAGGAACTTTTCATGCTACCCAAATGATTGAATACGGAACCAATGTTGTTGGTGGTGTAACACCAGGCAAAGGCGGTCAGAAACATCTTGACCTTCCGGTATTTAATACGGTAGCTGATGCTGTTAAAACAACCGGCGCTGATGTATCTATTATTTTTGTACCGCCTGCATTTGCCGCTGATGCCATTATGGAAGCTGCTGAAGCGGGTATTGGATTGATCATATGTATTACAGAAGGCATTCCGGTGCAGGATATGGTTAAAGCAAAGCTTTACCTGGCAGGTACTAAGTCTCGTCTTATTGGGCCTAACTGCCCTGGTGTGATTACTGCGGATGAATGTAAAGTAGGTATTATGCCGGGCTTTATATTTAAAAAAGGTAAAATAGGTATTGTTTCAAAGTCCGGTACCCTTACCTACGAAGCTGCAGACCAGGTTGCTAAAGCTGGTCTTGGTATTTCTACCGCGATAGGTATTGGTGGTGACCCGATTATCGGAACGCCTACCAAGGATGCTGTTGAATTATTTATGAATGATGATGAAACAGATGGTATTGTAATGATTGGTGAAATTGGTGGTGGTATGGAAGCTGAAGCTGCACGCTGGATCAAAGAAAACGGAACCAAGCCTGTGGTAGGGTTCATTGCTGGTCAAACCGCGCCTGCGGGCCGCAGAATGGGGCATGCCGGCGCTATTGTTGGCGGCGCTGATGATACTGCTGCTGCCAAAATGAAAATAATGCGTGAGTGCGGTATTACAGTAGTTGACAGTCCTGCCGATATTGGTAAAACAATGGCTGAAGTAATTGCAAAAAACACGCTGAAGAAACCGGCTAAAGTATAGCTTAGCTCAGGTACTTTAATACACTTTTTTTATATCCTCTTTTTTCCGGAGCCTGCCAGATAAAGTAATGCCAGTTGTGGTTGCCTTCAATGAGTACAGGCCCATCATTGGTAATGGCTACATCCCACCCAATCGACCTGTTTTCAGAAACACGCATAGCGGCTTTTGTAACCAGTGCTTTACATTCCTCCCAGTATGGCAATTGAAAGCCTATAAGTTCTACGCCTGTTACAGGATGTTTATACACGTCTGGTTTAGTAGTATCAACATAAATACCGGGGCCGGCAATGCGCCCGGTTGCAAGATCAATATGTGCGGCTATATTACCGGTTGATAAGTTATCTGTTTGGGAATTTACCGTAATTCTTAACCTGGCAGCGAGGATAATAATTTCGTTATTGTAAAATTGAGTAACAATCCGAACGGTATTGAGTCCTGATGGTGATAATAATTTTAATTGATCATGCTGCATAACATATTCTTCGGCGAGCGTATATTTTTTTTCCTCCATTCTTTTTACGAGCTCCGGTTTTGTTACATTCAGTGTATCAAATATTTCTACCTGCCTGCCTGCCTGCCCGTTTGCGTTTTTCAATACAATTTTTCCTGCATGATTATTTAAAAGAATTGATGCCAGTTGATCATCTGTTTGCAGCATTTCTTTAGTAGCCCATTTTCTACCGGATACATCGCTGAATTTTTTTAGAAATTCAATTTTGTTGGAAAGAACCCGCCGATATTTTTTGGGGTTCATCTTCAACTGAAATTCATATTGGGATCCTGCGCCCATATACTCCGAGCGTTGATCTTTATTAAGATTAAAGAACTTGAAGTCAAAATAATCTATAAAAGCAATATTATAACGGATTGAGCTGTACAGCATGTCTGATAATAGCATTATATAGCCCATATTGCTGCTTTTTTTTGCATGACGTAGCAACTTCATTAAATAGCCGGGAGAAGTATACAGAATATAATAGAAAATGTAGATTATGCGGTTCAATACACTGATATGTTAAGGGTTGTAACTATGGAGTGTATATTACGGTATAATGTATAAAATATTGTGGTATATCTTTCTAAAAGAGGAAAGTAGTGCTTTTTGTTAAAATTTCAATCGGGATCATGTCGTTAATTTTAAAATAGCAAAATTGAAGTCATAAAAATGCAATTTTTTTATTTAGATAACCCGGGTGTATTTCCCTGGATTTTTCCCTCTGCCTCCAATGCTCTTATTGCTTTAACATCCTTCAAAAATTCTGATGCAAATATAAAATCATTTAATTTTTGACTTTTACTGTAGATGATTTCTTTATTACTTCCTTCCCACTCTTTTATACCCTGGTACATATAAATAATATGATCACCTATTTCCATTACGCTGTTCATATCATGCGTATTAATTACGGTAGTCATATTAAATTCCTTGGTTACTTCATAGATTAGTTTATCAATTACCAACGAGGTTTGCGGATCAAGACCTGAATTGGGCTCATCACAAAAAAGATATTTGGGATTCAAAACAATGGCACGGGCAATACCTACACGTTTTTTCATACCGCCGCTTATTTCTGCAGGAAACTTTTTATTGGCATCTTTTAAATTCACCCTTTCCAGCACTTCATTCACCTTTTTTTGTTTTTCGCTGTGCGATAGCCTGGTAAACATATCCAAAGGAAACATCACATTTTGTTCAACCGTTTGGCTATCAAACAAGGCAGAACCCTGGAACAGCATACCAATTTGCTGTCGCAGTTCCTTTCGCTGGTCGTCTTCCATGGAGGTGAAGTTTTGACCATTATATAGTATTTCACCACCATCCGGTTCAAATAAGCCCACCAGGCATTTTATAAAAACCGTTTTGCCACTTCCGCTGGCGCCAATAATAAGATTTGCTTTACCGGCTTCCATTACAGCGCTTACATCATCAATTACCACCTTTTCTCCAAATTGTTTATGCAGGTTTCTTATCTCAATCATATTGATATTAATTTTATAAAAGCAGTGCAGCCAGTATATAATCAGCAAATAAAATCATAATGCAACTGGTAACCACCGCAGTAGTGCTTGCTTTTCCTATTTCAAGAGCACCGCCTTGTACAAAATATCCAAAATAAGCAGGAATGCTTGAAATGATGAAGGCGAATGTATATGCTTTGGCTAAAGCGAATGTTACATTGAATGGTTGAAAACCGCTGAGCAGGCCTTCTTCAAATTCTTCCGGAGAAAGAATGCCGGATAAAATGCCGGCCATACGGCCGCCCCAGATGCCCAGTACGCCTGCAATAATCACCAATATGGGGATCATTAAAAATGAGGCGAGTATTTTAGGCATGATGAGATAGGCTTTGGTATTGATGCCCATAATTTCAAGCGCATCTATTTGTTCACTTACCCTCATATTGCCTAGTTCGCTGGCAATTTTGCTACCCACAACACCGGCCAAAACAATACAAGTGATGGTAGGTGCGAACTCAAGTATTACCGTATCTCTTACAATTTGTGCGATAGTAGATTTTGGAATAAGATTACTGACCAACTGGTAGGCTGTTTGAAGGGTAGATACCGCACCTATAAATAACGCAACAACCACAACAATGCCTAAGGAACCTATACCTATATCCGAACATTGTTTCATCAATTCCTTCCAGTACATTCTCCAGTTTTCGGGCTTGGTAAACATGCCTTTTATCATAAGCAGGTACCTTCCGAAATGGTTAAAAACCGTCATGTGTGTATATTATTATTCAAACAAAAATACCTGAAAATGGTAAATCATCCTTTTTTTAAGTGATTAACAACAAGTTCGCGCAGGTGAATGCGCAGAATTTCAGCCATGCCCTTACTTTCTAAAAATCTCTTGTTGCCAAAATATGCGGCGAGTTCCCGGGCTAACTGTTCTACTTTTTCCCGCGGCGCTAGTTCATCTTTATCTACAGAGGCTTTTAAATCGCCTAACCGGTGCCGCTGCGCTTTTATCCGTTTAAACATCTGTGCTCTCTCTTCCTGCTGGTACTGGTCAATTACTTCAAGGTTAAGATGTTGTTGTACCAGCTCTACAAAAACCTTGTTTTCTTTAAAAAATTGTGGCAGATAAAAGTTTTTTCTCCCTTCATAAGATTGCTGATCAAAGTCTATTGCACGAATATTAAATTGTATATCATCAAAATCAGGGGTAATATCAAAAACAAAATTATAGCTGCGCATATCGCCCAACAACCTGGCAAAACATCTTTCATTAAACTTTACAAACTCTTTGGCAATGCGTTTGGGATTATATCCCGGGCGGTTCATAAAATCCTTTGCAAATATATCTCCGGGCACGCCTGCAATATGTTCTTCAATTAAAGTATTATCGTCAACAAGATAATTGATAGAATAAGGAGATAAGAGATGCTCCAGCTCAAGCCCTAAAATGCGGGATGCATCAGCGATTTTAATATACAGGTAGCTGTATACGTCATTGTAATTATTCACCACTTTAACCCTGAATGGCTGAGAATTTCCAAATACACAAAAGTCAATTCGCTCTACATGTAAATGTTCCTCTGCCTGGTTTGCACCTGCTGCTTTTAAAAGTGAGTAAACACGGATTAATGCCTGGTGAATTTCTTTTGTAATAGTAGGGTTATAAATCACGGTTTCCCAAAGCGTATCATTTCCTTTACTGTCAAGACAGGGAAATGAACCCTGGAAATGCCTTAATGTATCATAAGAAATGGGTAAAGACATTTCCCTGCCATACCGTTTCAGGTATTTTTTAAAAGACTTGCTTACGGCATATACTTTTTTCTTCTTCGATATATGATTGATGTCCTGGTTTGTCATGTTGTTATGAGCTATGAGCTATCGGCTGTCAGCTATCAGCAACGGGCTGCCGGCTGCTGCCTGTTTACTACTTATTCCTTACTCCTTCTACCTTACGCCTTACCACCTACCTTTTCTACACTACTTCATTTATCTTTCTGTGTTTTTCCCACCATTTCTTTTCATTCAGCTTACCTGCATCCTGCTTTGGGCATTTTTGCTGTGCATCTACCACTGCAATAATTACCATATTTACGATTGATCTTACCGTGCTGCCCAACTGAAGTACGTGCACGGGCCTGGCTAAGCCCAGCAATACGGGCCCGATAGTATCAAAGCCTCCCAGCTCCTGCAGCAGGTTGTATGCTATATTTCCAGCGCTTAAATTGGGGAATATAAGCGTGTTCACATCCATGTCAACCAAATCACTGAAAGGGTAATTTTCTTTCAGCAGGTCTTTGTTAAATGCCAGTATGCCCTGCATCTCACCATCAACTATTAAGTCGGGATTTTTTTGTTTTAAAATTTCCCTTGCTTTACGAACGGTGATTGCTTCCGGTGTATTGCTTGTGCCGAAGTTTGAATAGCTGAGCATGGCAACGCGGGGTGTAATGCCGAATGATTTCACTTCTTTTTCAACAAGCAATGTAATATCCGCAAGCTCTTCCGCGGTAGGATTGAAATTTACGGTAGTATCTGCAAGAAACATTGGGCCCTTCTTCGTGTCAATGATATACATACCTGCAATTTTATTCACACCTTTTTCTGTACCCACAATTTCCAGTGCAGGTTTTACGGTTTGCGGGTAATTGCGGGTCAGCCCGCTGATCACCGCGTCTGCGTCGCCGGCGTTTACCATCATGCATGCAAAGCGGATGCGTTCTTTTATTATTTTACTTGCTTCATACCTGTTAACACCCCTTCGCTGTCTTTTCTGGAAATAAAGATCAGCGTAATCATGTCTTGCCTGTTTCCATTCATCGCTTCTCGGGTCAATGATCGGAATGCCTTCCAGGTCTATACCATTATCTTTTGCAATATCCAGTATTCTTTTTGACTCTCCTAACAGTATAGGATAGGCGATGTTTTCATCCAGCACTATTTGCGCGGCTTTTAAAATCTTGGGGTTATCAGCTTCAGCAAATACCACCCTGCGCGGATCTTTTCTTGCTTTATTGCCGATTACCCGGAATAGCTGGTTATCATTTCCCAGCCTGTTATCAAGGTCTATCTTGTATTTCTCCCAGTCTGCTATTGTATGCTTTGCTACGCCACTTTCAATAGCCGCTTTTGCTACTGCCGGCGAAATGGTAGATATTAAACGGGGATCAAGTGGTTTAGGGATAATATAATTGGCCCCAAAAACAATATTATGCTGGTTGTAGGCCAGGTTAACTATATCAGGCACAGGTGTTTTTGCAAGGTTAGCCAATGCTTTTACCGCTGCCATTTTCATGGCTTCATTAATTTGTGTTGCCCTTACATCTAAGGCTCCGCGGAAAATATACGGAAATCCCAATACGTTATTCACCTGGTTGGGGTAATCACTCCGCCCTGTTGCCATAATAATATCTTTACGGCTTGCCGTAGCTTCCTCCCATGTAATTTCAGGATCAGGATTAGCCATGGCAAATACGATAGGTTTTTTTGCCATGGATTTTACCATTGCTGCATTCAGAATATTTCCGGCGCTAAGCCCTATAAATACATCAGCATCTTTTATGGCTTCAGTTATGGTAAGATCCTGCTTGTCTGTAGTTGCAAAACGGTGTTTGGTATTGTCAAGGTCTGTTCTGTTTTTATGTAATACACCTTCTTTATCAAATAAGGTAAAGTTGCTGCTTTTTGCACCCAGCGCTTCATATAATTGTATGCAGGCCATAGCGGCAGCGCCGGCACCGCTCACCACAAAACGAACTTTTTCTATTTTCTTTCCCTGTATTTCAAGCGCGTTAAGCAAAGCTGCAGAACTGATGATAGCTGTGCCGTGCTGATCATCATGCATTACAGGTATCTGCATTTGTTCTTTTAACTTTTGTTCTATATAAAAACATTCAGGCGCTTTTATGTCTTCCAGGTTGATACCGCCGAAGGTTGGTTCCAGTGATTTTACAATCTGAACAAATTTTTCCGGATCTTTTTCGTTGATCTCTATATCAAATACATCAATATCCGCGAAAATTTTAAACAATACGCCTTTTCCTTCCATTACCGGTTTACCTGCTTCCGCACCGATATCTCCCAACCCTAATACTGCAGTACCATTGCTGATAACCGCTACAAGATTTCCTTTGGCCGTATATTTGTACGCATTTTCACTGTTGCGCTGAATTTCTTTACAAGGCTCCGCTACGCCGGGGGAATAAGCAAGTGAAAGGTCCCGCTGCGTTTTTGCGTCTTTTGTTGGGATTACTTCTATTTTTCCCGGTCTTCCGTTTGAATGATAATCTAATGCTTCCTGTTTTCTCAATTCTTTTGACATAAGGGTAAATTACGTTACAAAGTAAGTAAGATATTGCTGCAAAAATAACATTACTATATTTGCGGCGCTTATTTATGCGTGAAGAATGAACAGGCAGATCAAAAAAATATACCGGTATTTCTCACATTTACTTCGTGTAAGGCTCAGCAAAGTGCAGTATATGATGGTGGTTTCGGTTATTGTGGGACTTGTATCAGGATTGGCCGCAGTTTTGCTTAAAACATTGGTGCATTATGTACAACACTGGATTGCGATAATTCCTGTATCCAGGTTTTCGTATTTGTTATTCCCGGCTATCGGGTTAATACTCACTGTTTTTGTAATAAACCATTTTTTGGGCGGTGCTCTTGAAAAGGGAATTCCGATGGTATTAAAAGCAATTGCCAGGAAATCTTCGTTTATACCACTGCGGCATACGTATGCGCATATTATTACAAGTTCCTTAACGGTGGGGATGGGAGGATCAGTTGGGCTGGAAGCTCCGATTGTTGCAACAGGCTCTGCAGTTGGTTCAAATATAGCCCGCTTACATGAGCTGAATTACAGGGAACGAACTTTACTGGTGGCTTGTGGCGCGGCAGCAGGTATTGCGGCTGTATTTAACGCGCCGATTGCAGGAGTGATATTTGCAATTGAAGTGTTGCTTACCGATGCAATAGTGGTGAGCTATTTTATTCCCCTGATTACAGCTACTGTAACCGGCATATTATGCGCAAAGGTTATTTTGAATGAATCAATTCTTTTCAATTTTACGCTTAAGCAGAATTTTAATTATTACAATACGCCATTCTATATTTTATTAGGTGTGCTGGCAGGGTTTGTTTCACTGTATTATGCACGGGTGTATAAGAAAACTGAAGTATATATTCATCACCGTAAGATGAATGCTTATGTAAAAGCGTTTTTCGGGGGATTACTTTTGATGGGTATATATTTTTTATTTCCACCGTTGTTTGGAGAAGGGTACGAGCACGTTAAGGTAATTGCCAATGACAGCATGGACAGCGTAAGCGATAATACAACCATACTTTCCTATTTACAAAAAGAGTGGGGGATTATTTTATTTACCGGTTTAATTGTGCTGATGAAACCGGTTGCAGCCGGCATTACAAACGGTGGAGGTGGTAATGGCGGCAACTTCGCACCTTCTTTGTTTGTAGGTTCATACCTGGGTTTTTTCTTTTCAAAATTATGCAACGCTACCGGTTGGGTAAAATTACCTGAAGGTAACTTTTCACTGGTGGGAATGGCAGGTGTATTAAGTGGCATCATGTACTGCCCGCTTACGGGTATATTTTTAATCGCAGAAATTACCAATGGATATGAGTTGTTTATTCCGCTGATGATCGTTTCATCCATCGCCTTTTTTATTGTGAAGCAGTATGAACGCTATTCAATGGATACGAAACAACTTGCAGAAGAAGGGCAGATATTTACGCACCAGAAGGAAAAAAATATTCTTACCACCATCCGCTTGCAGGATATGTTACAGGATAATTATGACACCATAATGATGGATAAAAAGCTGGGCGACCTGGTTGACCTGGTTAAACGAAGCGAGAAAAATATTTATGCGGTTGTTGATAAGAATGAAAAATTTACCGGTATTATAGAGCTGAATGATGTTAAACAGAAATTGTTTGAGCCGCAGCTTTTTGATGCGATATCCATCAAGCATTTAATGAAGAAGCCACCGGCTGTTTTATATGATGATGAGAATATGCTTTCTGTAATGAATAAATTTGATGTAAGCCATAGCTGGTATCTGCCTGTGCTCACTAAGGAGAAAAATTTTGTCGGCTTTATATCTAAAACAAAGGTGTTTAATAAATACAGGGAAATACTGGCAGAGCAGGGGGATTTGTATTGAGGGGAGAGGGGTAAGTGGTAAATTGGTTATGTTTTAAAACTGGCTGAGGGAAGTTTACATATTCAGTCATTATTGTCCGACAAATTGTAATAAACGTTTGAAATTATGTTAACCAACTCATTCAAGGCCCTCTCACTATAGTAAAAGCATTGAGCGATTTCATTTGTTAGCCCGATAACAGTGATATTCAATATATAAAACCAAAGCTAAAACCTTATTGTCTTAGTAATTATAGTTAAAGATAACTTTACCTTATTATTTTATTAAACTATAAGGCAGAATACAGTTTCTAAAAAGGAAGATTATAATCGGAATAAATAAGATAATAAGGTAGGGAGGCATAATTGGAACTTTGTTATTAAGATAATAGGGTTTTGCCTTTGGGAATACTTCACAAAATTTTATGCATCCTCAAAAAATACTTTTACGATCTGTGATTTTTTTTATCCATTGACGAATAATTAAGCAAGCCGGTTCTGAAGGTGGTTTTATTATGCCTAATATTGAGCCGGCGGACCATACTAATGCAGGAAGATATATTCATTTCAGTAGTTGAGACCCATAAAGGCATATTATACAAGATTGCCAATGCATACTGTAAAAGTATGGAAGACAGGGAGGATCTTATACAGGAAATGATCTTTCAGTTATGGCGCTCATTTGAAAACTATAACGCAGCCTACCAATATTCAACATGGATATACAGGATAGCACTGAATGTAGCCATCTCATTTTACAGGAAAAACAAACAATCGTCTTTTGTTTTGCCATTAGAAGAACACATATTAAATATCCGGGAACCTGAGCCCGGGTTTTATAATAATGACAAGCTAAGGTTGCTTAATACATTTATTGGCGAACTGAAAGATTTGGATAAAGCGCTTATGTTGTTATACCTCGAAGAAAAAAGCTATAAGGAAATAGCAGAAATAATAGGTATTAGTGAAACAAATGTGGGCACAAAAATCGGGCGGATAAAACAATTGCTTAAACAAAAATTTAATGCAAATCATGAGTAACAATATGGAGCATACTGATATTCTGGAATTATGGAAATCCCAGAATGCCAAATTGGATGAAGCGATCAGTATTAATAAAAAACTTTTAAAAGAGAATCTTGCCCATAAAGCAAAGTCAGCGCTTGCAGGGTTAAAAGCTACCCGCCGGGTGGGGATTGTTTTTGGTGTGCTTTGGTGTGCAGCAATAACTTTTATACTCATTGTTTCATGGCAGCATACCAATTGGCTTTTTAAGTCTGCATTTATTATTCATATTGTGGTATCTCTTATTGCAGTAGGCTTATACATTTATCACCTGGTATTACTAAATAATTTTGATAATAGCCAGAGTATAATATGTGCGCAGCGAGAGTTGGTTCAGTTAAAATTTTCCAATCTGAAAACATTAGGCATCCTTTGGCTGCAGTTGCCGGTGTTTAGTATGTGGGTTATGACGGATACATGGATGCACAGCTCGCCTTCAACTTTTTGGTTTATACAGGTGCCGGTAGTGCTTGTTGAGTTTGTTATAGGGGTTTGGTTATATAGAAACCTGAATTATAGAAACCATCAGAAAAAATGGTTCAGATGGTTTGTAAGCAAAGGGGAGTTTGGTAAAATAAATAAGGCGAATAGTTTTTTGCAGGAGATAGAGGAGCTGGATAAGAAATAGACTATAACAACTGCATAAAAGCTATACGCTCTTTTGTTTACTCCTGTTCATCGCTTCCAAATACTTCTCCCTCATCACATCCTGCACCGGCACATTTTTAATCTTACTTTCCAGCCAGGATATAATATCAAGATACATGAACGACCGGCTTTCCAGCGGGTTATCTTTATATTTCTCCAGCTTATCTTTTAATACCACAAACGCGCTTTTTACCTGCTTTTTGTCAAGGTGAAATGATTTTCGTAAAAAACGGAATATCTCTTCTTCCACAATACTCAGGTTTTGCATTTTAGCCATAAAACGGTATACCGATTTAATCAGGTATTCCAGCAGGTCGTAATTGCCGAGTTCGTAATGCGCTATAAGATGCAGTAATCTTGAATAACATTGCAGGTCGGTACGCAGATCAACTTTCCAGTTAATGATGCGGTTAAGATATTCAATAGCTTTTTCATTATCGCCGCTGCCAAAATAAAGGCAGGCTATTTTGTAGTAAAATACCAGTATACGGTGGCGATCCATCTTTAAACGGTATTCCTGTATTTTAGCTTCAATTTCAGGCACAAGGGTTAAGCCTTCTGTAAAGCTGCCTTCCAAAAAATGTTTATTAAGTTTAGCCGTATATAAATAAATGAAGGATTGTACACGGTTATTATCATTGCAATTGGCTTGCTTTGAATGATAGAATTTTTCAAGCTTTTGCAGATCAGCAATAAACCTGTCATAATTCAGCAGCATAAAATGGGCGTTCAGCAGGTTATGCAGCCCTTTTATATATAATTGTGTGTCTACCTTTATCATGATGGGTTCACCCTCAAAAGCATCTACCCATTTTTGACAATACCTGAAATACATCAATAAATCCTGCAGAATAAAGCCATACCAGCAATAGCTTTCATAAAAATAGTGCCGCTCATAAAAACCTTTATACAGCCGGGCATTTTGAGGAAGATTGGTTTCAAAAAAAGCCTTTACCGCCATCCGGTCTTTATCATCCCTGGCGTGCCCCATATTAATATACCAGCTATATAGTTGTAATGAAAGATTGGATAGCTTATTTAGCATAGTAAGCCGGTTATCAGCTTCTTCTACTTCTTTTGCCAATACTTCCGCGCGGTTTTCTATACTGCGCGTTATATAAAGCGCTTCAATTTTCTTTTCAAATATTAATGCCTGCAGCGCATAGGTAAGCTGGTTGTGCTCCCTGGCAAATTCTTTTATTTTTTCTAATGTTTTAAGGCTTTGCAGGTATAGCCCCTTATCATATAAAATACGGGCATGATCCATATATTCATGAAGCTGCAACTGTATGTTGTTTTCGTCCCGCAAAACGCGAAGGCTGGCAAGAATTTGCCGGTACACATGCGATTTGAGGTTTGATAACTGTTGTTTCTTTATATCGGGATTGCGCTTCAGCAATACTTCTTCATCATAATCGTCCAGTTTATCCAGCGCGTCAAACAGCTGGATGGTTTTCATATCCGGAGATGAAGCATTGCGCTGTACAAAAAGCTTAAAATTTCGTTTTTCAGCTTTTTCCAGCGATTTTATCAGTTGAAATAACTCGTCTGTTAAACGTTTGGGCATCGTAATCAAATTTCTGTAAAACCCGCTTCTGTAAAGGGTTTTATTGAAAATTAAGGGTTTTACCCGGCGTAATATAAGGCTTAATTTGGTTTTGAGTAGCCTGAATTACCGGTAAATTCGTAACCTGATTGCAAATATCTGAATAATGAAGCCCATATGAAGTTTTAATTTTCTTCAGTGAGCTTTCTTAATCACATAAAATCCATCTATGTCAAAAGATAAGATTTATATTTTCGATACCACCCTGCGGGACGGTGAACAGGTACCTGGCTGTAAGCTGAATGCAAACGAAAAGATAGACCTGGCGCTGGCTCTTGAAAACCTTGGCGTTGATATTATTGAGGCAGGATTTCCTGTTTCAAGCCCCGGCGATTTTGCATCTGTGGAAAATATTTCAAAGGTTATTAAGAACGCAACCGTTTGCGGATTGACACGTGCTATTAAAAAAGATATTGAAGTAGCTGCGGAGGCATTGAAAAAGGCAAAAAGACCACGTATCCATACCGGTATCGGTGTATCTGATCTCCATATAAAAACAAAATTTAATTCAACAAGAGAAGAGATACTTGCCCGTGCAGTAGAAGCAGTGAAGTTTGCCCGCAATTTTGTGGATGATGTAGAATTTTATGGAGAAGATTCCGGAAGAGCTGATTTAGAATTTTTGGCCCGGGTGGTGGAAGCGGTAATAGCAGCAGGAGCAACAGTAGTTAATATTCCTGATACTACCGGTTATTGCCTTCCGCATCAATATGGTGAAAAGATCGCTTATTTAATAAATAATGTTCCTAATGTAGATAAGGCCATTCTTTCCTGCCATTGTCATAATGACCTGGGATTAGCCACAGCAAATTCTATTGCAGGTGTAATGAGTGGTGCAAGGCAGATTGAGTGTACCATAAATGGTTTGGGCGAAAGAGCAGGTAATACATCGCTTGAAGAAGTGGTGATGATCATCAAACAGCATGATTCATTAGGATTATATACAGATATAAAAGCAGAACAACTGAACCCGATCAGCCGCCTGGTGGCAGATACCATGCGTATGCCGGTTCAACCAAATAAAGCTATTGTCGGCAGCAACGCGTTTGCACATTCGTCCGGTATTCACCAGGATGGATTTTTAAAGAACGCGGAGAATTATGAGATTATTCGTCCTGAAGAAGTGGGTGCCGACAGTTCAAAGATTGTTTTAACAGCAAGAAGCGGGCGTTCCGCGCTTGCTCACCGTTTTCAAAAGCTGGGTTTTGATTTCAATCGTAACGACATTGATGCATTATACCAGGCTTTTTTAAAGGTTGCCGATGTGAAAAAAGAAGTAAGTGATGAAGATTTAAAAGCATTGGCCGCCAATAACCATCCGGAAGTAGCAATTGCATAATAAGCAGATGTTTTCTCATGATGCGTTAAGCACTCTGATTGGCGTGGCGCTCCGGCGTCACGCTTCATTTAAATCGGAGTTTTGATTGTAACCATTAAGGCATTAAGGAACGTTAAGAAGAAGGTACTTCACTAACCTTAGCTTCTTAATGGTTTAAAAACCTGCCTTCTGAATAATGTATGAAAAAGAATATAGCGGTAATTTTTGGAGACGGGATAGGACCCGAAGTAACACAGCAATCTATAAATGTATTGAACGCTGTTGCCAAAAATTTTTCCCATGAGTTTAACTACAGCTATAACCTGATGGGGGCAATCGCTATAGATAAAACAGGAAACCCATTGCCTGATGAAACAATAGAAGCATGTTTAAATAGTGATGCGGTATTGTTTGGTGCCATTGGCGATCCCAAATATGATAACGACCCTGCTGCAACTGTTCGCCCGGAGCAAGGGTTACTGAAACTAAGGCAGCGTTTACAATTATATGCCAATATTAGGCCGGTAGCTACTTATGCTTCATTGCAGCATCTTTCACCACTCAAAGCAAAAAACAGCGAGGGAACTGATTTTGTAATTTATCGTGAGCTGACAGGAGGTATTTATTTTGGTAAAAAGGAATTAAGTGCTGATAAAACACAGGCGATTGATGAATGTGTATATACCGAGCAGGAAATAGAACGTGTGGCGCATCTTGCTTTTCAACATGCAGCCAGGCGCAGAAAAAAATTAACGCTGGTAGATAAAGCCAACGTATTGGAAACGTCAAGGCTGTGGAGAAAAGTAGTGCAGGAACTGGCGCAGCAATATCACGATGTAACGGTGGATTATATGTTTGTAGATAATGCCGCGATGCAGATCATTATGAACCCGAAACAATTTGACGTAATACTTACAGAGAATATGTTTGGTGATATTATAAGTGATGAAGCAAGTGTGATAGCAGGTTCTCTCGGTTTACTACCTTCTGCATCTGTAGGAAACAGTGCGGCCTTGTTCGAGCCTATCCACGGTTCTTACCCGCAGGCAGCAGGAAAGGATATCGCAAATCCGCTGGGTTCAATCTTGTCCGCGGCAATGATGCTTGACTATTTTAAATTAAATGCAGAAGCTGACCTGGTAAGAGAAGCAGTTGACTGGACGCTCAAGCACAATTTTGTTACAAAAGACATTGATCCTGTCAATTTTTATCTCACCACTACTATAGGAGAATTGATCGTAGAATACGTTAGCAATAAAGTGCCGGGAGATATTCACCAGTCAAATGTGGAGTTGAGAAAATCGACGATAATCTAATTTCAAATTTGAGATTTCAAATTGAAAATAGTTCTTTGTTTTCTTGCATGTGAAATGTATATTCGCACATAATTACATTTCACTTATGTTGAAGCGCAGCATATTAAATATTGTCAGCAGCAAAGTCCTTGTGGTGGTTGTCATTATTATTCCTGCAATTCAGGGAGGTGTAATTTGTATATAAAATAAATACTTAAAAATATATGAACCCGCCTCCTTAAGAGGCGGGTTTTTTGTTTTACAGCAATAATAATTTCAACATTTTAAATCAAACACAATGGCTTCCTATTACAATGATGCGACGGTAATTTTTTTGAACGGTTCTTTTGTAAAAGCCGCGGATGCAAAAATGGATTTCTATAGCCAGTCATTTCACTATGGCTATTCGGTTTTTGAAGGCATTCGTGCTTATAAAACAGAAAAAGGCGAAACGAAAATATTTAAACCCGTAGAGCATTACGAGCGACTGAAAAATTCTGCACTGGCAATGAACCTGCCGTATACGTGGAATACAGATGAGTTAATTGCTGCTACATACGAAGTGTTGAAACGCAACAATATCCAGGATGCATATATACGCCCTGTGGTTTATGCCCCGGCAAATATGAGTTTTGTGGTGAATACGGAAGCATTTATTGTGATTGAAGCATGGGAAATGGCGCCCTTCCTGGGAGATAAATTGCTGAGAGTAATGACTTCTTCTTTTCAACGGCCTAACCCGAAGGGATTTAAGATAGAAGCAAAAGCTGCCGGGCACTATGTAAATTCCATATTGGCCAGCCAGGAGGCAAAGGCAAAAGGTTTTGACGAAGCGCTCTTAACAGATATGAATGATAATATAGCCGAAGGCCCTGGCGCTAATATGTTTTTTGAAAAAGATGGCAAATTGGTTACGCCGCCTCCGGGAAATATTTTGCCTGGCATCACACGGGCAACTGTTTTTGAAATTTGTAAAAAGCTGGGTATAGCTGTAGAAGAAAGATTGTTTAAAGCAGATGAATTAAAAAATGCTGATGCTGCTTTTTACTGTGGCACAGCTGCTGAAGTAATTGGTTGGGAAAGCCTGGATAATGTGAAGTTTAAAAAATCCTGGAATGAAACCGTGAGTAAAAAGGTGCAGACGGCATATAAAAATTTGATTATCGAAAAAGAACCGGATGCAACAATAAAGCATAGCTCAGGTAAAGAAAAAAGCCTTGCATAACCACATAGAAAAATTTCTAACGAAGAATAATAATATAAAAATGGCAGAATTAAATAAGTTTTCGAAGGTACTGACACAGGATGAAACCCAGCCCGCGGCACAGGCTATGCTATATGGTATCGGTCTGACGGACGATGATATGAAGAAAGCACAGGTAGGTATTGCCAGCATGGGTTATGATGGTAACACCTGCAACATGCACCTGAACGATCTTGCAAAAGTGGTAAAGAAGGGTGTGTGGGATAATGATTTGGTGGGCTTGATTTTTAATACCATTGGCATCAGCGATGGCATTAGTAATGGTACCGATGGTATGCGATACTCGCTGGTAAGCCGCGATTTGATTGCGGATAGTATTGAATCGGTATGCGGTGGCTTTTATTATGACGGGCTGATTACCATACCGGGCTGCGATAAGAATATGCCGGGTTGTATCATGGCAATGGGCCGTTTGAACCGCCCTTCGATAATGGTATATGGTGGTACGATTGCCCCGGGGCATTACATGGGGCAGGAGTTAAATATTATCTCTGCATTTGAGGCCCTGGGACAAAAGATCGCTGGTAAATTAGAGGATGGTGATTTCAAAGAGATTGTAAAACATTCATGTCCTGGTGCGGGCGCCTGCGGTGGTATGTATACTGCTAACACGATGGCCAGTGCTATTGAAGCACTAGGAATGAGCTTGCCCTATTCTTCAAGTAATCCTGCCATCAGTGGTGATAAGAAGAAAGAGTGTCTTGATGCCGGTAAAGCCATAAAGCTTTTACTCGAAAAAGATATTAAGCCCAGAGATATTATGACGAAGAAAGCATTTGAAAATGCTATAACTGTTATCATGATATTGGGTGGAAGTACCAATGCTGTTTTGCACCTTATTGCAATGGCTAAAAGTGTAGGAGTTGAATTAACGCAGGATGACTTCCAGGCAATAAGTGATAAAACACCTGTGTTGGCTGATTTTAAACCAAGCGGTAAATATCTTATGCAGGAGTTGCACTCACACGGAGGCATACCCGCAGTAATGAAATATTTGTTGAATAAAGGTTTGTTACATGGTGATTGCTTAACGGTTACCGGTAAAACATTAGGCGAAAATCTTAAAGATATTACTGAAATAAGTTTTGAAACGCAGGATATTCTTTACCCGCTTGAAAAGCCCCTGAAAGCTACAGGGCACCTTCAGATCCTTTACGGCAATCTTGCAGAAAAAGGAAGTGTCGCAAAAATTTCCGGCAAAGAAGGCGAACGTTTTGAAGGTCCTGCAAGAGTATTTGATGGTGAAAAGAAATTGATTGAAGGTATATCATCAGGTAAAGTAAAGCCAGGCGATGTGGTAGTGATTATTAATGAAGGACCCAAAGGTGCGCCCGGTATGCCTGAAATGCTAAAACCAACGTCTGCTATTATAGGTGCAGGGCTGGGAAAGTCAGTTGCCTTGATTACTGATGGAAGATTCAGTGGGGGAACGCACGGATTTGTGGTAGGGCATATCACGCCTGAATCATACGAAGGCGGATTGATTGGTTTGGTAGAAGATGATGATATCATTGAACTGGATGCCGTTAAAAATACCATCACGCTAAAAGTTTCTGATCAGGTAATTGCTGAAAGAAGAAAACGCTGGACAAAACCAGCGCTGAAAGTGAAAAACGGGGTATTATATAAATATGCAAAATTAGTGAAGGATGCGAGTGAAGGATGTGTAACTGATGAAGATTAAGGTGAATAGTGATGCGGAAGTAAACCTGTAAGGTTTACAGCGCAGAATAACCACCCGACAAACCTTATAGGTTTATCAGACCATTGTTTGTTAACCATGAAAAATAACACCAATGCAACTACTGGTCATACAGAATAAAATCTATGAAATACGTGTGCAGAAAGTGATGCTTGATTTTGATCTGGCAGTATTGTATAATGTAGAGACGAAAGTTTTTAACCAGGCAGTTAAAAGAAATATAGAAAGCTTTCCTGCCGAGTTTATGTTTCAATTAACAAGACCAGAATATAATGCTCTAAGGTCACAAATTGTGACCTTAGACGAACAACGGGCTGATGATCAGGAACTTAAATCATCACAATTTGTGATAATGAAAAAGCCGGGACGCGGTAATTATAGTAAATATCTTCCCTATGCATTTACCGAGCATGGCGTTACTATGTTGGCAAGCGTGTTGAAAAGCCCGGTAGCAAGAAAGATGAATATAGCCATAGTGAAAGCTTTTATTGCCATGCGAAAAATGGCGATGCAATATGTGGAAGTGATAAAAGTAATTGATGATTTAAAGGAACGCATGGATGGGCATGATGCTCAGTTGAACCAGATTTATGATGCTTTGGAAACCATGCTCGACAAAAAAGTAGAAGAAGAAAACATAGAGAAACAATGGAAGGACAGGGAGCGAATAGGATTTAAAAAATAACTATAAATGTGTAATTAAAAATTGAATACCATGAGTAGCGCAACAGAAACAATGAAAACAAAAAAATCAGAGAGTAAAGAAACGACAACGCAATCACAGGTAAGAGTAAAAGCCAATACTTCCATCAGTGGAAGCGTTGCTGTGCTGGAAGCATTGGTCGCGGAAGGGGTCACTGATTTTTTTGGATATCCTGGTGGCGCTATCATGCCTATATATGATGCGCTCTACGATTATAATGATCAGCTCAATCATATCCTCGTACGACATGAACAGGGCGGTATACATGCCGCACAGGGCTATGCACGTACTTCCGGCAAAGTAGGGGTGGTATTTGCCACCAGCGGACCAGGTGCAACAAATCTTGTAACCGGTTTGGCAGACGCGCAGATTGATAGTACCCCTGTCGTATGCATTACCGGACAGGTGTTTGCACATCTGCTGGGTACGGATGCCTTCCAGGAAACTGACGTGATAAACATTACTACACCTGTTACCAAATGGAATTACCAGGTAACAGATGCCAGCGAAATTCCGGCAGCCCTTGCCAAAGCTTTTTATATAGCCAAAACCGGCAGACCCGGCCCGGTATTGATTGATATTACCAAGAATGCGCAGGTTCAGAAATTCGATTACCAGGGATACAAACCCTGTACTCATATCCGCAGCTATCGCCCAAAGCCTATTGTGCGCAAGGAGTATATACAGCAGGCAGCAGCATTAATTAATAAAGCCGAAAAGCCATTTGTGCTTTTGGGGCAGGGAGTTATTTTAGGAAAAGCTGAAAAAGAGTTTAAAGCATTTATTGAAAAAGCAGGATTACCCACAGCAGCAACAGTATTGGGATTAAGTGCTTTGCCAACAGATCATTCCTTAAACGTTGGTATGCTGGGCATGCATGGTAATTATGCTCCGAATGTGCTTACCAATGAATGTGATGTATTGATTGCGGTTGGTATGCGGTTTGATGATCGTGTAACCGGAAGATTAGATAAATATGCGAAGCAGGCAAAAGTGATTCACCTGGATATTGACCCTGCTGAAATAGATAAGAACGTACAAGCAACCGTACCTGTTTGGGGCGATTGTAAGGAAACGCTGCCACTGCTTACGGCATTAATTGAAAAGAAAGAACATAAAGAATGGTTGAATAAATTCAGGACAATGCTGGTGGAAGAAGAAGATGCTGTTATTAAAGATGAGTTGCATCCAACCTGTGAGATAATGACAATGGGAGAGGTGTTGAATGTATTGAACGGATTCACCAACGGAAGTGCTGTTATCGTAACCGATGTGGGTCAGCACCAGATGGTAGCCTGCCGTTATGCAAAGTTCGATAAAACAAGGAGCAATGTAACTTCCGGCGGGTTAGGTACAATGGGCTTTGCGTTGCCCGCGGCTATTGGTGCTAAGTTCGGTGCAAAAGATCGTACAGTAGTAGCTATTATCGGGGATGGCGGTTTCCAGATGACCTTACAGGAATTAGGCACTATTATGCAATTTGATGTTGATGTAAAAATCATCATTCTTAATAACCATTTCCTCGGAATGGTACGCCAGTGGCAACAGTTGTTCCACGATAAAAGGTATTCTTTTGTAAATATTACCAGTCCTGATTTTGTAACAGTAGCCAAAGGTTATGGCATTGCAGGAAAAAGCATTGCAAAACGTGAAGACCTTAAATCTTCTTTACAGGAAATGCTGGAACATAAAGGATCATACCTGCTGGAAATAATGGTAGGTAAAGAAAATAATGTATTCCCGATGGTGCCGCAGGGTTGTGGTGTAGCGGAGATCAGGTTGAAATAAAAAATCCATGACGCAAAAATCAACGATAGAAGAAATAAGGGTTCGTTTTGATAACGATGTAGAAAGGTTTTCTAATCTCGATACAGGGCAGATATCTACCATTGATGCTACCGTTTCGCTGGAACTGATTACTGAAGCGGCAAAGAGAATTGTTCCCGCAGCTGCACAATTATTAGATGTAGGCTGTGGTGCGGGTAACTATACGCTGATGATGCTGAAAAAACTTCCCGGCCTTAATTGCACACTGGTGGATTTAAGCAGGCCAATGCTCGATAAAGCACAGGAAAGAGTTTTACAGCAAACTAATGGCAAAGTAAATATTTTGCAGGGTGATATACGGGAAGCAAAATTACCCGGAAATCATTTCGACATTATACTTGCCGGTGCTGTACTGCATCACCTGCGCGACGATAAAGATTGGGAAGCCACCTTCAGCAAATTATACAGCTTGTTAAAACCAGGAGGTTGTTTAATGATATCCGACCTGGTAATACAGGAAACAGCAGCAATAAGTGAGTATACCTGGGAGCGCTATGGCGATTACCTGGAAGGCGTAAATGGAAAGCATTACCGTGAGAAAGTGATGGAGTATATTGATAAGGAAGATTCACCACGTTCTGTAACTTACCAGATGGAGCTCATGAAAAAAGTTGGATTCCGGGCAACAGAGATATTGCATAAGAATATGTGCTTTGCTGCTTTTGGTGGAATAAAATAAACAATTAAACAAAAAGAAATGAAACAGGAATTTACCATAACAGTATATACTGAAAATCATATCGGGTTGCTGAATCGCATTGCGATCATGTTCTCCCGCAGAAAAATAAATATTGAAAGCCTCAATACTTCTCCTTCTGAGGTTGAAGGTATACACCGCTTTACGATTGTTATTAACGAAGTGGAAGAAGTAGTAAAAAAACTGGTTCGCCAGATAGAAAAGCAGGTAGAGGTGTTGAAAGCATATTATAATAATAATGAGGAGATCGTTTGGCAGGAACTGGCTTTGTATAAAGTGTCTACCGATAAGGTTATTGAAGATGTTAAAGTAGAAAGATTATTACGCCAGTATGGTGCAAGAGCGGTAGTGATCCGTAAGGACTATACCGTATTTGAAACATCAGGGCACAGGGAAGAGATCAATAAACTCACTGAAGTATTAGGGCCTTTGGGATTGATAGAATTTGTAAGAAGCGCGAGAGTGGCTATTATTAATGCCAGCAGCGGCTTCTACGAAAAGCTGAGGGAATTTGAAGAAGAGAAACCCGGAACAGATATAGTAGAAAATGAATTTCTGGATAAGCAGGATGAGGTATTTTCGATGTAGGGGACGGGCAGTTTAACCACATAGGCACAATAGGAGTATAGGGAAGCATAGAATATGATTTCAACTATGTGGTTCTATTTTTCCTCTGTTACTATGTGGTGAAAAAATGTATATAGAGAATCATGACCAAATTATTCGACATCATATACGCAGGCAGAAAAAAGTTCACAGAACTGGTTGACAGCTTATCTGTTGAGCAGTTGAATGAAATTCCGGAAGGGTTTAATAATAATATCGCCTGGAATTTCGGGCATATAGTAGTAAGCCAGCAAATGCTTTGCTATGTACGCCCGGGGTTTACCGCGCATATGGATGATCATCTCATAAAAAAATACCAGAAAGGCACAAAACCGGAAAGTTTTATCCTTCAAAGTGAAATAGCTGTCTTAAAAACATATGCTTTTTCACTGGTAGACCAATTAAAAGAAGACCTGAACAACGATAAGTTTAAAGGATATACTACTTTTGCGACCCAATTTGGTGTTGAGCTTACCAGCATCCGGGATGCAATTCCATATTTTGCTACGCATGATACATTGCATCTGGGTTATGCAATGGCTATAGCAAAACACCTTTCAATAACAAAGCAATTTTCCAATTTTCAACATATCAAATTTTCAAACTAACAACATGGCAAAATTAAATTTCGGCGGCGTTGAGGAAAACGTAGTAACACGTGACGAATTTCCGCTAAGCAAAGCCCAGGAAGTATTAAAAAACGAAACGATTGCAGTAATAGGATACGGTGTTCAGGGTCCTGGCCAGGCGTTGAACCAGAGAGACAACGGTATTAATGTAATTGTTGGCCAGCGTAAAAACTCTAAAACCTGGGATAAGGCTGTGAAAGATGGTTTTGTTCCTGGTGAGACTTTGTTTGAAATTGAAGAGGCCTTAGAGAAAGGCACTATTATCTGCTACCTTTTAAGCGATGCTGCACAAATTGAGTTATGGCCAACTGTTAAAAAGCATCTTACTGCCGGTAAAGCATTGTATTTCTCTCATGGCTTTGGTATAACATTCAACGAGCAAACAGGCATTGTTCCTCCCAAAGATGTGGACGTATTCCTGGTTGCACCAAAAGGATCCGGTACATCATTGCGCCGCATGTTTTTACAGGGGCGCGGTTTAAACAGCAGCTATGCTATTTACCAGGATGCTACCGGTAAAGCAAAAGACAGGGTAATTGCATTAGGTATTGCTGTGGGTAGCGGTTATCTTTTTGAAACCAATTTCAAAAAAGAAGTATACAGCGATTTAACTGGTGAGCGTGGTACTTTGATGGGGGCCATCCAGGGTATTTTTGCTGCACAATACCAGGTATTGCGCGATAAAGGACATTCGCCTTCTGAAGCATTTAATGAAACCGTGGAAGAACTTACACAATCATTAATGCCACTGGTAGCAGAAAATGGTATGGACTGGATGTATGCCAACTGCTCTACAACCGCTCAGCGTGGTGCATTGGATTGGTGGAAAAAGTTCCGTGACGCTACTGCTCCTGTATTCAAAGAATTGTATGAGAGCGTAGCTACCGGTAAAGAATCTCAGCGTTCTATTGACAGCAACAGCAAAACAGATTACCGCGAAAAGCTCGAAGAAGAATTAAAAGAGTTGCGTGAAAGTGAAATGTGGCAGGCTGGTAAAACTGTTAGAAGCCTGAGACCTGAAAATCAGAAATAGGGTGTAGGGTAAATGGTGTGGGGTGTAAGGTGAGTCACCTGGTTAAATGTTGTATATAGTGTTATGGTGAATGGTGAGATATGAAACGTGCAACCTGCGCAGGCAACCCGGAACTTGTAACCTGTAAAGATGAAAGAAGGAAACAAAAACGAAACGATAAAGCAAAGCCTTCCCGCATGGTCGGGGAGGCTTAACTTTCATGATGCGGTTTATCGCCTCAAAAAAATTGTAAACCGTACGCCTTTAATGTACAACCAGAATCTTTCCCGCAGGTATGGTTGTGAAGTTTACCTGAAAAGAGAAGATCTGCAGATTGCCCGTTCCTATAAATTGCGCGGCGCATATAATATGATCTCCAGCCTCAATGCAGATCAGAAAAAACGTGGTGTTGTTTGCGCAAGTGCCGGAAATCATGCGCAGGGCTTTGCATACAGCTGCAAAAAGTTAGGTATTAAAGGTGTCATCTTTATGCCTGTTATCACTCCAAAACAAAAAATTAACCAGACAAAAATGTTTGGTGAAGATTTTATTGAAATAAAATTAGTGGGCGATACTTTTGATGATTGTGCGGCAGCCGCTAAATCGTATACTGTTGAGCATAATATGGTTTTTATTCCTCCTTTTGATGATTATAGTATTATAGAAGGACAGGGGACCGTTGCTGTAGAAATACTGGAAGATGCATCCGATATTGATTATGTTTTTATTCCCGTAGGCGGCGGTGGTTTGTGTGCGGGTATAGGCGCATATTTTAAAACGTTCAGCGCCGATACAAAAATCATAGGTGTTGAGCCGGCAGGAGCTCCTTCAATGAAGGCTGCGCTTGATGCCGGACACCCGGTAATGCTTGCCGAGATTGACCGCTTTGTAGACGGAGCAGCAGTTAAGCGCATCGGTGACCTCACTTACGACATTTGCAGTAAGGTAATAGACGAGATAGTACTTGTTCCCGAAGGGAGAATCTGTACCACTATATTAAGATTGTATAATGAAGATGCGATTGTGGTTGAGCCTGCCGGGGCCTTATCTATAGCCGCGCTGGAGCAGTGTGCAGATGAAATTAAGGGCAAAAAAGTAGTTAGCATAGTAAGCGGCGGCAATAATGATATCGACAGGATGCCCGAAATAAAAGAAAGATCCCTCCAGTTTGAAGGGCTTAAACACTACTTTCTTATCAATTTTGCCCAGCGGCCCGGTGCATTAAAAGAATTTGTAAATAATGTTTTAGGACCTAATGACGATATTACCAGGTTCGAATTCATGCAAAAGACCAATAAAGAAGCAGGCCCTGCGCTTGTAGGAATAGAACTTCAGCACAAAAAAGATTATATTAAGCTTATTGAAAATATGAAACAATACCAGGTGAATTTTTCAGAAATCAATAAAGATGACAGTTTGTTGTCTTACCTGGTATAGAATGATATTCACACTCTCCTTCAATTTTTAAACAAAGTGTATTTTTTTTCTCTTTTTTTAGTATTTTTATCCTCTTGCCTGCCATGTGATTAGAAAAACTTTAGCTTTTTCTAATTTTTTTGATTTTTATTTAAATATTCCTTTTTATGGTTAGTAATGGCTTGTACAAACCTGAGTTTGAGCACGATTCCTGTGGTGTTGGATTTGTTGCAAATATTAAGGGCAATAAATCTCATCAAATCATTTCTGACGCACTGACGATTCTTGAAAATATGGAACATCGCGGTGCTTGTGGTAGTGAAAGCAATACCGGTGACGGCGCAGGTATCATGATACAGGTTCCTCATGAGTTTTTCTTTGCGGAATGTGTTAAGCTGGGTGTGCATTTACCGGCTTTTGGTCGTTATGGTGTCGGTGTGATTTTTTTCCCAAAAGAACTCAGGCTTAGGGAAGAATGCCGTGAAATATTTGCCCGTGCTGCCGAAAAGCTCGGACTGGAAATACTTACTTACCGTAAGGTGCCGGTAAATACTTTTGATATTGGCCCTACCGCCCTTTCTGTAGAGCCGGAAATGGAACAAGTATTTATAGCCTGTCCTGATCATATCGATAATCCTGAAGAATTTGAGCGCAAGCTTTTTGTATTGCGCAATTATGCTACGCATACCATTAACAATACAGTTAAGAAAGACGCGATTGGTTTTTATATCGCTTCGCTGTCATATAAAACCGTATCATATAAAGGCCAGTTAACCAGCCACCAGGTGCGTACCTATTTTACTGATCTTACCAATAAAAGAGTAGTAAGCGCTTTTGGATTGGTGCACTCAAGGTTTGCTACCAATACCTTCCCCTCATGGAAACTGGCACAACCATTCCGCTATATAGCGCACAATGGTGAGATCAATACTTTGCAGGGAAATCTGAACTGGCTTAAAACCAGTGAAAATGGTTTCTCTTCTCCATATTTTACTGATGAAGAAATGGATATGCTGCTGCCTATTGTTACGCCCGGCATGTCTGACTCTGCTTGTTTGGATAATATGGTAGAGTTGCTCACCATGACCGGCAGATCATTGCCACACGTAATGATGATGCTGATACCTGAGGCATGGGATGGCAATGACAAAATGGACCCGGTTAAGAAAGCATTTTATGAATACCATGCGGCAATAATGGAACCCTGGGATGGTCCGGCTTCTATTTCATTTACCGATGGAAAAATAATTGGTGCAACACTTGACAGGAACGGTCTTCGCCCTTCAAGATTTTGTGTAACACATGATGACCGGGTTATCATGGCATCTGAAACAGGCGCGTTGCCGGTTGACCCCCGCATTGTAAAAAGTTACGGAAGGCTTCAGCCCGGTAAAATGTTTGTGGTAGATATGGAGCAGGGAAGGATTATCAGCGATGAAGAACTGAAGAGAGATATCTGCACACAAAAACCTTACAGCGACTGGCTGAATCAATATAAAATACGTTTGGAAGAACTGGCTCCGCCCCGTGTAACCTTTACACACCTTTCAGAAGACTCTGTATTCAAATATCAGAAAGCATTTGGCTATAGCACAGAAGATGTGGAAACCATTATCAGGCCAATGGCAGTAGATGGTAAAGAGCCTGTTGGTTCTATGGGAACAGATGTGCCACTGGCAGTATTGTCTGATCAGCCGCAACACCTGAGCAGTTACTTTAAGCAATTATTCGCGCAGGTAACTAACCCGCCTATTGATCCTATCAGGGAAAGATTGGTAATGAGCCTGGCTTCTTATGTAGGCAATAATGGTAATTTGCTGGAAGAAGATCCAGGGCATTGTCATGCCGTAGCTTTAAAGCAACCCATATTAACCAGCACTGAATTAGAAAAGCTCCGCAGTATAGATACCGGTATTTTCCAGGCAAAAACATTGCAATGTTATTTCAGGTCTGATGGTAAACCAGGTTCATTAAAAGCTGCATTAGATCGTTTGTGCCGTTATGCGGTTGATGCTGTTGAAGATGGCTTTGAAGTGATCATTCTTTCAGACAGGGCTATAGATTCCGATCACGCTGCAATACCTTCTTTACTGGCTGTTGCTGCAGTTCACCACCATCTTATTCGTAAAGGTTTGCGTGGGCAAGTGGGTATAGTGGTTGAAGCAGGCGACGTGTGGGAAGTGCACCATTTTGCATGTTTGATAGGTTTTGGCGCAACAGCCATCAATCCATATCTCGCTTTAGCAACTATACGCACGATGAAGGCTACCGGTAAATGGGATACCGAGCTGGAATGGGAATATATGCGCAAGAATTATGTGAAAGCTGTTTGCGACGGCTTGCTGAAGGTATTCTCTAAAATGGGTATCTCTACTTTACAATCATACCAGGGAGCGCAGATTTTTGAAATATTAGGTTTGAACAGTGATGTGGTAAGCAAATATTTCACCGGTGCGGTAAGCAGGATAGAAGGAATGGGATTAGATGAAATTGCGAAAGAAGCCCTGGCTAAACATACACTGGCATTCAACCGTAAAAATATACCTGTAGATCGTTTATCCGTTGGCGGCATATACCAATGGAAACGTAAAGGAGAGCAGCACCTGTTCAACCCGCAAACCATTCACCTGTTGCAATATGCTACAAAAATGAATGATTACAATACTTTCAAAAAGTATAGTAAAACGGTTAACGACCAGGGAGAAAAAGCCTGTACGCTGCGCAGTTTATTCCGTTTCAAAAAGAATCGCCCTTCTATACCCATTGAAGAGGTAGAACCCGCAGAAAATATATACAAACGTTTTGCAACAGGGGCAATGTCCTTCGGTTCAATTTCATGGGAGGCGCATACTACTTTAGCAATTGCTATGAACCGTCTTGGTGGTAAAAGCAATACCGGCGAAGGTGGTGAAGATGAAAAGCGTTATGAATTATTGCCTAACGGCGATTCAATGCGTTCTGCTATTAAACAGGTAGCTTCTGCAAGATTTGGCGTTACCAGCCAGTATCTTACTGAAGCAGATGAATTGCAGATTAAAATGGCGCAGGGTGCAAAACCCGGAGAAGGTGGTCAGTTGCCTGGTGATAAAGTGGATGACTGGATCGGAAGAGTAAGGCACTCTACACCAGGTGTTGGTTTGATATCTCCTCCACCGCACCACGATATTTATTCTATTGAAGATCTTGCGCAGTTAATATATGATCTTAAAAATGCAAATCGTGCGGCACGTATCAACGTTAAGCTGGTATCAAAAGCAGGCGTAGGTACAATTGCTGCAGGTGTTGCAAAAGCAAAAGCGGATGTAATACTGATCGCAGGCTTTGATGGCGGAACAGGTGCATCTCCTGTAAGCTCTATTAAACATGCCGGGTTGCCCTGGGAACTTGGCCTGGCAGAAAGCCATCAAACACTGGTAAGAAATAAACTCAGGAGCAGGATTGTATTACAGGCTGACGGGCAAATGAAAACAGCCCGTGATATTGCTATCGCTACCTTGCTGGGTGCAGAAGAGTGGGGCGTTGCAACAGCGGCACTGGTGGTTGAAGGCTGTATCATGATGCGTAAATGCCACATGAATACCTGCCCTGTGGGTGTTGCCACACAAGACCCTGAATTGCGTAAAAGATTTACCGGCGATCCTGATCATGTGGTGAACTTCTTCAAATTCATTACGCAGGATCTACGTGAAATTATGGCTGATCTCGGCTTCCGCACCATTAATGAAATGGTTGGACAGGCAGATTGTTTAGAAAGAAGGGACGACATAACACACTGGAAATACAGTAAACTCAATCTCTCACCTGTATTATATAAAGAACCGGCATCAGAGTATACAGGATTATACAACCAGGAAAACCAGGACCACGGGCTGGCAACGGTATTGGATTGGCAGTTCCTTGATAAAGCAAAACCTGCGCTTGACAATAAACAGAGGGTATATGCTGAATTTAAAATAAAGAACACAGACAGAACAGCAGGTACTATTCTTTCAAACGAAATAACCAAACGCTATAAAGCTGCAGGGTTGCCTGAAGATACCATACATTTTAAACTAACAGGTACTGCGGGGCAAAGCTTTGGTGCATTTAATACCAATGGTGTTACACTTGAGCTTGAAGGTGATGCCAACGACTATTTTGGAAAAGGATTGAGTGGTGCAAGGCTGATCATCTATCCTTCAAAAGAAGCAGGATTTGTGCCTGAAGAAAACAGCATTATCGGTAACGTGGCGTTTTATGGTGCTACTTCAGGTGAAGCATTCATCAGGGGTAAAGCAGGTGAACGTTTTTGCGTAAGAAATTCCGGTGCAAAAGCGGTGGTAGAAGGTGTGGGCGACCATGGTTGTGAATATATGACCGGCGGACGCGTGGTTATTCTCGGCGATACCGGAAGGAATTTCGCGGCAGGTATGAGTGGCGGTATAGCTTATGTATACGATGTGAAAGGGCAGTTTCCTGAGAATTGCAATATGGAGATGATTGATCTTGATCCCGTGGTGAATGGAGAGGCGGAAGAATTGCATGATATGATCACCAGGCATTATGCGTATACGGCAAGTTCAGTTGCAAAATTCATATTGGATGATTTTGAAAACCAGTTAAAGAATTTTGTGAAGGTATTTCCGAAAGATTATAAAAAGGCTGTACAAAAAGCAAAACTTGCTGTTGAAGGCAGATAACCAAAACTATTTATTATTAATTCAATTGAGTAAAGAGAATGGGTAAACCAACGGGTTTTATTGAATTTACACGTGAGCTGCCAACAAAGAAACCTGTGGCAGAAAGATTAAAAAACTATAATGAGTTCGTAAATCGTTTCTCTGAAAAAGAATTAACCAACCAGGCATCCCGGTGTATGAATTGCGGCGTTCCTTTTTGCCACAGTAATAATGGATGTCCGTTAGGTAATGTTATTCCTGAATTTAACGATGCGGTTTACCGCAAGAGCTGGAAAGAAGCGTACGATATTTTAACATCTACCAATAATTTTCCTGAGTTTACGGGACGTATTTGCCCGGCGCCCTGTGAGAGCGCCTGTGTGCTGGGTATAAACCAGCCGCCCGTAACTATTGAAGAAATAGAAAAGCATATCATTGAGATTGCTTTTGAAAAAGGATTTGTACAGCCACGCAAGCCAAATTTGCAAACCGGAAAAAAAGTGGCAGTAGTGGGCGCCGGTCCTGCTGGTCTTGCAGCAGCGGCACAGTTAAATTATGCAGGGCATAGCGTAACTGTTTTTGAAAGAGATGATGTTCCCGGCGGTTTGCTGCGTTATGGTATTCCTGATTTTAAGCTGGAAAAATGGGTGATAGACAGGAGGATTGATATTATGCAGCAGGAAGGCATTGAATTTAAATGCAACGCCAATGTTGGGGTGAATGTAAGCATAAACGATCTGCTGCGTGAATACAATGCTATAGTGTTATCAGGTGGTTCTACCAAGCCCCGTGATCTACCGATACCCGGGCGCAATTTAAAAGGTGTGTATTTTGCTATGCAGTTTTTAAAACAGCAAAATAAGCGCAACGCTAAAAAAGATCCGCTTGCTAATCCGAATATTGAAAGCAATATACTTCCGGAGGAAATTCTGGCTACCGGAAAAAATGTGGTGGTGATTGGTGGTGGTGATACCGGCAGCGACTGCGTAGGTACATCCAACAGACACGGCGCCATAACTGTTACACAGTTTGAGCTGATGCCTAAGCCGCCTGGTGCAAGAACGGAATTCATGCCCTGGCCCACATACCCGATGGTGTTGAAAACATCTTCATCTCATGATGAAGGTTGCGAACGTTATTGGGCTATAGCTACCAAAGCGTTTATGGGCGATGATAAAGGCAATCTCAAAGCATTGAAGATTGTTGATCTTGAATGGAAATATTCTGACGACCAGAGGCCTTCGCGTTTTGAAGAAGTGCCTGGCTCAGAAAGAGAGATACCCTGTGAGTTGGCGCTGCTTGCAATGGGCTTTGTGCATCCGCAACATGAAGGCATGCTTAATGAGTTAGATATTGAATATGATGAAAGAGGAAATGTAAAAGCCGCAGAAAGATCCTATCAAACCAATATATCCAAAATATTTACCGCAGGTGATATGCGCCGGGGGCAATCGCTGGTAGTTTGGGCAATCAGTGAAGGCCGGGAATGCGCACGCAAGGTAGATGAGTTTTTGATGGGTAGCTCATTACTGGAGACTAAAGATGCATCACTGGTTTCACTGGCGGTGGATTGAGGTAAGTTTTATAAGATTGTTGAATAAAAATCTAAAGCTGTCGCACAGGCAGCTTTTTTTGTTTGTAATTTTTGGTCTGCATAAATTATATTTATTGCAAAGAAGTGTTTTCATGAAACGCATAAACGTTCGCTTGATTTTTCCTGCTGTCTTACTAATACTTTTCGCAGGAGCATGTAATACAGGAACCGAAAGTGACAGTACAGGCAAAACAAAGAAAATTGATTCTGCCCTGGTAGCAAAAGGAGAAATCTCTTTTGAAAAAAATTGCGCTACCTGTCACGGCTTCAGGCAGGATGGTATAGGTCCGCAACTGGGTGGTATTACAGGGAAAGTATCTGCCAGCTGGCTTCAAACATTTATAAAAGATCCGGCAGGTGTGATTGCTTCCGGTGACAAATACGCTGTACAACTTCATCAGAAATACAAAGCTATGATGCCGCCGTTCATTGCATTAGGTGATGAAGAGATAGATGCTATTATTGCCTTTTTAGATACAAAGCCGGCCGTTGCGGTTTCGGGCAATGCAGATACAGCGGCCATCACTAATCCTTACCCGGATGTAATTCCATCTTCGGAAATAGCAATCACTCTTCATCCTTTTATACAAATACCCGCATCTGCTTCAACTGCGCCATTGGCAAGAATAACCAAGCTTACTTATCAGCCCGGTACCAATGATTTATTTGTTGTAGACCTCCGTGGTAAACTATACAGGATAGTGAAGGATAAACCCGAGGTATATATGGACATGGAGAAGCTTAAACCTCATTTTATATCAAAACCGGGATTGGCATCTGGTTTCGGGAGCTTTGCTTTTCATCCTGAATTTATGCAAAATGGGTTGTTGTATACTACGCACACAGAGGCGCCGGGATCAGGAATTGCTGACTTTAAATACCACGATTCTATAAAAGTTACTTTACAATGGGTATTAACCGAATGGAAAGTAACCGATCCGAAGGCGCTGGTTTTTTCAGGAACAGGCAGGGAAATGTTAAGAGTGAATATGGTGAAGGATATACATGGTGTGCAGGAAATATTATTCAATCCTCTCGCTAAACCGGCAGATAAAGATTATGGAATATTATATATTGGTGTAGGAGATGGCGGAAGTGTTGAGAATGGATTTCCGATGCTGCCGCATAATACCAAAAACATTTGGGGAACGGTAATACGCATTGATCCCCGCGGCAATAACAGCAGGAACAAACAATACGGCATACCCGAAGATAATCCGTTTGTGCAGGCTGCCGACACCGCTTTACTGAAAGAAATATACTGTTATGGCTTCCGTAATCCGCACAGGATCACCTGGACTAAAGATGGAAAAATGCTTGTGTTCAATATTGGGCAACATGATATAGAATCAATATATAGTGTAAAACCGGGGGGGGATTATGGATGGCCATTGCGTGAAGGAGATTTTTCTATTAACCCCTATGGCGATATTAACAAGGTTTATGCATTGCCGCCGGATGATAGCATATACCATATTACGTACCCGGTTGCAGCTTACGATCATGATGAAGGCAAGGCAATATCAGGTGGGTTTGAATACACCGGCTCTATATCATCGTTAAATGGGAAAATAATATTTGGCGATATACCAACCGGCAGAATTTTTTACATTGAGAATAAAGAAATACAAAAGGGTAAACTTGCTCCCATTAAAGCATTGCAAATCATGATAGATGGTGACTCAACTACGTTAGCCAAAGCATGTGGCAACGAAAGGGTAGAAGTAAGATTAGGAGAAGATGCCAAAGGCGTATTATATGTGCTCACCAAGGCGGATGGAAAGATTTATAAATTAACTAATGCTGAGGCCAATGTCAAAAAGAGATAAAAGACTAATTTATTATGCGCTTCTGCTTAAGCATTAGGGATCGTTAATGCATTTGCTAAACGCTGAGTTTTTATTTTATGACATCCGCCGGCAGAAGAGAAGCAGAGGCTTCATCCAGGTAACAAATACAATTGCTGTGCGATTGCAAGATACTTGCAGGATGTATATTGCTTATTTCTCCCGATAAACAGTTTTTTACCGCCGCCGCTTTTCTTTTATCAGGCACAGAGCAAATAATAACCGATGAAAGCATGATCTGTTTTATTGACATGCTGATAGCCTGCTTCGGCACATCATCAATAGTTTTAAACCAGCCTTCATTAAACTGTTGTGCGCGGCATGGTTCATCAAGATTAACAATGATATAGGGGTTAGTTATATCAAAATCTGCAGGAGGATCATTAAAAGCTAAATGCCCGTTTTCGCCAATGCCAACCAGCGCAACGTCTATCGGATGCTTTTGAATGATAGCGTTCAGCTTTTCACATTCAGCCAAAGGGTCTGTTTCGCCATTAATAAGATAGCAGGCTTTAAGCGCAGGCACTTTATTGATGAAACGTTCCTTCAGGTATTTTCTGAAGCTTGCAGGAGATGACTCAGGCAGATCAATATATTCATCTAAGTGAAACATTACAACCTTGCTCCAGTCAATGGCTTTATCGCTAATCAGTTGGTGTAAAGTTTCAAACTGGCTTGCGCCGGTTGCTAAAATAATATTAGCTGTGCCTTTACTTGCTATAGCCGCTTTAATACATTCTGCTGCCTTCCTGCCGGATTTTTGCCCTAATTCCTGTGCATTGCCTGAGATATCAATTTTCATACGTCATTATAATTTCAGAAGTGCTCTTTGCGCTTATATTTTAATAAATATTTTTTTCCTGTAAAGAAAGTATAGCATCAGCCATACCAGTAAAAGCCCGCCCAGTGCCTGTAATGCAGGATGAAATTTTGGATAAACCGGTGCATATAAGCCTGAGAATAACAGGCGTGCGCTTTTTTCAAAGTCTACGAATCTATACAATAAATAAATAGTGAGAGAATTTAGCCCGATCACATAAAAAAAGAAAGCCCACTTTTTAAAATGCCATATATCTATGACCAGGTAAAATACAGTAAAAATCAGGAAGCCCATACCGCCGGTAAGTAATATAAAAGAGCTTGTCCACATTTTTTTGAAGATGGGGAAATGCATATTCCAGATAAAGGCAAGTGCTATACAGGCAACTCCGCTCAGGGCAAGGTTTTTTAATTGCCAGCCGGTTGTTTTTCCGGAGCGTAAAATATCTCCTGCTAAAGTACCGAGCATTGTTAAACACATTGCCGGAAGTTGTGTCAGTAATCCATTCTCATCATATATTTTTTCTAACAGCCGCCCTGGCAAAAAACTACGGTCAAAGCGCCCCACAATATTCCCTTCTTTTGAAAGATCACCACCACCTAAGCCGGGCAGGTAAACTATCGCGTAATAAAATAACAGGATGCCTGCTATCCAGTAGATTCTTTTTAATGCAGATGAAGTATTGATGTATAACAATGTTGCAAAAAAGCCGGCAATGCCTATCCTGCCTAATACACTTGCTACTCTTATATTGTGCGGTTCAAAAAAAGTAATTGGCGTATTCTTATCAACAATACCAAGTAAGATTAAAATGATCATTCTGCGGAATGCTTTTTTCAGTATCACCTGTTTATCTGCGCCTGCGGCAATTGATTTGTAAACAGAAAACGGAATAGTGATGCCCGCAATGAACAGGAACAATGGGAAAATGAAATCGTAAAAGGTAAATCCAAACCATTTGGGATGGGTTAACTGGCTGGCGATCACATCAATCCACTGCCAGCTTGTTTGTCCTTTCAGCGCTTCAATAAATGCGCCGCCACCAGCTATCAATAACATATCAAAGCCTCTTAAGGCGTCAATAGAAACCAAGCGGGTTGAAGGTTCTTTTAAATTGCCTGCTGGATTCATTTTTGTCAGGAAAATAGTATGATTAGTAATAGTTGTTCTCCAAATGAGTATGGATTATGAAATATATACCCGGTTACAGCATCAAATTAACTTATTTCTTCAGTGAAAAGAAATAAAATTACCGTAAACGTTTCCGTAGATATTTACTGTTGTATCTTATAGGCTTATATTTTTGAAACAGGATTTAATACTATATACAAAATCAAACTGCATTATTAGTATGAATAAAAAAGCTGCTGCTGTAACCGTATCATCACTCACCGGCAGGGATACTTCCATTTCGCTGTTTATAATCGGTATGCTGTTTTTTATTTTCGGTTTTGTGAGTTGGGTAAATGCCATTTTGATCCCCTATTTTAAGATAGCCTGTGAGCTCACTAATTTTCAATCTTACCTGGTAGCATTCGCGTTTTATATTTCTTATTTTATTGTTTCCGTGCCCGCGTCTTATCTGCTTAAAGCGGTTGGATTTAAAAAGGGAATAATGTTCGGCTTTTTTACGATGGCCATCGGCGCCTTTATATTTATACCGGCAGCATATGTACGAATGTATGAAGTGTTTTTATTAGGATTATTTTCTCTTGGAACCGGGCTTGCCATATTACAAACCGCTGCCAACCCATTTGTAACCATCCTGGGACCTAAAGAAAGCGCCGCAAGGCGTATAGGCATAATGGGTATATGTAATAAAGGCGCAGGTATATTAGCGCCATTAATATTTGCGGCAATTATATTACGCCCTACAGATACGGAATTATTCAAGAGCCTGCCATTAATGAATGAGATAGAAAAGAACGCGGCGCTTGATGAACTGATCCGCAGGGTGATTTGGCCTTATTTTATTGTAGGCATTGTCTTAACCGGGCTGGGGCTTTTTGTTCGTTATTCTCCTTTGCCTGAAATAAATACAGATGAAGATGATAAAGCGGTACATGGTGAATCAGCCAGGAAAAATATTTTTCAGTTCCCTCACCTGATATTAGGCGCTATAGCCATTTTTCTGCATGTAGGCACACAGGTAATCGCTATTGATACCATTATAAATTATGCAGGCTCTTTTGGCATATCGCTGCTTGAGGCAAAAACATTTCCTTCATATACGCTTGCGGCTACTATTTGTGGTTATTTAACGGGCATAGCCCTTATTCCTAAAATATTAAGCCAGCTAACGGTATTGCGCATATGTGTGATATTAGGTTTATGTTTTTCACTCCTCACTATCTATGCAAAAGGTAGTATACAGGTATTAGGTCACCAGGCTGATGTATCCATTTGGTTTTTGGTTTTATTAGGCTTAGCAAATTCAATGGTGTGGGCAGGAATATGGCCCCTGGCGCTTGATGGATTAGGCCGGTTCACAAAACTTGGTGCTTCTGTAATGATCATGGGACTTTGTGGTAATGCGCTTTTGCCTTTGGTATACGGTTATTTTGCCGATGTGTTTAATCTTCGTTCCGCCTATTGGGTACTCGTCCCATGTTATCTTTATTTAATGTTTTATTCTTTTAGGGGATACCGCTTAAAACGATGGAGTTTGTAATAAAAAACCGGGAAATATTTGGAGCAGACCGATAAAATGTTGCTTAAGTGCTATATAAAATTATAATTTTTTTGAGTGAAGATTTTGTAGTAGGAATTGAAAAATCTGTGTATAAGAAAATGTTTTTCAAAGCGTTAATAATTATGAAAAAATGTTGTTTGGTTATCAATTCAATTTCACAATTCACATATTTTTGCATTAATGACGAGAACAGTTAAACATATCATTGCTGCCATGTTTGTTTTTATAATGGTATCTAAAGGTTTGTTTTCTGTGGTTGCCGCTGTTTACCAGCATAAATGCATAGACGTTATTGCTCAATCTGGCCCCGCTGAATCTGAAAATTCAGAACAAGAGAGTGAGCAGAAATCCGGTGAGAAAGAATTTGTTCCCGAAGAATTTGCCGATATAGCTTTACCTGTAATCATTCCTGTTCCAAGAGTATCTCACGGGCATTATATGTCTGCTGATATTACACATCTTACAGAGCTCGCAGTATTCACACCGCCTCCCGAACAGGCATAATCGAATTTTTACATTTTTCTTTTTTTACCAGACCTCCATGGGCTGGTACCTGTTATCTAATTATCAATAAAAAATTATTTCGATTATGAATACTATCAACATAAAAAAAGCTGTTCTCTTCTGCTCATTTGTTTTGGTTTCTGCTGTTTTGTTTGCACAGGATCTTCCTGATACTAAAATCAAAAAGAATATTGAGCCAATAGATAATCCTTTGCAGCGACTTATGCAACTGGAGCCAAAGAAATATGAATATAATGTGAGCGATTTTAAGCACCTGAAATTGCAAGCGGGTTCTCAATATGGATTTATTGCAGAAGATCTTCAATCTGTATTTCCTGACCTCGTAAAAGAGAAATCAGTAAACTATATGTTTGGTAAAAACGTATACCGTAATTCAACTATTAAAACAATAGATGAAGCGAGCCTGATTCCTGTACTGGTAGCCTCAATTAAGGAGCAACAGGCAGAAATTGAAAAGCTTAAAATGGAAATATTGCAGTTAAAAAAGCAAACTGCTTTGGTTCAATAGGTTTTATGTGTTGTAGAGAGAGGGGCTGTTCCAGGTAATGATGGAGCAGCCTTTTTTTGTAACTGTCCTGAAGGACAGCGCGATTCATCCCCGGATTTTTAGTGTTTTTAATCGTATTGTAGGTATACTTAATAAACCGGCTTCTCTAAAGTATAAACACAGATTTATGCAAAGTCAACCCGGCCGGCTTATTTCACTTGATGTGCTTCGCGGTTTTACCATGGCCGCCATGATAATGGTGAATTATCCCGGCAGCGAGGAGTATGTATACTTTACGCTCCGGCATACCAAATGGAACGGGCTTTCTTTTACGGATAATATAGCTCCTGTCTTTTTATTTGTAATAGGTATGTCTATAACCATTGCCTATACAAAGCGCTTAAGGGAAAAGGCGGACAAGGGTGGTATCTATAAAAAGATTTTTGTGAGGGCACTGAAGATATATGCTGTAGGTATGTTCCTGAACCTGATGCCTGATTTTAATATTGCAGACGCCCGGTGGACAGGTACACTTCATCGTATTGCCTTTGTGTTTTTAATATGCGGGTTTATTTTTATTAATACTACCTGGAAACAACAGGCATGGATAACCGCAATTTTGCTGGTGGGGTATTGGCTGCTGCTTACACAGGTACCAACACCCGGTTATGGAGAAGTAATGCTGGAGCCGGGAAAAAATATCGTAGCCTGGTTTGATTCAAAGTTTTTGCCCGGCAAAATGTGGCAGGGTACCTGGGACCCGGAGAGCATACTCAGTATAATACCATCCTGCGCCAGCACATTAACCGGTATGCTGGCGGGGCATTTGATGATCAGCAGTAAACCCGCGGCGGAAAAAGTAAACTACCTTATGACGGCAGGAGTAATATCATGCATTGCCGGCTTTTTTTGGGGATTAGCTTTTCCGGTAAATGAAAATCTCTGGACAAGCTCTTTTGTGCTGGTTACCTCAGGGTTTGGCGCTTTGCTACTCGGCGCATTGTATTTTTTGATTGATATAAAAGGCAGAACAAAAGGAATTTTATTCGGTTTGGTATTTGGCGCTAATGCTATTGCCGCTTATTTCCTGGCAGACGTTTGGGCGCTTATTTTTTACAGGTTGAAGTTTGGAGGAGCTCCGCTAAATGAAATAGCGGTAAATGGTATGATCAATGCCGGATTTAAACCGGAACTGGCAAGCCTTGTATACGCTTTGGTCTTTGTGGCTTTCAATTTTATACCGGTATATATACTGTACAGGAAGAAGATATTTATTAAAGTGTAAGAGAAGTAACGTGCAATCAATACCGCTTCTTTTAGAAAATGATATTGATTGCACGTTGACTATTTATTATTGAAATGCGGAAATTCTTCTTTATTTTCCATCATTATTTATCCAATAATAAGCTTGCATATGTCTCCTTTTTTAGCAGAACTTATAGGAACAGCTATATTAATTACCCTCGGCGCCGGCGTGGTAGCCAATGTAGTATTATCAAAAACCTATGGCAACAACAGCGGTTTAATTGTAATTGCTTTCGGCTGGGCTATAGGTGTATTCACCGGCGTATATGCATCAGCAGCTGCCAGCGGCGCTCATCTTAACCCAGCAGTAACCATTGGGCTGGCCGTGGAAGGGAGTTTTGACTGGGATAAAGTGCCTTCGTATATTTTAGCGCAGATGATCGGCGCGATGACCGGCGCTTTTGTGGCATGGCTGGCATATAAAAAACATTTTGACGCTACAGAAGACGGCAATGCAAAGCTGGCCGTTTTTTGTACGGCGCCCGCAATACCAAATCCTCTTTACAATGTAATAACCGAAATAGTTGGCACATTCGTTCTTGTGCTTGGTGCATTATTAATGGCAAAGCCGGAAATGAAGCTGGGCGCATTAGATGCATTACCAATTGCCTTACTGGTATTAGGTATAGGAGTAAGTTTAGGCGGACCTACAGGTTACGCTATCAACCCTGCAAGAGACCTGGGCCCGCGTATCATGCATGCCATCTTACCTATAAAAAATAAAAGAGACAGCAACTGGGGATATGCCTGGGTGCCGGTTGTGGGTCCGGTTATAGGCGGTATTTTAGCAGGATTGGTGTTTAAGTTTGTTATAAAATAAATCAGCATACATTTTTGAAAAGGATATTCTCGGGACTCATTATTATTTTGATGTTTGATAATTGTAGTAATGCCCCTCGTATTGAGCATCTTGATGATTGGATGGGAAACTACCAGTATGAAGAAGAACCGGTTAAGGCAAATGCCGGATATTCTATGGTAATGAAATGGCAACTTGCAATTAAAAAAGACAACGATACTTATACCGGTCTTCTGGAAATAAATGGACAGCAAACCCTGATAAAATGGGATGTTGATATTAAAGGTGATTCAACTGAAATTGCAATTATACTCAAAGATTTGATTGAAGGATTTGATGAGGGGATGAAGGAGGGAGATACTTTATTTGTTCTGACAAAACAGGAAAAGGATATTAAAACAATTTGGAAATCAATCCCGCCAGAGCTATCAGACAATTCTGCAGAATGTGAATGTTTTTTTAAAGAATAGCACACGGAATATACGGATGATACTGATCCACACGGGTACATTCCGTGAATATCCGTCATCTCTGTTTTATCCGTGTTCTATTTTTATGCCCTAACCCTTCCTCCTTATCGAACAAATTCTCCCCAAAATCGAAGCAAATCGACCCTTTGCCGAATTAAGTTCAGCAACGGTAAATTGTGCAGCATCTTTGTATTGTTAATAATAACAACGCAATCCGATCCTTTGAAAACAGCGTCCCTTTAGAAAAACCCAACCCTTAGAGAAAGCATCCAGATCCTTTGAAACCCAATCCCTGAAAAACCCAAATCCGATCTTTTGAAAACCAATCTGATCCTGAAAAATCCAAATTCAATCCAGATCCTTAGAAAACAAGTCCAGAAACCTTAAAAAACCGAATCAACCTTAATCTGTGAAACACTAAACCCCCAAGAACCGGAAATCCGTCAGTACCCTTTAGAAAAACCAAAGATTACAGATCATTCGTTAGCCTCTGACAGATTTCAAATTATTGAGCCGTGTTAACCGCACGGCTTTTTGTTATAATAATATCCACATCAGCGCTTTTAATTCTAAAATATTCCCGATTCAAATTGGACAATTATCACCCGAACCTTACCTTTGCCGCACATTTGCCCATATACCTTAAAATATTTTAATATATGCCTAAAAAAGGTAAAATCAAACAGATCATCGGAGCGGTAATAGACGTGCAATTTGACGGAGAGCTGCCCGAAATTTTTAATGCCCTTGAACTGAAGCGTGAATCCGGAGAAAAGCTGGTACTGGAAGTACAGCAGCATCTCGGAGAAGATAGTGTACGTACTATTGCAATGGATGGTACAGACGGCCTGGTTCGCGGAATGGAAGTAACAGATACCGGTAAAGCTATCACTATGCCAATCGGTGAGGATATTAAAGGTCGTTTGTTTAATGTAACCGGCGATGCTATCGACGGTTTGCCGCAGGTTGATAAAACCAATGGTCGCCCGATACATGCAAAACCACCGGCTTTCGAAAACCTGAGCGTGGCTTCTGAAGTCCTTTTCACAGGTATTAAAGTAATTGACCTGATTGAGCCTTATGCAAAAGGTGGTAAGATCGGTTTGTTTGGTGGTGCCGGTGTGGGTAAAACAGTATTGATCCAGGAATTGATCAACAATATCGCGAAAGGTTACGGTGGTTTATCAGTGTTTGCAGGTGTGGGTGAGCGTACCCGCGAAGGAAATGACCTGCTCCGTGAAATGATCGAAGCCGGCATTATGAAATACGGTGATGATTTTAAACATAGCATGGAAGAAGGTGGCTGGGATTTAAGCAAAGTGAATATGAATGAGCTGAAAGATTCAAAAGCAACATTCGTATTCGGGCAGATGAATGAGCCGCCGGGTGCACGTGCACGTGTGGCATTAAGCGGGTTAACCGTTGCGGAATACTATCGCGACGGCGATGGAAAAGGACAGGGACGCGATATCCTCTTTTTCGTAGATAATATCTTCCGTTTTACACAGGCAGGCTCTGAGGTATCAGCGTTGCTGGGTCGTATGCCGTCTGCGGTGGGTTATCAACCTACACTGGCTACAGAAATGGGATTAATGCAGGAAAGGATTACTTCAACAAAGAACGGTTCTATCACCTCCGTACAGGCGGTATATGTACCTGCGGATGACCTTACCGATCCGGCTCCCGCAACAACATTTGCCCACCTTGATGCCACTACGGTATTAAGCCGTAAGATCGCTGACCTTGGTATTTACCCTGCAGTGGATCCTTTGGATTCTACTTCAAGAATCCTTAGTCCGATGGTTGTAGGTGATGCGCATTATAATACTGCCAACAGGGTTAAATTGATTTTACAACGTTATAAGGAATTGCAGGATATCATCGCCATCCTGGGTATGGATGAATTAAGCGAGGAAGATAAAATGACCGTATTCCGTGCACGTAAAGTGCAGCGTTTCCTTTCCCAGCCTTTCCACGTGGCAGAGCAGTTTACAGGTTTAAAAGGTGTGTTTGTAAGTATTGAAGATACTATCCGCGGTTTTAATATGATCATGGATGGTGATGTAGATGATTATCCTGAAGCAGCGTTTAACCTGGTGGGTACTATTGAAGACGCGATTGAAAAAGGTAAAAAATTATTGGCTGCGGCTAAAGGATAATTAATATAAAGCGCAATGGAATTAGAAATATTAACGCCGGAAAAAAAACTGTTCAGCGGCCATGTATACGGGGTTCAGTTACCTGGTATAGAAGGTTCTTTTGAAGTGTTGGATAAGCATGCTCCATTGGTTAGCGCATTGGGTGCGGGAAAAGTAAAAGTGCTGAAAGATAAATCAGGTGCCAATGTAGTATACAATATCAATGGTGGTTTTGCAGAAGTGCTCAACAATAAAGTTGCTGTGCTGGTAGAAGGCGCTACAGAATCATAATTGAAAGTATAAAACAGATATTTAATCCCCGACGCTTAAAGGTTGCCGGGGATTTTTTATTTTATTTTACATGGGTTCCGAATCTTTTAAAGGTTCGGAACCACTGCACAACACAGCCTTTTAACAGGCGGTAGCACCAGATAGCATTGTTCATATATTTCATATCTTTCTACTGCAATTTTTATTCAATACCAACTTTTGCCATGTCGAAATCGCATCATTATAAAATCTTCTTAACATGGACGGGCAACGCCGGGCAGGGCACGAAAACCTACTCCTCTTACAGCAGGAATCACATTATTTCTGCAGATGGTAAAAATGATATAGCCGGTTCATCAGATCCTGCATTCAGAGGTGATAAATCGAGGTATAATCCCGAGGAGTTGCTGGTAGCGTCTTTATCATCCTGCCACATGCTTTGGTTTTTGCATTTATGTACGGAAGCAGGTATTGTTGTAGTTGATTATAAAGATGAAGCAAAAGGAACAATGATAGAAACAGCCGATGGCGGCGGGCATTTTACTGAGGTAGTATTATATCCCGTTGTAACTATTGAAGGAAAAATAGATAAAGAAAAATTGGATGCACTGCAACATGAGGCAAACAAAAAATGTTTTATTGCATCATCCTGCAATTTCCCGGTAAGGCATGAGGCGAAATATATGGGTGAATAGGCAATAATGAATGGGCAATGGTGAACGTGAGACGTGAAACCTGAAACTTGTAACCTGCTGAATGCTGATAGCTGACAACTGATAGCCCACACCCCTACTCCAGCTTCTTCGCTTCTTCCTGGCTGGCATATTCTTCCTGCAAAGCAGGTAATGTTTTTAGCAAAGTGTTTTGTAAAGAAATAACAGATGATGCTGAATACAAACCAATATAATCACCTGAATAAGTATAATCCATCAGCGTAAGCTTTACTACGCCATTAATAGAAAGCTCAATATAATTTCCATAAGATATCAAGCGGAAATGAATGGGTTCCTTTTCTTTAGGAGGTGTAAAAAATCCGGATTGTATATCGGAGAAAATAAAGTTTTGTTTTACGTTCTGAGGATTAAATCCCCAGCTTCTTATCTGCACAAATCCATTCATTACATCAAAGGAAATAAAATAACCATAGCCATCCTTGTCCATTTCGGTTACCAGTCCCAGCTTGCCCATGCCTTCAACAGTGAGTAAGCCTTCCCATATATAATTTTGTGCGGGTTTTTTAAAACAGAATATTTCATACCCGCTGCGCGAACTGCAGATCCATTTATCATCCTGTATTTCAAAAGATGCAGTTGGGTTATTGAATAAAGAAAAAACATCGATAATATTTTTTTGCAGTATTATCTTTACTGCCATCATATCCCACCTGTAATAGCTTTTCAGCAATAGTCTTCCTCTTGCATCTGTATCTAATTGCTTGGGCGGTGGCAAAACACGCAGTGCATCAATTTTGCCTACATAAAAAAAGTTATAAATAAGCAGGTGCTCTCCGTCTTGTTCTATACGTGCAGCATAATTACCCTGTGGTAATATCACGTCAGCATGAAAGGAGTGATACTCACCCAAAAAATCGGGGGCAAACCAATACCGTATTTTTATATCTTCTCTTATTGATCCAAGTATATAGTATTTGCCATTTAATGTAAATACACAGGGACATTCAATGTCATCATATACCAGGGGGCTCATCAATGGTGGTAAAAGCTGTGGTTCGCCATTGGTGATATTAACCAACCCGATACAACCTCTTCTTGATACAGGTCCTTTTATATTCCTTGCTGCTAAAAGCAGGTATGCTTCACCGTTATGCTCAAACCGGAAAGGATCTCTGAAGCTTGCCCAGGTACGCGGGTTGCTTATGGCGGTTTCATAATATATTCCTTTGGGCTCAATCGGGTATCCCTTTCTGCTTGCTTTCTCCCAGCTCATTAAATCATCAGATACTGCTAATCCTATCCTTGAAACCACGCCACGATCCCTGCGTTGCAGTCCTGTATAATACATATAAAACCTGTCGTTAACTTTACTTACGTGCATTGTCCATAGCATATCATCATCCCATTCACCGGGATCTCCCACAAATAATGCATTCTTTACTCTCTTCCACGACAAGCAATCTGCAGACACCGCATGTGCTATATAGTCATGATTAGGTATAATGAGGTGAAATAAATGATATACACCTTCATGAAGAATAATGGTGATGTCGCCAATTTCCCAGTCGCTGAATCCTGATCCTGTATACATATTTTATACTGCCTTGTTGTTGAATAAAGTTACGAAAACACCACTTGTGCGTAATTGTTTAAATTTGCAGTTTGCTTTTTAAAGATTTGTTATGGGTGAATTTTATATTCAGTTGTTCAGTCCGCATGGACTTATCCGGTATCAAAATCCTGAGACAGGCAGGGACAGGGATACGGGAGGGCAGGTGAAATATGTACTGGAACTTTTAGAAAATCTTTCTAAACATCCGCAGGTAAGAAAAGTAGATTTATTTACACGCCGCATAGCTGATAAAAGGGTCTCCTCTTCTTATGATAAAGAAATTGAAATAGTAAATGATAAAGCAAGGATAGTACGGATGAGTTGCGGAGGCAATGCTTATATACAAAAAGAATCTTTGTGGGATCATTTGGATGAGTTTGTTGATAAAACAATACGCTTTATTGAAAAGCAGGATGATTTTCCGGATGTGGTACATGGTCATTATGCTGATGGTAGTTATATAGCAGGGCAGATCAGCCAGGTATTCGGTATTCCGTTTGTTGCTACAGGTCATTCGCTTGGGCGTAATAAAAAAAATATATTGCTGAGCAACGGAATGAGTGAAGAGAAGATAAACGATAAGTTCAATATGCAGCGCCGCATTCAAACTGAAGAAAATACATTAAAAAATGCAGGTGCGGTAATTGTCAGTACAAGTCATGAAATTGAAAATCATTACAGCTTATACGATAATAAAAGCAAGGCGCATTTTGAAGTAATACCTCCGGGAGTAAATACGGATTTGTTTTTTCCATTTTACCGGTATGATCTGCCGGCATATAAAATGTCATTTGAGCAGGAACATGCTGTGTACAGGGTGAATTCAGATATAGAACGTTTTTTGTTTAATCCCGCAAAGCCGTTGATACTATCTATTGGCCGTGCAGACAAGCGCAAGAATTTTGAGAACATTATTCAAAGCTACGGACAGGATAAAGAATTGCAGGCAATGGCAAACCTGGCCATATTTGCAGGAGTACGAAAGGATATTTCGCAAATGCCGGATGATGAGAAAGATATTCTTACCAATCTTTTGCTGCTGCTGGATAAGTTTGACCTGTATGGCAAAATGGCTATTCCCAAAAAGAACGACCCTACACTTGATGTGCCCGAGATATACAGGCTGGCTGCAAGAAGAAAAGGTGTGTTTGTAAATGCCACGCCCGGAGAAAATTTCGGGTTAACCATAGTGGAAGCTGCTGCCTGTGGTTTACCGGTAGTAGCTTCGCCAACAGGCGGGCCTAAAGAAATACTGGAGAAAGGAAATAATGGTATACTTGTAGATGTAGAAGACCCGGCAGCTATTTCCGGGGCTTTAAAAAAGATTGTTTCAGATCAGGCGCTTTGGGAAAAATATTCAGAGAATGGTATAAGTGCGGTTAACCAGCTATATTCATGGGAGGCGCACTGTAACAGGTATATTGAAGTGGTTAAACATTTATTCGAGGTTGATGTAAAAGAAGTAGTGCCAAAACTTCCTTTTGGAAAGAAGCTGGTAAAAGCAAAGCAGTTTATCATTTCCGATCTTGACGGCACATTGGTTGAAGGTAATGAAACAGAAGGCCTGAAAGAATTGAAGCAATGGATAGTTGCGCAGAAAGACGAAGTCGTGTTTGGTATTGCGAGTGGGCGTAACCGTGAGTTAACAGAAGAAGCATTTAAAAAATATGATCTGCCTTATCCGGATATTATAATATGCTCTGCAGGTTCAGAGATTTATTATACTGATAAATTCATTCCTGATCATGGGTGGGAAAGTCATATTGATTTTAAATGGAAGAGAAAGGAATTGCTGGAAGCATTAAAATATTTTCCCGGTATTCAACTGCAGGAAGAAGCAGCGCAGCGGCGATTTAAGCTGAGTTATTATGTATCGTCTTCATTTAACGATGATAATTTAGCTGATCTCTATAAATTTCTTGATGACAAAAAACTAAGGGCAAAAATACTGCTCACGGAAAATAAATTCCTGGACCTGCTTCCGTTCCGTTCAGGAAAAGGAAATGCTATCAGATATCTTAGCTACAAATGGAAAGTGCCGCTGGATCAATTTATTACAGCAGGTAACAGCGGCAATGACAAGGATATGCTTACGGGTAAAATAAAAGGCATTGTTGTGGCTAATTACAGCCCTGAAATGGAAGAGTTGAAAGAAAGTAAATTTATTTATTTTACAAAGCATCGTTTATCAAAAGGTGTTATGGAAGGTATTCATTTTTATAATGCAGCATCGTAAACAGGTGGCGCGGGGAGGGATTTTCTTTTGGAAAAATGTAAGGCAATCTCAATTTCCGGAAGCTGCGGGAGATTGCTTTACCTGCTCCAGGATACCTTCAGCTCAAATCTTTGTGCCGGCGGGTTCGGTTGAAGGCATCGTTATTTCGAGTACCAAACCTGATTCAGGAAAAATATAAAGATGACATTACAATGGCTTGTTGTAAAAACAGCATTATTAAGAGCTATATCATTTAGGAAAGCTATTTCGTTTTAAACACAGGTAGCATTTAGCTACAAACAGGTAACCGCTATGCGGCAGGATGCCGGTTACAGCTTATAAGTTCCCGGCTTACCTGTTGCATTATTCACTGGTTATTTCACAGAGGTACACGAAGGCTACACAAAGAGCCACAAAGAATAATAAATCACTCTGTGTAACTTTGTGTATGCTTTGTGGCGCTTTGTGTAGCAAATCCTGTTTCGCCGATGCGAACACCGGAATTCTTGGCAGGAAATATATCAGGGGTTATTTAAAAATAACTTCGGGCATGCCCAATACGCAGAATGGAACACGGATAAAACGGATATGGCGGATATTTACGGAATGTATCGGTGTTTATCAGTATCATCCGTGTATTCCGTGTGCTATTTTATAAAAAGTATTTGTTGTAATGCTAAATCATTATACACACGGCGGAACGCAGGAAACCTGATTTTCAATTCATCCGTAATGATGTCATTATAAATGAGTAACACTGGGATTGTCGTATCATCACCTTTATGCGAGTGAGATAGCTGCCGGCAGGCAGGTTTACCTTCGGTGAGAAAAGTTCTCTCCCACTGCAAGATGCTTCTAATTCAATCTTTATGACGGCGGGTCTTTATATTTTACTATTATCGTGAATCAAAGTGTATAACTATTCAACCTCTCGCTCTTTGCGATTCCGCCTAAACAAATGGAAATTTAAAATACACCCCATGTTACGCACCAATTATTTTATAATGTTAGATTAGCAGTATGAAATCTTTTTTTATTACAGCAGTGTTTTTTTGTTTTACAGCCGGCTTTGTTAATGCGCAATCTGTAAAAGTATATACTTCAGATACGACCTATCTTTCTTCATTGCATCAGTTGTTTAAAGCACAATGGCCCAATAACAGAACCATCAATATAGTCTTTCATGGGCATAGTGTGCCGGCAGGTTATTTTAAAACGCCGGATATAAAAACATTGGAGGCTTATCCCGAACTGACTTTGCAATATGTTTCTGCGCTTTATCCGAATGCGGTGGTTAATGTCATTAAAACATGCATAGGCGGGGAAAATTCGGTGTCAGGCGCGGCAAGATTCGACTCGACTGTGTTAAATCATCGCCCTGATATACTTTTTATTGATTACGCATTAAATGATCGTGGTATCGGTTTGGAAAAAGCAAAAGAAGCATGGATATCAATGATTGAAAAGGCGTTGGCTGTAAATATTAAAGTTGTATTATGTACGCCAACGCCTGACCAGTCTGAGAATATACTTGATACAACAACCGCATTGTATAAGCATACTCAACAAATTATTCAGCTTGCCAATAAATATAAGATTGGTTTGGTTGACAGCTATAATGCTTTCAGGCAGTTAATAGCAGGCGGCAATGAGCTTAAAAAATATATGTCGCAGGTAAATCATCCCGGGAAAGCAGGACATGAAGTTGTATTGGAAGAAATAGTGAAATTGTTTCCGGGAAGTTTATAGTTTATGATTTATGGTTTGTAGTTATAATAAACTGTTGGTATCCTGCTGCCTGGTTATTGTATCAGCCACAAACTATAAACAGCAAACCTCAAACCGACTACCTTTTCTTTCTCCTGTACTCTTTCTCCAAATCAATAATTTCCACTTTTCTGAATTCAACCGGATGGCTTTCACTTTGCAGTGATATATACCCGGATGATAATAATTGTCCGTCTTTTTTTACTGACGGGTCATAATCTGTCACACTGCCCCCGCCAATCTGGGGCTTTTGATATACGAGTACAGTGTCGCCGTTGGCTATATGTTTAACTACAGAATCTCCCAATACCATCACTTCAGCTCTTACCCATTGATCGCCGCGGAAAGTTTTAGAAGCAGAGTTAACACAATGCTGCGTTACCAGTTTGCCATCCATTTCCACATTAGTGCCGGGCGTACATAAATTACAGGTTGTTCTTTCCCCGGTTGAATCTCCGCCTAATAATTGTACTTCTATTGAAATAGGAAAATCCTGGTTTTTATGCATGGTTTCCGGTGGTTGGCAGTGTATCATAATGCCGCTGTTCCGGTATGCCCAGCCTGGTCCGCCTTTTACCTGGTCGCCAACAAAACGATATTCAACAGCAATAATATAATGCGAATAGGGTGTTTTATAAAAGAGGTGACCAAATTGCTCTTTAAACTCATCGTATTGGTCATAAGAAACTTTTATAACACCATCCTCTACACGAAAAGTATTGCCATAGTTTTCTCCATATGCATGGCCTGTAATTTTGGGCGTCCATCCTGAAAGATCTTTGCCATTGAAAAGTTGCTTCCATTTTTTATGTACCTTTCTTTGGGCATCAGCAGTTACCGTAATCAATATAAAAGCAAAAAGAGCGAAGCCATATTTCATTTATTCTTTTTTAGTGGGGTAAATGTAATGTTTTTCAACAATTGTAATCGTTAATTCAACTTGATTTATCTATGTATAATATGCGTTTGTGCTATGTCATTATTGCAGGGCTGATATATATGAATGCTGCATCAGCTCAATCAGCAGGGGCAGCAGGTAAGGAATGGCATAACTACGGTAATGATGCCGGAGGTAAAAGATTCTCTCCGGTAAAACAAATAAACGATGCCAATGTTAAACAATTAAAACCGGCATGGGTATTCCATACGGGTGAGCTGCAAACTTATGAAGGAACAAAGGTTATAGAAAAAGCAGCGTTTGAAGCAACGCCGCTGATGATAGATGGTACACTTTATTTCAGCACGGCAACGTGCAGGGTATTTGCTATTGATGCCGGCACTGGTAAAGAAAAGTGGATGTACAATCCCGGAGTTAATCTTAAAGCTGATTATTCTGAGATCACGTCTCGTGGCGTATCCGCCTGGACATCTGGTGCAAAAGCAGACAAAAAGGAAACAAGGATTTTTACTGCAACTATTGATGGAAGGCTGATTGCATTGAATGCAGCAAATGGTAAACCCATTTATGCATTTGGCAATGAGGGCACCGTTAATCTTCGCGAAGGTTTTGGCAGTGAATGGAGCGTTACTTCCCCTCCCGCTATAATTGGTAATACCATAGTTGTAGGTTCATCAATGGGCGATAATCAAAAAATAGATTATCCAAAGGGTACTGTAAGGGCATACGACGTTTTAAGTGGCGCATTAAAATGGAGCTGGGATCCTGTGCCGAAAGATAGTACGGATAAGGCCTGGCAAACCTGGAAAAATAATAGCGCAACTATTACGGGTGCAGCTAATGCGTGGTCGGTTATTGCTGCAGATGCGGAACGGGATATGGTTTTTATTCCAACCTCTTCTCCCAGCCCGGATTATTATGGAGGTGAAAGACAAGGACAAAATTTATACGGGAACTCTATTGTTGCACTTAAGGCCTCAACAGGTAAAATGCTGTGGTATTACCAGGTGGTGCATCATGATTTGTGGGATTATGATATTGCCGCGCAACCGGTATTGCTGGATATTGAAAAAGGAAACAAAAAAATTCCCGCGGTTGCTGTAGGCACAAAAATGGGGCATATATTTATCCTTAACCGTGAAACGGGCAAGCCGTTGTTTCCTGTAGAAGAAAGACCTGTGCCTGCATCTGATATTGCCGGTGAAGAAGCATGGAAAACACAACCATTCCCTGTGCTGCCCGTGCCGGTAGGACTGCAACACATAACCGAAGCTGATGCCTGGGGCATTACTCCTGAAGATAAAGCTGAAGCAGCAAAGCGTATAGCACAATACCGCAATGAAGGCAATTTTACTCCGCCAAGTTTCAAAGGCACTATCATAACGCCGGGTAATGTGGGCGGCATTCACTGGGGTGGCATGACCTATGATGAAAAGAACCGGTTGTTGATAACGAATATTAACCGCCTTGCGGCTGTTATCAGGCTGATACCAAGAGAGCAATTGGGGGAGTTGGAGAAAGCAGATTCAACATTGCTGCGAACAGAGACCGGGCGCCAGCGCGGAACGCCATATATAATGAAGCGTACTTATCTCTTTAATGCAACAAATACGGGAATGATCATGCAAACCCGGCCACCCTGGGGAACCATTCTTGCCATTGATTTGCGTACCGGAGAAAAAAAATGGGAAGTGCCGTTGGGTTATATGATGGATCCTTCAAAATATCCGGGCGCAGAAAACTGGGGCTCATTGAATTTTGGTGGCGCTATTACAACAGCGGGCAATCTTACATTTGTTGCTGCAACATTTGATAACCACCTGCGTGCTTTTAACACGCAAACAGGCAGGCTTCTATGGCAGGCTGAACTCCCTGCTTCCGCACAGGCAACGCCTATGACTTATGAATGGAAAGGAAAACAATATATAGTGATTGCCGCAGGCGGGCATGGAAAATTAGGTACGAAACAAGGGGATAGCGTTGTGGCTTTTGCGCTGGAATAGTTTGAGATTTTTACATATTGTAGATTTTGGAAAACAGAGACGATAATTAGGGCTTGCTGTTTAACTCCCGGCATTTATTTTTTTAAGTTTTTACCAGTAACCGGGTCAGCCGCCTCTTTTTGTATGGTTTCGCCGAAGGCGAAATTGAAAAAATGCGAAGCATATTTTTTCAAAAGACAAAAAGCAGCGGCGTTCCGGTTACGCAGCCCGCCGGCTGTGGAGGCAAAAAAGGTTCGTAAAATTTAATTATGGCGAAACAACTGCATGGTTTTTGAAAAATTTGATTCAAAACCCTTGCAGCAATTTAATAACCAAAGCATGAATATACAATGATCTTTATCAGAATATCACCAAAATGGAGTTAAACAGCAAGCCCTAATTATGCATTACAGGGGGTAGATGAATATAAATGGCTTAACGTTCATACTGCAGAGGATGAAAAGGGTTGGTTTCTCAAACAATAGTTATGGTTAAAACTGGAATATGCAATTTTTAAGCGGAGAATCAAGCGTTGTAATTAAAACTGCTACCATATATAAAAGAAATAAGTTAACCAAAGAGAGACGATGAGTATGTATCGCAGAACCCAGCTATCGCACAAAAGGCTATGAGTTGAGACTATGCAGAACCAAAGTCAACAGGTCAGGCTAAGCACAAGGCAATACTACCAACCCTGCGCCAGGGTGTGGATATACCACCCCTATATGTGCACAACATCAACCATCATAAAAGAACATTTTTCAGATATAAATTTAAAATGACTTACGGAATAGAGAAAGCAATATAGCCACCTTTGAAATTGTTTTCCTGCTGGCCATTTACCGCAATCACAACGTACTGCTTATTGTCAACAGCGTAAGTGGAAGGGATCGAACTTGCCATACCGGGCAGTTGGTATTCCCACAATACTTTTCCTGTTTTCTGGTCAAACGCACGGAACATGTTGTCGCCGGTAGCACCTATGAAGATCAATCCTCCTGATGTTGCGATCCCTCCGCCACGGTTGAACATGCCAGAGTTAGCTATACCCATTTTTTTGAATTTCGGGTCCTCGCCAAGCGGCACCTGCCAGTCAATATTGCCCGTATTCAGGTCGATGGCAGTCATTGTTCCGAAAGGAGGCGCGATGGCAGGGTTATTTTCAGGGTCGAGATAAAAACTGTATCCGTTAAAACCATAAGGTTCATTGTTCTGGGGAATGCCTGCTGTTTCAAATGATTGTTGTACCAGCGTATCTTTAACATAGGCGACAATTGATGCGATTTGTTCCTGGGACAGAAATCCGAACGACGGCATGGGCGGAGCGCCTTTCTGCACAATGCCGGCAATCTGCTCATTCTTATATTTTTTTGCACGCCCTGTAAGATCAGGGCCAACACCTGTACCTTTTTTGTCGGCGCCGTGGCAGTTGCTGCAGTAGGTTCTGAACAATATTTCGGGGTTGAGCTGGTTGGCCGCACGGATTTTTTTTAAGTCCGTAAGTTTCAGGATCATCGGTATGTCTGTGGCGTTTACAAATAGCTTATTGGTTTCCGGGTTTACCGATGCGCCACCCCAGTTTGCCCCTCCATGCGCTGTAGGCAGCATAATCAGGCCTTCCATAGATGGCGGCTCATACACACCTGTTTTGTATTTGTTTTTAACGATCTCCTCTTTAATCCATGCAGAAGAATGGCCAAAGAATGCTTCCTGGTAACCCTGGCGCGCAAATGGTGGATTTACGGGAACAGGCTGTGTAGGCCAGGGCTTTTCCCCCGGCATGCTGCTTACTGTATCTACAGGCACTTCATCCACATCAAATAGTGATTCGCCTGTGTCGCGATCAAACATAAACAGGTACCCCATCTTTGTAACGAGCGCAACGGCATCAATGTCCTTTCCGTTGCGTTTTATCGTAACAAGGTTGGGCGGCGAACCATTGTCGCGGTCCCAAAGATCGTGGTGCGTGGTTTGAAAATGCCAGAGGCGTTTCCCTGTTTTTGCATCGAGGGCCAGCAGGCAGTTGGCAAAAAGGTTTTGACCGGGGCGGTCAGCTCCGTAAAAATCAAAAGATGGGGAGGCTGTGGGAACAAATACGATGCCCCGTTCTTTGTCGAGCGCCATGCCACCCCAGCAGTTTGCCCCGCCGTTGCGCTGGCGGGCGTTTTCACCCCAGGTATCAGCGCCGAACTCACCTGGCTTCGGGATAACATGAAAAATCCATTCTAACCTGCCGGTATTGATATTGAAGGCGCGTATATCGCCGGGGGTCGAAGGAAGCTCATCCGGTACTTTGCATCCCACAATAAAGAGGTTGTTATACACTACTCCTGGTGCGTTGCTTGAAACAGGCACACGTGCACGCATGGAATCCGCTACCTCCAGACCCTCATAGAAATCAACCCGGCCATTGCTGCCAAAGTCTTTGATAATATTCCCATCTTCGGCGTTAATGGCATATAGTGTGCCTCCAGAAATAAGGAAGATACGATCGGGCTTACCTGGATGGTAGGTCATTCCCTTTGACCAGTTAGGAATGGCTGATGAATCGGGCGTAAACTCCCACAAACGCTTCCCGGTAACGGCATCCATTGCAACCAGTTTGTTGGAAGGCATCAGACCGATTACACGTTTGTTCATCATCACCGGATTGAAATAAACCCCACCTCCCTCCGTGGTATCTTCAAGTCGCCAGGCTTCTCTAAGTTGTGAAACATTAGTAGTGTTTATATCTGCAAGAGCAGCAAATTTGTTATTAGAAACATCATGACCGAAGGTTGGCCAGGCAGAAGTATCACTTTGTTTGCCGGGTGAGCAGGCGCTGAAGAACGCGAGTAAGAAGTAGCCGGGCAATCGTTTCAGGTGTGGTGTCATTATATGAAGCATTATAAGTTCAGATATTTTAATAAAGGGCCTTTTGTATCAGATAAATTGAGTTGATCTTCAATCCTCCAGGCTTAAATGTAAGCGTGTGAAAGTACAGGGAATATCTCAGACCTTTATGCAGGATATCCCGTAGCTCTCAAAATATCTTTGATTCTTTTACGCCTGAATGAATAGTTTGAAGTTCGGGTTTTATTATACCTGCTAAAGCTGATGGCTCATGTTTTACAATCCACAGCTATATGGTCATAAGATTCGAGATAAACAGGCAAAACTTTACCTAACTTTTTAACAGCAATAGCTAACTGGTTGCGAACGGTCAGCTCAGAAATGTTGAGGATAGCTGCTACTTCCTTATAACGCAAGCCATCTTCTTTAACCAATTGCAAAATCAGCCGGCATTTTGGAGGAAGTTCGTTGAGCGCTTCTCTTATTTTTTTTGTGATATCAGATGAAATGCATATTTCTTCAGGTGTTTTAAAATCAATGGTTGTTTCAAAAGCTATTTCATCAAGATTGATAACAGGATTTTTATACTGCCGCGTAATATACTTGAGGCAAAGATTTTTGGTAACGGTGTACAGGTAAACGCTCAGGTTTTCTATCTCTGCCAGCTTAACCCTCATTTGCCAAACCTTGATAAAAACATCGGAAACAATTTCTTCGGCAGATTCTTTTGATTTAATGAATGTGAATGCAGTGCGGTACAACCGGTTATAAAAAAGATCACATAAATTTCTGTACGCCTTCATATCGTCGTACAATGCAATCTTTTGTTGTAGTTCTGGTATACAAGCAAGCTGATCCAATAGAGGTAGTATATTTAGTTCTCATTGTAAAGTTGACGGTAAAATGGGTTTTAAAAAAACTTTTTTTTCTTTTGGTACAAATACATTCAAACAGGTATCCTTTCTTATTTAGTTCCAAAATATGCATGAAGAGAAATTCTGGTTGTTGTTAAGTGTTAAACTCTCTGGTGAAGCAACACCCGAAGAGCTTGAAGATTTTGATGAAATAATAAAGCATCATCCTGAATTAAGTTGGCAGGCGCAATTGATGCTGCAGATGTGGCGACCTGAGCCTGAAGCTTCTTCAACAGAAGATTTTTTTAACAGGCATTTGCAGCGGTTGAGTAATCAGCCGGATATGCAGATAATTCCACCCCGGGAAGATATACAAAACCCTGAAATACCGGGAGAAGATCATGAAAAGCATAAACCGCTCCGTTGGTTACTATTGTTGTCGGGAGTAGCTGCTATGGTCATCGTTTTTTTCTTTTATTATAATAATCGCTCGCCTGTAAATGCCAATGCAAAGCAACAAGTTGCCAGCAACACTGTAACAACCCGAAAGGGATCAAAATCCAATATACAACTGCCAGACGGCAGTATGGTGTGGTTAAATGCAGACAGCAAGCTTACCTATGACGAAAATTTTGGTGGAAACTTTCGTGAGATTCATCTTGAGGGAGAAGGTTATTTTGAAGTAATGAGAGACGAAAACAGACCTTTTATCATTCATACAAAAACAATAGATATACGTGTACTGGGCACTATATTTAATGTAAAAGCTTATGATGCCGAAGCCAGCACCGAAACGTCTTTAATAAAAGGGTCAGTAGAGGTTACACTCCACAACAGCCCGGAGAAGAAAATAATATTGAAGCCTAACGAAAAACTGCGTGTAAACAACAAAAACTTTGAGTACACTACAAGCGCTGATGCCGAAAAGCTAAAAGCGGCTGAAGATATGAATATTGTTGTTGGCAAAATTCATTATCAGAAAAAAGACAGCATGGCATTGGATGCGTTGTGGATAAGGAATAAACTGGTATTTGATGCAGAGTCATTGGAGGAGGTTATGCGGAAAATAGAACGGTGGTATAATGTAAAGGTGGAGATTGATGTGGATGATAACATGAAGTCTACTCAATACAGCGCCATTTTTGATAATGAAAACCTGTCGCAGGTAATGGAAGCATTAAAGATCACGGGAAGTTTTTCCTATTCGGTAAATAAAGATATCGTAACCATTAAGTAATTATTGGAAACCCGATCTGAATTTTTAAACCTCAAAACTGATTGCATATGCCCCCCAAGTAAAAATTTTAAATAGAAACGGAGAATGCTTGCAACATTCTCCGCAATTTAAGACAAACTGCCCTGCCAGGCGGTTCATCATCATTTAAATCAAAACCAAGGTATGAAAAAAAATGAATGCGGCGCAACATCTGGCCTGCGTCGTTTATTAATCAAAAGTCTGCTTATGACGAAAATGGCGATCTTGCTGATTCTCGCTTTTTCCACTCAAACTTATGCCCACAGTTATGGGCAGGGCATAAGCCTCAAACTTGAAAATGTTAAGCTAAAGAAAGCGTTGCAGTCCATTGAAGAACAAGGTGATTTTCGCTTTGTTTATAAAGACCAGCTTTTAAAACAAGCCAGGTCTGTAAGTATTGATGTAACGAATGCCAGCCTTAATGAAGTAATGGAGAAAATACTACAGAATACGAATCTTACCTACCGCAGGTTAAGCGATCAATTAATTGTGATTGTTGGCGATAAGTTAGGAGAAACCATCCTTGCTCCCAAAGCTGTGCCTGTTTCAGGAAAGGTTATCAACGAAAAGGGAGAACCGCTTCCTGGTGTTAGTGTTTTGGAAAAAGGCACAAACAATGGTACTACTACCAGGGCCGACGGAAGTTTTACTCTGGATGTAAGTAGTGCGAATGCAACCCTTGTATTCAGTTATGTAGGGTTTAAGAAAGTTGAAGTGGCTGCGAACGACGCTAATGGATTATCAAACGTAATATTATTGTCAGACGATAACAGCCTTACCGATATAGTAGTGATAGGTTATGGTACCGCAAAAAAATCAGATTTAACCGGATCTGTAGCGGTGGTAAAAGCAGATAAATTAATGGATATGCCGGTGCCGAATATTACGCAGGCATTGCAGGGTAAAGTTGCCGGTGTTGAAGTGAGCGTAAACAGCAATGCGCCTGGTGCAGGAGCAAAAGTAAGGGTACGCGGTCTGGGTTCTATTAACTCAAGCCTTGACCCTTTATATGTTGTGGATGGTGTTGCCGGCGTTGATGGCAATAGCTTAAATCCGAATGATATTGCTTCCATAGAAGTTTTAAAAGACGCTTCTTCAACGGCCATATATGGTGCAAGAGGTGCAAATGGTGTAATAATGATCACAACCAAGCGCGGAAGAAGTGGCGGAGCAAGAGTTACCTATGATGGTAACGTGAATGTTGCGCAGTTGTACAGGCATATACCTGCACTTAATTCCGAAGAGTTTATAAAGGTATTTAATGAGTCGTTTGCTAATGGTCAGAAGTATGATCCTAATGGCGCAGTATGGGCTCCAACCAAAGCATTAACTCATGCCAATTATCCTTTACTATTCGACAATAACGATAAGCCGCTCTATAACACTAATTGGGAAGCAGAGGTATATAAACCGGCTTTATCGCATAATCACCAGGTAAATGTGCAGGGTGGTAACGATAAAACCTTATATAGTGTTTCTTTAGGTTATCTCAACCAGGATGGTATTATGACTACCTCTAACTTTAACCGGTATTCAGCAAGATTTACATTGGATTCTGACGTAAAAAGCTGGTTAAAAATAGGAGGAAATTTATCTGTAATAAAATCCCTGCAGCGCATGGTTTCTGATGGTAATGGTGGTTTGAATGTACCCCGTATGGTGGCAGAAGCTGTACCTATTATCCCAATAAAATATCCTGACGGCACATGGGCTGGCAATAGTGATATTGCAGGCTTGGAAGGAGGTGCTAATCCTGTGCATATTGCCAATAACAGGTATTCGCTGAATAATACCTTCCAGACTTTAGGTAATACATATATGTTGTTTAAGCTGGCTAAAGGCTTAGAGTTCAAGACTGATTTTGGCTTTAATCTTAATGATTACAAAAGCAATTTCTATTCTGCCGGCGATTTGCATAACCTCTCAAAAGATCAGGGCGGTGTTGCCAACCTGAATACTTATCAGAATGCTTACTGGCAGTCAGAAAATTATCTTACCTACAATACTGAGTTATCAAACGGGCATAAATTAACAGCCTTGTTGGGTGCTTCATGGCAGCAGTATAACCAGGAAAGGGTAAGGGCAGAAACGCAAAATTTTATTGATGATATATTTCAATGGCATTACCTGCAGGCCGGTACTTTAAGAAGCCAGTCTCAATCACAGGATTATAAGTGGGCGATGAACTCATACTTTGCCCGTGTTACTTATAATATTGCCGATAAATATTTGTTTACTGCTACCGGCCGTTATGATGGTTCTTCTAAATTCGGTAAGAATAACAAGTACGCGTTCTTCCCTTCAGTGGGTGCAGCATGGAGAGTATCTGAGGAAAATTTCATGAAGGACAACAGCTCTGCTATCAGCGATCTGAAAATACGTGCAAGCTATGGTGGCTCCGGTAACCAGGAAATTGGTCAGTACCAGTCTATTGCCCAGATATTGCCAAGCAGTGGCGTATTGAATGGTGCAGCAAGTGCAACATTGATTCCCAGTTATCTCGGTAACCCTGATTTAAAATGGGAAGTATCTATGCAGGCTGATGTGGGTATTGAACTGGGATTGTTCAATAATCGTGTTAACTTAACAGCAGATTATTACAACCGTGTAACCAAAGATTTATTATTGCAGGCGCCCATTCCCTGGTCTGCAGGGCTAAACAACAACTTTGTTTACATTAATGTTGGTTCTGTAAGAAATGCCGGTTTTGAGGTAAATCTTAATACGGTAAATGTGCAGTCAAGAAATTTTACATGGTCAACCAATTTCATTTTCTCAACAAACAAAAACAAAATTTTAAAGTTGAAAGATGGAAATGCTGATATATTCCCCGGACCTAACTTTTTGGGACAAACAAATATTCTGCGTGTAGGAGAGTCAATCGGTTCCTTCTGGGGCAGAACCCGCCTGGGAACATATGGCGAACATGAAGCAGATCTTGCTGCCAGCCGCAACCTTAAACCCGGCGACAGAAAGTATTTGTATAATGATGATGGTACAGAAAACTACAGTATTATCGGCCGTGCTTATCCTAAATGGACCGGTACTTTTTCAAGTACCCTGAATTACAAAAACTGGGATTTCTCATTTGATATTCGTTTTGTACAGGGCGTAAATACCGCCGCTACATTTAAACACTCTGCAGAAGACAGGCAAACTATAGCCAACAGCATTAAAACAGTGCTTGATGCATGGACGCCTTCTAACCAGAATACAATGATCTCTGAGGTTAGGAACTACCGTTTTGCGCAGGATTCAAAATTTGATACATGGTGGGTAGAAGATGGGTCTTTCATCAGGGGACAGAATTTTATCCTCGGTTATTCTTTGCCATCTTCAACACTCGACAGAATGAAGATAAGCAAGCTGCGTTTTTATGTGAGTGTGCAAAACCTGTTTATCATTACCAAGTATACAGGGTATGATCCTGAGGTGGATACTTACAACAGTAGCTATGGTGCAAACGGGTCATTCTCCCAAAACCTGGATTTCTTCTCCTATCCTCGTCCGAGAGTATGGAATTTAGGTGCTACACTTAGTTTCTAATGTAAAAAAATGAGAATCATGAAAAAATTAAAATATCATATAACAATATTGGTTGGAGCTGTAGTTGTTCTAACCACTTCGTGTAAAAAGTTTCTGGAAGAAGAACCTACTAACTTCATTACACCTGACTCACAATTGTCTAGTGAAAAAGTAGCCCGCGCATTAACCAATGCGTGCTATCAATATCTCCAGGCATCTATGCTTGGTGGTCAGGCATCTTCTTATGGCGGAAATACCTGGAACCTGATGGAGTTTATGACAGGAAAAGCAGATAGTGATTTAGGACAGACAGGCTATGTAAATTTCCAGAATCTTAGTTATAACGCTACTTCTTTTTATGTAGATACATGGTGGCAGAATCTTTACAAGGGCGTTGGTACGTGTAACCAGGCTATTGAGCAGATTCCTACCATTACAGCTCTTGGCTTAACAGAAGAAGAAAAAACAAATATGCTGGCAGAGGCACACACCATGAGAGCGTTGTTCTACTTCTATCTGGTACGAATGTATGGCGCCGTACCTTCAGTAACAGAAGTACCTAAAACAGTGGGCGGTTTAAATTTATCCCGCACTCCGGCAAAGGAAATTTATGATAATATCATTATCCCGGATCTGTTGCTTGCAGAACAATCAACATTACCATGGCAGGATAATACCGGGCTTATTTCAATGGGCGCAGTGAAATCAATTCTGGCAGATGTATATCTTACTTATGCCGGGGCGGCAATTAATGGCGGCAATCAATATTATGCTGAATCTGCCCAGCGTTCGCTGGCTGTGGTACAAAACGGAGGATACACGCTCTTCCCGGAGTATAGAGATATGAGGTTGCCTGCCAACAAGAATAAAGGAGAATTTATTTTCCAGGTTCAGTATGCGGCGAGTATCCCTTCAAACAATCCGCTTACTCCTTTAAATATTCCTAACTATTCCCGTGTTTCAAAGTATTCTGATGAATACGGTTCAGTAGTACCCACAGATGAGTTTATTGCTTCATTCCCTGCAGGCGATAAGCGTGTAAAGGAACAGCAATACTTTTATTCTACCTATCCTAATGCGAGCACAGGTGTACCTGTAAATTTCGCACATCATTACATTTTCAAATGGTTCGATTCAACTGCTGCGTTAAGCACATTAAGATCCGATCTTAACTATGCATTATATCGCCTGCCCGATGTTATGCTGATGTATGCAGAAGCATCTAACCGTGCAGAAGGAGCACCTAATTCAACTGCTATAGGATATGTAAACCAGATCAGGGATCGTGCTGATCTTGCTCCTATTGGTTCGATGAGCCAGGATGCTTTTGAGAAGGAGGTATGGTCTCAACGTTATTTCGAATTGTGTTATGAAAATAAAATGTGGTTTGATATGTTACGTACACGCAAAGTGAGAAATGATATTACCGGCAACTGGGATGATTTTGTTGGTCACAAAACTGTATTTAACGGCACATTTACTGAAAAGCAATTACTTTTCCCTGTGCCAAAACAGGAGATAGATGTAAATCCTAATCTCCTGCCTAACAACACAGGATTTTAAGTTTGTTTGTTTGGGGCTATAAGATAAGGGCTGCTGTAAAAGGCGGCCCTTTTGTTTTTTGAGAATAATTATTGATTAGCTTAGTATGCTATAATTAATACTATGAGGAAATTTTCTTTTATCATTATTGCGTTTATCGGTTGTGTGCAGCCAATGGCTGCGCAACAATTGCAAAAAGTAATTGCAGATAAATCTACAGCAATATTACCTGCTGTAATAGAATGGCGCAGATACCTGCACCAAAATCCTGAATTATCCAACAGGGAGTTTAAAACGGCTGAATATATTGCGGCTCATCTCAAATCATTAGGACTGGAAGTGCAAACCGGTATTGCAAAAACCGGGGTAGTAGGAATATTGAAAGGAGGTAAGCCCGGGCCTGTAATTGCATTAAGAGCTGATATTGACGCGCTGCCTGTTAAGGAACGTGTGGATATACCTTTTACTTCCAAAGCAGTGGGTGAATACCTGGGTAAAGAAGTTTCGGTTATGCATGCCTGCGGGCACGACACGCATATGGCAATTTTAATGGGCACGGCTTCTGTTTTGAGTGGTATGAAAAAAGATATATCAGGCACCATCAAATTTATTTTTCAACCGGCTGAAGAAGGCCCGCCCGGCGATGAGGAAGGTGGTGCGCCTTTAATGATCAAAGAAGGTGTGATGGAGAACCCAAAAGTTGAAGCGATTTTTGGATTACATATTAATTCGCAAACACCTGTTGGCGTTATTAAATATAAATCAGGCCCGGTGATGGCTGCCAGCGACTGGTTCACTATTAAAGTAAAAGGAAAACAGTCGCATGGTTCGCAGCCATGGGGTGGCATAGACCCTATAGTAGTAGCTACGCAAATTATTAACGGACTGCAAACCATAGTAAGCCGCCAGTCTGAACTTACCAAAGCGCCTGTGGTAATTACCGTTGGCAAAATAAATGCCGGCGTGCGTAGTAATATCATTCCTGAAGAGCTTATTATGGAAGGAACGATAAGAACCCTGGATGAAAAAATGCATCAAGAAGTGCATGAACGTATAAAACATACCGCGGAAAATATTGCTGCGGCAAGTAATGCAACCGTAGAAGTTTCTATAGATAATAAAACATTAGTCACTTATAATAATCCTGAACTGGTGCAAATGATGCTTCCTTCACTTCAAACAGCGGTGGGACATAATAAAGTAATTGAAACGGAGTGGACTACAGGTGCTGAAGATTTTTCTTTTTTTGGAGAGAAAGCCCCTGCATTTTTTTTCTTTCTCGGAGGAATGCCTGCTAACCAGGAACCCTCAAAAGCTGCACCACATCATACACCAGATTTTTTTATTGATGATAGTATGCTTGATGCAGGCGTAAGGGCTTTTTGCAATATTGTATTTGATTATGCAAAACTGAAGCGCAGTAAATAAATAATGGCGGAAAATTAACAGCCTGGTTATTTCACAGAGGTACACGAAGGATACACAATGCGCCACAAAGAATAATAAAATGCTCTGTGTAACTCTGTGTATGCTTTGTGGCTCTTTGTGTAGCAAATCCTGTTCCGCCGCTGCGAACACCGGAATTCCCGGCAGGAAATATATCAGGGGTTATTTAAAAAACTAATTATTGTATAGTTTTGCAATAAATAATATAACGGTGTATATCCTTAGAAAAATCCCGGTACTGTTTTTTCTTGTTTTCTTTGCAAAATCTTCTTTTGCTCAAAGCAATTTTATAAAAAATGAAATTGAACTGGCTTATGGTATAGCAACGGCTCCTGAAATTCCTGATGCAACAGGCAATTTTTTTGATACTGATCATAACCATACACGGGTAGATAATATTTCCGGTATTGGCGGGTTTTCATTGGCATATAACCGGTATATATCAAAACGGTTTTCGCTGGGAGTTACAGGCGTTTATACCAAAGCTACTGTTACTTATCGTGTTCCCTCTGCTAAATTTGATTGGGCAATACTAACAGCACTGGTTAATGCAAAATATAATTATGTTCACGATCCATTATTTCATATGTACTCCGGGTTGTCTGTAGGTTGTTCATTTAATAATATAATCGGTGCTGCAGAAGGGAATAACAAGGCAATTGCTTACCAGGTAAGATTATTAGGCGCACGATTTGGCGCAAAGTTCGGCGCCTTTGCAGAATTGGGCTATGGTTATGAAGGAATACTTAAGGCTGGTGTTTCATTACAGTTTTAAGGAGTTACAAAACCTAAGGATTTAAAAACCGATAGCCCAAAGCTTACCACTCATGCCTACTTCAACTCCTCCATTGTAAATGGCTGTTGTCTTCCACTTAACTTCTTCCTCTCTTTAGCTACTTCGCTTTCTGTAATCACACCTGCGTTATTGCTCCAGTTTTTTCTTACAAAGCTTAATACTTCGGCAATATCCTGGTCAGATATTTCTTTATTACTGATAAGCCCGGGCATTTCACCACTAATTTCAGGTGTTTTGTATATTTTGTTGTTAACTTTTATAGGGCCCGTTAACCCCTGTAATACAATTGAAATGAGTTTTTCCTTATTGCCATTTACCCACTCAGACCGGTTTAATGGTGGCGCAAGAGAAGCAATTCCATTACCATCTTCTCCATGGCAGGTTTTACAAATGGTTTGATAAACATTAACACCTTTCGGAAATTGTTTTTTCAGCAACTCTGTATTTTTCTTTAATTCGTTGTTCTTAATGTATAACAACACTTTTTGTATTTGTTTGTTTATTGTAAGCGAAGTATCAGGAACAACAGTTGAAACCACCTTTTGAAACGCAGCTTCCTTCCCTTTAAGATTACTGATAACAGCATCAGCAACATATATATTGCCTGGATATTTTTTTGCAAGCGCTATAAGTAGTTGTTCGCTATAGGTTGCGTTAAAAGGCTGAATTGCTTTTGCCTGGAAAGCAATATATGGTGCTAATACAGTATCTCCACCGGCAAGAATTTCATTAAAAGCTTTTTCAAAAGCAGCGTGGTTTTTTTTACTGATGACAGATGATACTGCTGTAATAGCCTGGGCAGCTATCTTCCGGTTGCTGCCTGTGAGTAATGCCAGCACTTCTTTATCTGTTAATATACCTAATCCTTCCAGCGTCCATAAAGAGTGAATAGCGGCCAGCTCATTATCTGGTTGTTGTAAATTATTTCTTAACAAATCTGCTATAGTGGTGTCTTTTTTATCAACCAGCATCTGTTGAGCTTTATCCCTGATCCAGCCATTGTGTGTTTTGAACAGGTTTACCAGCTCTGCAGGTTTTTGTGGCATAATTACCGGAACAGGTGTTTTGCCTGCAGCATATATTTTATAAATACGCCCGCAGTTCAATGGTTGGGAGAGCGCTCTTTTTACAATTTCTTTTTTCAGGTAATCCGTGAGGTAGGTTTTATGCTGAATGATACCCCTGTACATATCAACGATATACATAGCGCCATCGGGACTATTGTATAAGCTAACCGGGCGAAAGCGTTCATCAATACTCGCAAGAAATTCTTTTTTCTCATAGGCCTGTTTTCCTGTTACCCTGTAACCACTATCAGTAAGTATATTTCTTTTAATAAGATTGGCTGAAGGTTCAGCCACAAACGCGTTATTATCATACACATCGCTAAATAAGCCGCCACGGTATATAACCGGGCCGCAGGCTGCTGTAAATTCCATAAGCCGCAGGCTGTCGTCTAAAAATTTATCGAGGTATCCCCTGTTTACACCCGTATTTGGCCTGGCAGCATATACCCTGTTGCTCTCAACAATTTTTACATTAAAGCCACTTACATTGCGCTGATTGGTATTATCTGCACCAAGCCCGGGCATAAAATAATCACCCAACAAGTTTTGTGAATTATTATTGTAAAACAACCTGCCGTAATTATCCTGTACAATTCCCCATTGTCCGCGGCGATGTGTTTTTTCAACCAGCCATTGATTGCCCTTTTTGCGGTAGCGTTTATCTGTATCACTACTGTATATCCAGTTATCCAATCCTCTTATCAGGCCATTGGCCTGGTGTTCCACATTACCCCCGGCTGCATAGGTTGAATCAACCAGTATTTTTTTGCCGGGCTTACCATTTTGTATTTCTGCATACCAGAGATTTGGCGGTTCGGCAATGAGAATCCCATTTTCAATTAAGCACATTGCTCTTGGCAACACGAGAGAATCCATAAAAACAGTCCTGGTATCGGCAGTGCCGTTGCCATCCTTATCTTCAAGTATTACAATCTTACCATCAGGTTTGTCTTCTCCTGTTCCTACTGTATCCGGCATATATCCCTGCATTTCTATCACCCACATTCTGCCTTTATCGTCAAATTGTAATACAACCGGAGTGCTTATCATTGGTTCTGCCGCTACAGTTTGTATACTGAACCCTTCTTCAAGTGCCATTGCCTGTATAGATTCTTCAGGAGTAAGTACCGGAGCTTTCTCCATTATTTCTTTACGCCTTTCTTCGCTGATATTTGCGCCCGCCTGGTTTTTGTTTTCACGGTTGCCGCAACTGATCCATAAGCAAGATACTATAGCTGCAATGGCAAGATAAAATACTGGTTTCATTATTATGATGATCCTTTTGTGATAATTTTCTGAAAGGTAATTTGTACGAATATATAAATGAAAAAAATCCGGCAATGTTATCTGCCGGACTTTTTTGTTATTGAAAAGATATTATACTTTATCAGGGACGGTATATTCTTTACGATATGTTCTTGTAAGCATAGCATTCGCTTCTTTATCGTTTACAAATTTTTCGTCGCCGTTCTTTCCGCCGCCAAAGGTAAGGGCGCGGTTAAGCTTGTAAGAAATATTTGCCAGCAAAGGAAGCGCTGAAGAATAAAATCCCTCTTTAATATCGCAATGCAAACCATCACTGTTGCCTGCGCGGATAGCATCTATGAAGTTGGCATAATGCTCACTGCCTCCGGGAGGGGTAAGCGGGTTATCTACATTCTGGCTTGGTCCTGTTTTAGATCCGGCAAATGGTTCTTTTTCTCTTTTACGGAAAGCTTTCCATTTGTCACCATCCAGTTCCAGGTAACCTTCGGTGCCATAAAACATATTTCCTATTCTTATATCCAGGCTTGATTCTCCATTGGAATAGCGTCCCCTGGTTTCAAATTCCAATATTTTTCCATCATCGTATTTGAATACTGAAGTTTGAGTATTAGGCGTTTCCTGTGCGCATTCTTTGGGGTCAATACCAAAAATATTTCCGTTTGAATACACTGATACAGGGTGATCATTTTTATTCAGTCCCCAACGAGCAATATCAAACTGGTGAGGACCCTGGTTGCCGGTATCACCATTGCCTGTATTCCAGAACCAGTGCCAGTTATAATGCACTTTCTTTTCATTATAAGGGAACATAGCCGCGGGGCCAACCCAGCGATCAAAATGCAGGCTTGCTGGAGGTGTGCCATCGGGCGCAATACCAAATGAATCGCGTGGTTTAATACAAAGCCCTCTGGCCATAAATACATCGCCGATACCGCCGTCATGCAGAAACTTCATTGCTTCCATTACGTTGGCTATAGAGCGATTTTGGAAACCTACCTGCACACGCCTGTTGTATTTGCGCGCCGCCTCAATCATTTTTTTGCCTTCCCAATAGTCGTGGGAAGCAGGTTTTTCGCAGTACACGTGCTTGCCTGCCTGGCAGGCCCATATCGTACCAAGCGCATGCCAGTGGTTTGGCATTGCAATAGATACAGCATCAATTTCTTTATCATCAAAAACTTTGCGCATATCCCATTCCGTTACCGGCTTTTCTCCTGTTTTGTCAAAAACAGTTTTAGCTCTCGATTCAAACCATTGCTCATCAGCATCGCAAAGCGTTTTTAATTTTACATTCCTGCTTGTTTTTAAAGCGCACCATTTATCAATATGCGTTTGCCCCTGGCCATGAATACCTAATACAGCAAGTGTAACACGTTCATTAGCGCCCATGATATTGCCGTAAGATTTAGCGCTGAAGCCCAGTCCGCCAATAGCAATACCGGCGCCGGCCAGTGTGGTTTTCTTTATAAAGTCTCTCCGTGAATTGTTTTGATCTTCCATATGTTAATGTATGTTTTTTGTGTGCAAAAAAATCGTTATTAATATATATGGTTTATAGTTTGTGGTTTGTTGTTTATGGTTTTCAAACTACAAACAACAAACTAAATATCCGAAATCATCTTATTAAACACTTCTAACTGCTCTTTCATAGCGGCTACCCTGTCTGTGGGTTCGGTTCTGGCTTCCAGTAAAATCCAGCCTTTATAATTAATGTCTTTAAATAAATTCATCAGTTGCTGGTAAGGGTAATTGCCTACATTCAACTCACGAACATGCACCGTATCTCCAAACCATTTTTTTACGGAATCGAAATTCGCTTCCAGCCCCGGCGCCAGCAGATCTTCATCATTACAGTTCCAGCAAATTTTTACATTCGGCTCGGTTACCTGGTCAAATATAGCTTTCATATTTGGTAATTCCTGTGTATGCCTGCCATGCACTTCAACTCTAACCAGTTGCCCGAGGTTCCGGGCAAATTTTCCTACTTCATTAAAGGAAGCCGCTATCTGGGCGATCGTTTTTTCCCTGGGCACAGCATCCGGCAGGTCGTTTGGTTTTATTTTAATGCCTGTAGCACCAATATCTTTGCAAAGCTGAATATATGTTTTGGTGTCTTCAATATTTTTCTTCAGTATAGCCGTGTCAGGACTATGATATTCGAAATTAGAACCATAACCCAGGCAGGTAACTTTGCTGTCTGCAAACCGCTTCTTCACTTCTTCTCTTTCTTTCTTCGATAAATTACTTTCTACTTTATGTGCATGTTGCGTGCGCAGCTCAACTGCAAGCAATCCTGTTTTTTCGCAATTGGCTATAAGCGTTGGTAAATCCCAGTCTTTGCCCCATTGGTAGGTTACCAAACCAAGGCGCATACCTGCAGGCGCTGCTGAATAGCTGCTTAATATTCCTGATGTTGATATGCCTATTCCGGCTAAAGTGAGCTGTTGTAAAAAATTACGACGGGATAATTGATTCATATGGCTGGTTCTTGTGAATTGTGTGAATAGTGAATAGTCAATGGTGAATATTTAAAGAAATAGCATTACAGCAATAGCTTATACGGCTAAAGTTAATGATATCTATGAGAAGGAAGGCATCTTATTATACTTTTTCTGCTGATAAAATTTCTCTTTTTCCCGGTGGCCCGGGCAGTTTTTTTACTGCAAATCCAGCTGAGATCATTGCCCTCCTCACATCCCCCTTGCTGCAATAGGTAAGCAATCTGCCCTGCGGTGACATGTATATAAATATTTTCCGGAATATTTCTTCTGTCCATAATTCAGGTTGGGCTGCCGGTGCAAAGGGGTCAAAATATACCAGGTGAAACCTTGTTGCAGATTGAAATTGCTGTAAGGGCTGTTTTATTTTAAGTAAGGTAAACAGGGGAGAAACAGCAACCGGCTGCTCCCAGGTGCAGGAATGCATTTGCATAAAATATTTTTCTAACCCGGGTTTGCCTGATTGTTTGCAATAGTTTAATGCGGCTGCTTCTTCAACAGATAATGGATATGGTTCTATGGCAGTATAGTATATGTTTTTTTCTCCGGCTTCCGCAAATGTAAGTATCGCGTTTAACCCGCTCCCAAAACCTATTTCGAGGATATTAATGGTTGATTGATGCGTAGCAAGAAGCCCTGCCTGAATAAATATATGTTTTGATTCCTGTATGGCGCCATGTACAGAATGATAAGTAACATCCATCTCCGGAATGGCAATGGTATGTGAGCCATCTTTGGTAATAATGATTTTCCGCTTCATCAAAATCAATACCTATTTTAGCGATTACTAAGCTAAGTTTTATGCACTATATCAATCATCTCTCGAAGGATAAAAAATTAAATAAGTTATTAGAAGGTAAGTCGCATAAATTAGTAAAACGGAAAAATATCTGTATCTATCTCTGTGCTTCTATCATGAGCCAGCAATTATCAACCAAAGTGGCTGATGTAATATATCAACGGTTTCTTAACCTGTATAACGGGGAAGCGCCAACTGCTCAGCAAATACTGGATACAGCATCTGAAACATTGCGCAGCATTGGGCTTTCGAATGCTAAAGTGAGCTATGTAAAAAACGTGGCGCAGTTTGAGCTGGAGCAGGGCATGGATTTTAAGAAGTTAAATAAGATGGATAACGAAGCAGTGATCACATATCTTACACAGATAAAAGGTGTTGGGAGGTGGACGGTGGAAATGCTTTTGATGTTTGCTTTGGGCAGGGAAGATATATTTTCTATTGACGACCTGGGCATACAGAACGCGATGATCAACCTGTATAAATTAGACAGAACGGATAAAAAGAAATTCAGGGAATCATTATTGAAAATATCAAACCGCTGGAGCCCTTACAGAACCTATGCCTGCCTGCATTTATGGAGGTGGAAGGATAATGCGCCGAATGTGAAAAGCAAGAAATAATAAACCGGAGGATTTGAAATTTGAGATTGGATAAAACGTTCCGGAGAAACTGCATCCCTGCACCAGGTAATGGTTCTGTCAAATCTCAAATTCCTAATTTCAAATACCATTCTCTATGGTAAGGATGATGGGCTTATCATCTGTTATAACAATAGTATGCTCGTGCTGGGCTACAAAGCCACCCCTGTTGCCGGTGAGTGTCCATCCGTCAGCGCCGGTTTCTGCCATGGTAGAGCTCGTGGAGATAAATGTTTCAATGGCCACCACCGAATTTTTCCTGAATCTTGTATGATTGAAGCGGTCACAAAAATTAGCTATTTCTTCAGGCGCTTCATGAAGGCTTCTGCCAATGCCATGCCCTGTGAGGTTTTTAATAACCCTGAATCCTGATTTTTTAGCCTGTGTTTCGATGAATAAGCCTATTTCTGATATGCGAACGCCACCTTTGATCCTGTTGATGGAAGATTGCAAAATCTGTTTGGAAGTATTGATCAGCTTTTGAAATCCGTTAATATCATTTCCAATAATGAATGAGCCGCCATTATCAGACCAGAAGCCATTTAATTCCGCCGATACATCAATATTAATGAGGTCGCCCTCTTTTAAAATTTTTTCAGCGGAAGGTACGCCATGGGCGATTTCATTATTAATGCTTATGCATGTCCATCCGGGAAAATTGTAAGTAGACCTGGGTGCTGACTTAGCGCCATTTTGCTGAAGAAGCCTGCCGCCAAATTCATCCAGCTCCAGTGTGCTCATACCGGGTTTTGCATATTCCCGCATTGCTTTAAGTGTGTTTGCAACAACTTCACTTATTTTTTTCATTCCATCAAGTTCTGCCGCTGTGGTAATTGACATGTTTTTGTATTTGTGCGCAAAGGTAGAGGAAAAGAGAGAAGGGGATAAGTAATGAGTGGTAAGTAGTAAGAGTTACTGGTTACAGGTTTCAGAAAAACCTTATAGGTTTGCAGTTGCTGATAGCTGACTGCTCATAGCTTAAAAAAAAGAAACAGCAAAATGGGTTTAAGGTTAAAAAAGTTCAGGGGCTTTTGCTGTTTCTTTATTCAAACACACAAATAATCTACTTTCAGGGTTTGGGATCAGAGATCGGGGGGCGGTGTCGATCAAATCAGCGATACAAAGAAACGATGCTATTACATTCTGGAAAATAGTACGTGTTATTATTGTTTTGTAATGGATAATACTACAAGCCCCGAAAAAATACCAGGGAAGGAAGACTATATTTCTATTACTATACCATATTTCTCAAGCAAGCCCGGTAAACCCTCCAGGGAAAACTTCGCCTTTTTCAATTTATTTGCTTCCGGGTTAATGCTATAATTGTATGCTGTCCTGAAATCTGCTTTTTCCAGGCTGGTGTTTTCAAACCTTGCTCCTGTAAGGTCACATTTTTCGAAAATAGCGCTGGTAAGATCAGCCAGCGTAAAATTTACCTCGCTAAGCGTGCAGTTATCAAATCTTGTGTTTTTCATTTTGCGCCTGGCAAATGACGAGAAATTTAAGACGCAACCTTCGAAACCTGCCTCAAAAAGAAAATCATCACAATCATCAAAGAGCAAACCCATCATTTTGCAATCTTTAAAGTAGACATTTCTGAATGCGGTTTTTTGAAGCTTCGCATTGCTGATATTACAGGCGGTAAACCGGCAATCCATAAAATGGATGGAGGATAAATCAGTATTTGAAAGGTCGCAGTCTGTAAAAGCGCAATGATCATAAGTAATATAACCCCATTTAAAGTCAGCCATATTCCTGCTGTCAAAATCCTGGTCTTCTATAAAAATTCTTTCCATAATGGTTACGGTGTTTTTAATATGGTAATATTTTTTTCATGCATACACTGTTCTCTACGTTTTTATACTGTCCAAAGTTTTCTATCTGTATATATCCTGCTTTTTGGTATAAACGGATTGCTTCCGGCTGCCGCTTACCCGTTTCAAGCACACATGCAGTGTAATGCAGTTCCTTTGCCCATTGTTCAAGTTCATTTACAATATACAGCCCAACAGATTGCCCGCGATATTCCGGTAATACATACATTCTCTTTATTTCAACAGAGGTGTCATCGTATTGCTTAAATGCTCCGCAGCCAACCGGCTTATCTTTTGCATAGTAAACGATGACATTGCGGATCATATCAATTTTATTAAACTGGTTATAAAATGCATGATCAGCTCCATCTCTTATTGCAAGATCTTTATCCAGCAATACAACCAGGTTTTGAAAATCAATATCGCCTGAATTGGTTCTTTTAAAAGTTGTCATAAATAATGATGTTTTCCCTTTAAGTCAGGTATATCTTTTCGGCATTATATAGCTTTTATGGAAACTTATCCGGATAAAATTACAGAAACCCGTTTTTAAAACCTTAGTGACATAATAGTAGTTGAAACGCCATAAGAAGTCCCAAATTCCAGAATATGCCTGGCATTTAACGCTCTTGCCTGCAAATAAATAAATGCGCCCTGCGCAGGGTGAATAGGAATATACTTATCATTAAAATAAGCTTCATGCGCTGTTTTCCAGTCAATGCCTTTGCCAAGCAGTTCAAAAACCTGCGGCAAAAAATGTATAATCATTTTCGGGAGCTGCTTTAAAGCAGCTTTATATAATTACGAGTAAATTTGACCTCATGAAAGAAATTTATTTATGTTTCTGCCTTTTGCTCATATCACTACTTATTTTTTCTTCTGCCTGTGCCCAATATGAAAAAGTGCCGGATACTGTTGTAAAGAAATGGATTGGACTTGCCCCGGTAAATAAACACACAAAAATAAAAGCGCTTGCTGTAGGAATTACTCCTGCATTTGACTTTGAGAAAGAAGGATATATTAATATAAATGGCATTAACCTTGAAGTCAGTCCATTGGGGATCATTGGAGGACTTTGGGGAATGATGTACGGACTGGTTGGAGTTAAAGATAGTTCAGGTCAGTGATCAACTTTTTTTTCTAACGAAAGTGATAAAAACGAAACTGATTATACGAAGTATAGTACTATTATAAATGGTTTATCTGTGAGTATTGGCGGCATTGCCGTAGAAAGCGTGAATAATGGTGTCTTTATAAATGGGCTATCATCTGCAAACTATATTTCAAATGGTGTACATCTTAGCGGGCTGATCAATTCTCTGTATAAATTTAATGGTATTTTAATTGGAGGTTTTTCTAACAATGTTCAAAGAGGAAATGGTCTTATGATTGCATTAATCAATAATTGCCGGCAGGGAAACGTAGTTCAGATAGGTTTGTTTAACCGTATCGGCCGTCGTGTTATTCCTTTCATTAACTGCAGATTTCAATAGTCTGGTCCAATATTTATCACTAATACTTATGCAATCTCGCTTCTTCAAGATCAAGGTTGTTCTCCATGATCCTGATCACTTCATCATCATATTTGTGTTCCAGCCTGAAACGGTTTAAGCCTTCCCTGCGCAATGCTACCAGTTCAAGCATTATTTTACGTTGTAACCCCCGGAGTGTGCTTAAGTTTTCTTTTTTGCCTTCCCCACTCAGGCTGTCTTCAACAGCTGTAATATTGCTTACCAGCAATTCTTTTATATGCGCGATGGTTTCGTATTGCTCCATTTCATATATATACTTCGAGTCGAGGTATTCTATCTGTTTTTTACTCAGCGCAAGCCTTATGGCTTCCATTTGCTCTTCTTCCGGTATATGCTCATCAATTTCTTCCACTTTCAGCAGCTTAATAAATAATGGCAGGGTAAGCCCCTGGAAAACGAGCGTTACCAGTATTACGACAAACGTAATAAATAGTATAAGGTTACGGTGCGGAAACTCATCGCCGTTATTTAATACTAATGGAATAGCCAGGGCCGACGCAAGAGAAACCACCCCACGCATTCCTGCCCAGCCAATAATGAACGGAAGTTTTGTACCAGGGCTTTTTTCTTTTTCACGAAGGGTGGGGCTCAGCCACCTGGGTAAAAAAGCGGAAATATATACCAGAACAATCCTTATTACAATTACCATTAAACTGATCAGCAGTGCATAGTATATAGCTTGCTTTAAAGAGTATTCTCCCAATCCATTAATGATTACAGGCAGTTCCAGTCCTATTAATATAAATACAAAACCGTTCAGCAGAAAGCCAACGGTCGCCCATACTTCTTTGGTTTGCATCCTGGTATTAAAGTTCAGGAAGTCGCTTGAACGGAAAGAGAGAAACAAACCGCCGCTTACTACAGATAACACACCAGACCATTCAAACTGCTCTGCCACCACATACATCAGGTAAGGCGCAATGAGCGTCATCGGCGTTGTAATACTTGATGCTTTAACCCAATAGCGCATCACCAGGTAAAGGATATGCGCTATTACCAACCCCACAAAAACGCCCATTACGGATAATACCATAAACTCAACCGCGGCTTTTTGAAATACAAACTCACCCGTAAGCACCGCTGCAATAGCAAAGCGGAAAATAGTAAGTGAAGCGGCATCGTTTACCAGGCTTTCTCCTTCCAGTATAGTAAGTCCGCGTTTAGGCACCTGCATACCTTTTAATACAGAAGTTGCTGCAACCGCGTCGGGAGGTGAAATAATCCCGCCCAGTAAAAAGCCCAGCGCAAGCGTAAAACCCGGAATAATGTGTATGGAAAAATAAGCTATTGCCGCAGAGGTGGCTATTACGAGCCCAAATCCTAATAATAATATGGAGCGCCGCCATTTTAATAGCTGGCTCCATGAAGAATACCATGCCGCTTCAAATAAGAGTGGCGGCAGGAAAATCAGGAACACAAGATCAGGATCAATTTTTACCTCCGGCATGCCCGGAATAAAACTGATGAGCAGTCCGCCGATAACTAAAAATATGGGGTAAGAGATTTTTAAACGCTGGCTTAACATGTACAGTAAAGCCATTAAAAAAAACAAAGCCAGTATAAGCAGGAGCGTGTGATGGATCAAAATGAAAAATTTATTTTAAGATTTATTTTAATTTGAATCTGGCTAAAGATAGGAAATTTGAAAAAAAATGTCGCCATGAATGCACAAATATGATGTATGGAATTTATTCGGATATGCTGTATAACCATGAAAAATCAGGGATGCCGGATAATTAGCCTTAATGTTTCTTAACTCCTTAATGGTTGTAACCCTGGCTCAGCCGTTGCAGGCGGGTGCTGCAATCGGTGGCTCACTGGCAGCTCCACCACCGTTATGCAGGCATTGAATGAATATACGTATACCTGCAGAGATGGTGTACAGAGCGATCCGGTAAAAATGGATTATTCCAATTGTACACAACAGCGTTGGATATTGCCTATACCACAGGTTGAAATTGATGCTGATCCGAATCTGACACAGAACCCGGGATATTAAAAATGCGTTTTTTTAAATTGATGGTTCTTCAATACAATTCATACCTATATCTTTTTTTATTGCCTGTAATATTATTGTACGCTATTATATTACAATGCACACCATAACAAGCAGCAATACCGGGAATCAGTGTGCTTTCATTATTATAATTAGGGCTTGCTGTTTAACTCCCGGCATTTATTTTTTTAAGTTTTTACCAGTAACCGGGTTAGCCGCCTCTTTTTGTCAGGTTTCGCCGAAGGCGAAATTGAAAAAATGCGAAGCATATTTTTTCAAAAGACAAAAAGCAGCGGCGTTCCGGTTACGCAGCCCGCCGGCTGCGGAGGTAAAAAAGGTTCGTAAAATTTAATTATGGCGAAACAGCTGCATGGTTTTCGAAAAATTTGATTCAAAACCCTTACAACAATTTAATAACCAAAGCATGAATATACAATGATCTTTATCAGCATATCACCAAAATGGAGTTAAACAGCAAGCCCTAATTATAGCCTAATTTGTTTCTGCCTGAATATAAACCGCATTATGAACCAGATACCGATAAAAACAAACTGCAAAACTGATAACCATTAATAATCTTAATTCCATTAAGCTGAGTGAAACAAATAACGACAGGCAAAAAATCAGGAAGAGTAAAAAAATAAGCATTCCCAGGCTTTTGAGTATGGTCAGCATACCTTTAAGGTGATTGCGTTGTGCCGGGAGTATAATGCCATTCTTCATACAAATGCTTTATTTGTGATGTAAAGTTGCTGTATGATATCTCCCGGAAGAAATTGCTAATAGTAATCTTCCATTACCTGAAGTTATAATGACGTGCAAATTTCATAAACAGGTCTGCCAGCGATTCCGGTTGGCCCTGCTGCTGTATAAAATAAAAATCGCGTTCTATGGTAAGGTTTTTTACTTCTACTACTGAACACAATTTATTGTTCAATTCGTTTAAGATCGAGTGAATAGAAAGGAATGCCATCGTGCCGGAATTCAGCAGGTAGCGTTTTATGCTTTCCGTGCTGCCCAATTGCATCTCCACTGTCAACTGCGATATTTTTATTCCTAAAGGCTTTAATGCATGTGCTATCACTTCAAGGGTACCGGAGCCGGGTTCCCTCAGTAATAAAGGAATATTGAGCAATTCCTCCGGCCTGATCATTCCCTTTTTGGCAAGCGGGTGATGACTGTTGGCAATAAGCACCAGCTCATCTTTTACAAAGGCGGTATACCTGAAAAGATTACGCTTTGATCTGCCTTCTATTATACCGAGATCAATTTTTTTATTTTGCAGGTCATGCTCAATTTGCTCTGTATTGCCGGTGGTAAGTGTAACTTTTGTATCGCTGAACTTTTTATGAAAGGCGGCCAGTACGGGTGGCAGCACATATTGTGCAACCGTGGTGCTGGCGCCAATCCTTATAGTTCCGGATTGTTTTTGCGTAATGGTATTCAGTTCAAATTCAAGATTACGGTATATGCCGAAAATCTGCCCGGTATATTGAAACAGTATTTCTCCTGCCTGTGTTAATTTTATTTTAGTGCCGTTTCGCTCAAAAAGTTTTATTTTAAAATAACTTTCTATTTCGTGTATGTGCTTGGTAACAGCGGGTTGGGTAATAAATAATTCTTCAGCGGTTTTTGTAAAGTTAAGCCGGCGGGCAGCAGTATGAAAAACCTTGAGCCGAAAATCGAACATGCGCTGGTGTGTTTTGAATACGCCGGTAAAGCTATAAGAATAAATCAAGACTGATATGAAATAATAACTGTACATCTTTAAATAATATAATTTATATGGCTAAAAATAAGACTACCCAAACAGGCGAAAGCATAATTGATTTTATATCCAAAGCTGCCGATACCGATCAAAAAAGAAAAGACAGCTTTGAGCTATTGGAACTGATGGAAAGTGTTTCGGGGTTTAAACCTAAAATGTGGGGACCTTCTATTGTTGGTTTTGGCAGCTATCATTACAAATATGATAGTGGTCACGAGGGAGATGCACCGCTGATAGGGTTTTCTCCGCGAAAAGCGGCTATTTCCTTATATGTATTCACTGGCGCAAAAGAACATGCGCATTTGCTGGAGGGTTTAGGAAAATTTAAAATGGGCAAAGCCTGTATTTATATAAAGAAGCTACCGGATATTGATACAAAAGCTTTAACGGCACTGATGAAACAGCATATAGCCTTTTTACAAAGCAAATACGGAAAGAAATAATGTATTGTAATCTCGTTTTTAGAATCTGGGTACAGGGCATTGTGTAGACCGCAAATTCTGATTGTACTGGTTATAAAACCCATTATACAATAATGCGAACTCAGACGCTCCATACATATTGTTGTAGTTCTTCAGCGAAGAAGTTGTAGCATCGTAGCTGAACATCAGCCTTACTGATTTCCATTGAAAGCCCAGCATCGGAACAGCGGCATCACCATAACGGTAGTACAACCCTGCTATTAACTGTGTTTCCCCATCGCCGGATAAATTGTAATTAGCATGTAAGCCCAGCGTAAGCTCTCTTGCTTTTGCCTGGGTTGTGAAATACGCACCGGGGCTAACAATAACCCTGTCGTTTATTTTTATCATGGCATCGGCAAAAGCAATATACCGCCTGGCTATTGTATTGTCGTATACTTCACCGGTATTGGGATCAAAGCTTGTTGAAAAAAAAGATTCCTTTGGAGAATTTACGTGATGCACAGATACGCCTGCATGCATATAAACATTATCTGATGGAAAGTATGCATAATTCAACCCAACCTGCATATCAAGATAATTAATGCTGGTGGCCGCGAAGTTTTCACCACTTGGTGCGCCTGCATCAAAAAATTTCCCGTTCCATTGATTGTCGTAAGTAAATTTTGTTACATCCACTCTTTTATTTGCCCATCCGATATTAAAACCGGCAGAAAGCAGTCCTGTGCTGCCCAGCATTTGGTGATATGCCGCGGAGCCATATACTTTTGTTGAAGTGAGGTTTCCGCTTCCGGCAACATCGCGGAGAATAGCGCCGCCTAAGCCAACCCAACCTGATTCAAACCTGTCGCGGAATGCCTGTGCATCTCCAAACACACTTATGGTTTTGAACTGGGCGGGAATGCTTGTCCATTGCTGCCTGTAGTTCGCTCCAAGCCGGTAATCATTTTCCGGTAAAAAACCAGTATTGGCAGGATTGGTTGTAAGCGGTGAATTAAAAAACTGGGAGAAATGAAGATCCTGTGCGTTAACCATCATTATCATAAAAAACAGGAATAATACTGTTGCCACGCACCTGCGCAGCACAGTATTCTGATAATTGCGGTTATATAGCAAAATGCCTCTGCGCATTACAGCGGATTTGTTATTTTCAGAAGTATAGACCTGTAGCATAAGCACATCCTCCATTTTTTGTACCCCATTTCAGTTAATTTCAAAACAGGTAATGTGTTTTTATGGGTTGCATTAATAAATTACATTATCTGAGCAACGTTATATCTCCTTTTTTGGTTGCTTTTGTTCCATCTGTATATTCCACTTCCAGGGTATACGCATAAGCATCCATTGGTTGTAAAGCTCCGTTAAATTTTCCATCCCATCCCTGGTTCTTATCTGTTGTTTGAAATACCAATTGTCCCCAGCGATTGTATATCCTGAACATCATTTTTGCAATAGCGTAACCCCTCACATATGCACGGTCATTCACGCCATCTCCGTTGGGTGAAAATGCAGTTGGCACAGCTATCAGCGGCGATACAATGGCCGATACAGGACTGTAAGCGGTATCAGTGCATCCGTATTGATTGTATGCAATCAAAGAAACATCAAAAGTCCCGGTTGAATTGTACTGGTGACTAGGGTTTACAAGGTTTGAAGTATCACCATCGCCAAAATTCCAACGGTAACGTATAGCATTAACCGAAGTATTGGTAAACGTTGTTTGTATATTTTCCTGGGGTTGTACCGGGCTGAATGTAAACCCTGCCGTCGGACTGTCGTAAACATTAATGGAATGAGAAACAGAATCAATGATATTACAAGTCATGGAATCAACAACTACCAGCTTAATGGTGTAATTGCCGGGCGAAGTATATTCATGTGTGGGCGCAAACTCATCAACCACAGGCGATCCATCTCCGAAATGCCAGTAAAAATGCTGACCAGCCTCTGATGTGTTGGTAAATGTTGTGAGATGCGGCGCACAGCCATCTGTTGCTTCAAACGCGGCTTTTACATTCGGCGCCACACGCATTACGATCTTAAAAGTATCCGGCCCGTTACAATAACTCGTATCAGTTAGGATAAGGCTTACATTATATGTGCCGGCCGAAGGAAATTCGTGGGTAACGCTATCGGTTCCTGCAAGGAGTGGCGTGGATCCGTCTCCAAAATCCCAGGTAAAAGAATCTGCCTTAAACGGCTTGCCGGCCGGCGCTACAGAAGTGTTGGCAAACCTGTATCTTAAACTTTGACATGGCGGCAACTTGGTATAAGTAGCACCAAGTACAGCCCTGTCCTGGCGCACACGAATATTGGTATAAGATGTATCGCTGATAATACACTTGCTTGAATCTACAGAAATAAGTCTTACTACATAATCACCTATCTGGTTATAGGTATTAGTACTCGAGGCAGTGGTTGTTGTGTCCTTATTACCATCTCCAAAATCCCAGAAATATAAGGTGCCTTTTCGCAGGGTATCAAGAAAATCAACCTGTAAAGGAACACAACCATATGATTTATAAGGTATGCCATCTACTTCAGGTCTTACGCCATTGGTTACACCGGAAAAGTCCATATCTATTTTTACCGCGGCAAGATTACATTCATCCGGAGCGCCCGATGTTGGACTCCAGACTCCCGGCGAGGTTGGGTAGCGAAGCCCTGTGCCACCGATAAAGCATGCAGCGCATATAGCCTGGTATATTATACCATTTTGATCAAACCTGCTTGTTCCTCCATCTACATGATCCTGGTAGCCGCCGTATAATCCATAAAAAGAACCGAACAGGATATCCGCGGCATCTTTTTTCAAAACAAAAAAGTAAAAATCTCTCCCATCCGTTCTGCAGCCATTGGGCAGTACATTACAATTTTTAGTGGGCATTCCCGTGGTTCCGGCGGTAAAAAAGGCATCCGTTGCTCCTGCCCGTGGAGAACCTCCCCAACCTGAGACATACACGTTTTCGCATTTATCCACAGAAAAAGCTACCGGTGAAATATTATAGTTTATGGCGCCGCTGCCATATACCGTAGAATATACCGTTGCAGACAGGTCCTGCTGCATCTTCACAATAAATTGTTTTGACCCGGGATTGCTGTATATGCCTGAAGGCGTAACCGGCCAACTGCCGAGTGTGACCCCTGTTATATATGGAAATCCTTTTAAATCTATTTTTAAACCATAAACAGCATCCATTTTATCGGTGCCTACATAAGTGGTTTTTTGAAGCACACCACTGCTGTTGAAAATGGTTACAAATCCATCCGCGTTTCCTCCACGGTAAGTACTGGCTATTACGCCTGATGCCGGCACTCCGGGCAGGTTGCTGCTTTTGGTAGAACCTCCCACATATATATTTCCGTTAACAGGGTTTAAAGCAAGTACAAACATTCCATCATCATCTGAACCGCCAAATAATGTGCTGAAAAGAACATTGTTTACATCCGGCGCTAATTTCATTAATACGCCATCCTGTTTGCCTGCAAGTGCTGCTTGCGAAGCGCCGGTAGTTGTTGGAAAACCGGTTGACTGGGTACAGGAAGCTATATAAATATTATCACTGCCGTCAACAATTACTTCACTTCTTGAATCATCTCCATAAAATACATAAAGGCTGGAAGGGCCCTGCCTGTCTGTTTTGATATTTACACCGTCTGTGCCTGTACCGCCAATGCGTTTAGATCCTATTAGTGCCGTTCCTGTTGCATTGAGTTTTGTAACTACTATATCCTGTCCGCCACATGCGCCATATTTATTGCCCGCCGGAAATAAGGGATAACTTTTGTCGCCATCCACTACGGAATTTGTTCTGCCAAGTATTACCAGGTTACCTCCGCTGTCTTCAATAAGGCTATGTGGCTGGTCTGCCCCGCTACCACCTATGTAAGTAGCATATAACCGCTGTTTACCGGATCCGTTCAGCTTCAGGATACCAATATCAACTGCCGCCACGCCGGATCCGGAGCCTGCATAAGTAGTTTGAAATGCACCGGTGGAAACAGGGAAGCCGTTAGCAAAAACAATACCGCCGGTATACATGCTGCCATCGGCGCCATAAGTAGCGGTATATCCCCATTGACTGGCTCTGCTACCTGTAAATGTTGCAAAAATTAATGTCGGGTCTATTATTAATGTTTTTGAAGCGTCATAATTTTTGATCCTGAATTTAACGGTATTGTTTGCCAGCGTATATTTTACATTAACTTCTTTTCTTCCCGCGCTTTCATCCAACTGATAGGAATATGGTGAAAGCTCTTTTACATCGTTAACAGAAGTTTTTATAATAAGCTGCTGGTTTTTGATCTGCAACTGATCAGCTCCGTCATACTTCATTACTATTTTTCCTGCATCAGCGCCGGGATAAACGATGATATCATACTTTAACTGATCGCCCTGCGCATAATAGCGCACGTCTATGCCCGGGTACATATCTTTATATGTTACAGCCTGGTAAATTTTACAGTTTGATGCCCATTTAGACTGATCATCTCCAATAAAATAATTTTCGTAAGATGTTATGGGTTTTTCAGCAACGATTTGTGGATTGGGGTTGCTGCCAACAAATGTCATGCTGTAAGCATGAGAGCGAAGTACGATGCCGGAAGAGTCTTTACCCCCGCCTGTTGCCGGGCGTGGATAAGCCTTACGGCTGCTGATATTATCAGTAGTGGCAGCGCCTCCTGTATGATCATGCCCCTGCTCAAGCAGTTCATGCAGGTCTTCTTCGTTATGCATTAGTACGGTAAAACCATTTTGCCGCAAAAAGAAAGCGCCGCTTGATATCTCTCCTTTAAACAACGCTGCTTTATCCCACTGCCCCTTGTTTTCTGTAAACTCAACGGCTTGCTGTGCCATGCTGAATTGATAACTAAAAAGGATAGCGAAAAAGAAAAGTATATGAAATGCGGATTTCAGGTTTTTACTCATGATTATAAAAATCGGATTTTACAGCGAAATTACCCCTGCAATAAACAAATTACGATATCTTACTCCAGGAGGTTTGTCCTTTTTGGTGCTGCAGGTAAGCTTTTAACTTCAAATTAACTGGAAAAGATAAGTCCGGGTCATCACTTAATAATATTTCAGCATGTTTTCTGGCTAAATCTACCAAATGTTTATCCTGCACTATGCTTGCCAGCTTAAAGTTAAGCATTCCGCTCTGACGTGTACCTTCAATATCTCCCGGACCTCTCAGCTCCAGATCTTTTTCCGCAATAACAAAACCATCATTGGTGGCGCACATCATTTTTAAGCGTTCTCTCGCATCAGCAGTTAATTTGGTTCCGGTAAGTAAAATGCAATAGCTCTTTTCTGCTCCCCTGCCCACTCTGCCACGTAACTGGTGCAATTGGGATAGCCCGAATTTTTCAGCGCTTTCTATAACCATTACACTTGCATTCGGAACATTTACACCAACTTCAATTACCGTTGTAGATACCATGATCTGAGTATCTCTTTGCACAAAACGTTGCATGTTGGCTTCTTTTTGTTCTGCATTCATTTTGCCATGCACCATGCTGATCCAGTAAGCAGGTTCAGGGAAATAAGCTTTCACATTTTCATACCCTTTCATAAGGTTTTCATAATTCACTTTCTCACTTTCTTCAATCAATGGAAATATAATATATACCTGCCTGCCTTTTGCTATTTCCGCTTTTATAAAATCCATCACCTGTGGTCGTGCATTTTCATAGCGATGCACGGTAGTGATAGGCTGCCTGCCGGGAGGAAGCTCATCCATTATGCTATAATCAAGATCACCATAAGCTGTCATGGCAAGCGTTCTTGGTATAGGCGTTGCTGTCATAACCAGCACATGCGGGGGTACATGATTTTTCTCCCATAATTTGGCGCGTTGTGCCACACCAAACCTGTGTTGCTCATCTACCACTGCCAGTCCAAGATTTTTAAACTGAACAGTATCTTCAATCAGGGCATGCGTTCCCGTTAGTATATGTATTTCTCCTGATAATGTTTTAGCAAGCAGCTTTCTCCGCTCGGCTTTAGGTGTTGAACCGGTAAGTATTGCTATCTGTACCGGCATATCTTTCAGTAATTCGCTTAATGCTGTGTAATGCTGCTGCGCAAGAATTTCCGTAGGCGCCATCATGCAGCTTTGGTAGCCATTATCTGCTGCAAGCAACATGCTGAGTAATGCAACAATAGTCTTGCCGCTACCCACATCTCCCTGCAGCAGGCGGTTCATCTGTATGCCTCTTGCTGTATCCTGCCGTATTTCTTTCAATACTCTTTTTTGAGCGCCGGTAAGCTCAAAGGGTAAATATTGTTTGTAGAAAGTATTGAAAAGATCGCCTACTGTTTCAAATGTAATACCCTTTGTAAAGCGATGCCTGTTGGAGCGTATAAGCCCTAATCTTACCTGCGCTAAAAAAAGCTCTTCAAATTTCAGCCGCTCCAATGCTTTTTCATGAATAGCAGGGCCGGTGGGGAAATGAATATTCAGATACGCATTATACCTTGGCAGGAGCTGCAGCTCCGCGACAATATTATCAGGAATATTTTCCGGCAGATCTTTTTCGCTTAATAAACCAACAAGTGTATATACCAGCCTGCCTATCTGTCTGCCATTCAATCCTCTTGCTTTTAATTTTTCTGTGGCAGGGTAGATGGGTTCAAGAAAAGGCCTTCCTTCTGTTTTCTCCATAGTAAGTACATCCATTTCAGGATGTGTTATCTGTGGGTTACCCATAAAGAAAGACAGTTTGCCAAAAACAATATACGACTGACCAACCTGTATATTTTTTTGTATCCAGCTGATGCCCTGGAACCAGGTGAGCTCAAGCGAGCCTGTTTCATCTCTTAATTCGGCAACCAGGCGTTTCCCCCTTTTTTCTCCCAGCATTTCGCATGAAATAATTTTTCCGACTACCTGTATATATTCCATATCAGGCGTTATCTGCCTTATTTTTTTTATTTCAGTTTTATCAATGTGACGATAGGGAAAATGTTCCAGCAGATCTTTGAAGATGAAGATGTTTAATTCTTTTTTCAACAGATCAGCTCTTAATGGCCCCACACCTTTAAGATATTCAATGGGGTTAGATAATATGGAATTGTCTTTTGTTATACCGTTTTTCTTTATCAGCAAAAATAAAGAAAGCAGGATACCGGTGATGCAGCAGGTTTTATTTTCACAATGGCTTTCCTGTAGATGAAACACTGGTCTGTATCCTGAATGGTGAATATGCAAGTTTTCCCAGCCATAACAGCGCATCAATAATTAACCTGTTCTGCACCTCGTTAGCAAACTGGAAAGACAGCTCTTTGTTTGTTTTATGCTCGTAGTCTATATCATTATGTCCCATATTGATATAGATCATTCTGTAGTTGGTATTTGTCCATACAACAGGATAGTAGCCGCTATACCATATTTCGTGAGGTTTTGGGCCTGTGCCAAGCGGAAAACTGGTTGAGTCTATAGATAATAAAACTTTGATAGCAGGATTTTGTCGCAGATCTTTTTCCCAGCTATACCATTCATTTGGGGAAGATCTGAATATATGGGGCAAATGTTTTACAGCAGGATGTGTACTATCTTCCACACGCAGCATAGCCGGTGTTGGCCGCCAGGTGTTACCTTTATATGAGCCAGCCCCGATAAATGTATTGTGATACCAATCCCAGTTTTGCGGAAAGCCAGACGGTGTTAGTGCAAACCCGGCAAAATGAAATCCCATCCATGCGCCTCCTTTATTCATATATCGCTCAAAAGCGGCGCGTTGATCAGGATCATCAGGGCGTGTATCTAAAAAAATCACTACCCGGTATTTTGCAAGAAAACTATCGTTAAGATTGCTCCAGTTGTTGGTGGAATCATATTTAAAGTTATATCGCTTACCCATTTCAGGAAACCAGCGGTTGGCTTCATGCACAAAGCTGATATGTGCAAGATCATTTCTTGAAGTATAAAAAGCAATAACATTAAAAGATGATTTGGAAGTTTGTGCGATGCTGATTGAGGTGATGAAGCAAAAGATAAGAATATTGAAGAACCCCATCCCAGTTTTTCCAAAGAGAATGAATTCAAAACACAACTTCTGCTTTTTAATGTTCATGTTTTAATATTTTTAATAATTCCTATCCTCCTTCTTCTGGTTGGCAAGCTCATCCTGTCTTCTTAAGGAAAGATAACGGTGCTAAGGTGTTTTGTATTTCCACCTTCTCCTCTCCAAATCTATAAATATTTCCTGTTACATATCTTTGAGGTAATGGACAATGCAATTGTTTTACTGATCATAGGTTTACTTATCGGTACAATAGGAACGCTTATTGGTGCAGGTGGCGGTTTTATACTGGTGCCGCTGCTTATTTTTACGCACCCAAACCTTACGCCTGAAATTATTACTGCCATATCAATAGCGCTTGTTGCAGCCAATGCCATTTCAGGATCAATAGCATATGCCCGGGCAAAACGTATAGATTATAAGGCTGGAATTATATTTGCTCTGTTTACAGTACCCGGTTCTGTATTAGGCGTATATGTTACAAAATATATTCCCCCACATACTTTCAGTATTATTTTTGGCATTTTACTTATTGCTTTGTCTTTATTTCTTTTTTTAAAAAAGAACGCGGCTGCAAGTATTGGCGGAGAATCTGACGCTCCGGGTTTAACCCATCAAATACTTATTGACAGGGAAAGAACAGTATTTAAATATGCATATAGCCGGTATGCAGGCATACTGGTAAGTATACTGGTTGGTTTCCTGTCTCCTTTGTTAGGAATTGGCGGTGGCATTATTCATGTGCCGGCGATGGTGCACTGGCTTGGTTTCCCGGTATATATTGCTACGGCAACTTCGCATTTTATTCTTGCTATTATGTCGTCAGTAAGTATAATTGTGCATGCCATACAGGGTAACTATAGCGATCCCGCTGTGCTCCACATGATCGTGTGGCTGGCCATTGGCGCTATGATCGGCGCCCAGGCAGGCGCTTTTCTTTCGCACAAAATAAAAACAACAGTTATTATTAAATCGCTTGCAGTGTGCCTGGGGCTTGTAGGTATAAGACTGCTGCTGGATTTTTTTAATAACTGACCTTAAATTGAGACACATATTATCAAAAATTCATTACAGTAATTCACAAACTGTGCATAATATGTAAAACTGCAGCCTCATGTAATGTTCAACAATTGATGCCCAATACTTACCTTTGAACATAACGATAATATAATCTGTTATGGCGATAGTAGACCTGGTAATGCCCAAGTTAGGAGAAAGTATAATTGAAGCCACCATTCTGCGATGGAACAAGAAGCCGGGCGACCATGTAAAAATCGATGAAACAATACTTGAAATTGCCACTGATAAGGTGGACAGCGAAGTACCGTCTGCTGTAGAAGGTACATTGGTTGAGATCTTGTATAACGAGAATGATGTAGTGCCTGTAGATACGGTTATTGCAAGAATTCAATCTGAAGCCAACGGAACACTTCCAACAGTTGTTCCTGCTACCGAGGCTGAAACCGGTCAAACTGCTAAAGAAGATACAGAAGCAGACGACTTAGTTACAAAAGAAGTGCCTTATCAACCCATTCATATTGATATTCCTAAAGCAACCGGCGGAGCAAGGTTTTACTCACCACTGGTATTAAATATAGCTGCAAATGAAGGGATAAGCCTGGCGGAATTGGAAAATATACCCGGCACAGGTAATGACGGCCGGGTTACCAAGAAAGATATTCTGCAGTGGGTTGAAAAGAAAAAATCCGATGTTGTAAATACGCCTGTTCAGGAACCTAAAGTTGTAACGCAGTCTTCTGCAACAACGCAACCCGCCCAATCTGCGCAACAATCAACACAGGCTACGACCCCGGAAGCCGAAAAACCCGCTGTTGCTTATGACGGAAATGCAGAGATCATAGAGATGGACCGTATGCGTAAGCTGATAGCCAAACACATGGTGGAAAGCAAGCAAACCAGCCCGCATGTTACCAGCTTTACGGAATGTGACGTTACCAATCTTGTGCAATGGAGAGATAAGATAAAAGCGAATTTTGAAAAACAGGAAGGTGAGAAGATAACCTTTATGCCGCTGTTTATTGAAGCGATCATAAAATGTATTAAGAAATTCCCATGGGTTAATGCAAGTGTGGATGGTGATAAAATTATTGTGAAGAAGGATATTAATATTGGTATGGCAACTGCATTGCCTAATGGAAATTTGATAGTACCGGTTATAAAAGAGGCCGATTACCTGAACCTTACGGGTCTTACCAAAAAAATAAACGCGTTGGCTAATGCAGCCCGCAATAACCGCTTAAAGCCCGACGATACACAGGGCGGAACATTTACAGTAACCAATGTAGGCACATTCGGAACCCTGATGGGAACACCGATAATTAACCAGCCGCAGGTAGCTATTCTTGCTATCGGCGCCATAAAAAAACGTCCTGTTGTAGTTGAAACAGCACAGGGAGATAGTATTGCTATCCGCCATATGATGTATCTTTCTATGTCATACGATCACCGTATAGTTGATGGCTCTATCGGTGCAAGTTTTCTTACAGCGGTAGCAAATGAGCTGGAGGCTTTTGATACGCACAGAACAATTTAAAAAAAGTGTGAGTTTTATGCTCTGATTGAGCAAGCGCTAGGGTTTAAATACCCGGTCTTCTTTTTCATATTCCCGCTTAATGCCTTCCAGTAAACTTGGTTTAGTAATAATATTGCTATCATTTGCCATTGCTTTAAGGCATACATAGTGTATTACATTTACTATTGAAGACCCTGTCAGTTCATATTTAGCTGCAATGTTTTCAAGACTGATATCCTCTGCCAGGGTTGCGCCGGGCGGCAATGCAGATACCCACAATTTAAAACGTTCTTCCGCATCAGGTATAGGAAACTGGATGATAGTGTTAAAACGGCGCACAAAAGCCTGGTCGATATTGCTTTTGTAATTAGAAGCAAGGATGATCAACCCCGGAAAATCTTCCACCCGTTGTAATAAATAAGATACTTCCTGGTTGGCATATTTATCGTGCGCATTCTGCACATTACTTCGTTTGCCAAAAAGCGCATCAGCTTCATCAAAAAATAATATCCAGTCTTTATGTTCGGCTTTCACAAATATTTTTTCCAGGTTTTTTTCTGTTTCTCCTATATATTTTGAAACAACCTGTGACAGATCAATGCGGTATACATCTTTTTTAAATTGTTTGCCCAATAAGGTAGCGGTTAGCGTTTTACCTGTGCCGGAAGGACCATAAAATAAAGCCCTGTATCCGGGTTTTATACGCTTGTCCATTTTCCATTCATCTATCAGCCGGTTGTTATGTTCCAGCCATATTTTAATATCACTGATGGGCAAAGCTGTTTTGGGATTCAGCACCAGGTCTTTCCATTCCATTTTGGTAGTAACCAGCTTTGCAGGAAATTCGGCGCCAAATACCGGCTTGCTTATTATACCTGTAGTAAAAAGATCAACATATTCCTGCTGCAGCATAAGCTTGCCGCTCATACGTGGCTCACCTTCTTTTACCTGCTCCAGCGAGAGTATGTTTTCTTTCGCAAAAAAATGATCAGGTGAAAAATATGCCGAAGCTTTTATTCTTTTATCAATATCATTGCCTGCAATAATAAATAAAGCTGTTTCACCGGTAGGTATGGTACCGCGGTGATTGCTTCCTTTTACACCGCCTATTTCCGGGAACTCACCACCATTGGGAAGGTATTGCTGGATAATGGAATCCAGAAAATTGGGTTGTACATGCGGCATGAATGCAAGCAGCAGGATTGTCAGCTCTTCGTTATTTAATTTGTGATCATGGATGAATGTATTCAGCGCAGACTTATCCCTTTTGCTTGATTTGATTGCAGGGTAAGCAAATGCTTTATTATTTTCTTTTTTAAAAAACAACTGCAGCCTGCTGTCAATTACTTTTTCAAGAACCCCGGAAAGTGTATGGATAATTTTTTGTGGCAAAATAAATATGGTTTATCTGTTTAATAATGAAAATTATAATATCAGGGACAAACATTCTGATAACCACGTTTGCCTTTATTATGTGCGTCTATGGATTTTCCGGCACAGTCAACCACCTGCGTTGCATAAGCTGCGGCGGACTTCAGCATCTTTTGAATCTCCCCGATCTTTGCGATATATTCATCATCTTTCTTTTTGAATTCTTCTTTTGTCATGCCGGCTTTTCCTTCAAATGCCGGTTGAGGGAATTTCTTAATTTCTTTCTGAATATAACTTATGAATTCGCTGCCATGCGATCCTTCATGAAAACTGATGGTTTTTGGATCACCGCGTCTTGTACCATACCCGTAATCAGAAGGCCCGGAAGGATTTATGCCAGAACCATAATTTGTTTCCACCGTCAACTCAATTTGTAAAGCAGGGTAAGGTTTAAATTTCGTGACTGTATTCGTTTTAGGATCAACATCAAAATCAGGATCGGGCACAGTGAATCGGGTAATGTCCATATAGGTATGTGCTTCTTTGGATTTTTCTCTCGCAGAGTTATAAACATCCGGTTTAACAACAATAGCAATATATCCAACCTGTATGGTGAATCCGCCGGCTTTTTGAGCAATACCTCCTGCCGGCATTGGTGTTGCGGTTGTAACAGGATTTTTTTGCCTGGTTAATAAATTGGGATGCTGATGTAAAGTAACATGTGCCAGCTCATGTGCCAGCAATTGTTTGCCTGCAGCAGTTTCCGGCTTGTACTGACCTGCGCCGAATACGATATGATTTTGGTGTGTATATGCAAGTGCATCTATTGATGCTGATGATTGATGAGCTGATGCATCATCATGAATACGCACCCGGCCAAAGTCATATCCAAACCGCGACTCCATAAAGTTTTTGGTAGTTGTGTCCATCGGGGTACCGGCGTTGTTGATCGTATTGTGTACGGCAGCAGGTGCAATCATATCTCCAGGTGTTGCAGTTGATGATCTTGTTTGTGTTTTATCTTCCCCACAATGCGGGTATTTTCTTTGAATAGCCTGCATTGAAGATGATGAGGGATGAAAAAAAGAACCTGTATTGATATTTCCCGGCATTTGCATAACCCGGGTTGATACAGCATCTGCTTCCTGTTCATATTTGTCGCCGGGCTGGTTAATATAAAGCTTTGGCGGAAAGAAAATGCCACTGCCATTTTCTTTCCGAACAGGTGGAATGATATGCGGATATGTACGTTTCAAAATATTTTTTTCAATCAGCTAAAACCTGCATTAAAAAACCAATCAAATAATTTCTTGTTATCTTTTTCTAATTTTTTAGGATTAGCTTTGAATATGGCAAAGGCTTCTGCAAAAGCTTCCGTCGCATTCTTTTTTGAATAATCGGTTAGCGCTCTTTTACCTTTAATAAACTTACTGAATTGATCTAAAGTAGATTTATCCAGGGCGCGGTCCAATTCATCAAAAGCATTATCCATTGTAGTTTTTAAAGATCCGAGTTGTTTTGTCATGCTTTTTTGATTAGCAGAGGAAGCCCTGTCAAATTGTTCCCGGAATTTTTCTAATGCTTTTTTTGCATCGTAATATTTTTCTGTGGCAAGTCTTAACCGCCCATATTCAATTGCATGTCCTATTTCATGCAAAATATTGAATACACCATAGTCTATTCCGAATTTTGTTTTTTCTTTTCCCAGAGGATCTTTTATACAGGCATCAGCTATTTGTATGGTATAGTCTCTTTTGATAATGTCAACACTGTGCAAACCACAGATAACATCCCCATCAACTACGGCAGATTGCTTCTCCCTGATGAAGCGGTAGTTTTCTATCAAAGCCGTTTCTGATGTAGTTAGCATAGAGAATGCTTCATTCAACAGGATAAGATCAGCATCGCTCCAGTTTTTACCTCCTTTCTCAATTTTTATCTTATAATTTGCTTCCAATTGATTTTTAAGGTCGGGTACTAACTTAGTATCAATATACTTAACAAAAATTTTTTGATTATTAAAGCAGAAGAAATATTTTTTCCCATCACTTAGTATATCGTATGCCCTGCCTTTTAAGGGCGTATAACCATCCAATGCTGCAAAGTCGTGCTCATTTGCAACAGATGCATAAGTTAATGTTTTAAAAGAGTAGCCAGAACAGGGCACTCTTTGTACCTGGCGGCTTATATTATTTTGCTGAACCACATGCGTAAGCTCATGCGCCAGTAATTGTTTGCCGGCATTGGTTCCTGGCTGATATTGTTCTGCTCCGAATACTATATGGTTGCCGCTGGTATAAGCTTTTGCATTAATAGCAGATGATGATTGATGAGCTAATGTATCATTGTGGATATGCACATCTGAGAAATCATATCCAAATCGCGATTCCATAAAATTTTTGGTGACTGCATCTAAAGGATTACCAGTGTTTTTAATAGTATCATGCACAATAGCTGGTGCTTCTATAGCAACAGCTCCATTGCTTTTCATTTGTACTTTGTTTTCTTCTTCCTCACAATGCGCACACTTTTTTTGTATAGTATTAATCGGGGTGATTTGTGGCTGAAAGAACATTTGTTTATTTTCTCCGGGTGTTCTCATTACCTGCTCTGCCACTGTATCTGCTTCCTGTTCGTATTTGTCGCCGGGCTGGTTGATGGTGAACTTAGGTTGAAAAAAAATGAGATTTCTGTCTTCTTTTTTCGAGATATTCACTGTGCTATTTTTTATTGTATTCAAGCTGAACATACAGATTAGAAGATAATAATTATGTGTTTTAAAGATCTATGGTATTGGTACAAGATTTCTTGGTGGAAATAATCTTGAACCTTCGGATACAATAATATATAAAATCAAAGCAGCCCCTGATAAACCAGTAATTTCTTCCATTTTTTTCATAAAATCCTCATCTTCATTTTCTACTCTTATCCCTTCTGGATAGGGATAAAAAATTGGTGACGGATCTGTTGATTGGAAACATTTTTTCCTGAAATAAAGCATGCAATTTGTTAGAGCCATAATTTCTTTGGACAAAACATCTTTATGTATTTGATCACCTCCTTTATAACAAATGCTCATTTCAGCCTGTCTTGCCTCAATGCATGCAGTATTTCTGCTTATTTTTTCTCGTAAAACTTTACAAGAATCAGTAACTGCACAAGATCTTTTGGAAGATTTACATTCTTCACTTATTCTTTTTCGCAGTCTGGACCTCTGCTCTTTAGTACAATCTCCTAACCGAAAATCTACTGAATACTCAGGATCTACCTTAATGGCTTGCATACATTGATCATTTAATTTTGGATGCAGGTAACAATATTCTAAATATTCTGCAATAAATCTGTTTTTATTTTCATCATTTGCCCAATGTGTAGTTTCAACAATTTTTTCTAAATTCCATTGGTTGTAGGCCGCATATGCTCCTGTTCCAATCTTTGGGACTTGATCTGCGGATTGTCTAAATATTGTTTGCGGATTATTTTTTTGCTGCACTACATGCGCCAGTTCGTGTGCTAACAGTTTTTTCCCGTTGTCTGTATCCGGCTGGTATTGCCCGCTGTTAAAAACAATATTATTACGGGTGGTATAAGCCAGCGCATTAATATTTTGGGCCGACTTAGCAGCCAAACTATCGGTATGTACTTTTACATCACTGAAATTATAACCCATTCTTGATTCGAAAAACTGTTTGGTCTGAGTAGGCAGGCTTGCCCCTTTATTGCTTAGACCCCCTACATATTGTTCTACGTTTTGTGGTGGTTCTATTAAAGCATTGCTTTGTTCTTTTCGCTGCACTGCCTTTTCTTCTTCTTCGCAATGAGCGCATTTGCGTTGCAGTGCAGATACATTTATTGGTTGAAAGAAAGATACTCCTGGTTGTTGTTTTGATTGAAGAACCTGCTCTGCCACTGTATCTGCTTCCTGTTCGTATTTGTCGCCGGGCTGGTTGATGGTAAGTTTGGATTGAAAGAAAGCTGTGTTCCTGCATGGCGCTTTATCATTGGGAATAATATGTTTCTTTATAGCATTCATTACCAGGTTTAATGTTTCTTTATTAAATCTGCCAGGTCAAACGTACCTGAAACCTGTGCTCCCCAAATAATCTGAGGTTGCCCTGCATCCCATTCAGATTTTGGCGCAACTAATAATGAGTTATCCGGCAACTGGCCTGTGCCGGGAAGTGACACCATAAATCCCGCGGTGAAAAATGTTTTATCCTTTAATGGTACAGAAACCGAAGTGCCTAATCCAATAGCTTTCCAGGAAGAAAACCGTGTAGCTTCAAATGCACGCAAAGGACTGCCGGGAAGCTGGTTGACTGTTACAGGCGTTTTTTCCTGCAATAGTTTTATTCTTTTTTGTGTGATGCCTGCGTCTTCTTCAAGCATTTTTTCCCACCATTTATTTTTAATATCCGGAGGTCTTAAATAGCCGGTTACCAATCCCATGATACCTGTTTTAACATATTCCGTGCGCAGGTCTTTTGTAGCGAGCGTAAAAGCATGTTTTAATAATCCGCCAATAGTTCTCACTACCAATGTTGCAAGGGTAATTGCTATTGAATGATATTTGTTAGAATGAAAATCTTTAGCCAGAATACCATGAGATACTGATTCTGCGCTTTGTTGCAGCGTTTTAAACCGGTTTAAAAAGAAAGCGGAGCTAACAGGATCTGAAACATTACTAAGAATAGAATCTTCAGATGATGGGCCAACAGCCCCGGGCGGATGTGTAGTCAGTTCCTTACCGGAAGAAAAATCTTCATGTATGAGCTCAACAAAATTAGAGTGTGCAAAAAAATCTTCAATAGTATGAAAAGCATTGCCAAGATGAATAAATGCAGCAGGATCGGGAACATCTTTTTCAACTGCAGATATCAACTGGCTTTCAATATATGCTATTGGCGTAATGCGTGGTGCGTGAGCGCCTGCCAAAGAGGGCGCTTTTCTTTTTACCCAGTCTTTACTACCCTCATCCCATATTTTATCATATTCTTTATGGCTTACCCATTTGTTCTTTTCCCTGTCAAAAATAAAGTTATCAAAATGTTCATGTGTGTGATAATTGCCGAAAGGAGTGCCCGGTACCAGTAACGAGGCAGCCTTCTGAGGTAACTGGCTATAATCTCTCCCCATATTTCCCCTTTCAATATTCTCCAGTTGTTCATGTGTAAATAAATCAGAAAGCGCTATTTCTTCTGCTATATGATGGTCGGTATCAGAAAACCGGTTGATACGGTGACGCACCTGAGTGCTTTGTTGCTGTACCACATGCATTAATTCATGCGCCAGTAACTTTCTTCCTTCAATGCTATCCGGCTGATATTGCCCTGTTCCAAATGCTATGTGATTACCGCTGGTATATGCCAGCGCATTAATAGCGGATGAAGATTGATGCGCTTCTGAATCATTATGTATTTGCACATTTCCGAAATCAAAACCCATCCTGGATTCCATAAAATTTCTTGTAACTGCATCAAGCGGCTGGCCATTCCGGTTAATAACATTATGAACAATGGAAGGCGCTATTATTCCGCCGCTGCCTGCGGCTTCGCTTTTCATTTGCGCTTTTTTATCTACTTCTTCACACTGTGCGCATTTACGGCTAATTTGGAAAAGTGGAGTATAATTACTGTTCACAGGTTTTCTGAATAACCTGTTTTCATCAAAGTGAAAGTCAACAATATTGATGGTGAATGTAAATCCACTGCCTGCATTATATGCCGGGTTGTCCCTGTCCAATGCCCCGCCCAATGCCATTAAGGTAGTTTTATCAGCTATGTACCTGTCCCAGTCTCCACCTTTAAGATCTGGCTTACTTAATTTTATTTTACTGCTTATAAACCCGCCGGCAAGGGGAATTTTTCCAACAATACCTCTTATTGGTTTTAAAAGATTATCTCCTTTTTCGTATACATTCTTTGTGATTCTGCCAAGCCCCCAGCGTGTTGAAAGCTGGTAATTATTATTCCACAGCGCGGCATAAGGAACTGTATAATCTCCCGGGGATATTACTCCTCTGCGGATCATCTCAATATTCGCCTCACCATAGTTTGCCATGTCGTTATCTTCCCTGTCATACAAATCATGCAAGGTTATTCTTATTCTTAAAAATGGTGTTGCCGGGGTGCTTTCTTCATTACCGGCCGTAGTATCATTATCGCCGGGTGATCTTTGAATATTTTTTCCTGTCGTTGAAGTGATAAAATCATTATCCTCTTTTTTTTGTACCTGTTCTTCCTTTTCGCATTCCGCGCACTTTCTCTGAACAGCTACCGGCTTGCTTTGCTGCACATCAGCATCTGTCATTCGCATCACCCTGTCGGCTACACTATCCGCCTCCCGTTCATATGGATCATCTACCGGGCCAATGGTAAGTTTGGGTTGCACAACAGCAGGAGCAAAAAAAGAATTGCACGGAGCCTTCCCGAAAAAAGATCCGGCGTTTTTTGTGCTTATAGCTGTTTTATTTTCTTTTACTGCATGCTGCATACGCCTGTTTATTGTACTCTTCCATATCCCAGCAATTTGTCAAGTCTTGTTTTTACATAGGAAAAACCTGCAACATTCGCTGCTTTATTGCCTTCAATGGTATATATAAATCCATCAGCATAGTGATGAACAATCCCTATATGACCAAGCCCCGATGGCATGCTTACACGCCACCATGCAACGATATCTCCCGGCTGCGGCAGATCGCTGTTTCCATCAAAAGACCATCCTTTTTGCTTGTATTGATTATAAATATTTCTTGCGCCGGCTGTATATCTGAAAGGCATCGCTTTTCTGTCGCCACCGGCTGCCTGCAAAAAACACCAGCTGATAAATGCAGCACACCAGGAACTGCCTTCCGGAACACCCGAGGGTTGTAAATATTTTTTTACCGAGGGACCCATATTGTTACCGCCTACTTCACCTGCACCTGATCTCAGTTCATTTATCGCAAACTGTAAAGCGCTTCTTCCAATGCTTGTGCCTCCTGCACCGGCAGGAGGCATTACTGTATAGTCAATTACACCACCAACAATTTTTGTTCTCGGATTTTTTAGTGCCCACCAGGTAATATCGCCAACCTTGCCGTCTACTTCCAATGGCACGCCATGTATATCCAAATGACTACTTTGAAAATTCCTGACGGTTTTATAGGTATCAGTATCAAATACACCGGTTACTGATATGTTATAATCCAGCTCACGCAAAATTTGCTGGAGTTCAATAACTGCGGTACCCTGCTTTCCTTTTTTTAAAAATTCCATAAATACCAGTTTATATTAATTTGATTAACATCTGCATGCGTTCAACTATTCCATTCTGTAAAAAAAAGATTGTTCATCCAGGGAAATTTAATAACCCCTATTCCCCATGGTAAGCTATTCAGCAGCACATCTACCCCCTTCTGTTCTACCTGCAACAGCCATCCTTTATCTACACTTGTTATTTTACCCTCTCTTTGCAGGAAGGTTTCTCTGAAAGCGGCAATACCTGTATTTTTTAAAGCTGCCCAATGTTGTATAGCTGTAGTGATCATTTCTTCGCATGCTGATATTGTTTCAATAGTTATTGCGTCCGGTATTTGACGAAGTGTATCAGAAATGTCCAGTCCGCATATCAATTTGTTTAACGCCAGCTCAAATTCCGGTAAATCCTCTTTTCCTGAAGTGATATAAGCTGTAATTAAAACCGCACGATGTTGCGCATCTTCGTTTACCCATTGCTGTTGTATGGTTAAATGCAGCGCTTCAAACAATGCCGGCAAAAACGGATGAAGAAGCATAATGCCTGCATTTCCGATATATGGATTTGCAGGAACCGGTGTACCTGTTTTATCAGATGCCGGTTTGCTGTTATTTTTTTTACCGGGCGCAATGGCTTTCGCCAGGTTTTTTAAATGCACTTCCAGTTGGCGGGCACTTAGCTGCCCTGTAATTAATTGTACGTTAGCAGCATTAAAAGATCCGGCTTTTCCAGGTCCATATTGTATTTCGTTTTCTGTTAGTGCATATATCAATTTTGGAATAAACCCTGCTGAAAACCGGCGCGTTAATCTTTCAACAACATTATTTCCCGGTAAAATATTTTTGAGCGCTTCCAAAAAAATATGATCCAATACAATGGATTGCTCAAAAGTTTTTAAAGATTTTACCCTGCTGTTCCATGGGAGTTGACCCTGTTGCAAAAAATATAAAAAATCAGCCTGTATATCAGCCGCTCCCATTTTTTTCTTTGAGATAACAGTTAGTTGCTCTTTTAATTTTCTTATGGCGCAATCAACCCACTCCTCTTCCCAACGCTTTGCGGGTAAATGACCGCAATCTATTTCCAGCTTATCTATTATAGCAACATGATCATCATCTGCCATCTCGTTAAACAGGCTTTCCATGCGGGGCTGCAAACGGGTATAAAATAATTCTGCTATACGGTTTTGTATGCCGATATGCAGACCGGGATCTTCAAAATTTATAGCTATACTTTGCCGCTCAATAATATGGTTAATGTTATTCAATTACACATTTTTAAATGGTCCTTTATTCAGGTTGAGCTTAAATATTTCCTGTGTTATCCTGAAATTTTTTGTCTTCCCGCAATTTTGGGGCGATGCGCTTGCTACAGCATGTGTGATATCAACAAAATCGCCTAAAACGAACGGACTGATCAAAACATCCTTTTCTTGCTTAGTAATTACATTATTGCCCTGTATGAGCTGCCATTCTGATTTGCTTATGGTAGCATCGAGCGATACCAGCTTCAACGAAATGATCAGTGCGTTTGTACCTACACTGCTTGTAAGCTCCATAGTAAAATCAGCATTGGCAAAAATTACAGTGATGGCAACACCTTTTTGTTTATTGTTAATGGTATAAGAAACATTGAATGTGGTGGTTTGTGTAATATTCATAGCAGATGGATGGATGATCAGCTTGCCATCCATTATACCTCCATCATTTTTTATTATGGTAATGGATGCGCCATCGGGTATATTGCTTTCGAGCGATTGTTCTTTTACATCACTGCAAACGCTTAATTTCCTTGTTTCTGTTTCAAGGCTGATCACTTCTTCAAATTCAGACGGGCAGCCACTGTTGGATACCCTGAGCCGCAAAGTATGTGGTAAAGTTTGCAGTTTAAATGTGAGCGGGTCAGGATCTTTTTTGTCAGAGAATGGTTCATCATCTAAAAACCAGTTGTAGGAAGACTGATCTGTTGTACCTGAGGATTCGTTTTTAATTTCCACACGTATAATACCATCACCGATTTTTTTGGTTGTTGTAAATGTAGCAGCAGGCGTTGCCGTTACCTGCACCGTAACTGATGCCGTTTTTTGGCCAACAGTATATTTTATTACGTATGATCCGGCGGCTAATCCTGCAGGAACAAATACAAAAGTGCCATCTGCTGCTCTCTTAACGCCTTCACCCTCAATTGTGCCTCCGGCAGGTGTTGCAGTTATAGCAAATGCTGTTTGGTCTGAATTGCAAAAACTATCTTTTGCAATGCGCAGCACCGGTGTCTGATCTTCCTGAACGGGCGGAGGTGTAATGATATAGGCTATCGGCGGACAATCGCTGCAACAGATATATGGTATATAAAAATCCGCGATAACCATTCCATCAGTAAGCGTAAATGCTGTTCTTTGCGGCGGTAGTTTAATAATGGCTTCCAAAGCGTTTCTGCTGGCTTCCGGCAGGTCTTTACATTCCTCGAGATATTTGCCCAATACATCATTCATGCGGATATACAGCTCCGGTTCTTTGAATTGTATAGCAGTATGCAATTCTTCCGTTTTTGTTTCCAGCTCATCCACGTTCTGCGTTGATTGCAGCAAGCCCGGAAATTGCCGCAGCAGGATGGATCGCAGCTCTTTGTTGATCAATATTGAACGTACATCAAATAACTGCCTTTTTCTTTCTTCGTGATAAACCAGTATAAAAGTACCTCCTTTAGGAACTCCCGCTTTATGCTCTACGCCGCCATGCCTGCTGAAATAATAACTGAAATTTTTTGCAAGCCTGTATTGCGCTGTTCTCCGCAGGTATTCATTTTTTAATGCTTCAAGCTGCTCAGTAATGCAGGTGTTTAAAAATATTTGAGGATTTATATTTATGCGTAAAAGCCGTACGGAAACATTTTCGATAGCTGTCTCGTATCTTTCATAAGCAGTTTTGAAAGCAGTAATATTGAGATCGGCCAATTCATTGTTCATTAACAGAATGAACATACTTTCAATACTATCTATCAATTCAAAAAAGCCGTTGCGCAGGTAGGTTCCCAAAATTGTTGTACTCACTGCAACAGGGTTTTTGAACTGCCCGTTATTTTTTTGTATGATGTTGATATATGCTGCTCCGATAGTATCTTTTGCAGGCTTGCATAACCTTGATATTGTATCTCCCTTAACGTATGCTTTTGAAGCATGAAACTCGTTTACCAATATGGAAACAAAAGGATGTGATACTATTTCAGGATTAAGTACAAGACTGGTTTTTAAGATTTTTGTTTCTTCTTCCTCTTCTTCCGGCGTGATGGCTGAAACACGATTTGTATCAAGCGCTGCAGGCAGTGTAGCTGTACGTGCAGATACTGCATTTGCAGCTAATGTTACCGTTCCCGTAAATATGCTCAGTGGTTTATACTCGGTGCGGCCAACTTTGCAATATGCGTCATGCAGCTTACATACAAACTCAGCGATTAAAACCCTGTAATCTGATTCAAGATCCTGGATGATGCATTTCGGTTCTTCCCCACGCACCAGTGCACCAATATAATCCGCGCTCAGCGCAACCACCTCAAAAGGAAGATTTTTATCCTGCTGCTCCTGCTTTACAACAGCAATCGCTTCATTTATATTTTTACCGATATGCCCTTCTATTCTGAAAAAATTATATGGCTCAATATCGTAAAGCAAAGGATTGAGCACCGGGAAAGCGCTGCTGTATTCCGAAGCATTATAACTGAGGTTGCGCGATTCTTCGCCACTGCCTGTTTTTTTATAGCTCCAGCAACGATATAGCTCTTGTTCAGTTGTAGCTACATCATAGTAATATGGAATACATCTGTCAGATAACGGCGCTTTTCCATAACGGCTCGGCGTAATCCTGACCTGGCGTTTTTCAAACGGAAACATGTTATCTATGGAAAATTGTGTGAGCAGCAGTTTTAATCTTGTAAAAAGTAACTGAACTTCGCCCAGTTTATTTTTCTGATCATTGAACAATGGAGAATAAATGAAATATTGCCGGTAAGCAGAACGATTTCCCGATGTTGCTCCATTAGCTTCTCCCAACATAATATGCAAAGGGAATTTCATTTCATTCATACAACATTCGGTATGTACAAACTGAGCCTTCCTTACAAATTCATAATACGCTTTTATTATATCGTCGAGATAGTCATAGAAATATTGTATCAATAACGGGTAGTTTTTCAATATATCATCCCGCAGCGCCAGCAATGCTTCATATGCGGTATCGAAAACAGCAGTATTCTCATTGCCAGTAAGATATTGATACCGGCTTACACTTTTCTTCAGCGCATTTGCTATATCTGCCAGCGTTTGCTGATCTGCAAGATCCCTGAATGCAATCAGCACATCGGAAGCTGTAGTAATTTTTTGAACAGGTACATTATATCTCTTTAATAAGGGTTGCTCATTAACAGCGTTATTTATAATTACATCCCCATTAATTTTAATGATCTTATCAAGGATATTTTTATCTACCAGCAATGCCTTAATATCAAAATCTATCCGGCTACCCTTGTCGTTGCAATCATTGGTATCACAATTTTTCAGGCTAAGTTCCTCTGCTTCCAGGAATAACACAACGGCATACCGGTTTAAAAAATCAGCCGGCATCTGTGATAATGCTATAACATCCCCGCCGTCTTCATTTTCCACTGCTTCCTTTTCTACCAGCCGTAATAAGCCCTGGTTATACTGCTGATCATAAAAAGGTAAAGGATTAGCTTCTTTTTCATCACACTGCTGTATAAATTGCAGATCATTAGGACGAACAGGAGGTGTATATGAAGTATAGTGTGTATAATTTTTTTGGCAAAGCAATAACATAAATCCCTGGGAAGTAAGGGCGCAACCTTTACTGATTATTATTTCAGATGATGAAGAACCGGGAAGAATCTCCAGCCCGCACACAATTCCACTGCCAATAAGCTTCATCCTTGTTAACCTGTCCTCCTGGTCTAAGTAATTGAACACATTATTCAGGTGATCATTAGTAAGCACCTGGTCTGCTTCAAATATCGGATAGGTGTTTATAATTGACATAATTACTGATTTTTAAATGTTCCTAAAACAGTTTTTCCAAGCACTACGGTGTTACTGCCTTCTTTGCTTTCATCGCAATCGTGCAGCGTAGCAACGGGATATTCACTATGTAACCGGCTTAATATTTCAACCATGGCATCATTGGCAGCCCTGAATATATTTACGGTATTTCTGTCTTTGGTATAGTCTGCCAGTGTTTCAATCCATTTTTTATACCTGATTTCAAATTCCCGCATAAGGTCATTATTCAGCCAGCATACTTTCAGCATAATATGCGCAGGCGCTTCTTCCTGTATTTTATTTTCAAAATATTCCCTGAAAGTCATGTTATCAAAATGCTCCGGCCAGTAAGGCAAAACCACGGAAGCGCAGAAGCTGTATGGATCAATTTCGCAAATGCATTCACCTTTATGAAGACATACCTGCATTAAAGCAAATTGATTGTCTCTCGGCCTCAGTAAAATATGCTCAATAAGATGTAAGCCTGCAGGATCGTTGCATGGCGCTGTAAATGCAGCCACAAAAGAATTTATTATATCGTCAGACTGGTTTGCTTCAATGGTATTTTCTTTCGTTTCCATTAGTGCTTCATCGCCGTTAAGCAGGCTTATTTTTTTTGCAGCCTCATCATACCTGTAATTATCTTTTTCTTTTCCTGCTTCTACAACCAGCAACACAGCTTCTGTTGCTTTGGCTTTTGTATCGTAAGGGTTGCTGTTATACATGCTTATTCCTTCCGGGTTAGTTATCTTAAATACGTGAAAGCATTTAAGTTTTTCTTCTCCGTTTTCGGTTACAGATACTTCTTCGCAAATGATTTCTATATTTTTTATGCAATACAAAAACCGCCTGGTTTCATCAGATATACCGGCAACTGCGCATGTCTTTTTTTCTAATCCTGATATATTATGCGCATCCCACAAGGCTGTGGTATCGATGGTGAATGTATCATCATCTTTTAAAGGAAAATAATTAAATGCTTTTCCTCTCTGGCTGCTGATCTCCGGGTAATTTTTCAGTAGCCAGATCTTAGCCTGGGAAAGTTCCTGGAATGAAATTTTTTCCTCTGACAGGTTTTCATAGTTTATCCTGTACATCATCAATGCATATTCATTAAATGATTCGGAAAACCTTGCTAACAGGTGATCTAAAAACCGGCTCCGCCTGTCCTGGAAAAGCAATTTATGCTCATATAAATCCTGCCATTTATTCTTTATTGCAATAGTTGAATCAGCATTATCAATAGCATCTTTTAACTGTATGGTTGATCCGCTTTTTACATATACGGGATCAATATCTTTAATGTCAGCTAAAAACTGCGCATAATAAGTATGTGTTATATCGTTGAGAGAAAATAAATACGGCGCATGGGTGAGCTGTGCAAAAAAATCAGCTAATAATTGTTCATAAAACATCAGGTAAGCCTTAAGTTGCTTTTGTGCGGCTTTTCTTTCCTCTGTGGCAGTAGAAGGTAATCCGGCTTCGCTTATACCATAAGTTTGTGGAAAATCATATTGTGCCGGCCAATAGGAAAGCGTATCTCTTTTATTGCCCTGCGGAACAGGTATATCCTGTTGAAGCCCGTTTAATTTATTTTTTGCATGTTGGGCATGCAGGAGCAGAACAGTGTCGCGCACTTCATCGTATCGTGCCAGGAATGGAAACTGGTTTTTGAATAGCAGGATTTTGGATTTTTCCTTTGCCAGCACAGGCTTATGCAAAGGAGCTATGTGCATGCACCACGTAAGCCCTGTTTCACCAGGTACGGCTTTGCCGTTTGCATCGTACTTTGTCATTACAAAATTCCTGATGGCGAGTACGCCTTCTATATCCATCAGCAGGTTAACAATATCTGATGTGTGAATAACAGAACGCAATTGAGTTTGATCTAATTGAATTGTATCAATAAAACCATGTTGTAATACGGGACCGTTAAATATACTGTCAACAGCTATTTTTTTATCCAGCAGTTCTTTCAGGGAATAAAAATCAACAGAAGGGTTGAGATATTGCTCAATAAGAAAAAATATTTCGGACTGCACTTTTTCAATATCAATTCCTGGCTTTACATCCACATCAAAGCAAAAGCTTACTTCTTCCGATGCAACAGTATCAATGCTTATATAATCCTCGCAAAGATTCCTTGTTTCATACAGCCGTTTAGCAGCTGTATGTATAATATGTATGGTTTTAGTTATTTTGGCAATGTAACTACTGAATACATCATGCAAAAAACCGGCGCTGTTTATTACTAAATTAATGTCTGCGGTGGTGAGCGTTCTGCCTGCAGGTTTTTTTGCAACTGTAATAATGAAATCTGTTGCAGAGCTATCATCCAGCATAAGCTCGCATTTCCATTGTCCTCCTGTTTCCGTTACGGTTGCCGAACTGATATGATCCGTGATCTTATCTGCAGCCTTTTCCGCAAAGGCCAGATCAGCATCAAACCAGGGTGGAAGTTCAGCGGTTAACATAAATGCACCGGGTTCATAATTGTTGATGGCCGGATTAGGCAACATAATATCACCCGTATTCAAATCCCCATAGTTATCATCCTGTTCCAGGTCTAATAATACTTTGTATAAACCGGAAATAAAAAGCGGTGTATCTGCAGGAGTATATGTGAGTTTATCATTAATAAAGTCGGCATAAACAGGCACTTCGTTTACCGGCAGCAGGTTACCCGCAGCATTTGTTTGCGTATCATCTGCAATCATCCATGCATTGTGAATGCCATCTATATCAATCAATAGTTTCCTGTAATCATTAATGGTGAGCGGGTTATTGGTTAGTATTTCTTTTGCAGTATATATTGCCTGCAGGTTATATGGTAATCCTGTTGTTTCGGGGGAGAGCAGATCTTTCATATCGAAACCACAGCGGTAGCCTAATTCTGTAATGGCGTAGCAAAGCACTTCAAGAATGGTTATACCGGGATCATGTGTGTTGTAATCTGTCCACAGATCGTGCGCAAGGTCTTCTATATGTTTCAAGCCTTCCTGCCGCAGCAACTCATAATCCTGCGATGCAGGACGACTTGTATTTTTTGATATGGTAATTTCTTCTGCCATCAGCAATCGCAGGTAGCGGGTGATTGAATAATATGTTTTACGCCGGTTTGTTCATCGTAATATGATACAAGGAGTGATCGTGAAGTAGTGCCTTCTGCTACTTCAATATCTTTCTTTTCTTCTGTATGCACTGATCCGTTACGACTGATCACCTGGTTCATTTTAAAACAGGTAACATAGTCCACATAAGTACGTTCCTCTATAAAATTCAGGATGGCGGATTTTCTTATTTTTCCGCCAAATGAAATTTCTGCCTGGGAATCGTATGCCCAGGGACAAAGAAACTTTTCAATTTCATCGTTCAGTAATTGTATATAAAATGACTCGTCAAGATTGTCGTAGAATTTAACTTTGAAGTCTACCTGTATTTCTTCAAACGCCGGATTTTTTACATGCAGTTTTACAAAAGGAGTAATAATAGTGATAAGATAATCATTGATATTCTGCAATAATCCTATGGGAGTATAAGGGCGTAAAGGATTAATATTTGTTTTATTTTTTTGATCGGGTATGGTAATTATTGTTACGTGACCGGGATAATTTTCACAAAAAACTTCCGCTGTTCCTTTAAAATAGAAACCGGAATGATTTAAACACCTTGTTTTGAATATTTGAGGAAAGGCTTCAAGAATAATATGTTCATAATCCCATATGGTAATAGCTCTTTGCTTATGCCTTAGTCTTTCGCTGACCCTGGTATAAAAATGATCATCCGTTTCTTTTATTCTGCCATCAAAAGAATCAAAAGGCTGGTTGATTGTTTTAATGGCAGCATCACTGTTTACCAGCTTTGCAATAGAAGAGGTCGGTCTTGTTTCTCTGAATTCAATTTGTTTTGTCTCATCCTGCAATAATGTTACACGGGCAGCCTGCGCCTGTATCATGATCATTTTGCATACTGCATCGCAATTGGCACCTGCTGTAGTCTTAATATAAAAGAATCCTTTTTTAAATAAGGTGATATCGGCGTTGATGTCACTGGGCAATGTAATGATTACAATACCGGATTGTGTAAAATGCTTTGTGTAATCTATAATGAACTTTTTGTCGAAAGATTTCCAGTTATTTTGTCCCGATAAATAGAACCATTTAAGCTGCTCCGGTTTTTTTAAAGGATTAGAGCTGCCATCTGCAACCTGGAATAGTACATTTATCACCAGGTTAGGCGCAGCATTATCCAGGCCTATAAACAATTCACCGGAGTGTATCGTGTTTTTTAGCAATGTTATCTTTTCGCCCGGCTCTGTATTGTTATCTGTACTGATCAATCGCGGGTGAACTTCTGCAAATCCAAATGGCGTTATGTGGTAAAAAAGATGGTTGTTAACACTGTCACTATCTGTAAATGATATAGTGGCGGTTGCAGCATAATCTATAGAAAAATTGTTCAGGAAAATTTCTGCAGGAACAGGGGGTTTGCTGGTAGAAAATGTTACTTTATTAGCGTTCTCCGTAAGTGTAATACTGTTTAATTGGTTCTGTATTTTTGTCATGTGTGAAGACAAAGAATATGCGCTGCTCTGCAATTGCAATCGTAAAAATCCCTCTTTAGTATTCGCATTTAATATTTCATTGGCTGTAAAATCCTGCTTTGCTTTAATAAAAGAGCCCGGAACTGCAAAGGATAACCTGTTAAGCGTGGAAACAGGATAAGCGGTATTCCAGTTAGATTGTCTTAAGTATCTCGCATTTGATAAGGAGGGCTGTGTTTCCCCGGGCCCGTTTTTAATTTCCCATTCCGTATTAAAATCAATCCAGTTCAGCTCTTTCTGAAATATTTCTTTGCTGCCTATATAAAAGGATGCAGCATTATCCGGAAAATCTCCGAACGGTTTAAAAGGTTTTGCAGCGTCAAGCGTGCCTGTATCGTTCGACAATGCCAGGTCTTTTACTCCATTAACAGTAACACTTATAGTAACGGATTGAATTTTTTTACCGGCTATGAACTGGTAGGGCAGGTTATTGTCTGCATCCTGCTGCAATATACATTGCACTACAGGCAGACCGGCGGCAAAATTTTCTTTGTGAACCGTTTCTGTATATGGAATAACAGGCGGATCATCAGGAGATAATCTCAGCGTGAATAAAAATGTATTGACCGATCCGGAAGTGCCTGCTAAAAACAAATCGATCCCGGGTATTTCATGCCAGCCTTTTTCAGCAGTAAGCCTGCCTTTAAACCAATGAAAAGGAGTTTTGAGATTGGGGGTTAAGCCATCAAGCTTTTCACTCAAACGGACAGCTATAATAATAGTCCGTGCGCCTTCTTTCAGGAATAAAAGATTGGAGGCAATAGCAAAACCAGGTTGCGCAATTTTTGATTTATTGATATCTCCGAAAGTAAACCAGCTCTTATCAATTGCTTTTATATCGCTTCCCTGTCCGTCTTCAGATGCGGCCACAGGCGACGCTATAAGATTACCGGATACCGGGTGAATTTGCTGGGATTGTATGCTATTTACAGTTGCTGTATTAACTACTATATCATCAGTGAGCACATATGTTATTTCTTTTCCTGTACTGTCTTTCCCTCCTTTGAATAGCGTATTTTTTTGAACAAGGTGCTTAATTATATTTTTTTGCAACCCGAATACAATATGCGCGGCATCCGGAACAGCAGATTTATTTGCCAAAAGCAATGTATCCTTATAATAAAAATCAAGATGTCTTTTGGTATAGATGTTGAGTTGATCCTGCGCGTGCCTGAACAATTTTATAAAACTGATGAACAGCGCATAATGAGGTGTGTGAGCGGGAAAATTATCTAAGGTTTGTTCAAACAGTTGCGCTGCTGCGGTTATGATTTCACTAATACCCTTCCATAGTATATCAATTTGTGCATTGAAAATATTGTGATTGATAATATGAACAATATTATCTTTCACAATGGGAAATGAAGGCAATGTTATAATGGGATCAACTGACGGCGTTCCCCAATCAGCACTTAACGCAGTGATATCAAAATCATTGGCGTTGAAAACTACAAAAGGCGCATCGCTGTCTAATACCGGAGAACTGTTGTCAATCCATCCATTGCTTTTAAAATCATTAAATAGTGTATATAAATTTAAAAAAGCAGATTGCATTTTTAGCGTGATTGCGTTTTTAAACGTGGTGCTGAAATCCAGGCTGCCGGGAATAAGCTTATACTGGTTATCAATAATTTTAACCAGCGAAAAAATACAGTCAAAAAGAAACCGGAAATCTATTTTTACATTTGCCTCAGTTTCAGCCAAACTGATTTTTTTGTATAACAATTTTTTGTAGTCAGCAATCGCCCTGATATCTGTTTTGATCAATACCGCGAGGGTTACGCTGATGTCCATTTTCATCAATGCCTCCCAGTTGCCATCAGGTGTATTATCAGGCTTATAATAATTAAGATATGCGGCATACCGTTGCGCAAACAACAGCAGGTCTGCGGTATCCCGTTCGTCTGGCTGCGCATAGCTTGCAGATAAGGCTTGCAGAACCCGATTAAGGTTACTTGTGCCTTCCCTTTGCAATATATTTTTTTCAGTACATGGCATTGCTATAAATTATTATCCATTCTGCGTTATTTAATTTCCGTTCCTTCATTTTTATAAAAAGGATATACGAAATTGTATCTTGAGTTTGTAGAGCGTACTGTATATTCTATTGATAAAATAATTCTTCCCTCAAGCGTGCCACTATCATCCAGTTCAATTTTGTTTACTTCTATACGCGGCTCATGATACAGGATTGCCGTTGATACAAGATCTTTGATATACGTTTTCAGAGTAGTAGTAAGGGGCTCAAATAATAATTCATCAAGATTGCAGCCATAGTCCGGGCGCATTATTCTTTCTCCGGGGCGCGTTGATAATAAAATCTCCAGGCTGCTTTGTACGTCAGCTTCATTGCTTAACATGCCAACCTGTTTTTCAACCTTATTGAAAACAGGAGGAAAGCCCCAGCCACTGCCTAAAAATGATTGTATTGTGCTCATAATTTAATCGCCTATTAAAACTGTAAAACATCCTGCTATAATTGTTCCCCCATGGGCGGTACTGTCGCCTGCTCTTGCAGCAGGAACGCCGCCGATCAATACTGTTGCAGAGCCTTTAATAATAACATCCGGAGGCCCGGTACATATACACAAATCACCCATTCTTGCCGCAGGCAACCCGCCGATTAAGACAGTGGGGCAACCCGCCGGCATAACAGGGCCGCCAACATGTGGGGTTGTTCCATTCACCATCGGGCATATATGCATATCCGTTACTCTTGCTGCAAAACCCATGTGCTTATTTTTTAATTTATTTTTACCAATGAGCCCTTAACTTCTGTTATTCCTCCACCTTTTACCGCCATTGTTCCTCCTGATTCTACAGTCATTGATGCATCTGCTTTCATGGAAACCTGCGGCGCGGACAGTGCAATTGATTTAGCTGCTTTTAACGTGAGATCTTTAGCTGATTCTATTGTGATACCGCCTGCATCCATAATAATTTTATTACCGTTATTGTCTTTAACGGTAATGGATCCGCTATCATCATCTAATGTTACTGTTCTGTTGCCTGGCGTTGCTATCGTTATGCTTTTTTTCTCATCATTAAATATCATTTTCATCGCGGAGCGGGAAACATAACCTTTTTCGTGATTGACATCTTTAGGTTCAATAGGAGCTGGTTTATTACTGCTGTGCAGCATACCGATTATAACAGGGTTATGCGGGTCGTCATTCAGAAACCCTACCAATACTTCATCATCAATCTCAGGCCTGAAAAATGTACCCCTGTTATTACCTGCATCTAACGTGGCAATCCTTGCATACAATCCTTCACCTGAAGCATCAATTAATGGCAGCCTTACTTTAACGCGGTACTGGTTATCGGGATCTTCAATTTTTGTGACTACGCCTGCATGCAACCCCTGTATGGCAGATAACTGCCCTGTGGATGAAGCAGGATGATCAGGGCGGATATTTTCAGTAAAGAAATTTTCATCCCAGCCAAGGGCTGCCTCTGTTGTCCAGCAGCCATCAGCATATTCATGTTGAATGGTGGACACAAAATGCTTACCGTTGAATTTATTACCAATACCAGTAATGTTCACGAAACTGCCGGGCAATGCCTGTGCGGAACCCAGGTATTTTACGCGCCCTTTAACAGGTGTAAGTGCAGTCTTAAGCATTTTGGAATCTGAAATTGCCTGCAGGTTTTCCTGTTTCAGGTATGGAGCTGTCAGAATGATCTTTTTGTTGAATACTGAAGCGATATCCGTAAGACTCTGGCGAATGGTTTCTCCATTATCTGAAGATTGCTCTTCGTCCGGAGACGGGTTTTTTTCTGCTTCAACGCCGGTTGGATATTCACCTTCTGCTTTTATTACTTGTTGATTGCTGTAATCCCAGACATTGATCTCAACGCCTGAAGAAGATGAGCGTGCATCCATATCAACCTGCAGTTCCAGTATATCTTTTCCATGGGTAAGAAAAAGAACAGGAGGCTCTGACAGATCAATTTGTTTGATGGTCATATTGTCATTGTGGAGTAAGCACATCGATTTGTTTATATCAATGCGGCTAATCAGGAAATCCCAGTCTGTTACATTAGCCTGAACCAGCGATAAATAATCCTCCGGTATACCGGCAGAGCCTGCTGCATTGCTTCCTGCCATTTGCCTTTCTGCCACAGGAAAACTATTGTCCTGCATTAGTGTATCTATGATGTCATCGTCAGAAGTATTTTCGTGTATCCGGTTACTGTTGGTTATCGTCATTTTCACTCTCTTATCCCTGCATTCAATATTCATCTCGCAGCAGTGATTGTTTACTTTGTGTGAATTGGCGATGATTATGCCTTTAAAAACCATTTCATTTTTACTATGATAGCCAAGATGTATCTCGATTTCTTTCTTAGGCGCAAATGTGCCGGAATCACCTGCCCGGAATGTTTCTTCATCTGCCGAACCATCCCTTATGACAAGAGATGCGGAAGGAAGTTTGTTCACTGCTTCCTGTATATTGATGCTGATTATTTCATATACGCCGGAAACCGGGGCGCCATCAATTTTAACTTCGTAGGTCACCAGGTCTGTTTCCGTAACAGGTAATAAAACTTTTGATATTATTTCATCCGGCATATTGATCTATTTTATAGGAGGAAATAAAAGAGCAGTGCCCGTTTTTATTTTCCTGAAAGCATCTAATTTGTTAAAGGAAGCTACATCTATATAATACTGTTGATCCTTGTACATATCCCTGGTCAACAATGAAATTTTATCACTCTGTTTAACTATACGGCTATGTGTAATATCAGGGCTCATCCTGTTTTCCATTGCCAGCCGGAGGTTCTCTTCAATAGATCCTTTAAAGCTGCATTTGGCAACTGCCCTTAATGGTGTTCCGTCGGGAGAAAACAATTTGAATTCGATATCCATTGATGTGAGGATACCTTTAAATAATAATGTGCCCCAATGTATTTTTAAATAATAAGGACGATGAATATCTCCTTTGTAGTATAGTACCTGGTTTCTGAAAAGATCCAATTGATCTGCCACCGGCACAATAGAAGGAATTGCGCCCTGTATAATACCTGTGCCATCAAATAAAAAATCAAAATTGAATTCCTGCGGCGGCATTTTGTTGAACTTGAGTGAAACGCCGGATGTGCCGGGCGCCTGTGTATCACAGAATTCAATTTTATACCTGTAGGTATATGTTTCAGGATTAATAAGTGCAAAAAAAGGAGGCGCGGCAATGCTGGTGATTGCATAGTCTGCCGTTTTATATGGCACTATATATAATTTTTCTAATTGTCCTGCAGGCATATACTATCGTTCATTTTTTTGCTGAAGTGTACGCAGTACTTTATCTGTTACTTCTTTCGTGATCTCCTTTTTCAGCCGGTTTATTTCTTCCTGGCTTAACGTTGTATCAGCAGATGGAGCAGTGTCAGTGCTTATTGTAGCTTTAATCAGTAGTTCTTTTATTTCTATTGGCATACTATTCAATTTATGTAGTTAGCATCGTAAAATACTGGTATGTTAGTGTAATGGATTCAATGGCAATTGAATTTTCTTCCGCATTAAAATCTGAAATTGACCATTTCCTCGGAACAGCATTTATTACATGCCATGATTGAACGGGTTCATGCTGTTCATTGAGCAGGGATATTGTGATATTAACAGGTAAGAAAGTAAAATTTTCCATAGCATCTTTACACCATTTTACAATTGCTGAGCCGGATATTTTTCCCCGTTTCAATGTAATGTCGGTATACCTTGCGCGTTTAGGAAGCTGCCATGTAAACCTGTTTTGACCACCTTCGGTAAATGATTCCATTTCCATTTCTACCTCCAGCCCGCTCACTTCGCGAAAGCTGAATTGGCCGGGCAGCTTATCAAATGAAACTGAAAAGTGAAATCCTGTTAATGGATATTGCGCCATTATTATTCATTTTGAATAGTTAGTCCTTCGTGTGCCAGTTCAAGTGTTTCAATAGCCACTTCATTTCCATCTGCTTTAAGATCGGTAGATTGTACTTTAACCGGCCATGCATTTTTTACTTTCCATACAACAACAGGTTCGTGGCTTTCATTCAGCAAGGAAATGGTAACATTCCTTCTTTCAATAGTGTTGAGTGCTACTGTATTCCACCAGTTGTAAAAATCATTATCGCCCTGGAAGGTGCCGCGCTTTAATGTTATGTTGGAGAATTTTTGCATCCCGGGCATTTTGATCTTATGATATTCCGGGCTTGAACCTTCACGGTACTCAATTACATCTGTTGAAACTTCTAAACCTGTTACTTCAGTAAAGCCTATCCTGGAGCCACCCCAGTCTACCTGGAAATGAAATTTTGAAATCGGGTATTGCGCCATAACAATATTTTTTTAAGTGATAAAATATATAGTGCCGTTTATGATTCCTGCATTTTATGAGAAAAACGGAGTATGATAAACTCTGCAGGGCGTACTGCGGCCATTCCTATTTCCACGATCATTTTTCCGTTTAAAATATCTTCCGCCGTCATTGTTTTACCGAGCCCTACATTAACAAAGAATGCGTGTTCCGGTTTGGCGCCTGCTAATGCACCCTGCCGCCATAAAACGGTAAGATAATTTTCTATCATTGCCCTCACCTTGGTCCAGGTATTGGCATCATTGGGCTCAAATACAAAAACAGCGGTTGCTTTTTTAACTGATTCTTCTACCATAATAAAAAGCCTGCGTACAGAAATATATCGCCACTCGCTGCTGTTGCCTTCTAATGTACGTGCTCCCCACACAAGTATGCCTTTGCCGGTAAATGAACGGATAACATTTATTGATTTGCCGGTAGCAGGATTATCATTCATGTCATCTTGTTTGGCATTGTCTATTTTAACGGTAGGTTCAATTACTGAAGTAAGACTTACGTTGGCAGGAGCTTTCCACACACCACGTTGCCCGTCAACCGAAGCATACACGCCTGCAATTGTTGCTGAAGGCGGAAGTGTGAAGTATTGCTCACCAATTGCCTGCTTTATGGCATTATACATACCATTGTATTTTTCTTTAATGGTTTTCGCGGGAGATCCAACTGAATCGGAAAGCAGCTGGGTATTGAGCTCGCCGCCGGATTGGGTGAGCCTTATTTTTGTGTCATCAAACCCGGGAGTAAGCGAAGTTTTTAAAAAAGGAAAATAGCTGGCGCCGTAATTAAGAAAATTATTGCCTACCTGGTCGCGGTGGTCAGATACAATATCATCAGAATATTCATCGCCGCTTAAAACATCAAGTATGGAAAACCTGTCCTGCAGATCATTACATTGTTTTAACATTGCCTGCACTACTGTTGTATATCCTGTTTCATTCAGCAGCATAGCCTCAGGAATTACGAGCAGTGTAGGCTCATCTTCTGCTTCTACTGCTTTTAAACCGCCTAATAATCCCAATGGTGTTGTATCGTCTCCTTCATCTACAGTTTCAGCATAATCGCCGACAGAAACAATATAACATTTGCTGCCGCCATTGGCAAAGAACATTTTAATGTGATGGTATAATGTATGTTCAAGAGGGGGAACAAAAACAGCGGTGATCTCAGGTAAACTGGCATTGGTAACAGTTACAGCAATTTCAGCTTCTTCACCTTTTCCGAATTGTGTGATATAATCAAGCAGTGAAAATATTTTTACAGGCTTAAAGCGCTGGGTAGTTGCATCAGAAAATTCAGTATAGCCGATAAAAGCGGGAATAGCAGTTTCTACCTGGGCCACAATTGGCGGCAGTAATGAAATTTCATTAACATATACACCCGGCGTTTTTAATGCAGTTTCATTTATTTGTGCCATGTTGTTGTGTTTTATTTTAAAGTCAATTATTTTTTTATAAAGCGCAGGGCGAATGAAGGGCTCTTCAATCCTGCCGTATCAAAAAGTTTATAATCATTAGCAGGCGCATTGCCTGTTATATCTATTACGCCAAAGCATTTTTCATCTGAAGCGATCATGCCTACAGCCTGCAGGTCAGCATCCTGTGCGCCGGCAGCATTTTTAGTGATATGTTTAATGCCCGCATCTACTGTATTATTCATGTTTGTAAATAAATATACCTGCCCGCTGCCCGCAGCAATAACCTGCGTTCTGTGTAAAAAATCTGTGTTTTTTTGTATGATGAGCCGTATATGTATATCAGCGGGAATAGTTTTGTATGGCTTGTTTCCCTGAACCCTTATAAAGCAATTAATCATATTGCCACTATAATTATAAGTGATATCATACCTGAGAAATAATTTTTTTGTTTTCTTATCGGCATATATATTCAGTGCATTATCTATAGTACTTCCTGCCGCACCTGTATTTTCATAAGCCTCGTGCATCAGCCTTACTGAAAAGAGTTTTATATACGTGGTTTGTATGGTTTCAATTACCGTTGCCATAGTCAGGATTTTAAATAATAATCACTTCTTATATCTGTGATCATTGGTCCGCCTTCGCGTGATGCGTTGTCAATAGTCACCATCCGCATACGATACGCGGCAGACGGATGATACCTGCCACCTAACATCGACCAAAGCTGGTATAGTTGTTCAAGGTTAAAGCTCAGCATTTCGAAAATGAGCTTTTCAATACCTGCATCACTCAGTTCTGTTTCGGTTGTACTGTCAAAAACATTTTGTTTCTGAAAAAAACTGATCACCTGCTCTATTTCTTCAAGCGAACGTTCATACCCGGTTTCGTGCCTTACCGATGTGAAGAGTATGGTAATGTTCAGATGGATAGCGGGATTTTTTTTATTGATACCTGTTTCTGTCCTTATATAATTATGCGGATCCCTGGATATCCTGTTCTCTTCAATATTTATTAAAGAAATAATTACGTGATCGTTGGCATGACCAGCTCCGCCATCCGCAACAATTTCTCCTATGTTGCCGGTTTCTGAGGTAACACCGGCTGAATTAAGCCTCGACTTAATAAAATTTATAGCCTGCAAGATCATAATCAGCATTTACTTCCCCGGTAATTAAACCAGGGTGTTTCAGATCATGTTTTCTGTTTTGTAAAATCAAAAAGATATTGAAACGGTATGTAAAACCGTTACCACAAGGGAATATGGGATTAGACTAATCAAACACAGTATAGGTAGAGTAGGTACGAACCGGAAGGTCTAAATAATACATTGAGATTAATGTGGTACAGCAGGCAGATAATAATATATTGGAATAATAATCTGGCTACAATGTAGTTATTATATTTATAAAATGGAAGCATTCATGAAGCTTTTTTATTAAATTCGGAAAACTTAACCCTTACAGTTATGAAGACATTATCCAAAACCTGGTTTGCAGAAGGATACATTGATTTCGAACTGAAAAAGTATACACTGCTGGCTTATCTGCAGCAGATACATACAGAGTTTACGCAAAACAAATTGTATCCCCAGCTTTCTGACATAATTTTTCATTACAATAATATGCTCCATTTTAAGTATAGCAAGCAATTAATGCAGGAGCAGTTCCCCAAAAAATTCACACATATTGATGTAGACAAGCTACAGATACTATATGAAAAAATTGTGGATGATGATGAAATGATGAAAGAACTGGAAGATATTATTCAATATGCCATACAAAACATGAGCGCTACCATAAAAGATGGAGCAGAAATTTACGAGTTTGTAGAAGAGAAGCTGAATATTTTACCGGTTGGTATAGTGCCGTTGGAAAACAGGGAAGGCTATTTTTTTCTTTGTGATGGAAAATACAGTGATACCAGGGTATACTATTACCGCCTGAGCATTTTTGAAAAGCATGATGAGAAATACCGCAGCATTAAAACTTCTTTTGTTGCAGAATGGCAACGCAATTTTGTGAACACCTATGAAAATATAAAAACCGAACTTATCCGTAATAAAACTGAATTACCCAATCCGGCAGTATATAGTATAGAAACGGATTTGAGTTACCCGCTGGAAGAAACACTTTTGCCGATTGCAAAAAGGAGTTTGGTGAAATATATTACGGAAAATGCAGCAGCGTAAAACAATAGGCAAAGCCCGGACTGCAGGGATTTCGCTTTTAAGTTGAATAGTTATACACTTTGTATTAGTGCTGGCAGTAAAATACAAACACTCTCCCTCGTCCTTTCGAATACCCAACCTGTGTCAGGAAAAATATAAGGATGACATTTGCTTTCTTTCTACAAACAGTTGTCCACTATGCGGCAGGATGCCGGTTACAGCTTACAAGTTCCCGGCTTACCGGTTGCAATATTCACTGGTTATTTCACAGAGGTACACGAAGGCTACACAAAGAGCCACAAAGCATAATAAAACACTCTGTGTAACTTTGTGTATCCTTCGTGGCTCTTTGTGTAACAAACCCATTCCCGCCGGGCAGACACCGGAATTCGTGGCAGGAAATATATCAGGGGTTATTTAAAAATAACTTCGGGCATGCCCAATACGCAGAATGGAACACAGATAAAACGGATATGGCGGATATTTACGGAATGTATCGGTGTTTATCAGTATCATCAGTGTATTCCGTGTGCTATTCTATAAAAAGTATTTGTTGTAATGCTAAATCATTATACACACGGCGCAACGCAGGAAACCTGATTTTCAATTCATACGTAATGATGTCATTATAAACGAGCAACACGTATTTTATTTTATCTTCCCGAGGGCGGGATCGAAATGACGATGCCCGCAACCTTTTTTCTAAAAGCGAAATCCCTGGCCCGGACTGTACTTTTCCGGGGAATAATATTATATTAGTTAAATAGTAAAACGTGTATTTCTGACTGCTGATAGCCGACAGCTGGAAGCTGAAAGCCCATTCCTCCCTACCGTTCTGAAAAAGCCGGTAATTTCCAGTGATATTTCAGTGCCAGTAAACGCACTGTAAGGCAAACAATAAACCCTGCAGGCATTATCCAATCATCGGGCAGGTTTAAATAGTGACCGGCAATTACGGTAATTGCTCCCAACAGCGCCGCCGCGGCGTAAATTTCTCTTTCAAAAATTACAGGAATTCGGTTTAGAAATATATCACGAATTACGCCGCCGCCTACTGCGGTGATAATGCCCAGCAAAACCGCTATCTCATTGTTATGACCGTAATCCAATGTTTTATCAACGCCCGAAACCGCGAAGAGCGATAATCCAAATGCATCAAACAATATTACCGGACGGTGAAGCAATTTCATTAATGGAGTTAAGCCAATGGCTATAATAGTAGCAATGGTTGATACCAGTAAATAACGCCAATCTGATAAACCGGCAGGAGGGATTGCGCCAATACACAAATCCCTGATGATGCCACCACCACAAGCCACTGTAAATGCAACTACCAAAATACCAAATACGTCAAGTCCTTTTTGTTTGGCCGCTACAGCTCCGCTGATTGCAAAAGCAAATGTACCGGCAAGGTCAATAAACGTATAAAGAGAATATAATTTATCCATAATGCAACTTATGGAAACAACTGAACAATCTGCAAACTTTTGTTGCACCTTTGCCGTGGTTCGTGTCACGAATCACTTTCTTTTGCTTAAACCAAATGCAATTGCCGACTTTTAAAATGATTACAAACAGGAAATTAAAAACCCTGACTATAATTAGTCATGGGTTTATCATAGTTGGGGCCGGGCATGGAATAGTATGTCTTTTCATCTTTGAAATATTTTCGCTCATCAACATAACAAAAGAAAATTTGAACTTTTCATTTAATACTGGCGAGAACCATTTTTCTGTAATTGGATTAACAATTTTATGGGGACAGGCATCTTTAATATTTTCTATTCTAAACCGTAATAAAAAACTGAAGAATGGATTTCAGATAGTCGGGCTTTGTCTGCTTTGGCTAAGTATTGTTTATTTCATTTACGATATAACTAAAGATCATTATACCCATATTGCATTAATCACTGTTGTTCCATTTGCAACTTGTACGATCATAACTTTTGCAGGAAAATTATTAATGAAAATATACAGGAAAATACTCGATACCTGATAATAAATAGAATTTGAATTAGGGAGAAACTTTGTGTTCCTGTCCCTTTGTGGTTCAATAACAGCTATTTTCTTAAAATCCTTAATGAATCTTCCTTGTCCAAAGCCAACTGGTCTTTTAAGGCATCAAGTCCATCAAATTTTAATTCAGGCCGGAGATAGGCTTTTATATATACTTTTATAGGTTCGCCATAAATATCATCAGTAAAGTCAAAAATATTTACCTCAATCGTTCTTGTTTTGCTATCATCTATTGTCGGGCGTGTACCAATGCTCATCATTCCGCCGTATCTTTTGCCTTTAACTTCCACTTCAACAGTATATATGCCAAAGCCCGGAATTAATTTCTCCGGATCTGATGGCTGTATATTCGCCGTAGGATAGCCCAGTGTTCTCCCCAGCTTGTTACCATCAACCACAGTGCCTTCAAAAAAATAATCATAACCCAGTAAAGCATTGGCGGTGGCAATATCACCTCCGGCAATTGCTTTTCTTATACGTGTTGAGCTTACCGCGGTTTCAAGCAATACTTTTTCAGGTATTTCCTTTACTTCAAAGCCGCAACGTGCCGAAAATGCCTCCAGCATAAGATAATTACCTTCCCGGTTTTTACCAAAACGGTGGTCATAACCGATGATAACCGTCCGGGGATGTAATCTTCCCTGTAAAAAAACAGTAATATATTCGGAAGCAGGCTGCTCTGCAAACGTTTTTGTAAATGGCACTATTACCAGGTGATCAATTCCCTCAGCTGCGAGTAAAGCAGCTTTTTCTTCCGGGGTGTTCAACAGTTCTATAGTAGCACCCGGATTAACTATCTTGCGTGGATGCGGGGAAAAAGTAACGATAACTGTTTCACCGTTAATGTGTTTGGCTTCTTCTTTTAGTTGTTTGATGATTTGCTTATGACCTGTATGAACGCCGTCAAAAGTGCCGATAGTAACAACAGCATTGCGAAAAAGAGGTAGAGCCGATATGTCTGGATGTATCTGCAGAGCTTTATTCACATTTCTTGGGGCTGCAAAACTAATGGAAATTGATATTTGAACCGCGAATAATTACTTTTGCAGCGGTTTAAAAAAATACCATGAGCTTATACAACGAAAGAGGGGTTTCCGCGCAGAAAGAAGACGTACATACCGCCATCAAAAAATTAGATGCAGGCTTGTATCCTAAAGCATTCTGTAAAATGTACCCGGATTTTCTGGGGGCAGATGAAAATTTTGTAAACATTATGCATGCCGATGGTGCAGGCACCAAAAGTATTCTTGCCTACCTGTACTGGAAAGAAACCGGGGATATATCTGTTTGGAAAGGTATAGCGCATGATGCCATCATCATGAATCTCGATGATTTGCTTTGTGTAGGGGTATATGATAACCTTGTTTTCAATTCTACCATAGACAGGAATAAAAAGCTGATACCCGGTGAAGTGCTGGAGCAGGTGATCAATGGTTCGCAGGAATTATTTGACCAGCTTAAAACCCTTGGTGTAAATATTCATTACCTCGGCGGCGAAACTGCTGATGTAGGCGATGTGGTTAGAACCATTGCCGTAAATGGAACCATGACATCCCGCTGGCCTAAAGAAAAGATCATTACCAATGAAAAAATACAGGCTGGTGATGTGATTGTTGGTTTTGCGAGTTTTGGTAAATGCGTTTATGAAAATGAATACAACAGCGGGCTTGGCAGCAATGGACTGACCAGCGCCAGGCACGATGTGCTGAATAAGTATTATGCGGGAAAATATCCTGAAACATTTGAGCCGACACTAAGCGACCGGATTGTATATATAGGTGAACACAAATTAACCGATGAAATAACCGCAGATGGCAGCAAGACCACCATCGGAAAATTGCTGTTATCACCTACACGCACTTATGCGCCTGTGTTAAAAGTATTGCTCGAAAATAATTTTGATGATCTGCACGGGCTTATTCATTGCAGCGGTGGCGGTCAAACAAAATGTTTGAAGTATATACCTGACAATGTAAAGGTTATTAAAGATAACCTGTTTGAACCTCCTGTTATCTTTAATATTATACAAAAAGCCAGCAAGGCGGATAACAGGGAAATGTACCAGGTATTTAATATGGGTTGCAGGATTGAAGTATATACCACAGAAAAAGCAGCAGCTGATATTATTAAAGCTGCTCAACAATTTGGAGTGGAGGCGCAGGTAATAGGAAGGGTAGAAACTGCTCAAAACAAATCTTTGGAGATCCGGCTGGAAAAAGAAACACTGGCATTCTAAAATTCGTGTATTAGTGGTATCTCTTGCTTATTTTTGTTCCGGTGCCATTTATTTTATTAATATTACTTTTGTCAACTGCCATAAATAAAGCGTATGCCTCAGTTTAAGCAAAGACAATTCCTGGATTTTGAAAAACCTGTTAAAGAATTATTTGAGCAACTGGCTCAGATAAAGGAAATAGCGGAGAAAAATCCTACAGTAGATTATACAAGCTCTATCCAGCAACTGGAGCAATCACTGCTGGAAAGAAGAAAAGAAATAACAAAACATCTTACCCCCTGGCAACAGGTACAGTTAAGCCGCCATCCCGACAGGCCATATACTAATGCCTATATTAAAAGAATGCTTACCGATTATATTGAATTTTTTGGTGATAGAAATGTAAGAGATGATAAGGCTATTGTAGGTGGATTTGGTTTGCTGGACGGGGAAACCGTAATGATCATTGGTCACCAGAAAGGAATCAATACAAAAATGCGCCAGTTGCGTAATTTTGGTATGGCTAATCCTGAAGGTTACAGAAAAGCGCTACGGTTAATGAGGCTGGCAGAAAAATTTAACAAGCCGGTCATTACATTTATAGATACCCCGGGTGCATTTCCTGGTGCTGAGGCCGAAGAAAGAGGACAGGGAGAGGCCATTGCGAGAAATATATATGAAATGATGCGGTTGAAAGTGCCTGTTATATGTGTGATAATAGGCGAAGGCGCAAGCGGCGGTGCATTGGGTATTGGTGTGGGTGATAAAGTGCTGATGCTGCAGAATACCTGGTATACGGTAATTTCACCGGAAAACTGCAGTTCTATTTTATGGAGAAGCTGGGAGAAGAAAGAAGTAGCTGCCGAGCAGCTAAAGCTTACCTCAACTGACATGAAAAGTTTTGGACTGGTAGATGAAGTAGTGGAAGAGCCTTATGGCGGCGCACACTGGAATTACGAAGAAGCCGCAGAGTCTTTAAAGCAGGTATTAGTGAGATTGCTAAAAGAGCTGAAGAAAATTCCCGCGGAAGAAAGGATAAATAACAGGATTAATAAGTATAGCAAAATGGGCTTTTGGGAAGAGGTAGAGGAATAAGCTGTCAGGTATCAGGTATCAGTTGTCAGGTATCAGCAGTACTCACAACCTGTAACTTGCAACCCACAACCTAAAGTCAACAGCCGATAGTTGAAAGCTATGCCCTGAAAGCTGATAGCTGACAACTGAAAGCTAATAGCTGACTGCTGAAAGCTAATAGCCAAATATCATTTGATCACAACATACAAAAATGTCATTAAGAGCACAACTAAGCGGAACAGGTGTAGCGATTGTTACTCCATTTAAAGCAGATTACAGTGTTGATTACCCGGCGCTGGAAAGGGTAATTGATTTTATCATCAGCAATGGTGTTGAATATATTGTAACGCTGGGCACAACAGGCGAAGCTCCAACCATCAGTAAGGAAGAGAAGCTTAAGATCATAGAATTTACATATGAAAAAGTAAACAATCGTGTGCCAGTGGTAGTTGGTATTGGTGGTAATAATACTGTTGAAACCATACACGATCTTGAAACATACCCGCTTAAGTATGCAACCGCTGTGCTGAGCGTAAGCCCGTATTACAGCAAGCCTTCGCAGGAGGGTTTATATATGCACTATAAAGCTTTGGCAGAAACATCGCCCAAACCAATATTATTATATAATGTTCCCGGAAGAACCGGCAGAAACCTCACTGCCGAAACAACTTTGCGTTTAGCTGAACTACCCAATATAGCCGGCATAAAAGAAGCCGCAGGAGATATGATGCAATGTATGCAGGTATTGAAATACCGCCCTGAGCATTTTTTAGTATCCAGCGGTGATGATGCGCTTGGCTTTTCACAAATTGCCTGTGGTATGGATGGTGTGATAAGCGTGATTGCCAACTGCATGCCCAGGCAATACTCGGATATGGTTCGTTTTGCGCTGGCCGGTAAACTAAAAGAGGCAATTGCTATAAATGATAGTTTGCTGGATGTATACGAGATGCTTTTTGTGGAAAATAATCCTGCCGGTGTAAAGTCATTTTTAGCACATCTGGGGTTAATTGAAAATGTACTGCGCCTGCCTGTGGTACCTGTAAGCAATAAACTGCACGAAAAAATAGGTAACTACCTGCATGAAAATGTAATGGCTTAAGAGAAGTGTGAGGTTTAAGGTATAGGTATTCGGATATTTGAATGTGCCCGGATTTTCCGGCTTATAACTATTGACTGTTGACAGGCTATGCGGAATAATCACCTTAGACTGTTTGAAAATAATAATTATGTGGGCGTAGCAGGCAACCCTTTTCAGCGCCGGATTTCTTCCCAAATACCATTTAATTATAACACTGCACAAGGGTTGTTATATATAGTCAATCTCCACTATACTTCGGAGATTTTTTAAAAGTGCAAAATCATATATTCTCTTTAAGCTCTTTTTAAGGTTGTTTGTCTCAAATTACAGCGGTATACTCAAATTATTATGGGATGACTATCGCTGAATTCAAACGCCAGTCAAACGAGGAGCAGGCTGATACATTAAGAAGATATGGTGTATTCCTGGCGGAACGCATTTGCTGGCACAGCCGGATTTATTTATATGCACTGTCTTCAGTGTATATAGAGCTTTTTCACGACCTGGATGAACTGGAATATTCTCCGATAAGAATACTGCGTGTTTTTGAAGATCCTTCAGAGCTGGATGCCTACCTGGATGAAATAGATATTTCAGGATTGATCCTGGCATCATGATAAGCAATGCCTGTAATCATCATTATTCCGGGGCAACTATCTCATCATTAAACAGCTTTTCTCTTTTCTCTCAGGTGAAGCGCTTTAAAATAGATTATAGGAAAAACAAGCAAAGTAAAAATAGTTGCGGTTACCAGCCCCCCGATAATTACTATAGCAAGCGGTTTCTGGCTTTCAGAGCCTATTCCCGTGCTCATTGCAGCGGGAAGTAATCCTATAGCAGCCATTAATGCTGTCATTACCACAGGCCTGGTTCTTATTTTTACGGCATTTATTATGGCAATAGTTAAATCTTTTTCTGCTTTAACCTGTTTATGAAATTCTGATATCAGTATAACACCGTTCTGCACACAAATCCCGAACAACGCTATGAAACCTACACCCGCGGAGATGCCAAAATTCATCCCGGTGATGTGCAATGCCAGTATGCCGCCGATCAATGCAAAAGGTACATTAATCAGAACATAGCCGGCATCTTTTACGTTATTGAACATGATAAAGAGCAGGATGAAAATAATAACCAGGCTGATCGGCACAACCTGCGATAACCGTTCACTGGCACGTACCTGGTTTTCAAATTCACCTGTCCAGCCAATGCGGTATCCTGTTCCTAATTTTACATGCTCGTTTACATTTTGTTGTGCCTCAGCAATAGTACTGCCGAGGTCGCGTTCCCTAACTGAAAATTTTACACCAATAAACCGTTTGGTATTATCTCGGTATATAAAGGCCGGCCCGGTAACCTGTTTAATGCTTGCGATTTCTTTTAGCGGAATCCTGTTACCATTAATAGCAGGTATCATCAACCTTAAAATATCTTCTTCATTTTTCCTGTAGTTTTTATCATACCTTATGCTGATATCAAATTTCTTGTCTCCTTCATATTTCTGTGTTGCGGTTTTTCCGCCAATAGCCATTTCAATTACGGCCTGCGCTTCAGCTTTTGTAATGCCATTGATCGCCATTTTTTCTTCATCAAGCAGTATGCTTATTTCCGGCTGGCCTATATTCCTGAGTATGCCTACATCTTTTATGCCGGGCACATGTTGTATCTGTTCTATTACCTGGTTGGCATACTGATCCAGCTTATCAAGATCATCACCATATATTTTTACCGCGTTGGAAGCATTCATTCCTGCTACTGCTTCAGCCACATTATCAATGATAGGTTGAGAGTAATTATAGTTAATACCCTGGTAATTTTTTAATTGCCTGTCCATTTCTTCCACCAGGTCATCCAGTGAAATTTTTCGCTCCCATTTTTCTTTAGGCCTGAGATTTACCTGCATCTGTACATAGTAAAATCCACTGGGGTCAGTTCCGTCATTGCTGCGTCCTGTTTGAGAAAGCACCCCGTTTACTTCCGGAAATTTCATCAATTCTTTTCTCAACACACTTACCATATCCACCGTTTGCGGCAATGAATAGCTCATCGGCATTTTTGCTTCAACCCATAATGCGCCTTCGTTTAGCTGGGGCAGAAATTCTGTTCCCAGCCAGCGGGTAGATATTATGGTAACAATGAACGCGGCTACTGCTATTAATATGGTGAGTTTTTTTCTCGCAAACGTCCATCCAAAGGCTTTATGAACAAGCCTGTTTACAAAGTGCGTAAAAAAGTTTTCTTTTTCCCGTACATTTTTTTTGAGCAGTATTGAGCACAATACAGGCACAAGCGTTAGTGTAAATATCAGTGCACCCAGGAGGGCAAATCCTAATGTCCAGGCCAGGGGAGAAAACATTTTCCCTTCTACTTTTTCAAACGAAAAAATCGGCAACAGGGCAGAGATGATGATGAGTTTGGAAAAGAATATGGCTTTCCCCATTTGTACACCTGTGGTTCTGATCAATCCCAGCTTTGCCAACCGGTTAAATCTTTCCATACCAACCTTGTGTGCTTTATGATCAAGCGCTACAAATATGCCTTCAACCATTACAACCGCTCCGTCTATTATGATCCCAAAGTCAATTGCGCCGAGGGAAAGCAGGTTCGCGCTCATCCCTTTTAGTTTGAGCATAAGAAATGAGAACAATAATGCGAGAGGAATAACAATGGCTACAATAAGCGTGGTGCGCCAGTCGGCCATGAACAGGAATACGATCACGGTAACAAGGATGATACCTTCTGCCAGGTTATGCATTACCGTTTTGGTACAATATTCCATCAGGTTATCGCGGTCATAAAATGTTTCCATTTTTACATCAGACGGTAAAATATGGGTATTCAGCTCATTGATCTTTTCCTTTACAAGCTTGAGTACTTCGCCGGGATTTTCTCCCTTGCGCATAACAATAATGCCTTCCACAACATCATCGTTATCATTTAAACCAACCTGTCCCACTCTTGGTTTGCTTGCTTCATTTACAATAGCCACATCTTTTACCAGCAGCGGATTTCCATTAAAAATATCCACGATGGTATTTTCTATGTCTTTTATATTATCCAGCAAACCTATACCGCGCACAACATATGCCTGGCCGTTCTTTTCAATAACGTCCCCGCCAACATTCAGGTTCGATTTACCTATAGCTTCGTACAGCTCCAGTGGCGTTAAATCATATTGTTGGAGCTTTACAGGGTTTACGGATATTTCATAGATCTTTTCCTGGCCGCCAAATGCAACTACGTCAGCAACGCCCGGCACCCGCCTGAGCTCCCTGTCAATGGTCCAGTTTTGAATGGTCAGTAAATCTCTTGTATCTCTTACTTCACTTTTCAGTACATAACGGAATATTTCTCCGGTAGGGCCATAAGGCGGCTGCACATCCGGATCAATTCCTTCCGGCAGCGATACATTGCGCAACTGGTTGTTCACCTGCTGCCTCGCAAAAAAATCTTCAACATCATCTTCAAAAATTATTTTAATAACAGATAACCCAAACATTGTTATGCTGCGCACATTAGTTTTGCGTTGCACACTGTTCATAGCAATTTCGATGGGGGTAGTTACAAATCTTTCTACTTCCTCGGCGCTTCTGCCATTCCATTCTGTTACAATAATAATCTGGGTATTGGTTACATCAGGAAAAGCCTCAATCGGAATTTTGAGGAAGCTGAACAATCCTGCAATCACAATAATCCCTACCCAGAAAAAGGTGAAGAATTTATTTTTCAGGGAAAAAGAAATAGTGCCTTTTATAAACTTATTCATAGGTATTTAATCATTTAAAGCATCATAAATCAGCATCCCGTTCCTCGAAATAACGGTTTCCCCTTCTGTTAATCCACTCTGGATATAAGTGGTATCACCCAGTTGCCGGTAAGGTTCAACACGTCTTGTTTCCAGGTTATGCCTGTCTTTAAATATCATTACCCAGTACTTACTTTTGTCAAAGATTACTGCTGAAGATGGTACAGCGATCATACTGTCTTTTTCAGCATAGCGAACGCTGACTGTGCAGTTCATATCCGGCTTTAGTTGAAAATCATTATTGGGAATACGAACCCTGAATTTCATTGACCTTGTGTTGGCATCAATAACATTGTAAATTTTTTCAATTCTTCCTTTGTAGGTTATTTCCGGGAAAGCGAGCGTATTTACATCGGCTTCGTAGTTTTCTTTTATCTGGGAGATATTGCTTTCATTAACATATGCTACCGCCCATATTTCATTGGTGTTTGCAATAGAGAATAATGGTTCGTGCTCTTCAGAAAGCAGTAGTTCATTGATATTTATTTTTTTGGTGATCACAAATCCGTTGATAGGTGCAACTACGGGAAAGACAGACCCTTTTTTAAATTTATATATGCTGTAAATTTCTTTCAGTCTGGCAAGATTCGCCTTTGCCTTATTAAGTTCCGCCTCCGCAACTTTTACATCTTTTTCGGTATTCAGCTTTCCTGCGAAAAGATCGTTTTCTACCTGTAATTTTTTTTCAGATACAGCTACTTCGTTTATAGCATCCTGCCGCTGTTGCTCATAATTGGCAACCTCACTGCTTTGAATGGTTGCCAGCACCTCTCCCTGTTTCACATAATCGCCCAGTCCCACGTTGATGGAGGTTACAAGGCCACCTACCACAGAAAATACCTGCGCTGTTTTATTGTTGTCTGCTTCAAGTTTTCCAAAGAGCCGGATCTCGTTTTTCAGTTCTTTTGAGGCCGCGTGGGAAAACGCACATTTTGCCAGCATGGTATCACTCAATGAAAAAGCTGTACCAGTTTCATTTACCTGTTTGTTTTTGCAACTGCTTATTAAAAAAGCAGCGCAGACTAATATATACCTGGCACAGTTTGTTATAGTTTTCATTGTTAAAAGATGTCTTTTCCGGTTAAAAGATTAAGCTGCTCACCTGAAATAACCAATTGTGTTTTTATCCTGGATAATTCTGTGAGTACATCATTATATGCTTCAAAAAAATCAATAAACTCTATGATAGATACATTCCCCTTTTGGAAATTATCCGTCATGCCTCTTACAGTAATTTCAAAATCTTCATTATAAAGTGTATATGCTTTGCGGTATTCGGCAATGGTTTCTGTATAAACCAGGAAAGCGTTCTGAACATCGGCCGCAATTTCATGCTGCAGCGCCATTACATTATATTCTGCTTCCTTTATTTTAAATTGAGATGATCTGATATTTCCCTGGTTTTTATTCCATAAAGGCAGGGGAACGGAAACACCGGCATTTACCTGGTTGTTAAAAGCGCCGCTTCGCTGATCATAGGAGCTGAAAAGATTGATATCAGGAATACCGAGCCGTTTCTGGTAATGGAAGTTTTGTTCAGCCAGCAGTTTGTTATGCTTCATGATCAATACCTCCGGCTGATGCTGTAATGCCGCTTCTTGTATTTCCTGTAATGACTTTAGTTTAATGTAATTTTCTATTTCTTCTTCTGAGAAAATAAAGTGCACTATGGAAGAGGTTTGCAGCAATGCCTGCAGGCTGCCTTGTGCTTCAAAAAAATCTTTCAGTAATTCTGCCCGGTCATTATTTAATTTCATGTAGGCGCCCTTCAAACGTACTACATCTTTTAATGGTACATTTCCTTTGTCAGCCTGCACCTGGTAAGCAGTGAGCAATGTATTCAGTAATGCTAACTGGCTGTTGTATCTTTCGAGGAGCAATTGTTTTTGCCCGATGGTAAATAAGTCTTTGTGCAGGCGGAATTTGAGCTGACGTGCTAATTGCTCAAACTCAAGCTCAGCAATTTTTGCATTGGTTTTTGCCATTTCGATTTCCGACTTTTTTTTGCCGCCAAGCAATATGAGCTGCTCTACCTGCAATAGCTTTTGACCGGAACCTCCTATATGAAGTACCTTGTTGTTCTCCGGGTCATAGGCGTTTACCTCTGCTGTGAACACAGGGTTTGGATATAATCTTGCCTGGATTACTCCTGCCCTCGAGGCTTCAATATTCATTGATGCAGCTACGAGATAAAAATTATTAATAAGGTAGATGCTGTCGGCCTGCTGAAGATTTATGTTGAGTGTATCCTGTTGTGCTCTTGCTGCAAGGGAAACCAGCAACAAAAGCAGGGTGGTGATTTTTAAAAAATGCATTATTTACCTGCTTGCAATTGCCGGCAAAGGTTGTAACAGCAGGCTTAAAAACTTCTTAAACTCAATAAAAATCAGCTTAAAGGAAGTGTGATGGTAAAAATATTGGAAGTGTTATTGCGTGATTTATAAGTTACCGTTCCATTATGCAGGGCAATAATTTTATGAACCAAAACCAGTCCTAAACCAAATCCTCTTTTTCTCTTGCTGTTTTCTCCCCTCACAAAATGCTGAAAGAGGTATTGGTGTTCTTTTTCGGTAATAATATCTCCCCTGTTTTCAATACTTATCTGTATGGCGTTTTCAGCATTGGTGAATTTTATGCCGGCCTTATTATCATTGCTGTATGCAACAGCATTCTGCATCAGGTTAACAAATGCAGACCTGAGCAATCCCGCATTTGCGGGAAGTGTTAATTCATGTTCTTTCTCGGCTTCATATTCAATGGAAAAAAGAAAATCATGGTGTATATGCTGCAGTTCATCTGCCACATCAAAAATCATTTCGTCTATACGTATATGATCCTGTTTTGATACAGTGCCTGATTCTGCTTTTGCAATTTCCAGTAATGCATTGATGATCCCACCCAGGTTTTTGGTGTCTTCTTTCTGAATGCTGATCGCTGATTTTATTTTAACGGGATCAGTTTCATTTTCTATACGTTCAAAATTTGACACTAAAACAGCAATAGGCGTTTTTAATTCATGAGATATATGGTGAATAGCATGTTTCTGAAAAGAATACACCTCGTTCATTCGCTGCATCAGTTTGTTAAACTGCCGGGCGAGGATGCTGACTTCATTTTTTGAACTGTTAACATATATGGGTTCATATTTGGCGTCAAAGTTGTAATGGCTGATCTTTTGTGTAACAGCGGCTAAAGGTTGTGTTATTTTGCCGGACAGAAAAAAAGATACAAGTATTATTATGATAGAAATAACCATGAAAGTAATAAAAAGAATAAACCTGAGGTAGCGAAGCTTTGCGTAGCCAAAGCTATCAAAAGCCTTGCTGAGCCCGTAATATACACGCCCGTTCGATTCAATATAGACACCTACCACATCGTATAACCCGTCCTTTGTTTCAATCCACCTGTTGCCGGCATTCAGGCTTGAGAGAAGTGCTGTTGAAAAGGGAACAGGAGTATCGTCAAGGCTTGAATAAATCAGCTCTTTCTTGTCATTGAATAAAAGCAGTTTTTCATCAAAAAGACTGTTGATCGTAAGCCTGTCGATCTCTTCTACCAGCTCATTGTCTGTTTGTTTTATTCGGGCAAGGAGTTGCAATGTTGAGCTGATCTTTTCCTTTTGCCGCATCTGGAACTCTTCCTCCCTGTTGTATGCATAAAGAAAATAGATCAGTAAAAAGGCAAACCCCGTGATCAATAAAATGGTTACTGAAAAATAAATGGTTATTTTATTCCTGATTTTCATCTATTCAAAGTAATACCCATACCCGGTTTTGGTTTTAATATTTTGTTTTCCGAATGGCTTATCAATTTTATTCCGGAGAAAGTTGATATATACTTCTATGGTGTTGGTATTCACATCCAGATGCGTTCCCCAGATCTCTTTTATTAATTCTTTTTTTGAAACCAGTTCCCCTTTTTTTGAAACCAGTTTCATTAAAACCTGGAACTCCCTTGGTGTTAACGGAATTTCCTGTCCCTGCCGGATTACTTTTTTGTTGTGCGGGGTAATGGTAATATCATCAGCACTGATCAGCGCTTTATGCTCATCATTAGTGCCTGTTCTTTTGGTTAATGCATGAATACGCAATAATAATTCACGCATGTAGAAAGGTTTGGTCAAATAATCATCAGCCCCGCAATTAAACCCCTGTACCTTATCATCCAGCTCGGAAAAAGCGGTGAGCATAATAACAGGCGTACTGCTGTTGTACTCCCTGAAGGTTTTACATATTTCAAACCCGTTTTTCCCGGGTAGGCTGATATCAAGAATGATACAGTCAAACTGCTCTTTGCGCAAAATTTTTTCAGCAAGAAAACCATCATATACAGCCGTAACAACAGACGATTCTGCCTGTAAAGCTTCGCTGATATTCTGGTTTAATGTCCTGTCGTCTTCTATTAGGAGCACTTTCATGGTGCAAATGTATAAGATCAGTGTTATTGTTGTTTGGGGAGCAGGAAAGTCAAGTTAAATATTATCTGGTAGAATTTAAAAATGTATTGCCTGAAATATAACAGGAAAATAGATTTGGGATTATCTCAGATATTAAGAGAGCGGGCAGCTAAAAAAAGAAGGATTCCGGCTAATACAACGCTCGCAAAAGCGATAGCTTTGATAAAAGAGAGAAAATAAAGTTGTTGGCCTACCTGGATTCGAACCAAGACAAACAGAACCAAAATCTGTCGTACTACCATTATACTATAGGCCAATACCTGCTATAAAAGCGGTCGCAAAAATAGTTACTTGGCTGGTTTAAACCAAATTTGATTGTTATAATACCTTAACGAGGTAATAATTTTTTTTCCCCTTTTGTATCAATACATAGGTATTGTGTAAAAGGTCTGCAGCATTGATTTTACGGCCTATATCGCTTATTTTTTCCCTGTTTATACTTATGCCGCCGCTTTGCACCATTTTTCTGGCTTCGCCTTTGCTCGGAAAAGTGCCGGTTTCAGCAAGAAAAGAAACTATATCTATTCCTTCACTTATTTTTGTTTTAGGATAATCAAACTTTATCACTCCTTCCATATTTTCAAGATCATCGGCGCTTAATGTTTCAACCGACGCGGATTGCTGTGAAAATAATTTTTCAGTGGTTTCTACTGCTTCTTTTAATCCATCTTCACCATGTACAAAAACAGTTACCTCTTTTGCCAGTATTTTTTGCAATTGCCTTGCACCGGGGTTCTGGTTGTGTTGCTCAATAAGACTGGTAATTGTTTCAGGCGTTAAAAACGTGAATATTTTAATCCATCTTTCTGCATCTTTATCTGAAGCATTCAACCAAAACTGGTAAAACTGGTAAGGGCTGGTTCTTTCAGCATTCAGCCATACATTTCCTTTTTCTGTTTTTCCAAACTTGCCACCATCTGCTTTGGTAATTAGCGGGCAGGTAAATGCGAACGCCTCACCATTGGCTTTTCTTCTTATCAATTCTGTTCCTGTAGTAATATTACCCCATTGATCACTTCCACCCATTTGAAGCTTGCATTGTTTGTGCGTGTATAACCAATAGTAATCGTAGCCCTGCATCAACTGGTAAGCAAATTCTGTGTAACTAATGCCGGTATCACCTTCTATGCGTTTCTTCACACTGTCTTTCGCCATCATGTAATTAACAGTGATGTGTTTTCCTGCATCACGCAAAAACTCAATAAAACCTATTTTGCTGAACCAATCGTAGTTATTTACCAGTTCAGCGCCATTAGGTTTTGAAGTATCAAAATCAAGATGTTTTTCCAATTGCTTTTTAATGCCGGCTACATTGATCTTCAGTTGCTCTTCACTCAAAAGGTTCCTTTCTTCACTTTTTCCGCTGGGGTCACCAATCATACCGGTGGCGCCACCAATAAGTGCAATGGGTTTATGCCCGTTTTTTTGCAGATGAACAAGTAATATAATAGGCACAAGGCTTCCTATATGCAGGCTGTCCGCTGTAGGGTCAAAACCGATATATCCGGTGGTTAATTCCTTTTGTAACTGTTCTTCTGTGCCTGGCATAATATCCTGCAGCATGCCACGCCATTTTAGCTCTTCTATCAGCGTCATTTTATCAATTTTGCGCAAAAGTAAGGTTAGTTTGCCAAGGGAGTTTAAAAAGACAATATTTTAAGGGAGATGGCGTTCTAAAGTCTTGAATTTTAATGTTCTGCTAAAAAAATACCTGAGTATATTTGTAATAGATTGCTGCTCAGGCAACTGCCGGGGCGGGCAGAAATTTGCTTACAGGAAAATTGATTTGATGAAACACTTTTTGTTGAGTATTGCTATCATTAGCCTGTTGGCAATTGCAGATAATGCGAATGCCCAGTTCAGAAAATATTCCAACGAATTCTTAAATATAGGCGCTGGCGCAAGAGGTTTGGGGATGGGTGGCGCCCAGGTTGCTTCTACCAGCGATGGTAATGCCGGTTACTGGAATCCGGCTGGTCTCACCAATATTAAAGATTACCCTGTTGTAAATTTTATGCATGCCGAATATTTTTCAGGCATAGGTAAATATGATTATGGCAGCGTAGCAATACCATTAAGCGACAAGAAACGCACCATTGCGCTTTCTTTATTACGGTTTGGGGTAGACGATATTCCTAATACCCTTTATTTAGTGGAGCCCGATGGTTCTATTAACTACAATAATATCCGTTCATTTTCATCAGCAGATTACGCCTTTCTTTTTTCGTACGCGCAAACCTTAAAACAAAAAGGTAGCAGGCTTATCAGTTTTGGCGCAAACGCAAAAGTAATATACCGCAATGTAGGAACTTTTGCCAAGGCCTGGGGCTTTGGGCTGGATGCGGGCATACAGATGCAGGATAAAAGATGGAAGCTGGGAATTGCAGCAAGAGACATCACTACCACCTTTAATGCGTGGAGCTTTACTTTTACGGATGAAGAGAAAGAAGTACTGTATCTCACTAATAATGAAATTCCGGTAAAATCAACGGAGCTTACCGCACCCAGGCTTATATTAGGCGGTGCTTATGATTTTAAGCTTGGAAAAAATTTTAACCTTCTGGCAGAAGCAAATTTCGATCTCACTTTTGATGGCAAACGCAATGTGGTAATAAGTGCAGACCCTGTAAGTGTAGATCCCAGGGTAGGTGTTGAATTGGGTTACAAGAATTTGATTTTTGTCCGTGGCGGTATTTACAATTTTCAAAAAGCATTATATGATGGCGATACGCTCAATCAGAAAAAAGTTTGGATATACCAGCCAAGTCTCGGCGCAGGCTTTAAGCTGAAGCATCTCGCCATTGATTACGCGTTTACAAATTTGGCCAATCAGTCAAACCCGCTATATACCCATATATTTTCCATACGTGTTGATTTAGTGAAAACAGATAAAAAGAAAACCGGAAAAAAATAGCCCCATGAAAAAATTATTACTCATTATATGCATACTTACCTGTTATATAGCCAGGGCGCAGTATAACAATGAGTGGATTGATTATAATAAAACCTATTATAAATTTCCGGTTGGTAAAAATGCGCTTAATCGTATTTCGCAGTCCGTTTTGCAATCTATAGGATTAGCAAATACGCCTGCAGAGCAATTCCAATTATGGAGAAACGGCGTGCAGGTGCCTGTATATACATCCGTTGCTTCAGGTACTTTAGGAGGTTCGGATTATATAGAGTTTTGGGGAGAAATGAATGATGGTAAAACTGATGCCGGCTTATACCCCAATATTAATTTTCAGTTGTGTGATAAATGGAGTCTTGAAACCGATACCGCCTCTTATTTTCTTACCGTAAATCCTTCAGGTAATAATTTAAGATTGACTGATGAAGTAAACAATGTTGCAGCTAACGTATTGCCTGCTGAACAGTATTTTATGCATACAGAGGGTCAGTATTTTAAGAACAAAATTAATTCAGGGTGGGCGCAGATTGTTACCGAATATGTATATTCTTCCATATACGACAGAGGGGAAGGATATACAAGCAGGGATATTTTACCCTCAACCCCTTTGAATGAAACAATGGCTAACTTATATCCGTACATCAGTGGCCCCAATGCTACCTTTACGATAACCGCAGCAGGTAATGCTGCCAATAACAGGAATATAGTTGCTAAAGTAAATGGTACTACCCTGGTAGATGTAGCTATGGATGCGTTTTATGATCAGCGGCAACAGGTTAGTTTTCCTGCCAGCTCGCTAAACAGTGGCTCCGCTAATGTAGCTATTTCAAATACTTCTGCAAATCCTAACGACAGGATGGTGGTTGGAAAGTATGAAATAACCTATCCACGCCAATTCAATTTTGGTAGTAATACAAATTTCCTTTTTGAGCTTTCTGCAAATGCAAGCGGAAACTATTTACGAATAAATTTTAATTACGGATCTACGGCGCCAATACTGTACGATTTAACTAATCATAAAAGATATACAGGAGTAATTGATGAACCCGGCATAGTTAAGTTTGCACTTTTACCATCAAATCAAAAAAGAAAACTGGTATTGATTAGCCGGGCAGGCAGCAATATAGTGATGACTACCGGTTTACAGGCAAGAAATTTTGTTGACTATTCCCAGGCGGCTAACCAGGGGAATTACCTCATTATCAGTAATTCACTATTATATTCCGGGGCCAATGGAAATCCTGTAGAAGCCTACCGGCTTTACAGAAGTTCTGCAGCGGGCGGAAGTTACGATAGCAGGATTTATGATATTGATCAGTTGACAGATCAGTTTGCATTCGGAATCAAACGTCATCCGTTTGCGATAAAGAAATTTTTAAAATATGCACGGTCTGTTTTTTCAACAACACCCTCTTACGTTTTTTTAATTGGTAAAGGGGTTTCATATGTGCAGGCAAAGAGCAATGAAAGCAATGCATTGCTTGATAAGTTGAATCTTGTGCCGCCATATGGCTATCCGGCATCCGATAATTTATATGCGTCAAATGATAATGAAACGCTTGGTCTGATACCAATAGGCAGGTTATCTGTTGTAAGCACAAATGAGGTAGAGATCTACCTGAATAAGGTAAAAGAATATGAAGCTGTAGGAGTAAATGCCCCTCAAACAGTAGATGGGAGGGCATGGATGAAAAATATTGTGCATGCTATTGGGGGGGGAAGTGCTGACCTGAGTAAAGAGATTGGTGGCTATATGAATAGTTTAAAGCATATTATTGAGGACACATTGTATGGCGGTAATGTTGAAAGCTTCAGTAAAACATCTGCTGTTGCTACCCAGTTAACTGCTGAGCAGTTAGGGCAGCTTTTTGCCGAAGGAATTGGTATTGTTAATTATTTTGGTCATTCGTCTTCTTCTACAACTGAATTCAATATCGATGATCCATATGCTTATCAGAACAAGGAGAAGTATCCCTTATTTCTTGTTAATGGATGCCTGGCAGGTGATATTTTTAATTTCGAATCAGGGCGTTTATCGACAATCAATACATTGTCAGAAAAATATTTGCTTGCCAATCAAAGAGGAGCAATAGGGTTTGTTGCCAGTACCCATTTTGGAATTGTGAGCTATTTAAATATCTATTTAAATGGGTTGTATAAGGCCATGTCGGGGAAAAAATACGGTGCATCTTTAGGTGAAACGCTTGAGGAATCTTTTCGGTACTTATTAAATGCGGCACCAGGTGATTATCTGGGAAGGTTACATGCAGAAGAGATTACCCTCAATGGCGATCCGGCTGTAAAGTTATATATGCCTAGTTTGCCGGATTATGCTGTAGAATCTTCATATATAGAAATCCCCTCACTTATATCTGCTACAGACAATAATTTTGATGTTCACATAACCTTATATAATCTTGGAAAGGCTCATTCTGATTCCGTTTCAATAATAGTAAAACGAGTGTTGCCCGGGGGGGAGACGATAACGGTTTTAAATAAAAAAATTGACGGAATAAGAGCTAAGGATAGCTTTACATTGACAGTACCTATTAATCCTGGTTTAGAAAAAGGTGAGAATAAACTGATCGTAAGTATTGATCCGGATAACATTATTGAGGAAATATCTGAAGTAAATAATACTGTCACAAAAGCATTTTATATTATTGAAGATGTAGCTGCCCCTGTTTACCCGGGAAATTTTTCCATTATAAAAAACCCCAATCAACTTCTATACGCATCTACGGCTTATCCATTAAGTCCGATGAAGTCATATGTAATGGAAATAGATACAACCGCTAAATTTAATTCCGTAGCAAAAGTATCAAGAACGGTTTCTTCTCCGGGAGGATTGCTGGAATTTAATCCTCAAATTGCTTATAAAGATAGTACTGTATATTACTGGCGTGTGTCACTTGTTCCATCAAATAATGAGGAATATCAATGGGCGGATCATTCATTTATGTATAAAGTTAATACGGAAGGATATAACCAGTCTCACTTTTATCAACATCAGGAATCAACGCTCGATAGGATATATTTGGATAGCTCATCCCACAACTGGAACTATACTATTAATAATAACGACGTATATATACGGAATTGTATTTATCAATCAGGTTGCCAGAGTGATGGAGATTTTGTAGTTTCTCTTAATAATAACTCCAAGATTGCGAGTGCTTGTGTAGGTAGTTCGCTGGTATTTAATGTTATTGACAGTGCAACATTCAAACCCTGGAAAAATGTAAGTGACAATGGAAGTAACTTATATTTATATGGCAGTGCAAGTGCTAATTGCGGCGCAAGCAGGAATTATAATTTTGAGTTTAAATATCTTACTGCTGCCGATAGAAAAAAGATGATGGATTTTATGGATGTCATTCCGGACGGCGCTTATGTAATTGTAAGAAGTTTTGATTACAATGACCCTAATTCGTTTTCTAGTACATGGAAGGGTGATACTGCCTTATATGGCCATAATAATTCTTTGTATCATAAACTTAAGGAGGCAGGGTTTGAAGGGATTGATTCCGTAAATCAAAAAAAGGCATGGATATTTGTTTTTCAAAAAGGAAATAAAACAAGATTTACTCCTTTGTACAGGGTAGCTACAACATTTAGTGAAAAAATATATATTGAGACTACCTTTAAAACGCCTGATAGTGTCGGGTATATAACTTCGCCCAAATTTGGACCAGCTAAACAGTGGGAAAAAGTAATCTGGAGCGGGCATTCTGTTGATGCCCAAAATAAGGATTTTGCATCTGTAGAAATAATTGGTATTGATTTGGCGGGTACAGAAACTTCTATAAAAATACTTGATAAGGATACTAGGGAATATGATATATCTTCTTTGAATGTTGCTCAATACCCGTATTTAAAATTGAAAATGCGTAATGCAGATTCTACGTTTCTTACCCCTTTTCAATTAGATTACTGGCGAATACTTTACAAGCCGGTACCTGAAGGCGCAATATTGCCCAGTGTATATTTTAATATAAAAGATACATTGCAGGAAGGTGAAATCATTAAATTCAATATTGCCTTTAAAAATATCAGCGATGTACCCTTTGATAGTTTGCTGACCCATATCAGCTTAATTGATAAGAATAATGCTACTCACTTCCTCGACTCGTCGCGTCGTAAAGCGGTAATTGTTAATGATTCAGTTAGAATTGAATATGAAGTTGACAGTAAAAATTATCCGGGAACCAATACTATAAGAATTGAATTTAATCCCGGTAATGATCAGCCGGAGCAATATCTGCTGAATAACTTCCTGTATAAGTCATTTTATGTTGTGCCGGATAATTTAAATCCTTTATTGGATGTAACTTTTGATGGGGTTCATATTCTTAATAATGATATAGTGGCTGCCAAACCACATATATTAATAAAGCTAGAGGATGAAAATAATTACATGCTTTTAGACGACACTTCCCTTGCGAAAGTCCAGGTTCGTTACCCGGATAACTCATTGAAAACATTTTCGTTTAATAGTGATACGCTCAAATTTACTCCTGCTACAGCTACCGGGCAGGGTTCTGGAGATAACACTGCGACTATTGATTTTAATCCGGCGTTTTTTGCCGATGGAGATTACCAGTTAATTGTTTCTGCCAAAGATAAAAGCGGTAACAGCGCCGGTCAGTCCGCATATACTGTAAGCTTCAAGATCATTAATAAACCAATGATCTCAAACATGTTTAATTATCCCAATCCGTTTACTACTTCAACGGCGTTTGTGTTTACCTTAACCGGGAGCGAAGTACCTCAAAATTTGAGGATACAAATTTTAACCATTACCGGAAAAATTGTAAAAGAAATCACTATGCAGGAGCTTGGCCCAATTCGTATAGGACGCAATATAACTGAATACAAATGGAATGGTACCGATCAATACGGGCAGAAGTTGGCAAACGGGGTTTATCTTTACAGGGTTATTACGAATCTTAATGGTAAATCTCTTGAAAAGTATAAAACGGATGGCGATAATACCGATCAGTACTTTAATAAGGGATATGGAAAGATGTATTTGATGAAATAGCTCAAACTTCTTGTTGTATTTGGCTTCTTTTTTTTCTAAATTGAAAATAAGGAAATAAAAATAGATAGTACAATTATGGAGATTGTAGCTTCAATAATTAAATCCTTTTTGTAATAATATATTCTAAGCTTATTATTACCTGTATTTAATTAAAGGATAAATAAATGAATAAGCTAAAATACAACCTGCTTGTTTTTTTAGTATTTGGGCTCATCGGTTTTTTACTTTATTATCCAATCCTGGATAATAATTTCCTGTCAGATGATTATGATTCTTTATACAGGGTATGCATTCAACAAACCATTATTGTTAAAGAGTTTTTCCGGCCTCTTATAGATATTTCTTTCAAGTTTAATTATCTTTTAGGAGGCTTTGACAGTTCAGGTTATTATATATTGAATTTGGTCATACATATAGCCAATGTATTTATTGTATATAAGATAGCCAATGTATTTAAACCCGAAAACGACAAGCACGATTTGCTCAGTTGGCTCTCAGCGTTTTTGTTTTTGATATATCCTTTTCATAATGAAGCTGTGGTATGGCTTACAGGCAGATTAGCCTCCATTGCTTGCTTTTTTGCACTGCTTTGCATATATGTATGGTTGGGTAATTCAACGCGTGTAGTAAAAGCTGCTTTGAGTATTACTTTTTACTTTACCGGTTTATTAGCCTACGAATCAATAGTATTACTTCCACTTGTTATTTTCATATTAACCTGGAATAAAACAAATAACAGAAAGAATACTTTCCTGTTTCTGGGTATTTCCTTTTTGGTAACGGTAGGGTATCTCCTGTTACGTTCATATGTTTCCGGTAATGTATATGGAGATTATGGAGCAAGAATGATGGATGTGGATTTTTTAAGTATTATCATCAAAGCAGCTAAAACTATGGGTAGGTTTTTTCTGCCGCCTTCAGAAAACTCAAACCTGCTCATCTTTACTTTTGTTGCTATTGTGGTTGCGCTGATTGTTTTGAGTTTCAGGTTATATAAAATGTATAGTATGGCTGCACTCACCCCTTTTATAAAATTAATAATGGCTTTAGTGGTAGCGTCATCAATCCCATTATTATTTGGCATCAGTACCCGTACAGGTGAAAGTGACAGACTGTTGTATTTTCCATCGGTTTTTTTATGTATGATTTTTGCCATGTTGATACAGCTTTTGATAAAAACGATAAGCGGAAAAGTTGTTGCTGTTACAATGCTGAGTATTTATTTTATAACATGTTTGTTGCAGAATAATAAAAATTGGGAAAAAGCATCATTAATATCTGGTAAGGTTTTGGGATATGTGAAGGAAGCAAATCGTAAAAATGTTGTTTTTATAAATCTGCCAGACGAAATAGAAGGAGCATTTGTTTTTAGAAACGGGTTTACTAAAGCTATGGTGCTAAATAATATTGATACCGGGAAAATATGGGTAAATAACATGTTGACAAGACTTGAGTATCTCGAATTAAAAGAAGTTATTCACCCGTTAACCGGGACAGGCGCATTCGTGCTGCCTCCTGTAACAAAAATTTCTTTTATAGGAAACGATTCTGTGCAGGTAGAGAATATATCAAATCTTGAAAAGCGTGTTTTTCCCAAAGAGAATACTACTATTCTTTATTGGAATACAGTTGATATGATTCGCTTGTTTTAGATTGTTGTAATATTGTTATGATGTTTCAAAAGTCAGATTACATAATAAGGGGATACAACTTTCTGCATAACCGTTTATTTCCCCGCCGCAAAAAGTTATCATCTTTGATGATATATGCTACTGATGTTTGCGATTCTGGCTGTAAACATTGTTTGATCTGGGCCAAACGACCTACTCAGTATTTACCTTTTGAACGTATTGTTTCATTAATGAAAAGCAAATGCATTAATAGCAATACTTCTGTTGGTTTGGAAGGAGGTGAGTTCTTACTGCATCCGGAAGCATTTAAAATATTAGATTGGTTTAGCAGAAACCATAAAAATTTTGATATTTTTTCTAATTGTCTTAAGCCAGATACGTTAATAAAAGCGGTACAGGATTTTAAACCCAAACGACTTTATATTTCGTTAGATGGAGACGAAGAGACATACTTGTATATGCGTGGCAAGGATGGGCATAATAGTGTGATAAAAGTAATAGAAACACTAAAAGATACTGTGCCCATATTTGTAATGTTCACTTTATCGCCTTATAACGACTTTGAGGACTTAAAATATGTAGCAGAGCTTTGTAAAAAGTATAATGTTTTTTTACGCGTAGGCATTTATAATAATATCCCTTTTTTTGATACTATAGACGATGCTGTTTCTTCTGTTTTTGGTCAATTAAAAAATAAAGAGCTACTTACTTTCAGGAAGGCCAAAGCGTTGCAGCAACATAAAGATGAAATGGCTGTGAAGGAAAAAATGCAGATAAAGAATCCGGCTGCTGCCATCCCCCTGGTTGTAAAAGAATTTGCAGAGAATTACGATTATATTAAACTGTATGATAAATGGGTGCAGGGTAAGTTAAGACTTGGGTGTAATAGTATTTTAGATAGCGCTATTGTTTTGCCGGACGGAAGTGTGCCAATTTGTCAACACCTTAGTTTAAAACTTGGTAATATTTACAATGCCGATCTGGACAGTATTTTTAATTCAGAACAAAATACCCATACGCAGTTATACCATTCAAAACACTGTAATCAATGCTGGGTAAGTTATCACCGAAAATATGATGTTATTCTATACCGTACTTTTGAAAAGTATTTTGGCAGAAGGGCTACTTCTAAAATGCTTGGTTATTATAAGTGGGATAGTGATGATAAATTAAAGTATAATAATGTTGTAAAATGAACATTACTGTTGCAGGGTATGTAAAATTTTATAAAGGTCAGTAAGCCCTTTCAAGTCGTTAGCATCCCATACATTGTTCTCCGATTCTGCTAAAAGAATAAACGTTTCTAATTCTTTGTAAAAACCCTGTAATACCAGGGTATTCATTTCTTTAACCGGCATAACGAGATTGCCGGTGGAAAAATATTCTTTTATGGTTTCAGGCTGGCTCAAAACCCTTTCTGTTGGTAAATTTAAAAAACGGGCAGGCTTTTTTGTTCCTTTAACACTTACCGGGTACTGCGCAGTAATAATTTCTTCGCTGCAACTAATAGTAAGAACATCAGAGGGATTGTTCCAGGAGAAATGAGTCGACATTTCAATAAGTGCTGTGATGCCATTATCATGTACTGCATGAATTTGTACTGTAAGTCCGCCTTCATATTCCTGTTTACTAAAAGAGGCTATGGTAAACCGACCAAAAAGGAATGAACAATAATCAAGTGCATGAATGAAAAGTTCTGTGTATGGATTTCCATTGGGATATGTGCCCAATAGGAATTTGTATGTATAACTTTTTGCCGACTTTATTTTTTTGAATATATATTTATTACCAGCCCAGTATCTGCGTTGCAATCCTACCTTGCAAATATTCAAATCTGTGATCTTTAACAAAGTTTCCAGTTCTTCCGGTGTTTGACATGGTGGCTTTTCAACGAATATTTTCTTACCGGCTTTTGCCAGCATGGATACAATACCGAAATGAGTTTGCGGATCGCTGCAAACGAATACGGCTTCAACCTCAGCGTCATTTAATAGGTAATGGATATTATTGGTGAAAATGCAGCCTGGAAAATTCTTTTTGAGTGCCGAATATTCTTTCCCGGAATTGGTACAAATATATTTGAGCGTAATATTAAAATGACTCAACACAGGGTATAAGTTTGACAAGCCATGTATTCCGGCTCCAATAAAGGCATACTTTTTTTTTGTGCTGAATAATGGGTTATTCAACATTTTTCTTTTTCTGAGTGAGTTATATTTTTTTACCAGTGAGTTTAGCATCCTGAGCTTTGTGTCTCAACTTTAATGGAACAATTTCCGAAAATTTTCTTTTGTTTTTAAGAAAATAAGGGATCAAAATTGTATTTCTGTAAACACCAAAGCAATTTTTAAGCCCCTTTGTTTTAGGAAGACTTTTTGAAAGTACAAAAAGCAACCAATATACATAAGCAAATTGTGCTTTAAACATAGCGTTACTAATACCCGGTTTGCCGCTAAAAAGGAAGTAGATACATCCTCCTAAATCCAGGAAAACTCTTAATGGAATTATATAAAGTAATTGAATAAGAGGGAGGTTCCTGCTAAGCAGAATATAATTATTCCGGAAAGTTAAAAATGTTTTCAAATGATTTTCCCATGATAAACTTCCTCCTCCTATATGGTAAACTTCAGATTGAGGACATACGTAAATTTTATATCCGGCATTTTGAGCACGCCAGCATAAATCTATGTCTTCCTGGTGCATATAGTAATAATCGTAAAACCCTCCAATGTTTTTATATACAGCTTCTTTCAAAAACATACAGGCGCCGGTTGCCCAAAAAATTTTTTCTGTATCATTATATTGAGATTTGTCTTTTTCTATTGTAAGTAATACACGCCCTCTTGAAAAAGGAAGCCCAATCTGATCAATCCAACCCCCACATGCCCCAGCATACTCAAATTTATCTCTTGCATCAAGCGAAAGAAGCTTAGGCTGGCATATTCCTATTTTGGGATCAGCCTCCATTAATTTAATAACCGGTTCTATAAAAGAAGGTGTAACTTCTATGTCTGAATTTACGAGCAGGAAATAATCCGCTTCTATTTGCGATAAACAAAGGTTATACCCACTTGCATAGCCTTTATTGGAAAACATTCGGATAATATGTACTTCCGGGAAATGTTTTTCAAGCACTTCAACTGAATCATCAGTAGAGTTGTTGTCAATAACATAAATCTGTTTATTCTGGTATGTTGTATTCAGAACAGAAGGTAGAAATCTTTTTAGATATCCACTGGTATTCCAATTAAGAATAAGTATGGCTATTTTAGGTTGTGATAAAAGATTGCTCAACGAAATTGTCTTTAGTCATTATCTTTTGCATTGCCTGCAGTATATATAAATAGAGACACAATATCAGAAAAAAAAGGTTATGAATATCACCACATGCTAAGACGATTGATACAATTGTAAATTGCCCCGCATATTATAGTATATATCTGCTATTAGGCTTGTCTTTATAGGCAGGAGATAGTATGCGTTTGCAGAGGTATTATTACACATTAAACCTGAAATGCATAATATCCCCGTCTTCCACTACATAATCTTTTCCCTGCACGGCGAGTTTTCCTGCATCGCGGCAGGCAGCTTCTGATTTGTAATGAATAAAATCAGCGTACTTTATAACTTCAGCGCGGATAAAGCCTTTTTCAAAATCACTGTGTATTACACCGGCAGCCTGGGGGGCAAGCATGCCTTTGGTAATCGTCCAGGCACGCACTTCCTGAACGCCAGCGGTAAAATAAGTATATAAATGCAGCAGGCGATAGGTAGATTGAATAAGTCTTGCCACACCGCTTTCCTTTAGGCCCATATCTTCCAGGAACATCTGCCGGTCTTCATAACTATCCATTACGGCTATTTCACTTTCAATAGCGGCGCTTATCAGTAATATTTCAGCGTCTTCATCTTTTACCAGCTCCCTTACTGCTTCCGTATGCTTATTACCGGATACTACACTTTTTTCATCCACATTACATACATAAATAACCGGTTTTATGGTAAGCAGGAAAAGATCAGCAAAAAACTTCTCCTTGTCTTCTTTGCTTACTGCAAACGATCTGGCGTTTTTGCCCTGTTCTAAATGTTTCTTCAACTCCTGCAATATCTCCAGTCCTCTTATCTGCTCTTTATCACCGCTGGTACGGGTAGATTTCTCTGACTTACTGATCTTTTTCTCCACACTGTCAAGATCTTTCAACTGCAGTTCTGTGTCAATGATTTCTTTATCCCTTACCGGGTTCACGTTTCCGTCAACATGTATCACATTATCGTCATCAAAGCAGCGCAACACATGAATGATGGCATCTGTGGCGCGTATATTTCCCAAAAACTGGTTACCCAATCCCTCACCTTTGCTGGCGCCTTTTACAAGCCCGGCTATATCTACAATTTCCACGGTTGTAGGCACTACCTTATTCGGTTTAACCAGCTTTTCCAGTTCAATCAGCCTGTCATCGGGCACGGTTATTACGCCCACATTGGGCTCAATGGTACAGAATGGAAAATTGGCAGCCTGCGCCTTGGCGCTGCTGAGCGCATTGAATAAAGTTGATTTTCCTACATTGGGCAACCCCACAATACCTGCTTGTAATGCCATAATAATTCCTTTAAGGGTAATTTTTGAGGCGGCAAAGGTAACATTACACAACAGATTTAAAAAACAATGCGGAAACATTTTGTGCGTTTACCTTTTAGCAATTAACTTCAACTATGACATTGACTTATATATGGCTGGCATTTTTTCTGCTGGCATTCGCCGTTGCCTTTATTAAATGGGCGTTTTTAGGTGATCAGCAGATATTGCCGGCTTTAGTGGAAGGTATTTTCAAAGCCGCCAATGATGGTTTCGATATTTCGCTTAAGCTGGTAGGGGTAATGGCTTTATTCCTGGGTTTTATGAGTATAGGGGAGAAGGCAGGCGCTATCCGTTTTTTGTCAAGAATTGTAAGTCCTTTCTTTTCAAAATTATTTCCTGATATCCCTAAGAATCATCCGGCTACGGGGCAGATGATGATGAACTTTTCTGCTAATCTTTTAGGATTGGATAATGCCGCAACTCCATTCGGTATAAAAGCGATGCAGAGTCTGCAGGAGCTTAATCCTAATAAAGATACTGCCAGTAATGCGCAGATCATGTTTATGGCTTTGCACGCCAGCGGGCTTACTTTAATACCGGTAAGCATCATTGCTATGAGAGCTTCTATGAAAATTCCGGCAGCTAACCCAACAGATATTTTTGTGCCCTGCATGATCGTAACGTTTGTAGCAACGCTGGCAGCCCTGACTATCATGTCGTTCAAACAAAAAATAAATTTGCTGCAGCCGGTATTACTGGGCTGGATACTTGGCTTGTCTGCGCTGATTGGTTTGCTGGTCTGGTATCTGACTACACTTGATAAGGAAGGCCTGAAATTGTTCTCCAATACTTTAAGCAGCGGGTTGATTTTACTGATCTTTCTATTGTTTCTCCTCGGTGGCTTACGCAAAAAAGTGAATATGTTTGAAGCTTTTGTTGATGGTGCAAAGGGCGGCTTTGAAGTAGCTATCCGTATTATTCCATACTTAATTGCTATGTTGATTGCTATTAGTGTGCTGCGCAATTCCGGGGTGTTTACCTATCTTATAGATGGATTGAGGTACCTGTTGGGGCTAACAGGCATGAATACAGATTTTGTTGAAGCCTTGCCTACCGCTTTAATGAAACCTTTAAGTGGCGCCGGCGCAAGAGGTATGATGGTAACAGCCATGGAAACTTATGGTACTGATTCTTTTATCGGAAGATTGTCGTGCATTTTCCAGGGAACAAGCGATACTACTTTTTATGTGATCGCTGTTTATTTCGGCGCTGTTTCGGTTAAGAATACCCGTTATGCTATTCCGGCTATGCTGCTGGCAGACATGGTAGGGATTATTACGGCTATATTTGTGGGGTATTTATTCTTTCATTAATGAGATAAGGAATCAAATTGTTCAGGCTTTACTTTTACAATTTTATTATCTTTTAATATAACCAATTCAGATTTTCTTTGCTTTTTGAATTCAATCAATTGTTGAAAGGATTTTCTTAACCCTAAAAAGATTTTATTGTGAAGCTCTTTCTGTTTATCTATGGGATTCATAATAATGTGTTAGTATGTCAAATTTTTTGTTATCAATAATAATTGTTAATCCATCGAATAATTTTTGAACAATCCACTCAGGGGTTCCACTCGAGTTATCAAAGATTATTAGTCCATCTACCATAGTCCAGTATATACTAAACAAGTTATTAATTCCTCTTTTATATCGTCTCTCAATTACTTCACGGTCAATATTATGTCCGCCATCTGTAACTCTCATTTTAACGCGTTCTACTGCTAATTCAATATTTTGTAGCCAAAAGAAAAGTAAAGTTACAGTGTATCCCTTTTTCTTGGCATCGTTAATTTTATTTTTATAGCTTCTTGTCGAAAGCGTTGTTTCAAACGCAAGGTCTCATTATTATTAAGCAATTGATCTATTCTTTGCAACATTATTCTCCCTGCTTCAAATGCAACTTTTTCAGGCTGAAACGGCGATAATCCCTTTGCTATTTCGTCTGCATTTACAAACTCTTTACAATTCAGCATCTCGGGCAGAATTGTAAAAGATGCAGTTGTTTTTCCTGCTCCGTTGCAGCCCGCAATAATGTAAAGGTTTTTGTCAATCACATTGCGAATGTATTAAATATTTGCGGGCCGCTGAACTCCTGTGGTGCAGGTTTAATTCAGATTAACCTGCCTGTCTTTCGCGTATTTAACACTGTATCCAAAGCGTATTTTCCTGGTTTCTCCAGGCGCAAGTTTAAGTTGCCAGCTTAATACACCGGTTTCTTTGTTTACTGAAGCGCCGCTATCTTCTGTGAGTGCTGCTTCTATATCTTTATTGGTAGATAAAGGGTACTGATCTTTCAGGGTAATCTCCACCGCGTCTTTCTTATTGTTCTTAACGGTAATTTCATAAGTAATCTTTTGAAGCTTATTACTGCCCAAAAATTTTACGCTGCTATAGTCTGCCAGCTTTTCCTTTTTTACTACAACCCGTTTATCTCTGCCAAGTGTTAGGTTTAATGTATCAAGCGTAGCATTGGGATCAATAAAAGATTTGCCTACATACGTGCCTTCAAAAATAATATTAGCGTCGCCGGGTACAAGGTTTAACTTTTCCCACTCCGCAATATCTGCCAGCAGGTAAGCATCTTTATCAAGCCTGGGAACAGCATAGAATTTATAATTGGCATCAACAGCATATTCTTTCAGTACTGCTGTTTGCGCTTTACCATTAGTAGGTACATCAAAAGGAATATCTATGTCGAAAGTCACATTCAACTCATTATCGCTTACGGTTACATAGTCTCCCAGGCCTTCTTTTAAAGTAATTATTACAGCTCCTCCGGAAGCTCTTGATCCATATAAGGAAGTTGCGGCATCAGCCTTCAAAACTTCCATCTTTTTAATGGCTATTGTATTGATTTTTGAAAATTCCTGTTTTGTCATCTCTGCACCGTTTACAATATATACCGGCGCTTTTTCTTCCAATGTTCTGTCTGTGTTGCTGTTTGTGCCATAACCAACCACCACCACTTCATCTAAATTGCTCATACTATTTATACCACGGATCTTTACACCCGCAGCTTTTCCTGCGAGTGATTGCTCTAAAATAGTTACCGGGTTAATATAGGCAAGAAACCATGTATTCAATACCGGCGCGTTACCCCACTGGTTGGGTATGGAAGTTGAAAGTGAAAGTTTTACCTTTTTCCAGTCAATACCTGTTGTCTGGCTGATTTTTGATTTGTACACTACTTTTAACGGGCTTTTAATATCGTCTATACGGATATCGTAATAGGGAGTCCAATACGCGTTGGGAGTGATATAAGATACCACGAAATCATATTTGCCACTAACGGCTACGGATAGTTGTAAACTTATCCTTCCTTCATTTTTGGTATTCTTCTTTTCTTCTTCAGCTACCTGGTTGTTTATTTTGATGAGAAGGTCCCTCCGTTTTTTTTGCTTTTCCTGCTGCTGCTTCAGTTCTTCCTGCAGTTCATTTGATTTGCTTTTATAATAATCCATCAATTTCATTAATTCAGCTACGCTCAATCCTGTTTGAGCGCCTTTAATATCCTTATTGGTTTTTAGTACGTCAAGAAGTTCGTTAATCGTAGTTACCTGTACCTTTATTTTTTCAATTTCATCAGTTATGTGTTCCGCTGAATCTTTCAATTGCCGGATCCTTTGATTGTCGGCTGGTGCTACCATATAATTATTGGAAAATTCAACGCCCATCAGCGTAACAGCCGCAGTGCAATTGACCTGTATGCTGTTAATATCTATGGTATTGCTGATACCCTCAATGATAAGTTCGGTTGAACCCTGTGTTAGCTGGGCGCTGGCATTGTGCAGCATTTCTGCCCCATTCCGGTAAACGGTAACTGTTTTAAGAGATGAGGAAATTTTAAGCGGTTCTTCAGTTGCAACAGCAAAACCGGCAATTAAAAGAAAGGCTGCCAAGCAGCTTGTTTTTGTATACATAAAAAGGCTTTCCACACCAGATGCGGAAAGCCTTTGAATTACATAAACTGCTGATAGCCCATAGCTGACAGCCCCCAGCCCCTAATCAAATATCTTATTCATCCTGTCAATAACCACTTTTAATCTATCCTTGCCGCCGCCGGGTACTTCGGCAGAAGCCCAGCCATTATACCCGATTTTTTGCAGCGCATCAATAATCACCGGCCAATTATTATCTCCTTCCATTAATTCCACATCAAATCCTTTCCATAATCCTTCTTCGTTCATCTTTTTCCGGCTATATTCTTTTACATCAAGCTTCATGATGCGCTTGTTCAAAATTTCTATCCACTGCTCCGGCCAGCCGTATCTCAAAATATTACCTATATCAAAATACCAGCCAACAAGCGGGTGGTTTATCTCGTCAACATATCTTGCTGCTTCAAGCGGGCTGATCAAAAAATTATTCCATACATTTTCAATGGCTATTTTAATTCCTGTTTTTTCGGCATGAGGGATCAGCTTTCTGATCTGCTCCTGCGTGTGCTTATAGGCATCTGCATAACTTATCTTATCATTCACCACACCCGCAACCAGCAGTACTGTTGTGCCGCCATACATTTTACAATCGTTCAATGACTGAATAACGGTATTAAAACATTTGTCTCGTACGGCAGGATCCGGAGAGGAGAGGGGTGATTTCCAGTGTTCGGAGTTAACCACACCCGGTATCAGTAATCCTGTTCTATCTCTTGCGGCTAAAATTTCTTTATGATCATAATTATGAGGTGAGCTGAATTCCACACCATCATAACCCAACTCTTTCAGCATTTTAAATTTGTCCATAATGGACATTTCGCCCTTGACCATTTCAATCTTCAAACTTTTTTTAATTTTTGGTTTGAAGGAGTTTCCCTGATGCAATGCTGTTGCCGGAAAACCAATAGTGGCGCCTGCAGCAATAAGACTGCTGTTTTTGATAAATGTTCTTCTTTGCATAAGGTTATTTAAATGGAGTGATGCCGGGTTTAGCTACTTCTGTTACAGGAATGGCAAGATCAAATGTATAGCCGTCAGTAGATGGTCCTAGTATTTCTTTGCTGTTCATTGCTTCATCCCATGTTATTTTTTTGCCGGTATAAGCTACCATTCTTCCCATTATGGCAATCATGGAGCTTAATGCTACATCTTCTCCCTGGCTAATGGTATTACCCTTACGTATAGCCGCAAACAGTTCGTTGTGTTCTGTCTGGTACATATCATTATTCTGGCCATTGTAAGTCCATTGTTTTTTGCCTGTGTCTATCCGGTGAATATTAGCCGCACAATCAACCAGGGCTCTGCCTTTTGTTCCCCATGATTCTACCGCATAACTTCTCTCGCATCCCTCCTGCTGGCGCGACATATGAAAGCCTTTGGCTCCATTGGCAAATTCATATGTTATTGCAAAGTGATCAAAAATATTACCGTTCTTTTCACCTATTCTTACCTGTCTTCCCCCTGTGCCTACTGCACTTATGGGTAACTGGTTACCAAAAGCCCAACTCATCATATCTATACTGTGTACAGCCTGTTCTACTATATGATCGCCAGACAGCCAGTTGAACAGTGGCCAGTTGCGTAACTGCCACTCAGCATTATCTAACCTGGGAGCTTCAAATTGATATGTGCGGTATGTATCTCCGGTGTTATACGTATTGTATACAGTCAGTACATCGCCGATTGCTCCATCATTAATTTTTCCGAATGCGGCTCTTTTGGGCTCATGAAAACGCCAGCAAAAACCGGAAACAATACTTATATTTTTGGCTTTGGCTTTTTTGGCGGCTTCCAGTACTCTTTTTATTCCCGCGGCATCAACTGCTACAGGCTTTTCACAAAAAATATGTTTACCTGCTTCAACAGCAGCTTCAAGATGCAAAGGGCGAAACGCAGGCGTAGTGGCAAGTATCACTACATCAACACCAGAATCCAGCACTTTTTTATAGGCATCAAAACCAATGTACTGATGCTCGGGGCTTACATTAGCTTTATCGCCATGTATTTCTTTAAGATTGGTTAAAGATTTTTGCATCCTGTCCGGAAAAAGGTCAGCCATTGCATGAAGCACAACATTCGGGTCGGCATTTAATGCCTGGTTTGCAGCGCCGGATCCCCTGCCTCCACAGCCAATTAAACCTACTTTTAAAGTATCGGCATTTATATTTTTTGAAATAGCTTTTGCCTGGATAATGTTAAATGGCAGGGCACTGGCGGTTACTGCCATTCCCGAAAGTTTAAGAAAAGTTCTTCTCTTCTGATTGCTCATGGCTTACAATTATTTTTAGGTGAAACGCAATATAAAATTTTATTCGGGAATATGCGTCCTGTATCTGGACCTTATAGATTAAACAGAAGAAGTATTAACACATGGCGCTATATTAATATACTGATGCTGCGGGAACGGCATCAGCATGTGCAAACGATTGAGTATATCCCTGTTTTGCAGAAAATAGTTCTGTTGTTTTTTGCTGTTGTTGTAAAGATTGGTAAAGCCCGAGCCGCGACCATCCATTGCCAGGATTGCGCCTGATATCGTCCCTGTAAATTTTTTCTGCTTTAGCCGGTTGCTGTATTTGCAATAACAATGCACCAAGATACTGCCGGGCAGGAAGCATCCATATTTTAGGTTCAGTATACAATAAACCATCTTCTGCCTTTATCGCCAGCTCTAATGCTTTTATTGCCGCCGGGTATTTTTTTTGTTCAGAAAATATTGCTGCTGCCAGAATATGTTCAGCAATTGAGGCACATTCAAAAGGACTGCTCATATATGGAGTGAATGGAATACGAAGTATGGTATCATTTTTTTCATGCTTTAGCTGTTCAAGGCATTTAACAGCATCAGGAATATTTTTTGATCTTGCGTAAGCCATTCCTCTTGCAAAATCCCTGATAATTTTTGCATAGGTCCAATCATTGGCAATATATGTACTGTCACTCAGGATGTTTTGCCATTTTCCTGATCGTACCATTGGAAAATACGGGAACATATAAAGGTATTGCTGGTAGGTATTTCGTGCATCAGGATTTACATGGCTGCGGCACTCCATTGCTTTTTCCATTGCTATGGTATACATTCCGCCACTCAGCGCACAATAAGCGCTTACCGCATCATAATGGGGAACATGTACAGATTGAATTAATCCCTTTGTAAGATTACTATATTGTACAACACTGCTGTCAGCTTTTTGATTTACATCCACTCCTTCCATATAATACCCGCTTCGTTCATATTCATGGCTTGCCATATGAACCATATGTGCAACTGACGGGAATAGTTTTTTTAGTGAATCAGCATTTTGCAATGCCACGCCGGGCTGATGTGAAGCTTCTGTAAGATGAATGAAATAATGCAGTGCAGCGGGATGATGCGGATCGTCATTCATTATGTTCCTGGTATATTGAATAAGTTCCATAGTCCAGGGTTTAGGTTCGCCGTTATTGTACCAAAAATCCCATGGATGGATCAGCATCATTGCATCGGTATATAAAGCTTTTATATCATTATCATCGTTGTAGCGGCTGATCAATTGTTTTAATGCGGCAGCATAAGCAATATTATGTGCTTTTCTATCTTTATCATCAATGTCAGATTTATCGTAGCGCCTGTTCATCGCGGCTACCAGGTCTTTTTCCCTGGCTGAAGCCGTTGAAACATATTTATTCATGAGGCTGATAATGCCGAAAATGTTTTTATCCATTATATACTGGTGACCAAAATTGTAAGGTGGCCCTTTGGCCAAAGCCTGTCCCCAGTAAGCCATGGCGCAACTGCTGTCAAACCTGGCTGCCTCTTTAAAGGAAGCCATAGCTTCACGCGGATGATAGCTGTAATACATTGTCAGCCCCTGGTCAAAATATACCTGGGCACTGTCGCTGTTGGTAGTTATTGTATAAAAATGATTTCCCCAACCCGGAAGAAGCGTGATGTATTTGCCATTTTCGTCAGGGAGTATCACATTGTAGTTTGCAGGTCCGCAACTTATACCCGGTATATCTGATTGAACAGTTGCAATAATATAATGGTTATCGAAATATCTTTTTTGTACGATTACTGTGAAAACCAGGGCAACAGGTAAAAAAATGAATAACCATTTTTTCATAGCGCTGTTTTTCTTAAATATAGTTTTTTTAGAGGAGATTTTCTATGGAAATGAGCAGTCTCCTGTTTAGGCTAGTTTATGGCAGTCCTTTGCTATATCTTTTTTATTTTACCAATTCACCTTTAAGCCGTAATAGTTCTGTTTCAGAAAGCTTGGTATTGTAGCGTGCGGCAATCAGGCGGTCATAAGCATCTTCAAGGCTTTTTTGCGCTTCGCGTAATTCGAGAAAGGTAGATACCCCGAGCTTAAAACGTTCGAGTGCGATGGAAACATTTTCTTTGGCGAGTTGAATGTTTTCTTCTTCCAGCTTTAATAAACTTACCTGGTATTGATAATTGTAAAAGCCTGCTTTAACCAGCACATCAACTGCGTTTTTTTGTTGTTTTAATGCTATTTCCTGGTAGGTAACATCCAGTTGTGCCTGTTTGATGTTGCGGTTAACATTCATGTAATTAAGTATAGGCACAGAAGCTGTAAAACCAAAATTAAAACCTTTGTTACTGCTGAAAATAGCAGCATAAGGGTTTATGTTATTGTAGTTATTGTTTTGCGTGAAATTGTATGCGGATCCAAAAGAAATAATAGGCCAGCGTGTAGCCTTTACTTCTTTAAGCATTATCCTGGAAATATCAACGTTTTTAAGTGCCAGTAAAATTGCCGGGCTGGTAGATTGAATATTATTCTGGATGTTTTCAATGGTCATATCGTCTTTTATGGGAATACTATCCGAAACTTCAAACGACTCAGGTAATTGCATACCTGTTAATTGATTGAGTTGCTCTTTCGATTGCGCCATAATTGATTGTTGTTGCAGCCGTGTCGCTTTTTGAGCATTAAGGTCAACTTTGGCCTGCAATAATTCCGGCTTGGTGCCTAAGCCCACTGATAATTTTCTGTCTGCTAATTTTACTCTTTCTTCGTTAATAGACATTTGCTCATCAATAGCCTTTAATTGTTGTTTTTGGCGAACGATGATATAATAAGCGTTAATAACAGCAGCCGTTGAATTTATTACCTGGTTTTTTAAGTTGATCTGACCGAGGGCGAATAGCTCATTGATCCTGTCTCTGGTGGCAAACATTTTTAACCCGTCAAATAAAACAAGGTTTAAATTAATTGCAGCACTAAGATTTCTGGCTCTGATGCCTTTGCCTTCTACCTCAGGTCTTCCATCAAATTCCTGTTTCTGTGCAGATGTAGTTTGCGTTCTCCCGAGCGTACCGTTCACTGTCGGCAAAAAGCCTCCGAAAATATATTTCTTGTCTATAGCGGCAGCCGCAGAATCATTTTCTGCCAGTAAAATATCATAATTGTTTTTTAAGGTAGCCGCAATTGCTTCTTCCAGTGTGATCATTTGCTGCGACCTTGCAACACCTGTGCAAAAAACAAAAACTATAATAAAGCTGAAAATTCTTTTTCCACTCATAAAGGTCATGCTCTTTTTTCTTCCGTGAAATATTCGTCAATATGGCTTTCATGTTTTCTTGCAGAAAGAAAACTATACATGGCCGGAATTACAAACAATGTTAGTACCAGCGAAAAAATAATACCACCCACAATTACAATACCCAAAGGTATACGGCTGGTTGATGCTGCGCCGATAGACATCGCAATTGGTAAAGCACCCAGGGCCATGGCAAGGCTTGTCATTAAAATTGGGCGTAACCTCGCTACTGCCGCTTCCACAACCGCCTGCCCTTTTGATAATCCGGCAATTTGTTTCTGATTGGCAAATTCCACTATCAGGATACCATTTTTTGTTACAAGGCCGATCAGCATGATCATACCTATCTGTGAAAATATATTAAGTGTTTGGCCAAATATCCATAATGATAATACAGCCCCGGCAATAGCAAGGGGAACGGTAAACATAATGATGAAAGGATCAATAAAACTTTCAAATTGCGCGGCAAGCACCAAAAATATCAGCAGCAATGCAAGCACAAAAGCGAACATCGTATTACCAGAGCTTTCTGCAAAATCTCTTGAAGAACCTGATAGGGAGGTGGCAAAAGTATCATCAAGCATTTTATCAGCAATACCCTGCATTGCCTGTATACCTTCTCCCAATGTTCTGCCTTCTGCAAGTCCTGCGGAAATAGTAGCCGATTTATAGCGGTTAAAATGATATATAGTTGGAGGTGTAGTACTTTCCTCTATAGATACAAGATTGTCGAGCGAAATACTTTCATTGCGGCTGTTGCGCACATATATATTGCGGAGATCGGTTGGGTTATTCCTGTCGTCGCGTGGCACCTGGCCGATTACCTGGTATTGCTTTCCATCTTTTGTAAAATAGCCAAGCCTCCTGTTACTATATGCTAATTGCAAAGCCTCAGAAACTGCATCAATACTTACGCCAAGTGCACTGGCTTTTATGCGGTCAACCGTTACCGATAGTTCGGGTTTATTAAATTTCAGATCAATATCCACGCCCTGGAACACAGGGTTTTTATTAGCCTCTTCCAAAAATTTGGGCAACATTTCCGTGAGCTTGTCAAAATTGTTATTTTGTATCACAAACTGCACAGGCAAACCTCCTCTGCGATTAACCGAAATAGTTTGCTCCTGTATGGCAAAAGCCCTTCCTTCAGAAAATTTAGGCAGATTTCTGTTCACCATATCAACGATCTGTTGTTGCGATTTTGTGCGCTGATTGGGATCAACCAGCATCACGCGAACAAAACCTGTATTTACGGAACCTGCACCCGAAAAGCCCGGAGCCGTTACTGTAAGCGCAGATTTCAACCCCTGCACAGAATCCATTACAAACCCGGTGAGCTTATCTATAAATTGATCTGTATACTCAAAAGAAGAACCTTCCGGCATAGTAACCTGCAGCCTGAACTGGTTTCTGTCTTCCATCGGAGCAAGCTCAGATTTAAGATCTTTGCCTATGCCCCAGATTATACCACCGCAAATTGCAATAACAACAAGCGCCAGCCATTTAAATTTCATAAAAGTTGCGAGCAAACGGTGGTAGCCGTTTTCCATTCCCCTGAAAAATGGTTCTGTTTTACGGTAAAACCATCCATGTTTGTGAACGGTTTTGGTCATTTTTACATTCAGCACCGGTGTAATAGTAAGCGATACAAAAGCTGAAACCAATACTGCGCCTGCTACTACTATACCAAACTCACGGAAAAGCCTTCCCACAAAGCCCTGTAAAAAGATGATGGGTAAAAATATTACTGCCAGGGTGATAGAAGTGGCGATTACCGCGAAGTATATTTCTTTTGAGCCTTGAAGCGCTGCCTGCCATTTGTTCATGCCCTGTTCCATCTTTTTATAGATGTTTTCCGTTACTACTATACCGTCATCCACCACAAGCCCTGTAGCAAGTACAATACCTAACAGGCTAAGTACATTTATCGTAAACCCTGACAGGTACATTATGAAAAAAGCGGCAATCAGCGAAACCGGGATATCTATTAATGGACGTATTGCTATAATCCAGTCGCGGAAGAACAGATAAATGATGAGTATAACCAGTACAACGGCAATGATCAGGGTTTCTTCTACCTCAGTAATTGAACGCTTGATAAATACGGTTTGATCCAGCGCTATATCCAGTTTGATATCATCGGGGATTTCTTTTTTGAGTTGCTCAAACCGTTTGTAAAATTCATCTGCAATGGCAACATAATTAGACCCGGGTTGAGGTATCAGGGCCAGCGCAATCATCGGCACTCCATTCAGCTTTAATACGGTTTCTTCATTCTCGGGGCCGAGCACCGCTTCGCCAACGTCTTTTAAACGTACTATGCTGGTACCGGTGCTTCTTATAATAATATTATTAAATTCTTCTTCTGTTGTAAGTCTGCCAAAAGTTCGTACGGTGAGTTCAGTATTGTCTCCGGCTATTTTACCTGAGGGTAATTCTATGTTTTCCCTGTTGAGTGCCGTTTGTACATCGTTGAATGTAAGCCCGTATGAATTTAGTTTGGATGGGTCAAACCATATACGCATCGCGTATTTCTTTTCTCCCCATATTTGTAAGCCACTTACCCCTGGTATAGTCTGTAACCTTTCCTGCAGCACATTTGTGGCATATTCTGTTATCTGCAACTGGTTCCGGGTATTGCTTTGAACCGTCATGGAAATAATGGCATCTGAGCTGGCATCAGCTTTAGTAACCACGGGGGGCGCATCAAGATCTTTTGGCAAATTTCGTTGTGCCTGAGATGCTTTGTCGCGAACATCATTGGCCGCAGTTTCAAGATCAACACCCAAATCAAATTCTACGGTAATATTGCTGGTGCCCTGGCTGCTTGAAGAGGTAAGGTTCTTAATACCTGGTACGCCATTGATAGATTTCTCCAGCGGCTCGGTTATCTGCGATTCAATAATATCAGCATTGGCGCCCGCATAGCTGGTGCGCACATTAATGATGGGAGGATCAATGGCAGGATAGTCTCTTACCCCCAGGAATGTAAAACCTATTATTCCAAACACTACAATTAAAATGCTTGAAACGGTAGCCAGTACCGGCCTTCTCAAACTCAATTCCGAAATATTCATTATTTTACTTTACTGAGTTGTACCTGGGAATTTGGTTTAACAGCCATTAATCCGCTGATAAGCACGGTATCCCCTAAACTAACGCCAGTGAGCACCTGCACATAAGCTGAATCCCTGATACCGGTGGTTACCTGCACAAAACTGGGCGCTCCTCCTTTGTATACTATTACCTGCTTGCCCCGCGAAAGAGGTATTACCGCCTGGGTAGGAATGATGATCGCATTGTCATTTTTATCCAGATCAAGGTCAACCTTTGCAAAAGCGCCAGGCACCAGAGCCGCATCATTGCCTTTTACTATTCCTTTTACTGTAAGGCTTCTTGTATTTGCGTCAATAAAATATTCTGTTGCAAGTACAGTGGATGAAAATTTTTTTTCAACGCCATCAATGCTAAACGATATTTGCTTGCCGGGCTTAAAAAGATTACTGTATTTTTCAGGAACGGTAAATTCCAGTTTCAGTTGATTTACCTGGCGTATGGTAGCGATAATATCAGTAGGTGAAACATAGGCTCCCAGGCTCACGTTCCTTAAACCTATTCTTCCATCATAAGGAGCTCTTATTTCAGTTTTACCGATGTTGACCTTTACCAATTGTATATCAGCTTTATTATTGTTTACCTGCAACTGGCTCAGGTCTACCTCCTGCTGGCTGATACCCTGAATTTTCAATAACTCATTATAACGTTCAAGCGTTTTTTCATTAATGGCTAACTGCACTTCCAGTTTTTTTAACTGCGCCTGCAGGTCATCATCAAAAAGTTTAACAAGTAAGGTACCCCTTCTTACAAAACTGCCTTCCTGGAAATTAATGCTTACAACACGTCCTGATATTTCCGGACGGATATCAGTTCCTTCTGCAGGTGCAAGGGAACCTGCCACCTGTATATCTTCACTGATAGGGCGTGCTTTTACAACATATGCATCGGCTTGTACAGGGCGATTTCTGGATGGGGCGGGTTGGGTTGTTGCGGGCTTCTCTTCTTTTTTTTGAGAGCAGGCAAACAAACAGGCAATACTAATAAGTAATGGTAAATATAACTTTCTCATCAACTGCGAAACTAATACAATTTGCAGATGAAAAGCCTGTTTAAATGGGTTTAGTGTAGGTTAATTAATGTTAAAGCCTCACCCTCCTTCCCCCTCTCCGTGCAACGGAGAGGGAGCGGTGCAGCAGAATAATCCCAAATTTTTTGTTCTTCCACATCATCTACAAAATATATCCGGGCAAATGTTTCCCAATTTGCACATTTTCATATGCTCATATTTCCACACTCTCCAAACATTCTCAGCCTCCCCACCTCGCATTCCATCAGCATGCTCTGAACTTAGGCACCCCTCTCCACTCCGTGGAGAGGGGTCGGGGGTGAGGGACTACTCCGTCCGAAGTGCCTTCACCGGGTTAGCCTGAGCGGTTTTTAAACATTGCATTATAATAAATGTAAACGCCCCGCCAAATACAAACAGCATTACAAACAAATAGGTGTCTATATGCTGTGGCATACGATATGCGAAATTCTGCAGCCAGTAATTGGTAGCATAATACGCCAGTGGCCATGCTATAATATTTGCAATTAATATGAGCCATGCGTAATCTTTAAGAAAAAGCGTTATTATATTTTTGACCGAAGCACCGAGAACCTTTCGTACAGCTATCTCTTTATTTCTCTTAACTAGCGTAAAGGCCACAACGCCAAAAATGCCCATAAATACAATGATGAGGTTAAGTACGGTTGCTGTTTGTGTTGCTTTTTTTAACTGCAATTCAGATTGATACAGCTTCTGAAATTTTTCGTCCATAAAAAAATATTCGAAAGGGGCGCCGGGAGACAATGCTGCCCATTTTTCTTTTATGTCGTCAATTGTTTTATGTATATCAGAGGAGTTGAGCTTAATAGTAAGAAAACGATACGACAGCATATCTTTTGTATGCATAAAAGCCAGCGGGTCAATTTTTTCATGAAGGCTTGAGTAGTTAAAATCCTTTACCACACCTGCTACGGTGAATATGGCATTGTTAAATGAAAGAACTTTTACCTGCTGCCCCGGCGCTTTTAATATATCAATTCCCAGTGCTTTGGCGGCAGATTCGTTCAATACAATTTGTGCAGGTATATGCCCATTCTTGCCATCGTTAAAAAAATTTCCGGATAAAAGCTGCAATCCGAATGTTTTAGCATAATGTTCGTCAGCCGAAGTTGTGGCTATAAAATACGGCTGACCTGAAGATGCGCCAACCGGCATCATGCCTATTGTATTTGGTGGTTTTCTATCAGGTATTTCAAATGCAATACTCGCATCATGCACACCTTTCAAAGTAAGTAATCCATTTCTTATGGTTTCCATTTTAGCTACGCCTGCAGAATCCCATTGCTTTGGAAAAGCAGTGGCTACCAGCAACTGCTCTTTATTATATCCCAGGTCTTTTTTGAAAAAATAAGTAACCTGGTCAGATACATTTAACGCACTGATGAATATTACAATAGCCAGTGTGAACTGAACAATAAGCAAGGCTTTGCGTAAAGTAAGTCCACCCTTTGCAGCGTCTATCTTGCCTTTAACTGCATTTATGGTATCAGCAGCGCTAAGAACAAATGCAGGATATATGCCGGCAATAAAGCCTACGATAATAACCAGTGTTGTTAACAATAATATTCTGTAATTGTCAAATTTCCATACCGGCGATAAAGGTGTATTTAGCATGGATGAAAAATATGGGCGCAACAATTCATATAATATGAAAGAGAATAAAGCGGACAGGAAAGTAAGTAATAATGATTCTGTGAGATGTTGTATGATCAGTTGCTTTCTCTCCCCGCCAAATACTTTCCTCAGCCCTATCTCCTTAATGCGGTATGAAGAGGTGCCGATATTAATATTAATGAAGTTGATCACTGCCATCGCTATAATAAATATTACCACCAGTGATAGTGTGAATATCATTTTCTGAACCGCGCCATTATTTGATTTTATGTAATAATCTTTTACAGCAGCGAGTTCTACCGTGAGAGTTTTATTAATGTCTGCAGAAGCATATTTGGCAAGCACTTGTTTTATTGGCTCAGTAAGATCTTTTGGCTGCACGCCTTTTTGTAATTCAATCGCGCCTATTTCGTATATCTGCGCCCAATTATCTGCCGGATCACCGCCGGGATAATACCGGTTTCCAACGGTTGGCACGAAAACACTATATTCATCACCCAGAATATCAAGTACTGAATTATAGGGCTTATTTTTTAAGACTGCGGAAACAGTATAAACCTGCTTTTCATTATTAACGCCCTGTACGCTGAGTATTTGTCCAACAGCATCTTTCCGTCCAAAGAGTTTCAGTGCAAAGGATTCTGTAATTATAGCCGAACTGTTATTGGTGAAAGGCTGCTGTGGATTGCCATATAATAATGCCAATCCATACATGTTCACGAAACTGGTATCACCAATAGCTATATTTTCTTTAAAGTAATTATCTCCTGCTGAAACCACATTGGTAACCGGGTTATACCTGTAATAATCAGCAACAAGGCCGGGATATTCCTTTCGCAGCGTTTGCGCTAATGGTCCCAATGTAGTAATATCCAACCCCATCTCTTTTACCTTCCAGTTGCTCTTAATAATATATTGCTGCTCAACATTGCGGATATCAATATTTACCTGCTTTTCATGAAGGATATATTCACCAATAAGCATGGCGAATGTAATGCCTATGCCCAGGCATAAAATATTAATGATGGAAAACAGCTTGTGTTTTGTAAGATGTCTTACCGCAATTTTGAAATAATTCTTTAGCATAAATGAGACTGGATATTATCTTGGAAAATATTATTTCAGGTAAAGAGATATTCTTCCGCTACCGGCGCTTACATTTACCGGTATCCCACCTCCGTTTAATGTGCCTACCATTTTATCACTATCCTGTTTTCCGCTGAAATTATTTATCCTGTCTGTTGAAATTTTATTACCGTGCAAATCAAGATCAACACCTTTATCACCGGGCATATTTAAAGTAATATTGCCACCTGAATTTTCTATCTTGGCATATTTGCCAAACGCTTTTATTTCTACATTGATATTACCGCCGCTGGTGGCTGTTTCAAAGCTGCACGACAATTGTTTAAGATCAATGCTGCCGCCGGAAGTTTTCGCAAGTAAATCCCCCTGTATATTATCACCGTTCAGTGAGCCGCCGCTTGTTCCGATATTTATTTTTCCATCAAGATTTTGAAACCGTACTGATCCTCCTGAAGTATGGAGTGTAAGTGTACCTTTTGAATCTGCGGCCGTAATGCTTCCGCCACTGGTTGACATATCTATATTTCCTTCGGCATTTTTCAGTGAAATACTTCCACCCGATGTTTTTCCGTATATATTTCCGCTTACGGTACTTACCTGCAGGCTGCCGCCACTTGTAGCAAAATCCTGTGTGCCTGTAACATTTTCTATAGCAATGCTTCCTCCGCTTGTAGAAAGTTTGCTGTCAATTTTATTGCCGGTATAAATTTTAAAGGATATACTTAATCCTTTTTTCCAGTTGGTGATCTTGTTTTTTTGTTTTGCCACAGCAACCAGTTCATTATTTTTTATATCAATGTCAAGCGTATAATTTTCATTAAGCCTTTGCTGAAGTTCTTCTTTACTGAGCTTATCATTGCTATTGCCGGCATGTACATATACTTCAATTCTTGGATCAGAACTATTACCTGTTAGGCTGATAGAGCCGCCTGAAGTTTCAGCGCGTACATTTTTCAATGCCTGGTTACCAAGAGATTTTGTAATAAAAGGCTCTTTACCAGATTGTGCGTTTACGCCAAGGGAGGCTATAGCTAGTGCTAACAACAAGTGTATTTTTTTCATATTTATATTTATTAAAGTGTTTGACTTAAAGCTTTCCTCTTCCTTTCCGTAGAAATAGAGAAGTATTACATAATAAACCCAGTCTATATTATCTACCACAGCAGCCACAAAATATATCCAGGCAAAGCGTTCAAATATTCGCTCTCATTTTCGTATTCACAACCGCCCGCTCTCTACATTTTATCAACCTGTTTTGAACCAGGCACCCCACGGAGTGGAGAGGGGTAGGGGGTGAGGAATTACTCCGACCGTAACGCCTTCACCGGGCTAGCAATCGCTGCCTGTATAGCACGGATACAAACAGTGCATAAAGCAATAATAACAGCTATAGCGCCTGCTGATATCAATACCCATCCCTGTACATGTATGCGATAGGGAAAATCCTGCAGCCATTTATGCATTGCCCACCATGCCACCGGTATAGCTATTATTATAGCTATACCTATCAGTTTTAAAAAATCTGAGGATAACATCGCGACAATTCCCGGAATAGTAGCGCCCAGCACTTTGCGAATACCTATTTCCTTGGTACGTTGGGCAGCGGTAAATGTTACAAGCCCGAATAATCCAAGGCAGGCGATAGCAACAGCCAGAATAGCGAAGATCAGAGCGATTTCGCCTTGTTTTTCTTCCGCCTTATATTGCTTTGCAAAATTCTGATCAAGAAAATGATAGGTGGCCTGGTTGGTTTTATCAAAGCGGTTATACACAGCCGTTATATATGCCAGGCCTTCTGCTGTATTACCTTTGGCAATCTTTACATATAAATTATCTTCTGTTTGTGGGGCAGGCGGCATAACCATTACAAGCGGCTCAATGGTATGTTGTAATGAATAAGTATGGAAATCTTTGATTACACCCACTATTGTTCTCTCAATAGTTGTTCCATCACTATCAATAGAAAACTGCAATCTCTTGCCGGTTGCATCTTTCCATCCTAATTTTTTCATCAGGGTTTCATTGATCAGCGCCGATCCATATTTATCTGATGGATTTGCTGCAGAAAAATTCCTTCCCTGTAAAAGTTTAACATCCATAGTCGGGATAAAATCAGCATCAATCATTAATTCCTGGGCAAGTGTTGTTGCTGTTGAAAATCCTCCACCTTCTTTTTCAAACCGGTAACCCATGCCGCCAAGGTCATTATTGCCAATAGGATTACCAGCGGCGGCAGCACCCTCTATCACCGGGTTCTGAAGTAATTGATTTTTTATAGCAGCAATTTGTGTACGTACATTCCTGTCGTCAATATGAAAAGTCAATACCTGGTCTTTATTAAAACCAAGATTAGTTGTTTTTACATAACTTAATTGCTGGTAAATAATAATGGACGCAGCTATCATTATTACTGTTATAACAAATTGTAATACTACCAACGACTTCCTGAACAAAACATTCCCCGACATATTTCCCATCTGTCCTTTTAATGCTGGAATTGTTTTAAAACGGGAAAGAAGAAAGGAAGGATATATACCGCTTATCGTACCTGTTAATATTGAAAAACCAATAAGACTGATAACTGTAACATATATTCCAAAATGGTTTACAGATAAATTTTTTTCGGTGAGATTATTGAAAAACGGCAGTAAAAGTTGCACAAGCAGCGCGGCAATAACAGCAGATATGCATGTAATCAGAATCGCCTCAGCCATAAACATTCCTGCTATATGCTTCTTTTCTGAACCTATAACTTTACGAACGCCAATTTCCTTTAGCCGCGTGGAAGACCGTGCTGTAGAAAGGTTCATATAATTGATGATGGCGATGAGCAATATGAGCGCGGCGATAGCCATAAATATATATACCCGTTTGATATTGCCATTTGAACTAAGCTCAAACTCAAGGTCAGAATGCAGGTGGATAGAAGTAAGTGGTTGCAATTCCATCTTGTAATCATCCACCTTCATTATTTTCTGTATGGTTTCTTTTGCAAATGCCGGAAGTTTTGATTGCAGTAATTTGTAATCAGCTTCTTTTTTCAACAGCAGGTAAGTATATATGCTGAAGTTTTGCCAGTTGTCAGCGCCATAATCAGCAGGCATTGCGCGAACTGCACTAAACCGCAGATGCGAATTTCCAGGTATATCTTTTATTATACCGGTAACAACAGCGGGAAATTTTCCATCGAAAATGATGGTTTGATTATAACCTTTTTCCGCAGTGCCAAAAATTTTGTTTGCAAGGCTTTCTGTAATTACAATTGATTCGGGTGAGCTTAACCCTGTAGCAGCGCTGCCATATAAAAAATGGTATGTAAATATTTTCAGTAAGGATTTGTCTGCAAAAAAGATATCCTCCTGTTTAATCTTCTTTTCATTATATGTAATAATGCCTCCTCCTTCAAGATCTATTCTTGCTGCATCTTCAATTTCCGGGAACCTGCTTTTAAGCGCAGCAGCAAAGGGGGGAGAAGTATTTGCCTGCTTAATTTCGTTATTGTTCCATCTTGCCTGTTGTGTAACGCGCACAATCCTTTCGGCATTTACATTAAACCTGTCATAGCTCCACTCATCACCAATATACAACGTGATCAGCCAGAAAGCAGCAAGCCCCATCGCTAACCCGGTGATATTTATAATTGAATAAATTTTATGGCGTGTTATATTCCGCCAGGCGGTTTTAATATAGTTTCTGAGCATGTTGGAGGTGCAAATTTTTATTTGCTGTAAAAAGAGCCCAATGCGTATGCCAATATACAATCATCTGATTTGTAGTAATTTAAAAGAAAAAGCAGGGGTGCAACTGTCCGTTATCGAACATATGATGTGCGCAGGAGAACACAATTGTGCAGATAGCGGAAGTTATAATTTGCCAGGTAAGCTATGTTAGGGATAGATTATTCTGGTATAAAAGAAAATTTGCTTCTGAAAGCATCAGGCATAATTCTTCTATGTAATAGCTGTTGAGTTACTGCGGCTGAGTATAGGTGGATAATAATTCCTTGTCTTCAATGCATCTGAATTTATGCATAAAATTATAACTGATATACCTTGTTTCTTCAACATACATCTCATCCAGCCTGTAAAGAATGTATTTAAAGAATTCACTTTGTTTTTCACCAATGTATACGGCTTTTTCCCAGATAAGCTCCATCTGTTGCAATTCGTTCAGAAGTATAAAATGTGTAGGGTTCATATTTGTTAAAATACATAAAATTCCCGTTCACAGATTAACTTTTTATTCACATCTGCACATTTTTTTATTTAATGACAGGTTGGGAGAAATATGGAAGTAGTTTATTATGATAAGGGCTGTATTGAGGTGTAAAATTTAGAAAAGCGGCGATATCTCATTTTCTTTTTTTATTGTTTGTATAAAAAAGCCCGGATTGAAAAATCCAGGCGACCTACCTTATCCTGTGAAATTAAAAATGTTTATATTGAATACTGTTATAATATAGTAATAACGTTTGCTAAAAGTAGAAATACTTTGCATTACACTCTCTCACCCAAATGAGTGATTTTACCGGAATTTCGGTAAAAATTAATCCAGATCTGTGTTATTGATTAGCTGAAATACTATCTGCTGCAGCCTTTGCTTCATTTTTGGCTTTTTTTCTGAAGAAACCGCGTAATAGAAAGTTATGCTGCAATGCTTCAAGATCTTCATCCAGTTTTTTGCTGCCGCTGTTAAGGTTTTTAATGGTAGATTTTAAATTATCGGCAGTTTTTTTATCGCGAAGCAATACGCTTATTACATTACTGCTGTCGTTTAATGCGCGGGATGCGTCTTTAATATTATCACTTAAGGCAACAATAGCATCTGACGCCATATGAATCTGGCGGGAGGTTTCTCTTAAATTGGGAATAATAGTAGTATCACTGACAAGATCTGATGCAAGCGTACCTGGTGTTTGAAGCCTGGTGCTGTATGCTGCAATACTTTCCGTAAGTTTTTCGCTGTTGTTAGCCGCCCGTTTCAAAATTGCAATTACACTGTTCAACTCGTTATACATGGTGCGCTCATTCAATAATGCAGTTAATGTACCCTGCCCGTCTATCAATTGCTTGCTCACTGTTTTAATATTACGTGTAATATCAGCCAGGTTATCATTGCTTTCCTGCAATGTGGCAAACATTTCATCATTGCTGGTTGTCTTTTCCACCGCAAGATTTTCGTCTCCTTTTATTGCCGGTACTTTTTGTGTTCCGCCGTATATAACAATAATTTTATTGCCTATCAAACCATCTGTACTGATTTTTGCTTTTGCATCTGCACGAATAAATTCACGTGCTTTTTCTTCTATATGAAGTGTAACTTTTACCTGAGAACTATTATAGAATTCTATTTTCTTTACTATACCGATTTTTACCCCCGAGAACCAGATATTATTTCCCTGCTGTAAACCACTTACATCATCAAAAACAGCATATACGTTTACGGATTTTACAAAAGTTTTCTGTTGCCCGCCAAGCGTGAATATGCCTGCAATAAATATAGCCATGCCAATGGTCACAAATATTCCTGTAATAACCGCTTTCCTGTTTTTTTGCGCTTCCATTATTCTATAAAATTATATTCGTAAAAACTGTTTATTCTTTCATCTTTGGTAGAAAATACTTCTTCAAAGCTTCCTGTTTGTGCAAAACTTCCATCCAGTAAAACCGCTACCCTGTCTCCAGTAGCTTTAGCGCAGGTGAGATCGTGCGTAATAATGATGGAAGAAGTATTATATCTTTCCTGCACTTCATTAATAAGACTATTTATCTCAACACTTGTAACCGGGTCAAGCCCGGCGGTTGGTTCATCATATAACATAATAGACGGCCGCATAATAAGCGTTCGCGCTATGCCTATTCTCTTACGTTGCCCGCCTGATAATTCTGAAGGATACTGATTAACGGTTTGCTTTAACCCAACGGCATCCAGTGCCTCTTCTACATCTGTATTTATTTCCGCTCTTGTAAGATTTCTTGAGTTACGCAATAGTGGAAATTCAAGATTCTCTCTTACCGTCATACTGTCGTATAATGCGCTGTTCTGAAATGAAAAACCAATCTTCAGCCTTAATTGTAATAAGGCCTTATCATTAAGTTCTGCCACGTTCTGATCCAATACCATAACAGTACCGCTATCAGGTTTTAGTAATCCAACTATAATTTTTATTAATACTGATTTACCGGTTCCTGATCTTCCCAGTACTACAACATTCTCTCCGCGGTACACATCAAGATTTACTCCTTTCAATACAGTGTTTGTACCAAAGGATTTATACAGATCCCTGATCACAATATCAGCATGCTGCTGCTCTGTGTTATTATATCGCCTCTTTTTATGCATAATACATTACCTGAACCAGTTTGTAATTTGAACAGCTATGATCTCCTCAATAAAAACAACAAACATTGCAGTTACTACTGCAAAATTGGCAGCACGTCCAACACCCTGTGTACCCTGCGTTGCATTGTATCCCTGGTAGCATCCAATAATACCGATGCTGAATCCAAAAACAATGGTTTTTATCAGGGAAGAAAAAAAATCAAGAAAGGATATTTTTTCCAAAGCTTTTATAAAGAAAGCTGTAAAGCTTGTGTCTTCATTAACAAGAATATTCAGATACGCCCCTATCATGCTGATGAATGCCATATAAAACATTAATACCGGCAGCATAAAGCTTGTGGCCAACACGCGGCTTACTACAAGAAATTTAAAAGGATTTGTTGCCGAAACTTCCATCGCGTCAATTTGTTCTGTTACCCGCATAGAGCCTAATTCAGCGCCGATATTGGAGCCAACTTTTCCGGCAGCTATAAGCGCTGTAACCAGTGGCGCCAGGGCTCTGAATATAGCAATGGCAACAAGTGATGGTAGCCATGATGTTGCACCAAATTCTGCCAACGATGGGCGGGACTGTTTTGTAAACACTATTCCTACCACGAAGCTTGTTACAGATATCAGTGGCAAAGATTTCCAGCCTACCATATAACATTGGCGAACGATTTCTCTCCATTCATAAGGCGGTCCCAGTTCCCTGAAAAACCTCCCTATAAAATTCATAATTGCATATACACCGCTGAAAAAGCCATCAAGTTTTTTGGAAATTATGTACGTACGTTGGTTTGTCTTCATAAATGGTTACCTGCTTTAAGTCTAAAAGTGTTCCGTAAATTTTAAAACAGGTATTTATTAAAACAGGGAATTTTTTTTCCCATATTATAATGCAATATTAATATTTTGTGCTGGTAAGTCTGGTTGCTTTGCGGCTCAAATTGGCTAACGTTTTTACATAGTATTCATTTAACGGCTAAAGTTTAATTATAGGGAAGTGTCATAAATTTTAAGTCTTTTTAATTGAGTATAGTTACAGCCTGGTTTTATGGATGATTAATGGAAGCAAGCTCATTTGGTGAAGATAAATCAGGCAATCCCCCTTTTTTAGCGATGTATGCACATTATAAAACAATTACCTGCGCAAATCAAAAAGGAATAAAAGTTATGGACAAGATAAGCTCCTGATTATTTTTTAACTGCACTTACAAGCCTTACATGAATTTTCGGATGCTTAAGTGCTGCATGTAGCTATTATTCCGCTTAACAGCGCTTTAAAATATAGCTCGTTTAAGCAGGTTAAATAACAGCGGAAAAATTATTAGTATAAACAGCTTTCACTCTATGAAATCAGTTAAAATATTTTGAGTAATACGCTATGCTTTTTCTTTAGAAAATAAACTTGTTGTAAATCGTTTCAGCACATTTAATTTTTTTCCAAGTCCCATAAATTTACCTGCGCCAAATTGAAGTGCCGCGCCGGCGGCTTTTTTTGCTATACCACCTTTGCCCAGCATCATTCTTCCTCCAACAAAACCTAAACCCAGGTTAAGGACTGTAGAAAGCAGCGTTGATTTAAGTCCGGGTGTATCATTAAAATCAGAAAGGGTGTTTTTTAATATATTGCCCGGGGTAATTTTTTTGTAGGTAGCATGAAAACGCTCTTTCAGGTTATCTTCCATTAAATGTGTTTGCTCCTCAAGCAGTGCTATTCTTGCCCTGATATCTCCCGCTGTTTTTTTTTCGCTCATTTTAAAATCTTATTTATAATAACATTGTATAGAGGCGTTTGAATGATTTGTTTACGAAAGGCATAAACAATAATCCCCAGCAGAATATAAAAACCGGCGACAATAAAAAATCCATAATGCAGTTCTCCTAACCATTTGCCTATAAGCAAGGCCACAGCAATATTAAGTAAGGTTAATGCTATAATAGCTATAAAAACCAATATTAATTGTGTTGCAATGGACGCAGTTGCTTCAGTAGTTCTGTCAGCAACCTTCAATTTCCATAATTCTGCCTTTGCCTCTATGTATTTGCCTGTATCACCAAGCAGATCTTCTATGCTTTCGGAAATGGTTTCTTCTCTCATCTGTTCTTTTTAAGTTGTCGCCGGTTTAATTAATTTTAATTTAGCTTACAGAGTTTTTAACCTGGTTGAATTTAGCAGCACCAGTTTCTGCCAGATCTTCTGCGTCATGTTTCGCCTTGCGGTATTTATCTTTCACGGTGTCAACAAAATCATTGAAGGAATGCTTAAGGCTATCACCTGCATCACCTGCGCTTTTCTTTATTTTGTTACGCGTTTCAGAACCTTTGTCAGGAGCGAATAATATACCTGCGATTGCTCCAATAGCTGCTCCGGCTAATAAGCCCAATAACACTTTTGAATCTACTTTCATAATGATTGATTTTAATTGTCAATAGATTAGTTTATCAAATTTACTTTAATACTATATACATTATCCTGCCAAAAATCAGGTTGAATGAATAAGTGTTTGTTAATATAAATTACCCGGGCAGTTTATGCTTGGCCTTGAGAAATTAATTCCACGCTATGGGTAATATAGCCCGTATACTGCCTTTTTTCTATTTAAAATTACGCCTTTTATAGGAATGGCACTGTTTTTACATATAACATAGAAACGGGTAGTTTAGTTTAGGGGTTTTATATAGCAGACCGGGCCAAAAAAGCCCGGTCTGCCTTTTGATACTTACAAGGAAGGAATATTATTACCCGTTTTCTTAATTCCGCAGGGCAGAATCTCTCCAAAGGATATAATAGGGTTTGGGGATAGGGAAAGCAAGTGGATCGTTGTAATAGTTGCTACAGACAAATGTGTTTTATTTTTGAAAGAAAATTTGTATATGTTGAGCGGGTGTATTGCATTATTATAAAACGATAAGCTCAATAAAATAGCCGCCCCATATGGAGCGGCCCTTTCAAAAGTGGATATTGTATTTTATTTTTTTCCGGTATAGATTTCACTGTCTTTATTACCACCAGCCATCAGGTAAGCGATAAGATCTCTCAGTTCATCACTGTTTAACCGGTTAATCATACCGGGCAACATGGGAGAAACATCAGATACACGTGTACGTTCAACATCTTTCTTTGCAATGCTTCTTACTATTTGTGGGGCAAAAGGATTTTGTGAGATAGAATAATTCTCATTATCCTGGTTTACAATTCTACCTGTAACCGAACTGCCATCCTTAAGGAAAAATACAGTAGAACCATATTGATCAGAAATGGTTTTGTTGGGCTCAATAATAGCTTCCAGCATATCTTTTGGCGAAAAGCGTGTACCCAGTTGTGTTAGATCCGGACCTGCAACACCACCTTCACCTTTCATAGTATGACAGGAAATACATAGTGAAGCCGCAAACATTGCTTTACCATTTTCAAAGTTGCGGTTATTAATACCACTATCTATCACAGCTACGGCATCTTCCATTTTCCATCTTCTGCCCGGACCTTTCGGTTGAGGAGCATCATCTGCCATCTGAAAACCACTTCTGTTGGAAATTGAATCACCGGAAATAGTATTCAAATGTGCGAAATCAGCCTTGGGTGCATTGGCTAAAGCCGTTTTTCTGGTGTTGTTAATAAAGCCTCTGAAGCTGTGACCCCCTTTATAACTGAAGGCTGTATAGAACCATCCAAAATATTTATCTCTCAATTCCGGCGTCCAGCCATTTTTTGCCTGGCTTAATACAATTGCATAATAGGTTTGCTGGAATGGAGGAACTTTCGACAACATACCGGCAATATCCATTCCGTATTGCGGATTACGCATGATTAAGTCTGATGAGTTGGTCAATGTTTTTTGATCATCAGCATCATCTTTTGCAGTGGCCAGTAAACTCATTGTTTTATCTACTGCCTTAGGTGCATCAATATATACCAGTAGTTTGCTCAGGCTCCTGTTGAGATTATTGGTTTTAGCAGGATAATGCGCATCAAAATATGCTGCGATCCTTGCTGTCATTGCTGCATCTGGTTTTCCCATGCGCAGCAGCACTAATTCAAATGCACGCAATAAATCCAGTTGCTGAGATTCGGAAAGCGCCGCATAATCAATAGTGGTTAATGCTGCTATCAATTGATTCTTTACAGCAGGTTTGCCTTGTCTTGCCAGAGCGATAGCACCCTGGGTTAAAGCAACAGGGTCTTTTTCCTGCAAGACTTTTTCCTGCCATTCATTTACCGGTTGATGTTCTACCGCAATGCGTGCAGCAAACCTGATGAACTGGTCACTGCTTTTTAGTTGTGGCCATGCCACCGCAAGTGCATCAGCTTTAGGTGCACCATGGTAGGCTTCCAGCTGCCTGCGTATTTTTTGTTCTTCGCTTAAGGCAGGAGCGGTTAATGGGCTGTTGTCTTCTTTGTTATCTTTATAATATACCCTGTACAGGTCAGATTCAAGTCTGCGGCCTCCTGTCATAAAATACAAAGCGCCGTCAGGTCCTATTACGCCATCTGTTAAAGGCAACGGCGCACCGGAAATAAATTCTTCTCCTTTTGCTTTATATGATGAACCATCACGCTCCAGGTGAATAGCGTAAATGATACCAAAGCTCCAGTCGAAGGCAAAAATTGCTTTGCGGTATTTTTCAGGAAAACGGGCGTCAAGCCCTGAAACAACATTGGTAGGAGAACCCTGACCGATATTGAGAATTGCGGGCAGATTATCCGGAAAATAAGGAGCCCATTTATCAGTGCCCTGTCGCCAGCCAAATTCGCTGCCGTTTGTTACATGGCATATACGTGTTGGCCTGTACCAGGGAGTACCAAAATCCCATTCCATATCAGAATCATATGTAAACAAATCACCGTATTCGTTAAACGCTATATCATAGGGATTGCGGAACCCGGAGCTTATCAATTCCCATTTTGAACCGGTAGAGTCAACATGTGCAACCCATCCGCCGTGTGTATTTACCACATCATCGTGCCCGTTAGGGTCTTTTACCAGCGGGAATAAATTATCAATCTGCCAGTTAGAAGGGCCGGATCCGGCATAGTTATCCATTTGAGGAATTTTGGTGAAATTTCCTGCAACTACATAAAGCGATTGTTTGTCAGGAGACAAGATAATACTATGAGGTCCATGCTCACCTTCACCCTCTAAAGCTTTTAGTAAGGTTACTTTATCAAACTGATCATCGCCATCGGTATCCTGGAGGCGGTATAAACCACTTCCTTTGGAAAATTTATCATCACTGCGATGGTTGATCATTACATACAAACTATTAAATGCATACAATAAACCATGAGCATATCCCATGCTGACAGCAGCAGTATCTTTTGCAATAATTAGCTTTTCAACTTTGGGAGGAGTTGTATCACCTATCGGCGCCAGTTGCATGCGGTATAAAGTACCATACTGGTCAGATGCGATCAGCCTGCCTTTATCATCAAACGTCATAGCTACCCATGAGCCATCTCCGTTTTCAGAAGGTCCAAATAAATGCTCAGCATGAAACCCTGTAGGTAATTTCAGTTTGTCAATTTTGGGATTTGCATTTTGAGCACCATCTTTTTTTTCTGTTCCTGGGCCTTTGCATGAGAACATCACGAAAAGTGCCATTAAAGAAAGCAAAGACAGCTTCAGGGAATAATTGTTTACTTGCATAAGTGGAAAATTGATTTGCGTATAAATTTATTATTTATTGAAGTTGAATATGAATAAGCTGATTGCATTTTATTGGGTTGCATAAAAGGCCTGAGAAAAACATTGTTGCTAAATACCTTACATAACGAAAATATGCTTTGCTGAAATACACAATAGCAGAAGATGACCCAAACTGAAACAGGAATACAAGAATATACTTTTTTAATCATGGCAAGTCATTCAAGTCGATTATTGTGTGCAACAATTCTGTGGAACTGAATACAATTGCAACAGAGGCTGTAAGCTAAATATTACATTTAAAACAGGCGTCCTGCACTATCCTGTAAATGTAATGGTTTAATATAGATGTACCATTCCTCTTGTACAAACTTTACAATTGATAATTTATATAAATGAAATGCTTATGGGAATGCAGCGTTATTAACCGTATGTTTTATTTAGCTTCTTCTACAAATGTTTTGAACCGCTCAATGGTTTGTTCAGATTCAGCCAGGTGGGTAATGCCTTCCCGCTGAATAATATTCATTGCTTTATCATATGTGCCGTCACTTCGCGATCCTGCAGGATCTCTCCTGCATTTTAAATAATATACCGGTAAAGCGGTAAGTTCAACCCGTGATTTTATGGATTCATTGTCGGCAACCTTTATTGCTTCGTTAAAGATCTGTACAGATGTATTTACAAACTCATCAGTAAAAATTGCATCGGTAGGTCTTAGCCCAATTTTGATATGCTGTTGTGGCGTAATCAAACTTTGTGCAAGAGTAAAATATTGTTTTATTAACCTGCCGGAGTGCCCATAATAACCATACATAAAATCATCAATAACATCGCCGGTATTAGTATCGGGATTCCATAAAAGTTTTGCGATAAGATAGGCTTTTAATTCAGAAAATTCTCCGCCGCGACTTTGATATGCTGCCTGCTCCATAATGCCGATACATTTGTTTTCTTTAAATGTTTTGATATTGGACTGCAGCACTGCAAAATTTGGATATGGCATAATGTAATGAGCAAAATTTACTACATAATCCCATATATACAGTTGAGGAGAGATGGTTGCCCATTTCTGCATATCATCTAAAAACGATGTATTTCTTTCGCATGATTTCAGATCATGTGCTACACAGGCTTCTATCGGGCATAACCTTACTACAACATTCTTACGTGGCTTTATGTTCAGCGGTGGTTTGCGGGTATATTGGTAAGCAAGCGTACCAATATACTTACCGGGATATTCCTTTTCTACCGCTTCGGCTACCTGGTTTACAAACCATATCATCAGGCCTGATTCGGCTTCTTCTTTTTTTACGATAGCCTGGCATTTATCGCATTCGCAGGCATTGTAATAATCATTCTGCGATACATCATAGATCATGTATTCTGGATTCTGCCGTATTTTTTGTTTGATGCGCTCAGTTATTATGCGCAGCACGTTTTTATTGCTGAGGCATAATTGTGCCAATTGGTGATGATCGTTTTTAATTATTTCAAAAGTTCTTTTCCCATTGATCAGGCTGTAGTATTCAGGATGCCTGTCAAAAAACTCAGCAGGTGGCATCAACGGGTAGAAGGTATGCACAGCCCAAAAAGCTTCAACTCCTCCCGGCTGTTTCACATAATTCATTCTTCCGTTCATTTTATTTCTTGCCGCCCATATAGGGTCAAATGCTTCAAAATAAAAATCATTACGAACCTGTATACCGGGAGCGCTTTTGTAATTGTATTGCCCAAAAACAAGTTTTTCTTTTTTAGGAATAACAGTTACACGTGGCGTATACCAGCGGCAGCCGAATTCATTTTCCAGGAAGGAAAATACGCCATACATGGTGCCTCTTTGTTTTCCGCCGTATATAAAAATGTCCTTGCCTTTACTGAAATATTGAAATGATTCATCGTTTTCGGCAGGCATTTCGGTGCCTGTTGTTGAGATGATATCCTGGTAACCGATTACAATTTTTGGTCCGGCATAATCTGCATTTCTTTGCACAGGGAGATACTCTCCGCTTATTTCGTACAGCCAATGCTGCAGTTCTTCCGCAGCCCATGTTTCAGATTCAGAAGCGGTGGGGCTTAATATTATTCTGTAAGCGGCAGGTTCAGCATCTTTTTGAAAAGATGATTGATCTGCAAACAGGAGTTGGGTGCTGCAAAAGAGAAGGAAGATGAGTGTTGAAGAAATATATTTCATATACAAGTGCTTTAAGTACATGAAATATAGAGTGGATTATTGGTAATTAATACCGGGTGAAGTGTAAATTTTCCGGGAGTACCCAGCTATATATACATTAATAGGGTTCCGAACCTTCCAAAGGTTCGGAACCACTGTTAATTTTTCGACAATGAAACAAGTCATACACCAGGAAAATGCTTATTTATTTCTCATTGTCTTCAATGCGTTTGTCCATTTTATTAATTCAGCAATCATGGTATTTGCTGATTTATCAAGCGCTTCATCGCTTATGAATTTTTCATCCTCATTAATATGCTTTGTAAAGAAGGGGATAGCAACGCTTTCTGTAAGCGGCATCATTCTGAGGGTGGTTATTACCTGCTTCAGCATTTGTGCAGACCTGGTGCCGGCAGATAAGCCTCCGTAACTAATAATACCAACCGGTTTATATGCCCATTCTTCAAACAAATAATCCAGCGCATTTTTTAATGTGGCAGGAAAACCATAATTATATTCAGGTGTAACAAAAATGAAAGCATCTGTACTGTCAATGGTTTTACTCCATTGTATGGTATGCTCTTTAGTATATTTTCTTAACCTCGGGTGATGTGGCTCATCCAGGAATGGAAGATTTATCTCTTTCAGATCAAGGTGCTCAACCTGTACAGCGTCATATTGTTTCAATAATTCCAGTATCCAGTGCGATATAGCAGGGCCTTTTCGGGAAGGTCTTGTACTTGCAGTAATTACTTTCAGTTGTATCATCTTTTATTTTTTATAATCTTCGTGAATAAGGATATTCCATTCAGGGTGTTTCTTTAAATAAACCAGCACATACGGGCATAAAGGAATAATTTTTACATTATTTTCTTTAGCATAATTGAATGTTTTTTCAACAATAGCTGCGGCTACTCCTTTGCCTTCCAGTATTTGAGGTACTTCTGTATGCAGCAAAGCCAGTGCTCCGGGTAATTGCCTGTATTCAATAATAGATGTAGCACCGTCAACTACCATTTCAAAACGGTTTTCCCTGGTATTGTTGATGAGTGGCAAAGAAATGAATTGTTCGTTCATTGTTTAATAATTTAAAATTCCGAAAATTCCTTTTTTATAATCTTCTATTGCCTGGTTAACCTCTTCGGCGGTGTTCATCACAAAATTATCTTTAGCGGCAACAGGTTCATTAATAGGTTCTGCAGAAAGAAATAATAATCTTGCATCTTCCTTCGCGTGTACAATAACTTCTTCATTGTTTTTTTCAAAAACAATAAGGTTATGTGCTGCTATAGTTTCGTTATTAATACAAATGCTGCCGCTTATTATATATATCAGTGTCCAGTAACCGGGAGTAGCCGAAAACTGCACACGGTTACCTGCCTGTATTGTTCCGTTAATTAAAATAACAGGCGTAAAGCTTTTTAATGGCCCGGTATTGCCATCATATTCACCACTGATAAGATAGAATGAAGCCCCTTGCTGCACAAGCACCCGGGGCAATGAAGATTGCCTTGCGGATTGATATGCCGGCTCATCCCACTTATGACTGGCCGGCACATTGATCCACAATTGTATAAATTCCTGCACACCGCCTTCTTTCAGTATTTTATCTGTAGGCCCTTCGCTATGCAATAATCCCTTTCCGGCAAACATCCATTGCACATCGCCGGCATATACGGTTTCGTCATGCCCGGCATTATCCTTATGATAACCTTCTCCCTGCAACATTATAGTAACAGGTGCAAAGCCCCTATGCGGATGTGGATGTATACGTTGCTTAGCGCCTGGCGGAATTGTTCCCGGCAACTTGTGATGCAGTACAATAAATGGATTTGCAAACCTGAAATCCTTATGAGGCAAAGGCTGCAGCACTACTTCTTCTTTGGTTATGTTTTTTTCTCTACCCGCCAGTATATAGTCTATATTCTTTTGCATAGTGTATGTTTTTAAAAGCAGCGTAACGGTTGCAAGTTACAGGTTTCAGGTTGCAGGTCCATCGACAGCTGATAGCTGACTGTCGACACCCCAAAGCCCATCACACCAAGACCCCGAATTTCCCTGCCTGGTATTCATTAATGCTTTCTATAATCTCTTCCTGTGTATTCATTACAAAAGGTCCATAGCTTGCTATGGGTTCATTCAATGATTCTCCGCTCAATACTAATATTACTGCATCTCCTGTAGCTCTTATAATAACCTGCTCGCCTTCATTTTTAAATAATAAAAAGCTGTGTTCCGGAGCTGCTTCATCATTTACAACCGCGCTGCCGTTTACCATTAATAAAGCGGTATTGTATACTGCCGGTAAGTCAATCTTTACCTCTCCTTCTTTGTTCAGTTTTATATCATATACATTCAGCGGAGAGTAAGTAGTTGCAGCGCCTTTTGTTCCATTAAATACTCCTGCAATAACGTTAACTTCTCCTGCATTACCAGGCAATTGAACTTTAGCTATATTATCTTTTGTAAGCGATTGGTAATGCGGCTTTGTTAATTTATCTTTTTTAGGAAGATTTACCCACAACTGCACCATCTCAAATACCCCACCTTTTTTAGAAAAATTTTCTTCGTGGTATTCTTTGTGCAGGATACCCGAGCCTGCCGTCATCCATTGTACATCACCCGGGTTAATTACACCGCTGTTGCCGGCGCTATCATGGTGCGCAACACTGCCTTTGTAAGCAATGGTTACTGTTTCAAATCCCTTATGTGGATGTACATCCACGCCGCGTATATGATCTGACGCGCCAAAGTCGTAGGCCGCGTTAAAATCAAGCATCAGGAAAGGGCTCATTCTTTGCTGTGCTATACCTGCAGCCGGAATATAATTGTATACCCTGAAACCGTCACCAACCATTCCTGGCCTTAAGGGCTTTTTTATTATTGCTTCAATTTGCTTTTTCATATCGTTGATTTTAATAAAATGTTTTAAAATAATTCACTATTCACTGTTGCCCATTGCCTATTCTTCCACTCTTATATTAAACCTTGCATCAGTCAGCGCATCGTCAATAAATGAAAAATTGTTTTTCATTTTATGATATAATGTGTTTGTGATGATCGTCCTAATATCGGCACTGCTGTCAAATACTATAATATTCACATTTTCATCATGCAGGTTCAATATTTTCATCAGCTTGCGTTTACCTGTAGTATCAATGTCACCGCTTACAAAAACAATATCAATGCCATTTTGCTGAAATTTTTCTATAGCGTTTTCAATGCTGCCGGTAATATGCAATGCAACATCTTTTCTGTTCACTCCTTTCCCGATATTTTCTAATATTGAAGTGTTGAATGATACCAGCATAATGTTTGTTTTCATATCGCTCCTTTTTTTTAACACACAAAACTACTACGACAGAAAACCAAAGTAAATAATGTATGTTAAGCCGGATGCTTAATGTAGATTAAGAAAACAGGTTAAGCGGTTTTGTTTTTAAGCATTTTGCTTAAAAATTCGGGTGTAACACCAATATAGGAAGCCACATATTTTTGAGGTAATTGCTCAATAAGAGAAGGGTATTTTGAACAAAACGCATAATATCTTTCAGCAGCCGGCAGGCTTAGAGTTCCGATGAGTCTTTCCTGGTAATTGATAACGGAATTTTCAGCCAGTATTCTGAAAAAACGTTCTAACACAGGTATCTGTGTGTAAAGTTGGTCAAGATCTTCTCTTCGTATCCATAATATTTCGGTGTCTTCAATTGCATCAATGAACAATGTGGCGGGTTGCCGGGTTTTATAGCTCTTCATATCTCCGGCCCACCAGCCGGGTGGAGCAAATTGTATGATATGCTCTACGCCATTTCTATCCATAGAGTATACTTTCAGGAGGCCTTTGATTACAAAAGCGGTTCCCTTGCTTATGTCTCCTTCCTGCAACAAAAACTGTTTTTTCCTTAACTTTCTTAATGTAACTGCTTTGAGAAAATATTGCTCCTCGTCTGGCGACAAGGATATGTGCATAGCGATATGTTTGAGTAAAAGCTCGTGCATGGCAGTACGTAAAGATAATGGTGAAAGCGTAAATAATTAAAGATTTGAGATTTGAAATTTAATGGTAAGCGTGTTTTGATTTTATTGCCGGCATTAAAGGGGGGCTTGTAATTACTCATACGCTTACTTTCATAATAATCCCGCCTCAATTGTTTAATAAACACCAGGTCGTTTTGAGTGAGGAAGTCATCTCAATTTTTGAAATCCGTAAAAATTTCTACGCCATCATCTCTTTCTCGATTAACCCGCCTATTTCCTTGGTGGCGACAGTAGTTTCTCCGGAAACATATTTCCATTGGAGATCCATATCTGAGTCTAACTCAAAAGTTATCTGTTTTTGTTTGCCATCAGGAAATTCTAACGAAAATACGATCTGGTCGGACGAGCTTACTTTTAGTTTTTCTTCTTTATAATGGATGATAAATGCTTTTTTAGCTGAAGTTGTTTTTGATTCCATAATTATATTTTATCTGCAGGTGTGTTATCTGCTGCTTCCTGTAATAAATATTGTTGAGCCCGTTCCATTGCTAAAGTAAACGTTGGTAAAACATTCGCCTTGCCTATGGCAAACAGTAATCTTGATTTTTGTAATTCAGTCAATACCTGCCCTTCTGTTACTCCGGATAAAATCAGTTTTGTTTTCCTTTGTTTGGTTTGATGCAAAACATCTCTTAGTGTTTTTATACCTGTAGCATCAATCATCGGCACCTGCCGCATACGTATGATGAGAACTTTAGGAGGTGTTTCCAGTATCCGCATCGCTTCTTTAAATTTATAGGCGGCAGCAAAAAACATTGGTCCTGTAATTTCAAATACCTGTACATGTTTGGGTATGGTAAAGTTTTCAATATCCTCTTTACTTTTCACCTGCTCTCCATCATCAATGGCTTTTGTAAAAACATTCACCCCGCTGAACTGTACCATTTTTCGCATAAATAAAAAAGCTGCCAGCACCATTCCTATTTCAATGGCTACAGTTAAATCAATAAATACCGTTAGTAAAAATGTAACCAGTAATACAGCGGCATCACTTTTTGGACCTTTTAAGATTGAAACAAAGCTTTCCCACTCGCTCATATTATACGCTACAACCATCAATATACCGGCTAATGATGCTAAAGGTATCAATGCTACCCATTTGCCTACAAAAAGCATGATCACCAAAAGCGTTAATGCATGAATAATACCGGCAACAGGTGTACGTCCGCCATTTTTGATATTGGTGGCAGTTCTGGCAATAGCGCCTGTTGCAGGAATGCCTCCGAAAAGCGCTGAAAATATATTTGCTGTTCCCTGCCCAACCAGTTCCATGTTTGAGCGGTGATTTCCACCGATCATACCATCTGCAACTACAGCGGATAATAAGGATTCTATGCCTGCCAGTAAAGCAATGGTAAATGCCGGTTGTATCATCGCTTTTACAGTAGCAAAATCAAGGTGAGGTATTACCGGATTCGGCAGTGAAGAAGGGATGTCGCCGAATTTGCTGCCAATGGTTTCAACCGGCAGGTGAAACAATTGTACCGCAACAGTACTGAGTAAAATAGCAAACAACGAACCTGGAATAACTCTTGTAACTTTTGGTGAAAACAATATAATAATAACGGTTGCTGCTGCAATTATCACTGCATATATATTCAAGCTGCCAAAATGCATAAAATAGCTTTCCCATTTTTCAACAAACTCAGCGGGCACAGTACCCATCTGCAATCCAAAAAAATCTTTTATCTGCGATGAAAAAATAAGAAGCGCTATACCACTGGTAAAACCCACAATTAAAGGGTGTGGTATGAATTTAATAACGGAACCGAGCTTTGCAAATCCCATTATAATAAGCATTACGCCTGCAATAAGTGTAGCGATGATCAAACCATTAACGCCGTACTGCTGCACAATGCCAAATACAATTACGATGAATGCGCCGGTTGGTCCTCCAATTTGTACGCGGCTGCCTCCAAGCGCGGAAATAATAAAGCCGGCTATTACAGCCGTATATAATCCTTTTTCGGGTGTAACGCCACTTGCTATCGCAAACGCGATAGCAAGTGGCAACGCTACAATGCCCACAATGACCCCTGCCATCGCATCTTTCCGGAATTGACCGGCGGTATAACCTTTTAATGTATCAAGTAATTTGGGCTTAAGCATCGGAAAAAAATTCTACAATAAAAATCAGACGACAAATCGTTCGTTGGGCTTACCGACTTAAAGGAAGTATATATGAATACTTCCTTTGCCGGAATGTTACGCTTTCAAGAGGTCAGGGTTAGGTCATTAATCAACTTCGTAATTAAGGTTTTATCCAGAACTTTAATAAGCCATTCAAAGCACCGCCCACTTCACAAAAATCGCTGGGTATTTCATCTTCCATACTATGGTAAGTGCAAAGCCTTGTTCCACTAACGGTATCGGAAAGTTGCCTGCACAGGTAGCGGCTGTAATAATGGTATAGTTCTCCCGAGTAATCAATGCTGTCATCAATTTTGTCGGTGTCTACAAGGTTTTCATAAAACGAATTATAGAAATAGAAATGATCAAAATCTTTAAACGACAATTGTGTGAAATTACCGTGTATAAAATCTACATTATCAAGTCCGAGAATATTAGCGGCACTTTCTGCATACTGAATAAGGTTTTTCCGTTGCTCTACCCCGTAAAACATTGCATTGGGTTTAAAGTATGCAGCTCCCAGGCAAAACTTTCCAACTCCACTGCCTATATCCAGTACGCTTACATTGTCATCTGCTGCAAGAAAGCCGGCAGCCATTTTTGCAATGTTCAGCGGAGTCCAATGGCGGCGTGCAAGTGTTTGAATATATTCCGGATATAATCCATTAAACCTGGTGTCAGAGGTAAACCATATATCCGGTGATTCTTTTTTGTATGTATAAAGCATAAAAACAGCGGGAACCTGATGTTATATTACAATGTGCAAAGGTATCGGGGATATAAACGCAGAACAGTAAACTTTATCACTTTTGCTAAGGTTATATGCTTTAAACGGTATTTTTGTATGAATGAGTATTAAGGGCATATTTCCAATAGATAAATGGGATTTTAAGAGTGAATCCGTTCTTGCAAATTTGCCGGGACAGGAATATGGATTGCTTATCGCCAACAGAACTGAAAAGTTGTACAGGAAAGGAGAAGTTATTTTTAAAGAAGGTACATTTCCTGATGGTATTTTTTTTATCGTATCGGGCAAAGTAAAAAAGTATAAACTTGACCCGGAGGGAAAGGAATATATCATTTATGTTGCCAATACCGGTGAGTTGATAGGCTATCATGCTATTCTTGCAGAAGACCGTTACCCCGATTCTGCGGCTGCATTGGAAGAGAGTACGATTGCTTTTATACCGCGGCAAAATTTTTTGGAAGCGGTAAGGCAGTCTGAAATTCTTAATAAGCGATTGCTGAAAACACTGAGTCACGAATTTGCCGTGCTGGCAAACAGTCTTTCTTTATTTGCGCAAAAGTCGGTGAGGGAGCGATTGGCACTTCAGCTAATTGTAATGCGTGAAAAATACAAGGTGAATTTTAAGCCAGGAATGGCTGTGGAAATTAATATGAGCAGGGATGACCTGGCGAATCTTGTTGGTACAGCAAGGGAAAATGTGGTGCGGCTGTTATCTGAATTTAAAGAGAAGGGTATAGTTGAAACCAAAGGCAGAAAGATTATAGTGCAGGATGTAACCAGGCTGATTGAGATAGCGGATTATAAGTAGAGTGTATGCCAGGCACAAAAGGCTTTACAGATACAGAATGAAGAAAAACTGTTATTGGTTAAGTGTAGTGAGCCCGCAGAAAAGTCGCGAAGGCAAATTGTGCCGGTAGATGGGCGAAAGCGTATTTTAAAATTTTGAGCTACAGGGCAGGAAGAATATGGAGATGCAGGAAGATTTTTTGCTGATTTTGCTTCCCCATCTACCGGAAGTTAGCCTGTATGCACATCTTTATTATTCAGGCTGCATCCTTCACCCCAAACGCTCTTCACGGAGTGGGGAAGGCCAAAATTCCCGGCAATTTTGGAAAGCGGTAAGAGCGACAGGCTGCTTATTGGGTTATTAATCCAATATGCCGGCCAGCTCCAAACTTTTCTTTTTCAATTTTCTTATTTCTATATCTTCAATAATAGCGTCGGGTGCAAGAATGAGCGATACATTATTTTCCTTCCACCAGGTGTTTTCTTTCAGTTCTTTAAAACGCAGTACACCCACCAGGTACTTTCTTTCGCCGGCATGCCATTCTTCAATCCATTCAAATTTTTCGCGGGGAATATTTTTCAGATCATCAAAGCTTACATAAGTGCGAACGTAAAAATCGTCTGTAAGCTGAAGCGGCTTGTGATGATATAGCTTTTTATATTCGTAGCGGTAATCATAGCGTAATGCGGAAATATCACTCAATACTGCGGATGCGGTAGGAAAACTTCCTGCGCCTTTGCCATAAAAAAATTGTTTATCAGCAAAAGAGCTTTCAATTACTACTCCATTAAATTCATTCTTTACAAATGCCAGTGGGTCATCATGCGTTACAAACTGGGGTAATACAAAAGCCGCCACTTTCCCGTTGTTGAGCTTTTTTGCCTGGGCTACTAATTTTATTTCGTGACTTTTTTCTTTGGCAACAGCAGCATCACTCAGTTTTATGTTTTGAATACCATTGAAAACAATATTTTCCGGTTTTTCTACTATACCATAAGCATGTGTAAGGAGGAATGTCCATTTATTCAGCGCATCCCAGCCATCAACATCTAAAGAAGGATCTGCTTCCGCGAAGCCCAATTGCTGGGCAAGTATCAATGCCTGTTTAAAGTCAAGTTTATCTTCAAACATCTTGGTGAGAATAAAATTCGTTGATCCGTTAACGATAGCGCGGATGGAATGGAGCAGATCATTGTCGTAATATTCTTCAAGATTCCTGATAACGGGTATGGAAGCACAGGCGGCAGATTCACACAGGAATGGCTGGTTGTATTTTTTCTGCAGATCCAGTATATCGGGCAAATGCTCAGCGATCATTTTTTTACTGGCGCTCACTACTGCTTTGCCATTCTTCAAGGCTGTTGACACAATTTCAAATGCAGGCTCGGATTCATTGATTACTTCTACGATCACATTTATTTCCGGATCATTCAGCAGGCTGAAACGATCTGTGGTGAATAAGCTTTCCGGTGCATTTCTTTTTTTACCTGCATGTTTTATACAAACCTTCTTAATAGTAGCTTGCAATGATGGTGTTTGTTCAAGCACTTTATATAAACCTTCACCCACCACTCCAAAACCAAATAGCCCGATTGTTAATTGCTTATGTGCATCCATTATATTATCGATTTATAATTTTTAAATAACTCAAAACATCTTCACGGATAAAATGCCGCAATGCCTGTTCAATCTTTTCATATTCCAGCAAAAAACCATCATGTCCATACAGCGATTCTATCAATTGATATATAGCGCCAGGTATACCATCAGCAATCCTGACCTGTTCCTCCGGTGGAAAAAGCAAATCACTTGTTATTCCTATTACCAATGTTTTAGCGGTAATACGGCGTAATGCCTCTTCAACGGAGCCTCTGCCTCTGCCAAGATCATGCGCATCCATACCCTGCCCCAGGCGGTAATAGCTGAATGCATTGAAACGGTTAGCTAATTTTTCTCCCTGGTAACGCTGGTAACTTTCAGCGGCTTCGCCACCAAAATTATGTGATACCGGCCAGGCTGTTTTCTTGTCACGCGGTTGCGTAAGATTATAGGTGTTGTAATTCCTGTAACTTAACAATGCAACACTCCTGGCAGCTTTCATGCCATTAATGCCTGCTTCCTGTGTATTGGTTTGCCATGTGGCATCAGTTTCAATACACATGCGTTGCGATGCATTGAGTGCAATACCCCATGGTGAATGCTGCGCATTGGTAGCGAGCGCCACAATGTGATCAAATAATTGCGGCTCCTCAACTGCCCACTCTAGTAATTGTTGCCCGCCCATTGAACCTCCTATACCAATATCTATCTTTTCAATACCAAGAAAATCTTTTAAAGGTTTATAGGCTCTTACCATATCTCTGGTGGTAAACAGCGGAAAACTATGATACCATCTTTCGCCTGTTTGCGGATTAATTTCCAGCGGTCCAATGCTTCCGTAACAACTGCCCGGCATGTTCACACAAATAATAAAGTATTTAGCCGGATCAAAAAACCTGCCTTCGCCTACCAGCCCGGGCCACCAGTCAGCAGGATTACTGTTAGCGGTAAGCGCATGAAAAACCCATACTACATTATCCTTTCTGGCATTCAGCTTTCCTAACGTGGTATAAGCCAAATGATACCCGGGTAATACAGTGCCGTTCTCCAGCGTAAATGGTTGTTTATATTCAAAAATCTCTGTCGCCATGCATTATGCTTCGTTTAAGGATTTGGTGCTTTCAGGTTTGAGGTTTATAGTTTGAAGTTTATAGTTTGGACCATAAACTTCAAACCATAAACTATAAATCACTAACTTTTCACTTGCGCAAACGCCTGTTCAAAATCAGCTTTAATATCATCAATGTGTTCAATGCCTACGCTTATTCTTACAAGGTTTGGTTCAACACCTGCCGCTTTTTGCTCTGCTTCACTTAACTGCTCATGTGTTGTAGATGCAGGATGAATGGCAAGCGTTTTGGCGTCGCCTACATTAGCAAGATGACTTACCAGCTTGAGTGAATCAATGAACTTACGCCCTGCTTCTTTTCCTCCTTTAATGCCAAAATTCAGAACGCCACCGGCGCCTTTAGGAAGATATTTTTTTGCCAGTTTATAATATGGGCTGCTTTCTAAACCCGGGTACCATACAAATTCAACCTGCGGATGAGCTTCCAGCCATTGGGCTAAAGCCAATGTATTAGAAACATGCCTTTCCATTCTGAGAGACAGGGTTTCAACGCCCTGCAGGTTCAGGAATGAATTGAAAGGACTTTGGCAGGCGCCTAAATCCCGTAATCCTTCCACTCTTGCGCGGATAGCAAACGCGATATTGGGCAAGCCCAGCGGGTTACCTTCGCCAAATACCTGCCAGAAATTTAAGCCATGATATCCTTCGCTTGGCTCGCTGAATTGCGGGAACTTACCGTTACCCCAGTTATAGTTTCCGCCGTCTACAATAATGCCTCCAATAGAAGTACCGTGTCCGCCAATCCATTTTGTTGTAGCCTGTACAACAACATTAGCACCATGTTTAATGGGTTGCACCAGGTATCCGCCTGCACCAAAAGTGTTATCAACAATTAAAGGGAGATCGTGTTTTTTAGCTATTGCTGAAATTTTTTCAAAATCCGGTATGCTGAGCTTCGGGTTGCCTATAGATTCTACGTAGATAGCTTTGGTTTTGCTGTCAATATTTTTTTCAATACTGGCCACATCGTCTATATCTACAAATTTAACGTCAATGCCTAAACGCTTAAATGCTACTTTAAACTGGTTATAGGTACCACCATATAAATGGGTAGATGCTATAAAATTGTCGCCTGCCTGCAAAATATTATGAATTGCCAATAGCTGTGCTGCCTGTCCGGAAGAAGTTGCCAGCGCAGCTACGCCACCTTCCAGTGCCGCAATTCTTTTTTCAAATACGTCGGTGGTGGGGTTCATGATACGGGTGTAAATATTCCCGAATGCTTTTAGCCCGAATAAATTAGCAGCGTGTTCCGTATTATCAAAAGCGTAAGACGTGGTTTGATAAATTGGTACTGCTCTTGATTTGGTTGTTGGATCAATTTCTTGTCCGGCATGCAATTGCAAAGTTTCGAAGTGATAGTTGCTCATTGAGAAACAATTTTTAATAGTTGAATAATACGTGATAAAGTGGTTGATGCAAAAACTGGATTAAAGGCTCACCTTCAGGGTGCGCAGGAATAGATTATATGCCTTACGGCATACAACAACAATAACAGGCGCGTAAGAATGCGTTGTAATTAAATTTGTTATTGTTATTAATTGATACCATTGCCTGGTTCTTGGAAATAGCCTATAAATTTAATAGACTTACTATTAATTACCCAATTTTTATTTGTTAATTATTAGCTCACCTCATTATACGTATGGAAATCAGTTTAGTAGTTATAATGTTGTGTTCGCTTTGATGTAAACTGTTTTTTGCGTTCCGGTTTTGGCAGAACATTGTTAAACAATATGTTTTATCAAACACACCTATCAGAAACTTTGTTGTGCGGAGGAATTTAATATGCGGGCCGGGCATAAAAAAACTCTTCCAACAGGTCATCGGAAGAGCTTAATATATCATTGAAGTGGTATAATATCAGCTGGTCTTCTGACTTATCTGTCACGCCTCAGCGTGATGGAGTTGGCACCTTTCCCCATACCGCATTGTGCGGCACGGAACAGGTTGTCAAGGCTTCATTGGGCCAGTCCCTCAGCCTTTCTTGATAAGCGATTTTTAAAGAACTGGCGCAAAGGTAAATGCAAATCTTCTAAAAACTCAAAAAAATATTAGGACAAAGAGAAAAAATAAAATTATAGTCATTATCTTTGTCCACCAGTTTAGTAGGGTATAAAAATTCGCTTTGATGGGGAATTGAGCTTCCTGGTATCAGCTTTCAGCTATTAAAGCAAGCAAATACCTGGTGGCTGGTAGCTGAAGGCTAATAGCTTACAGCTAAGGAACTACCCATCAATTAAGTGTACTATGACTCAGACGGATCCACAAAGCGAAATTCAGCAGATTTCACAATTAGCACAAAGTGCTGACATTGCTCAGAATCTTCGTGATATAGCTGCGCAATATCCAGGCCAGGTGATTTTTTCTACCAGCTTCAGCTGGGAAGACCAGGCGATCTCTCATATTATATTCAGTGAAAATCTCGATATACAGGTTTTTACTTTAGACACCGGTCGTATGTTTCCGGAAACCTATTCTACCTGGAGCCGCACACTGGAAAAATACAATCATCCCATCACTGCGTATTATCCCGATGCGCTTTCCTTACAAAAATTTATTGCAGAAAAAGGGCCTAACAGTTTTTATGAATCTGTGGAAAACCGCAAACAATGTTGCCATATACGCAAGGTTGAACCTTTACAAAGAGCATTAAATGGAAAGAAGGTATGGATCACAGGGATACGCGCAGAGCATTCACCTAATCGGCATGATATGACGCAGGTAGAATGGGATGGCTCAAATAACGTGGTGAAGTATCACCCCATTTTGCATTGGACAACAGATGAAACGATTGCTTTCATCAATACAAATAATATTCCTTACAATCCTTTACATGATAAAGGTTTTGTAAGTATAGGCTGCGCTCCCTGCACAAGAGCCATTCGCCCCGGTGAAGATTTCAGAGCCGGCAGATGGTGGTGGGAAGATGCATCGAAGAAGGAATGCGGGTTGCATGTGCATGCAGAAGTTAAAAGTTAATTGTTTACAGTTTATAGTTTGTGGTTTACGAAACCATAAACCACAAACTTCAAATTATTTAATACATGAGCGTACATCATCTTGATTATTTAGACGAGCTGGAGTCGGAAGCGATTCATATTTTTCGTGAAGTAGCCGGGCAGTTTGAGAAACCTGCATTGTTATTCAGCGGCGGAAAGGATTCTATAGTATTGGTGCATCTTGCATTGAAGGCTTTTCGCCCCGGTAAATTCCCCTTTCCATTAGTGCATATTGATACGGGACACAATTTCCCGGAAGCACTCGATTTCAGGGATCAGCTTGCTGAAAAAATTGGAGAGAAACTGGTGGTAAGAAAAGTGGAAGATACCATCAAGGCAAAAAAACTCACTGAGCAAAAAGGAAAATTTGCAAGCCGTAACCAACTGCAGACATATACGCTGCTTGATACTATTGAAGAGTTTGGTTTTGATGCATGCATCGGTGGCGCAAGAAGAGATGAAGAAAAGGCCAGGGCGAAAGAAAGAATATTTTCTGTGAGAGATGAGTTCGGCCAGTGGGATCCTAAAAAACAACGCCCTGAATTATGGAATACTTATAATGGTAAGATAAACAAGGGAGAGAATGTGCGTGTGTTCCCTATCAGCAACTGGACAGAGCTTGATGTATGGAACTATATACGCCGCGAAAAGATTGAACTGCCTTCCATATACTTCGCTCATGAAAGACAGGTGCTGGAATATGAAGGTCAGTTTGTAGCGATTTCTGAATTCATCCGCATTGATGAAACAGATATTATCATTAATAAAAAAGTGCGTTACCGCACAGTGGGCGACATGACCTGTACTGCCGCTGTTGCTTCTGATGCCTCTACTATTGATGATATCATCAGCGAGATCATTGCTACCAAAACAAGCGAACGCGGCGAAACAAGAATTGATGATAAAGTATCTGAAGCAGCAATGGAGGACAGGAAGAAGAATGGGTATTTCTAAATATAGGTATCGGCGATCAGCTTTCAGCGGTCAGCCAGCTGACACCTGATAGCTGATCGCTGACATCTGACAGCCAAACAACAAACATTAAACCACCAACTATTCAATGGACATATTAAGATTTATAACCGCAGGCAGTGTTGATGATGGCAAGAGTACACTTATTGGCCGTTTATTATACGATAGTAAAAGTATAATGATAGACCAGCTGGAGGCGATTGAAAAGCAAACCAGGAACCGTGAAGACGGCGAGATTGATCTGGCATTGCTTACAGATGGTTTGCGTGCTGAAAGAGAGCAGGGTATTACTATAGATGTAGCATATAAATATTTTACTACACCTAAACGCAAGTTTATTATTGCCGATGCACCGGGGCATATACAGTATACACGCAACATGGTTACCGGCGCTTCAAACTCTGATCTTATTATCATATTGATTGATGCGCGTAACGGCGTGGTGGAACAAACACGCAGGCATTCTATCATTGCTTCCCTGCTGAATATGCCGCAGGTGATTGTTGCTGTAAACAAAATGGACCTGGTTGATTATTCACAGGATGTGTATAATAATATAGTGATTGAATATGCCGACCTGGCAAAAGCATTAGGTCTTGAAGATGTTACCTATATTCCTATCAGCGCTTTAAATGGCGATAATATTGTTGAAAAGTCTGAAGTGTTTTCCTGGTACGAAGGATCTTCATTATTACAGCTGCTGGAAGATGTAGAGGTTGAAAAGGCGATTGATCTTGCACATGCCAGGTTCCCTGTACAATATGTAATTCGTCCTCAAACAGAAGCGTTGCATGATTACCGTGGATACGCGGGTAAGATCATCAGCGGTATTTATAAAAAGGGAGACAAGGTAACAGTTTTACCGTCAGGTTTAACGTCAACCATTCAGAAAATTGAAACAGATGGCGGTAAAGAAGCAGAAGAAGCTTTTGCACCGCAGGCTGTTGTATTACATCTTGAAGATGATGTTGATATCAGCCGTGGTGATGTTATCGTGCTACATAAAGATGTGCCTCAAACTTCGCAGGAGCTTGAAGTATTGTTGTGCTGGATGGATAGCAAACCATTGGTATCCGGCAACAAATATTTATTGCAGATCAATAGTACAAGAGTAAGAAGCGTAGTGAAAGACATTGAATACAGGCTGGATGTTAATTCGCTTGAAAGAAAATATTCACCCGACCAGGTCGGATTAAATGATATAGTAAAAGCAACCATTAAAACAGCGCAACCTGTTGTGTTTGATAGTTACAAATCATTAAGGGCAAACGGCGGGGCAGTATTAATTGATGAAACAAGTAATGTAACCGTGGGGGCGTGTATGATACAGTGAGTTGGAAGTCTGATTGTATAAAGTGTATTGTTTTTAGTTTATAGTTGAAAAACCTGGATTATGTGAGTATTGAAATGTGAAACAGTAAACCTCAAACCACAAACAAAATATTGGCACAAAATAAATTCATACAACAGTTAGCAGAGCGAAAGAAGAAAACTTTCCTTGCCTTCCCTGACAGGGAACTGGCAAAATTGTTTATTGATGATTTATTTGCACTGCTTTTTTTGCCGGCTACATTGCGCCAGCAAAATACCTATGAGCTGGAAAAAGCTTTTGAATCATTGAAGAGTCATTTATCAACATTGGTATATGAAGTATTGCGCGATGGTAAGGCTGCACAAAAAGCCACAGATGTTTTTTTTGAAAATCTTCCTGACATTTATAATACTTTACTGAAAGACGCAGAAGCCATTTTGAAATTTGATCCTGCAGCAGAATCAGTAGAAGAAGTGATTGTTGCTTATCCCGGATTTTTCGCGATAGCAGTATACAGGTTCTCTAACCAGTTGTGGAAACAGGAGATAGGTATTTTACCAAGATTGCTAACTGAATATGCGCATAGCAAAACCGGTGTTGATATTCATCCCGGCGCTACTATAGGTGAATCATTTTTTATAGACCACGGAACCGGAATTGTGATTGGAGAAACAACTGTAATTGGAAAAAACGTAAAAATATACCAGGGTGTTACCATCGGCGCGTTGAGTGTTTCACGTGAGAAAGCAACCGGTAAAAGACATCCGACTATTGAAGATAATGTGATCATTTATTCCGGCGCTACTATATTGGGTGGTGAAACCATCATTGGTAAAAACAGCGTGATTGGCGGTAATGTATGGATTACAGAAGCGGTGCCAGCCAATGTTCGCGTTGAACACAAAAGTGATATCATTCAAAAAGAAAAAAAGGCGGCTTTATAATATGCTGTTTAAAAGATATAATGGCAATACCAACTAACATACAGGGAAAAGTGATACTGGCAGCTGCCGGTCCGGGTGATCCTGATCTTATAACAGTGAAGGCTACACGCTGGCTGCAGCAGGCTGATGTGGTATTAACAGACAGGCTGGTGAGCAACGATATTCTCACATCGTATGTAAATCCATCTGCGGAAATCATATACGTGGGCAAACAATGCCGTAAGGGGAATTCAACTCCCCAGGAAATCATTAACGCATTAATGTGCACGCATGCCCTCGCCGGTAAGCTGGTGGTACGGTTAAAAGGCGGAGATGTTTCTGTGTTCTCCAATATACTGGACGAACTGCAAGTGTTGAAAGAAAGCAATATTGCTTACGAAATAGTGCCCGGCGTTACTTCGGCGCTTGGCGCTGCGGCTTATGCAGGCATGCCATTAACAGCCCGTGGTTATTCAACAGCGGTAAGGTTGATGACCTATTATAAAAGTGATATTGTGCCGGATGATTACTGGAAGGAGCTGGCTTCCACAAAAGATACGCTGGTATTTTACATGTCTGCCGAAACAGTGGAAGGTATAGTAACTAAATTAATACGCAACGGTGTTAGTAACGATACTTTTATAGCTGTGATTGAGCAGGCAACCACGCCATTACAGCAGGTGCATGCAGTGAATATTTACGACTTTGAAAAAATACAGGATATACATTTTCTTTCTCCGTCATTGGTAGTGGTTGGCAGGGTAGCAGCCTTGCATCATGAGTTTGCATGGCTCAAGAACAGTGAAGAAAGGAAGCATTATTTTAAACCTGTAGCTACTATTCAGAACAATTCAAACAACAATAAGAAGGCCCATGTTAGCAGAGCATAAGTTAAAAGCTTTCCAGGAACTGGTAACGCAGTCATCCCGCGAGGAACTGATTTGGATGAACGGATTTTTGGCTGGACTGGTTTCCGCTGAAAATGGCGTTGGTGCTGCCGGCGCCGGTGTAACTGCTGTTGCACAACCTGCTGCACCAAAAGTGAATAAAATATCTATCCTGTTTGGAACGGAAACAGGTAACTCCAAAAAAGTTGCTACCGAATTTGCCGCGCAGGCAAAAAAGCAGGGCGTAAATGTTAAGCTTACTTCGCTTGATCAATACCGCGTAAATGACCTGGCTAAAGAAGAATATACTTTTTTAGTGATCAGCACACAGGGGGATGGCGAACCACCGGCCACCGCGAAAAAATTCTACGATCATATTCACCAGCAGAATATAGCGCTCGATAAAATGAAGTTCAGCGTGCTGGCGCTTGGTGATACATCGTACCCGCTTTTTTGTAAGGCAGGTGAAGATGTGGATACACAATTGGCTAAATTAGGCGCTAAACGTGTGGCACCTTTACAGAAATGCGATACCGATTATGCTACAGATGCCGCGGCATGGTTTGCCAATGTAATGAAGGTGCTGAGCGACCAGGGGGGGAATACTGTAACAACTTCATCTGCTGTCGCAAAGCCTAAGGGTAAAAAGAATTATACCGGTACCATCATTACCAATCTGAACCTTAACGACAGGGGATCAGGTAAACAAACGCATCATATAGAAATAGGGGTAGAAGATGAAGTGCATTATGAGCCAGGCGATTCTATCGGGCTTATTCCGCATAATAAAAAAGAAACAGTTGATACGATCATTGCACTTACCGGTGCTGATGCTGATACTGTAATAGAGTTCAGGAAAGAAAGATATACCATAGCTGAAGCGCTGACAAGAAAAATAAATATTATTCATTTACCTGAAAGAGTGGTAAAGCAATATGCGTCGGTAATACAACAGGAAATTCCTGATACAAGAATTGACCTGCTTGACCTGTTAAGGATTTATCCTGTAAAAGACGCGGGTCAGTTTGAACAGGTATTGCAGGTAATGGAACCTATTGCGCCACGTTTGTATTCTATCTCATCTTCTCCTGAAGCGCATAGCGGTGAAGTGCATATTACGGTAGCAAGAGATAAATTCATCATCAACGGTGAAGAAAAATACGGGTTCTGTTCTGATTTTCTTACGCATCTTGATGTTGACTCAAATATTGATTTTTATGTTCACAAAAACAACCAGTTTAAATTACCGGCTGCAGATAAGGATGTGATCATGATCGGACCAGGAACAGGTATAGCTCCCTTCCGTTCTTTCATAGCACAAAGAGATGCTGTTGGCGCTTCTGGCCGTAACTGGTTATTTTTTGGAGATCAGAAATTCACCACAGACTTCTTGTATCAAACCGAAATACAGAACTGGGTTGATACAAGTGTGCTTACAAGAGTAAATCTTGCTTTTTCGAGAGACCAGAAATCAAAAATATATGTGCAGCATAAAATGCTGGAACAGGCAGATGAATTGTGGCAATGGATTGACAATGGCGCATATATTTATATCTGTGGCGCTAAAGCTCCTATGAGCACTGATGTTGAAAATACATTATTGCAGATCATAGAACGCTATAGCGGAAAGTCAATAGGCGAAGCCATTGCCTATTTTGATAAGATGAAAGAAGAAGGAAGATATTTACTGGATGTGTATTAAGGAAAGGAGTCAGCAATCAGCTTTCAGCTGTCAGCAATTAGTGCTCATAGGGTACTGCCGATTGCAAAATTTTAAATATCAAATAACAAATTTCAAATATCCAATTTCAAATAACGTATGTCTGAAAAAAACAACCTTTCATCTACGGAGCATATTAAAATGAAAAGCGACGGGCTGAGGGGCACTTTAAAAGAAAGTTTAAAAGATGAAATAACCGGTGCTATCCGCGAAGATGATCGTGCATTGGTAAAATTTCATGGAATGTACCAGCAGGATGATCGTGACAGAAGAGAAGAGAGAAGCGCTAAAAAATTGGAATGGCTGTATTCGTTTATGATCAGACTTCGCATACCGGGTGGTTTTATTACAGCCGAACAGTGGGAAGCATTGCATCATATTACCGGGGCTCACTCAACAGGAGTTATTAAAATTACTACACGCCAAACGGTACAATTGCACGGTATTCTTAAATCGCATGCAAAGCCAACCATACAGGCATTCAATACAGCTAAATTAGATTCCATTTCAGCCTGTGGAGATGTAAACAGAAATGTAATATGTGCAGCGCATCCAAAATTTTCTTCGCTGCACGAAGAAATATTTGCATATTCTGATAAGCTTAGTCAATTGGCAAAGCCTAAAACAAAAGCTTATTATGAAGTATGGTTAGATGAAAAGCCACTTGCTGATAAAACAGAAGAGGCAGATCCATTATACCAGGATAGATACCTGCCCCGTAAATTTAAAATAGGAATAGCTATACCTCCTACCAATGATGTAGATGTTTTTGCCAATGATTGCGGGTTGATAGCCATTGAAGAAAACGGAAAGCTGGCTGGTTTTAATATTGCTGCTGGTGGAGGCATGGGTGCCACGCACGGTAATGCGGCAACTTACCCAAGGCTGGCAACTGTACTCGGTTTTGTGCCTGCAGGCGAAAAGGTATTTAAGGCAGTATACGAAATGATAACCGTGCAACGTGATTATGGCAACCGCAGCGATAGAAAATTATCGCGCCTTAAATATACGCTCGATAATATGGGGGTTGAAGCGTTTAAAGCAGAGCTTGAAAAACGTTGCGGATTTACATTGGAACCTGAGCGCCCTTATAAATTTACAGGACGTACAGATTTTTATGGCTGGCATAAAAATCATGAGGGTAAATGGTACTATACAGCGTTTATTGAAAATGGTCGTGTACACGATGATGAGACCTTACCATTAAAAACAGCATTTCTCGAAATAGCTTTATTGCGCAAAACTAATTTCAGGTTTACCTGTAACCAGAACCTGATTATTGCAGATGTAAGCGAAAAGGATAAAGCAGAAATACATGCCATCCTTGATAAGTATGGTATTATTAAAGAAACAGAGCTGGCAACGCCATTGCGTAAAGAATCTATTGCTTGTGTAGCATACAATACATGTCCGTTGGCACTTGCAGAGGCTCAGCGTTATTTACCAACATTGCTTGGTAAAATGGAACCCCTTATGCACAAGTACGGATTGGATGATGACAATATCAGCGTCCGTATGACAGGTTGCCCCAATGGTTGTGCAAGACCTTATGCTGCTGAAATAGCTTTTATCGGCACATCTTACGGCCGGTATAACCTGCAGATAGGGGGAGATAGAGAAGGGACAAGGCTGAATAGACTTTATAAAGAAAGCTTAGACGAAAGCGGAATACTTACAGAACTAGACAGCTTATTAAACGTATATAGTAAAGATCGCCAGACAAAAGAAACTTTTGGCGATTTTGTAATGAGGGCAGGATTGGTGAAATAATTAATTGGAAAATTGGAAAATGTGAAAACAGTGAGCCTGATTAAACTGATAAACGAAAGCTAATAGCTAAAAGCAACATGGCAGAAACAACAATCATAAAAGAAACAAATCAACTCTTCCCGGTTTTTTTAAAACTGGAGCAATTAAGGTTGTTGATTATCGGAGGTGGCAATGTTGGCGCAGAAAAGTTGACTGCGGTGTTGACGAATTCTCCTGCTACACGAATAAAAATTGTGGCGTTGCAGGTAAATAATGTTGTTCGTGCTATAGCAGAGCGCCATGATAACATTATAGTAGTGGAAGAAGCTTATGCTGCAAAGCACCTGGATAATATAGATATTGTTATTGTTGCTGTGAATGAGAAATCATTAGGTGCGCAAATTAAAGCAGATGCGCAAAAACGAGGATTACTGGTAAATGTGGCTGATACCCCTGAGCTGTGCGACTTCTATTTAGGTTCTATTGTAAAGAAAGGTAATCTTAAAGTAGCGGTTTCTACCAATGGCAAATCGCCAACCATTGCCAAAAGAATAAAAGAAACATTGAATGAAGTATTACCAGACGAATTAGATGAAGTGCTGGATAATATGGAAGCGATACGAAAAAAAATGAACGGCAACTTCGCAAAGAAGGTTCAGGAGTTAAATCATATTACCAAATCACTTTCGTTGCAGGAAAACGTTGAAGAAAAAAATAAAGGAGAAAGGCATTGGCGACGTATAGCGACCTGGTGTTTGTTTGCTTTTTTCTTCATGTTTGTTGGATATTTTATTTTGTCATATCTGCCACTCAACAGTCTTGTTGATAATATTAAAACAGGTATTTCAGGTTTAGATAGTAAGTTTTATTGGTTAATATTAGCTGGTTTTTTTGCGCAATTAGTAGATGGTGCATTAGGGATGGGATATGGCGTGGTATCAACAACAGTATTAATGTCGCTTGGTGTTAATCTTTCTGCTATCAGCGGCAGCATACATACTGCCGAAATGTTTTCGAGTGGTGCTTCTGGTTATAGCCATTATAAGTTTGGTAACGTAAATAAAAAGCTATTCAAAGCATTATTGATACCGGGAATTATTGGAGCCGTTGTTGGTGCTTACCTGCTTTCACGGTTTGGCGATCAATATGCAAATTATATTCGTCCCCTGATTGCCAGCTATACTATGCTGTTGGGTATACGCATATTGATTATCGCATTTCGTAAAGGACAAAAAAAGCCGCAGAAGGTAAAAAGAGTTGGCTGGCTTGCAGGCGCCGGCGGCTTTTTAGATTCTTTTGGGGGTGGTGGTTGGGGACCATTGGTTACCAGCACGCTTATTTCAAAAGGACGCAGCCCGCGGTTTGTAATAGGTTCTGTAAGCATAACCGAATTTTTTGTTACACTCGCCAGTGCACTTACTTTTTTTGCTATGATTGGTGTAAGCCACTGGCAGGTTATTCTCGGCCTTATTATAGGCGGCTTGATTGGTGCACCTATTGCAGCTCGTCTTGTAGGTAAACTCCCCATGAAGACGATGTTTATAGCTGTAGGAGTGATGGTGGTAATATGGAGTTTAAGAATTTTGTTGAAAGCGGTGGGAGTGTTTTGAGATGCTTTGTATTTCCTAAGCGAAATTTTTAAACTTCGCTTTTTATATGTTCTCATAGAGCAAGGGGGAATTGGCTGCTATTCACTATGTAAAAAGTGCAATAGTTTTTAGGGTCAAATTATGTGACAGACTATCAGAAATATTCCAGCACTTTTATTGAGTTTGTGAGAATGAAGGAGTTTAATGCATTCGAACTGACAATTAATGATTTTAATGCATTAAATGTTTTTAAGCAAATAATATCGATGTTTTTTTCAATTAATGATGATGATTTTCGAAGAATAATCGAGACTCAGCAGAATTTGTACTTGATCCAGGTTCGAATAATTTTCCTGATAGGTTTCGTGTATTTAATTACTTAAATACTGAGGGGCAGTTTAGAAATCTACCAATAATGACTTTAGTTACGTTGTCATCTGAAAATACAATTTTAGGTTCAGAGTTGGCCTTTCCTCCGTTAGTTCATGTTCTGACCATTGATTTTAAAATTTATCGACTTCCAACTTATTTGCCGTTTCTTTTAGATTATAGAGACAGAGAAACAATTAATAAAAATATACATTAATTATTTTGACAACCTATTTCTCAACGAATATCAATGCTCCAATACCTCTGTTCTCCGAAGGCTCTGTCTTCTGGTTAACCCAAATAACAAACCTATTCATCGTCGGAAAGCTCAACAGCGTTACTGTAGTACAAGCGAGCGTGGCAACCGCAGCTTAATAGCAGTAATGCAGCTAAGCGCACACATAGGATTTCCCTTTTTTTGTGCATCAAAAAATAATACCATAAGCAATTCAGGTGCTATCTTTAATAAATAACTGAAAACGATACGCTATGTCCGGAACATTTTCAAAGATCAAAAGCACATTTAATCTTTTAAAGAGTATAGATTTTGATCAGTTGGCAAAACTTTCACAAAAGGTAGATCTTCAAAAAGTAATGGAAGGATTTTCAAAGCTGGATGATAATCAACTGAAGATGCTGATGAAGATGATGGATGGTGGTGAAAGAAAGAAAAAAGAACTGCCTGAAATAAATGGTGATTTTTATGAGCTGCATCTGCGCCTGAGCGATGAAGACAAAGCATTGCAGTTACGGGTGCGTGAATTTATGGAGAAAGAGATTAAACCTGTAGTTAATAATTATTGGCTGCACGATGATTTCCCTTTTGAAGTGATACCCAAATTTGCTGAGCTGGGTTTATGTGGAGTAACTTATAAAGGTTACGGTTGTCCAGGAAAATCCTTTTTGATGGAGGGCATTATTGCTATGGAAATGGGTAGGATAGATGCGTCTATCGCTACCTTTTTTGGCGTGCAAAGCGGGCTGGCAATGGGGTCAATATACCTGTGTGGCTCTGAGGAGCAAAAACAGGAATGGCTGCCTGCCATGCATGAACTGAAAAAGATTGGTGCATTTGGATTAACAGAACCGGAAGTAGGCTCAGGCGCTGCAGGAGGACTAACTACTACGGTTAAACGAACTGAAAACGGCTGGGTACTGAACGGGCAAAAGAAATGGATTGGCAATGCTACTTTCGCTGATTTGATTATTATATGGGCAAGGGATGTAGATAATGGAGAAGTAAAAGGGTTTATTGTAAGGAAAGATACACCCGGCATGATGGTTGAAAAGATAAAAGGCAAGATGGCATTGCGCATTGTGCAGAACGGCTTGATAACACTTACCGATTGTGTAGTGCAGGAAAGCGACAGACTGCCCGGCGCTAATTCATTTAAGGATACGGCTAAAATATTGCAGATGACCCGTGCCGGTGTAGCCTGGATGGCAGTTGGCTGTGCCAGGGGCGCTTATGAAAACGCGTTGGATTATACACGCAAACGTAAACAGTTTGGTAAACCAATTGCTGCATTCCAGCTTATTCAAAATCATTTGGTGGAAATGTTGTCGAATCTTACCGCTATGCAATCAATGGTATACCGCCTGTCTGAACTGCAGGATGAAGGCTTGCTGAAAGATGAACATGCCTCGCTGGCGAAAGTATTTTGTTCACTGCGTACCCGTGATATTGTGAGCAGGGCGAGAGAAGTAATGGGAGGCAACGGTATATTGCTTGATCATAATGTTGCACGTTTTGTAGCAGACGCGGAAGCGATATATTCTTATGAAGGAACAAAGGAAATTAATTCGCTGATTGTGGGCCGGGCTATTACGGGTTTTAGCGCGTTTGTTTAGAGAGAAATATTTCCAATGATTTAGCTCAGGTAGATTTTATCGTATAGTTTAAAACTATATTGTTATAGAATGAATCAATTTTAATTATATGTTTATTGTCATAAGTTTGTCACGAAAATTGGCCGCGTGTTTGATCCAATGCTAAATACCATTTAGCAACAAATATGTAAATGCATCTTATATAAATATTTAACCAGATAAATTTTTAAAAATGGCAAATGATTCAAACGACATCAGCAAATGCCCGTTTCATAATGGGAGCATGAAGAGTAATGTTGGTGGTGGCGGTACCAAAAACAATGATTGGTGGCCAAAGCAATTAAAAGTAAACATCCTGCGTCAGCATTCATCTTTATCAAACCCTATGGATAAAGATTTTAATTATGCGGAAGCATTTAAAAGTCTTGACCTTGAAGCGGTAAAAAAAGATTTGCATGCGCTCATGACAGATTCCCAGCCCTGGTGGCCGGCAGATTTTGGTCACTATGGAGGTTTATTTATTCGTATGGCCTGGCATAGTGCCGGCACGTATCGTGTGGGTGATGGCCGTGGTGGCGCAGGACAGGGATTGCAGCGCTTTGCTCCGCTGAACAGTTGGCCCGATAATGTGAGCCTTGATAAAGCACGCCGCCTGCTTTGGCCTATCAAACAGAAATACGGCAATAAAATTTCCTGGGCTGACCTCCTTATACTCACAGGCAATGTAGCGCTCGAATCAATGGGCTTTAAAACCTTTGGTTTTGCAGGCGGTCGTGAAGACGCATGGGAATCTGATGAGCTTGTATACTGGGGCGACGAGAAAACCTGGCTGGGTGGTGATGTACGTTATGCGAAAGGTTCTGAAGGAGTGGTAGAAAATCATGGAGTGCTGGTATCTGACGATGATCCCGATGGTAAAATACATTCACGCAATCTGGAAAAACCACTTGCCGCCGTGCAGATGGGATTAATATATGTGAACCCTGAAGGTCCGGACGGAAACCCGGACCCTGTTGCCGCAGCAAAAGATATCCGCGATACTTTTGGCCGTATGGCGATGAATGATGAAGAAACTGTTGCCCTCATAGCCGGTGGCCACAGCTTTGGTAAAACACATGGCGCCGCTCCTGCGGATCATGTGGGTAAGGAGCCTGAAGCCGCTGATCTTGAACTGCAGGGTTTGGGATGGAAAAGCAGCTATCAGTCAGGGGTAGGCGCTGATGCTATTACAAGTGGGCTTGAAGTGATATGGACTACAACCCCGACAAAATGGAGCAATAACTTTTTTGAGAACCTGTTTGGTTTTGAGTGGGAGCTTACCAAAAGCCCTGCCGGTGCGCATCAATGGGTAGCAAAAGATGCGGATAATATTATTCCTGACGCCTTTGATGCAAGCAAAAAGCATAAGCCTACTATGCTCACCACTGATCTTTCTTTAAGGATGGACCCGGGATTCGAAAAAATTTCAAGACGGTTTCTTGAAAATCCTGATCAGTTTGCTGATGCGTTTGCACGTGCATGGTTTAAATTAACACATCGCGATATGGGACCGCGTACCCGCTACCTGGGAGCTGATGTGCCTGAAGAAATATTGATCTGGCAGGATCCTATTCCGGCGGTTGATCATAAACTGGTTGATGCGCTTGATACCGCTGCGCTGAAATCTAAAATTTTAGCGTCCGGGTTAACTGTTTCCCAGTTGGTTTCTACAGCATGGGCTTCTGCTTCTACTTTCCGTGGCTCTGATAAACGCGGTGGCGCTAATGGAGCACGCATACGCCTGGCCCCTCAAAAGCAATGGATGGTAAATAACCCTGTTCAGCTTAATAAAGTGCTGAATGTATTGGAAGGTATTCAGGCAGCATTTAATGGCGCACAAAAGGATGGCAAAAAAGTTTCATTGGCAGATTTAATAGTATTGGGTGGTTGCGCCGCTGTTGAAAAGGCTGCGAAAGATGCAGGCAGCAATATTGCTGTACCATTCACGCCCGGACGTATGGATGCCTTGCAGGAGCAAACTGATGTGGAATCTATTGGTCATCTTGAGCCTTTTGCAGATGGTTTCCGCAACTATCGCAAAGCAAAGTCGCCCGTATTAACCGAAGAACTATTGATAGATAAAGCCCAGTTATTAACACTTACAGCTCCCGAACTAACGGTGCTGATAGGTGGTATGCGCGTACTAAATACCAACTATGATGGCTCTTCTCATGGTGTATTTACCGAACGCCCGGGGCAACTTACCAATGATTTTTTTGTGAACCTGCTTGATATGAAAACTGCATGGAAGGCGGTAGCTGAAGACAGGGAATTATACCAGGGTTTTGATCGCAGTACCGGCGATGTGAAATGGACTGCTACCCGTGCTGACCTGGTTTTTGGTTCTAACGCGGAATTGAGAGCAATAACAGAAGTGTACGGCAGCGCTGATGGAAAAGAAAAATTTTTGAAGGATTTTGTTGCGGCATGGAACAAGGTAATGAACCTTGACAGATTTGATTTAGCTTAACACGCATTACATGAGGAAAGACCGGTGGGCGCCCTTTTGCGGGCGCCCTTCTTTCTTATTACTCAATAATCGTAATTGCTTCGTATCTTTGCGCTCAAATTTTAAGCAATGCCATTAATGCAATTACACCGCACTCATAATGATTATGGGTTTTTTGCTGCAGATGCAGGAGGTAATACACTTTCTATTGATATTCCGGTTGAACAGGGGGGAGATGGTAAAGGGTTTCGCCCTATGCAATTGTTACTTGCCGGTTTGGGCGGTTGCAGTGCGGTGGATGTAGTTAGCATTTTAAAAAAGCAGAAGCAGGACATTAAGGGCTTTTCCATAAATGTTGATGGAGAAAGGGAGCAGGGTAAAGAACCTTCTCTGTGGACTGATGTGGAAATTACTTTTGACCTGACAGGTGAAATAGAACCTGCCAAAGCTGTGCGTGCAGTAGAATTATCAATGAATAAATATTGCTCTGTGGCGGAAACCCTGCGCAGAGCCGGTGCAAAATTAATATGGAAAGTTGTGGTTAACGGAACGCCTGTTGATTTATAATTTGCCACGCAATTATTATTTATAACAAGAGCAGCAAACAAATTTATTTTTGAGCATGAGTTTACATCCTAATACGCAGGCTGTGCGTATACAAAGTCCGCGTACGGATGAAATGGAGCACAGCACACCTTTATTTTTAACATCGAGTTTTTGTTTTGAGAATGCTGAGGAAATGCGGGCGGCTTTTGCAGAAGAGAATGATAATAATATTTACAGCCGCTTCAGCAACCCTACGGTGCAGGAGTTTATTGATAAAATGTGCATGTTAGAAGGTGCAGAAGCCGGTTTTGCCACTGCTTCAGGCATGAGCGCTATATTCGGAACTTTTATGGCTTTTTTAAGTGCCGGTGATCACCTGCTGAGCTGCAGTTCTGTATTTGGCTCTACACATACTATTGTTACCAAATATTTACATCGCTGGAAAATTGAATACAGTTATGCTGATATTAAAATGCCGGAAACCTGGGAGGCCCTGATCAGACCTAACACTAAAATGATTTATGTGGAAACACCCACCAACCCGGGGCTGGATATAGTGGATATGGAGTGGCTTGGTGCTTTGGCTAAAAAGCATAATGTAATGCTGGTGGTTGATAATTGCTTCGCCACACCTGTTTTGCAAAAACCGGTTGATTATGGTGCAGATCTTGTATTGCATTCTGCTACCAAGTGGCTTGACGGGCAGGGCAGGGTATTAGGTGGTATAGTAGTTGGCAAAAAAGAATTAATACGTGATCTGTATTTGTTCTGCAGAAATACAGGCCCTTCTTTATCACCATTTAATGCGTGGGTGTTAACAAAAAGCCTTGAAACGCTTGACGTACGTATACAGCGTCATTGTGATAACGCAGAGGCATTGGTAAAAGCATTGGATGGCCATCCAAAATTGAACTGGATAAAATACCCTACACATCCATCACACCCGATGTACAATATTGCCAAAAAGCAGATGACGAGAGGCGGAGGACTGGTTACTTTTGATTTGAAAGGTGGTATAGAGAGCGGCAAGAAATTTATGGATGCCCTGCAAATGCTTTCACTCACTTCTAACCTGGGCGACAGCCGCAGTATCGCTTCTCATCCTGCATCAACAACGCATTCAAAATTAAGCAGGGAAGAGCAGGCGTCTGTAAGTATTACGCCGGGTCTTATACGAATTTCTGTTGGACTTGAATATGCAGGTGATATAATTGCAGATATTGTTCAGGCGCTGGAGAAGTGTTGACGTTTTTTTTAACCAGTATATTTAGCATTTATAATATACCGCTATCAAAAATACTAATATAAAAATTTATTAACTTTGTTTTCAAAGTTAAAGCTATGCGTACTTTGAAATTAGTTTTTCACCTCAGTGATAATGATTTGAAGAAGCAATTATCTATAGCAACCGGCAAGCCTGAGTTTAACAGATGGCAGATTTTATATCTGGTACAAGTAGGAAAGATAACGTCAGCAGCAACAATAGCACCATTGGTTAATTTATCTACACAAAGTGTTTATAAGATAGTGGAAGGCTACAATAAATCAGGCATTTCCAGTGTGAACTGTAAACCACGTGGTGGTCGCCATCGTTTTTTATTAAGTACCGAACAGGAAACACATTTATTACAAAGTATTGAACAAAAGGCAGCTAAAGGATTAATAAAAACAGCAGAAGATATAAGATCTTTGGTCGAAAGTAAAGTTGGTAAAAAGGTATCGGATGATTATTTATGGGATTTACTAAAACGCAATGGATGGAAAAAGAAAATGCCTCGTCCTTACCATCCCAAAAGAGATGTTGCATCCCAACAGGAGTTTAAAAAAAACTCCCCCAGCGTTTGGCTTCCCTTCAATGGTCAGTAGAACAAGCTGCTCCAATCAAACCTATTGTTGTTTTCTTTGAAGATGAAGGTCGCTTTGGAAGAATAAGCAGGGAAATGTATTGTTGGGTAAGAAAAGATATGATACCCGCTGTTGCCAGGCAAATGGTACGGGAATATATTTATGCCTTCAGTGCAATAGCGCCACAAACAGGAGATTGCTTTTCCCTAATAGCCCCTCATTGTAATACAGACACAATGAACTGTTTTTTAACTCAATTGTCTGTTCAATACGCCGGCTATAGAATAGTGCTCCTGTTGGACAAAGCCGGTTGGCATATCAGTAAAAACCTTCTCCTGCCAGGCAATATCTTACTGCTACATCTACCACCTTATTCGCCGGAACTTAACCCGGTAGAATTACTTTGGCGGGAGACCAGAAGAAAATTCTTCCATAACAAAATCTTTAATTCCCTTGATCAGGTAGAAGATACATTAGCAACCGCACTCGCTTATTATCATCAACATACAACAGCCGTTAAACAACTTACTAATGCTTATTCCTATTTTAGTAAAATTGATGCCGGTTAATTATTAAATATATTCTACCTGTTAAAGGGATATTCATTTATCCAGTTAAACCCCCTGTTCATAAGCAGGAAGTCTTTTGTGTCCTTCCTTGTCATGAATATAGAAACAGAATCTTTCTGAATCATTCCTTTGAAGTTGAGTTTGTTTGAGCCCGGTGTATCATAATAAAGTGTATACTTCAAAGCAGTATCGGCTTTTGGGATAAAGTCAATTTTTTTTGAAATAGTATCCTGTATTATTGTAAACATGCTTGTCCTGTCTGTCATATCCTGCAAACGGGCAAATCCTTCCCACTCTATAAGGAATTCTTTCCATCTTATTGTGTCTGTAATTAAAGGGGGTAATGTGTCGTTGTTTATAACAAACGTATCTACATTGTACAAACCATAGAGCTTGGGTTTGGGAGCAGTGTCCCCATATTTTTTCTCCATTTGTTTTGCCTCGTAAATACCAAAAATGATTGTGTAGCCAATCAGCAATGTTTTTAATGATGCTTTCGCGATATGCATCCATTTTTTAGAAAAAACCGGTGCTTTGATTGGAGGAAGAGAAACTGGATTGTCTGTTAAAAAAAATCTTAATAAGCGCGTTGCATCATTTGATAATAAGAACAATGTCATAATAAACAACATGGATGATACTATCTTAACCGGCACATCATAAAAATAATTTACCGCCATCACATTTGCAGTAGTGCATAAGGTAATGACAGCGCCAAGTGTCATTGTTCTTCTGAACAGCAATAGCAGCGCCGCAATTTCGGCAAAGCCCATAAACAGGTTATAACCTTTGGAAAAACCAAGAAATGTCCATGCTAATCCCATAGGAGATGAGTCGCCGTAAGGCTGGGTAAGACGATATAAGTCTGGTGCAGGAAATTGCATTTTAATTACTTTCCAAAGCCCGTAGTTAAATAACATTAAAGCAACATAGTAACGTACCGCGGTAGTTAACCAGTAATAGAGTGTTTGATAGCTTTTTCTTTTCCTGTCCAACAGAGACCATATAACAGTTCCGGCAAAAGCAGAGCATGCAATTGTAAAAACAACTACGTAGTCATATGTTGTGTCACCGCTTCCGTTAGTAAATTCAGTAATGTCGTATGAAAGATGGAGTACGTGTTTTCCAATCCATGGAATAAGTTTTTGCAATAGTTCAGCAGGGTAATGCATAACAATTTCCCAAAAAGGAAAAGTGCCATTGTTTTGAATGACCATGAAAAGGATAAAAAAAATGAATATGAACCGGAAACTTATTTTCTTTAAGGGAGACCAGTACCGGTTACTTTGTAGATATTCCATCTTTTATTAAGGTTTGATACTTGCTGAATATTACAGAACATACTATGTTCAAAACATAGTATTGTTCGGGGTAATGGCGTATTGGTGCCAGGGGGAGGATTAAGCAGGCTGATCAAAAGATTGGTTATACTGATAGTATGGTTAAATATATGAAATACAGCCAGAAAAACAAGCAGGTTGAAGTAATTATGGATGAATAATGAGGAATATAAAAGTCAATAAATTTACCAGCAAAACCACGCCATAAATAAGGTTTGTTCTGCCACTTATCAGCGATAACATTACAATAAATACAGACAACCCTAACAGGATTATTGATTTATTGTCCAGCCCCAAAATGATTTTCATATCATATATGCTGCTTACTGTAGCTACGGCAGGTATGGTTAAACCAATGCTTGCAAGGGCCGATCCAAGCGCAAGATTTATACTGGTTTGCAGCTTGTTCTTCCTCGCAGCATTAATTGCCGCTATAGCCTCAGGCAATAATATTACCGCTGCTATAATAACCCCTACCAATGCTTTAGGTAAATTATAGCTGACTACAATATCTTCAATGGTTGGAGAAAGTTCTTTAGCGAGCAATACTACAATAATCAGGCTCAACAGTAAAAGAACAAGGCTGAAGATCATTTCCCTGTTGGTTATCATTGTTGCATGAGCCTCATCATTATCTCCTGAAAGAAAATAATCTCTGTGCCTTTTTGTTTGTGCCAATAAAAAGAATGCATAAATAATAAGGCATGCTACTGATACCAGTATAAGCTGTGATGTTGAATAATATGGGCCTGCCACACTTGATGTATACGAAGGGAAAACCATGGTAAGTACCACGATGGAAACAAGCGAGACCAATGCAATAGTTACTGAATGTTTTGAAAAGCTTTGTTCATGAAATTTCAGAGATCCTATAAAAAGGCAGAGACCGATTATGCCATTCAAAATAAGCATAGTGGCTGAGAAAACGGTATCCCTGGCTAATGATGCTGCTTCTTTGCCGCCGGCTACCATCAATGATATAATAATGGAAACCTCGATAATGGTTACCGCAACAGCGAGAATGATAGTGCCAAAAGGCTCACCAACTTTATGCGCTATAATTTCAGAATGATGAACAGCAGCCATTACGCTCAAAATCAGCAGTAATCCTGCAATAACCTGTATTATGCCGTTATTGGGGATAACACCCGAAAAATATAACAACCAGGTAATTACAGGAATAATGGTAGTCCATTGCAGTAGATTTTTTTTCATCAATTAATGTATTAGCTGCTGGTTAATGTTTTGCATCAGATGTTGTAGATCATGTTCGTTCAATATTAAATCACCTTCATGTTCTCAGCATCCCATGTTATTATTTTTTTTTCAAAATAGCTATCGTTACATGCAAGACATGGCGCTGCTGCACGAAAGCCAAATGTAGCGTCTTCGTATACTGAACTATCTGTTCTGATAGCATTGAAGAAATTTGCAAAATGCAACACATGCTCATCTTCACCATCAGGGGCTTTATAGCTAACATCAGGTTTTACAGGGCGTTGTTTATCTTCCCTGGAATACTTTTTATCGTAAGCATCTAATAAATTTTGCTGCATTGCCTGTGGATATGTATTCAGCGCATCCCAACCTCCAATACCGGGTGCTTTTGACAATATGTTATGCTGAACCGTTAAGCCACGGCTGAGTTCCATCACACCTTCATCTCCAATAATACGGGTAACGGAGCTTTCGCCTTTACCACTGCAAAAATTTACCCTTAATGTTAGCTGAAATGCGGGGTGTTCTTTTGTATCGGGATAATCCAGTATAGCCGTCATTACATCAGGTACGTCTCTGCCATCTTTCCAATATGCTGTTTGCCCCGATGCAAAAATTTTACCAGGACCCCTGGAACCTGTTATCATATGTACACGGGTAATGAGATGAACGAACAGATCACCGGCAACGCCTGTTCCAAAATCTTTATAATTTCTCCACCAGAAAAATTTTTTCGCATCAAAAGGTTCCTTTGGCATTGAAGCGATATACCTGTCCCAGTCAATCGTTTCAGTTGATATATCAGTGGGCATGGTATATTGCCATGCGCCTAATGCGCTGTGCCTGTCGTTGGATGCTTCAATACAATTGATCTTTCCTATTTCACCGGAGCGGTATAACGCTCTTGCCTTTGTAAATACTGAGCCGCTTATACTCTGGCTGCCGATCTGCATGATCTTTTTTGTTTGCTGCTGTACATTAATAACCGGCAGTCCTTCTTCTATTTTGTGAACCATTGGCTTTTCGCAGTATACATGCTTGCCCTTGTTCATGGCGTCTTTTGCTATACGTGCATGCCAGTGATCGCCTGTTGCGATAATTACCGCATCAATATCTTTTTTTTCTAAAATTTCCCGATAATCGCGGGTTGTGTAAATATGCCTGCCGTATTTTTCTTTTACACGTTCAAGACGTCCGGTATATAAATCACAGGCCGCCGCCAGTTCAACACCCGGAATTTTCAAAGCGGTGTCTGTGTCGCTGTTGCCCATAATGCCCATACCTATAGTAGCAATGCGGAGTTTGTCGTTTGGACCAATGATTTTTTGTTCCGGAAGAATGATTGCATCATTTTCTTTAAAAGCCATAATTGAGCCTGCTGATAATGCAAGCCCTGAGGATCCAAGTTGTTGTAAAAATTTTCTGCGCGATGATCCGGCCATAATAGTAAAGATTTGATAGACAAAGTTTATTAATCGGCTATAAGTTAGATAATTTGTGCGAAAGAAGGATACTTATTCCTGTCTTCGGCTGCATTTCAGGCTCACATTCCGGATAATGTATTGTCATTAATATTCAATCTTATTGTCTTGATAACCTATCGTAACTAACAACACTAACCCTGTTATCTTCAACTTAATATTCATTTAATTTAAAAGCAGGTAAGAGGTTTTACGGTAATAAAATAATAAGGTAGGGCTTATGACGCTGGTTTGTTATGAAGATAATAGGATTAGCAGTGCTCAATATAATTGCTCATCATCGTTATACATGATTGCCCAAATTAGGTCGGATTATTAGCTATCTGGCCATCTCTCACCTGTGAAAATTATATATATACCTTCATCATTTAACCACGAAGTACGTTAAGCCTTTACCACATTGAATCATTTCTTTGTGCCTCTTTGTGTAAACCCTTTGCGTATTTTGTGACTAAAATCTACATGTAATTACAGAAAGATTAAAACAGTGAAATCACAGAATTTATCTTCGTGCTTTGCTGCAATGCGGTTTTGTTAATTATATATACCTTCATTGTTTACCTGCGAAGTCCACTAAATCTTTACCACGTAGAATCGTTTCTTTGTGCCTCTTTGTGTAAACCCTTTGTGTATTTTGTGACTAAAATCTACATGTAATTACAGAAAGATTAAAACAGTGAAATCACAGAATTTATCTTCGTGCTTTGCTGCAATGCGGCTTTGCTAATTTGAATTGCAATCATTACATTCTTTCAAAGGTTTGGGCAACCCGTGCCGATACCTGGCTATTACCTAATAAAATCAGACCGTGCTGCAGTTAATTTTTCCTCGCTATTCTCCTCTTTTTCCCCCAACACTTCTTAATTTTAACGCTTCAAAAAATCAATCAGCATCATGAAGAAAAATTTTTTACTGCTTGTGTTTTCGTTTGTATATGTAATCAGCAATGCGCAAAATGATAGTATTATCATAAGTGCAATACAAAAAGAAGGCACTGAAAATTCCCAGTTAGAGAAACTTGCTCATGAATTATTAGATAAGATTGGACCCCGCCTCGTAGGCTCTCCTAAAATGCAGCAGGCGCATGATTGGGTGGTATCAACATATAGCGGATGGGGCATTTCAGCCAAAAATGAAAAATGGGGTGAATGGCGCGGATGGGAAAGAGGCATCACACATATTGATATGATGGCGCCCTGGGTAAAATCTCTTGAAGGAACACAACTTGCATGGTGCCCTTCTACAGGCGGGAAGGCAGTAACAGCCGATGTAATTATTTTACCTGATGTAACAGACTCAGTTGCTTTTGCAAAATGGCTTCCTGCGGCAAAAGGAAAATTCATTATGATATCTATGAACCAGCCTACAGGACGCCCTGATTATAACTGGGAAGAATTTGGCAAGGCAGCGTCTGTAGAGAAAATGAAAAAAAATCGTGACTCGCTCACCTCAGCCTGGGCAGACAGGATTAAGAAAACGGGATATACTACCCAGGCATTGCCTGAAGCATTGGAGAAAGCAGGCGCTGCGGGTATATTAACATCGTATTGGTCAAGAGGTTTTGGTGTGAGCAAAATATTCGGCGCCAGAACGAAAAAAATTCCGACTGTAGATATAGCGCTTGAAGATTATGGTTTATTATACAGGCTGATTGAATCGGGAAGTAAACCAAGGATTAGTATTCAAACTGATTCAAAAGAAAAAGGAATTGTACCTACTTATAATACTATTGGCGAAATTAAAGGCAGCGAAAAACCAAATGAATATGTAATGCTTTCTGCGCATCTTGATTCATGGGATGGCGGTACGGGCGCTACCGATAATGGCACAGGCACATTAGTGATGCTTGAAGCAATGCGCATCTTAAAGAAAATATATCCCAATCCTAAAAGAACAATACTGGTGGGTCACTGGGGTAGTGAAGAACAAGGGTTAAATGGTTCGGGAGCATTTGTGGAAGATCATCCTGATATAGTGAGTAACCTGCAGGCATTATTTAACCAGGATAATGGAACAGGCAGGGTCACCAATATTTCCGGTATGGGTTTTTTACATTCATATGAGTATATCAGCAGGTGGCTTTCCAAAGTGCCTTCCAGTATTAAAGATGATATTCAAACCTCATTTCCCGGTATGCCCGGTGGTGGTGGATCAGATTTTGCGTCTTTTGTAATTGCAGGCGCGCCTGGTTTTTCTTTGAGCTCACTGAGTTGGTCTTATGGCACTTACACATGGCATACCAACCGTGATACTTATGATAAAATAGTTTTTGATGATGTAAGAAGCAATGCTATTCTCACTGCTATTTTAGTATACATGGCTTGCGAAGATCCGCAGCGTACATCAAGAGAAAGAATTGTAATGCCTGTAAATTCCAAAGGTGAGCAATCAAAATGGCCAACAAAAAGAACACCTAACCGCAGGGGAGGATTGGATTAGCCCATAGCTGTCAGCTATGGGCTATCGGCTGACAGCTATATTAATATACATCAGCGCTATTAAGCAATCTGTACTTAATTTTTCTTGCTGCATTATACTGAAATATTTGTTGTAGTACAAAGAGTGCTTACCTGTTGGCAGGCAAGCAATGTAACTTAGGTTGATGCAGCTGGGTCTATAATAAAATAAATAATAAAATATATACTTATCACTTCAAATAAATTTGCTTCCTTTTGCTAACTTCTTTCCTTCGCGTGCAAACAAAAATGATTTTACGAATATTTGTCCATTTCAATTCTCAAAAAGCCCTATATTCATTCCTGATTTTTCATAAAGCTTCATATATCCATAACTGTTATTGAATGAAATCACTGACGCTCTTTGCTGCTATCTTAATTATCTTCTCTGCGTGCAACCCCAAACATAAAGACATTGGCAAAATAAATCACCTGAAATTGGTTGCAGGTGATGACGGTAAAACCATATCGCTGTATAAAGAAGGTTTTGATGGACCAGTATTAATACAACACGCAGAAAATGATTTCCGCCCTTATATCCATCCCATAGTTGCACCGGATGGAAAAGGTGTATTAACAGAGTTCAGCCCGGGGCATCATAAACATCAGACAGGATTATACTGGGGATTTACAAAAGTGAATGAGCGTGATTATTTTCATCATCCCGCAGATGGCTACTGGAAAAAAGTTTCCGCGGATATTATTCAGCAGGATGGCGAAGAAGTAAAATGGCAAACCGTATATGATATGCTGGATGAAAAAGGCTATGCAATTATGCGGCAAACGCAAAACTGGGCGATGGCACAGGATAGTGGTAAATATTTTTTAACGCTGGAATGGAAAGGAGAGGCAAAAACCGATGTTACCATTGGCAAATATGATTATGGCGGATTGTTTTTACGCATGCCCTGGACAGAAGGTATGAAAGCGGAAGTAATTAACGCCGCCAGGCAAAAAAATGAAAAAGCTGAAGGACAACGCGCCATGTGGGTTGATGTAGGAATGCAGGTTGAAGGCAGAAATGATTTTGCTCATACTGCTATATTCGATCACCCGGATAACAGGGGCTACCCGCAACACTGGCGTGTAGACGGGCAGTTTGGTGTTGGACCTGCTACTGCAAGAGACAGCAGTATTATTATTAAAAATGGCGAAACTGAAACCTATAAGCATCGCCTGATGATATATACCGGGTCGTTTAACGACAGGGATGTATCGGATGCATGGGGAAAATATACCGGTAAAACTTCTTTATATTCTACCACAGAATTATGGCAGATGGCGCAGCAGGAAGCGCTGAGCGCAAAATTCTTAACGCCTGATGAAGCGGTGGAAGCTATGACATTGAATGACGGTAATAAAGTAAACATATGGGCCGCAGAACCGATGATGACGCAGCCGATGGCGTTTTGCTGGGATGATCGCGGACGGTTATGGATAGCTGAAAACAAAGATTATGAATCAAGAGGCTCAGGGTTTTCAAATGCCGGTGATAGCAGGATCATTATCCTGGAAGATACCAATCATGACGGGAAAGCAGATACACGGAAAGTTTTTATGGAAGGCATTGCCTTTCCTTCTGCTTTAGCCGTTGGCTTTGATGGTGTGTTTGTCGGCGCTCCGCCAAACCTGCTTTTTATTCCGGACAAAAACCATGATGATGTGGCTGATAAAGATATTGAAGTGAGACTAACGGGATGGGGTATACGCGACCGGCATGAAACATTGAACAGCTTTCACTGGGGCCCTGACGGCTGGCTGTATGGCTGCCAGGGATTTGCAACACCATCTAAAGTAAGAAAACCAAAAGGAAAAGGGAAAATATACAGGCATAAAGATCCATTTCCTGAAAATATACTGGAAGGCGATGGTGTAGATATCAATGGCGGTGTATGGCGCTATCATCCTACAAAAGATAAATTTGAAGTGGTGGCACATGGTTTCAGTAATCCCTGGGGAATTGATTATGATGCAAAAGGACAGTTGTTTATCAGTGCCTGTGTAATTCCACACATGTGGCATGTAATACCAGGCGGTATATATCACCGCCAGGGCGGACAGCATTTTAATCCTTTCGTATATGACGACATAAAAACCATCACCGATCATAGTCACCGTTCTGCACATGGCGGAGCGAGAATATACCAGTCTGATGCATTTCCGGCGGTTGACAAAGGGCGGATATTTATGTGTAATATTCATGAACATGCGGTATTGTCTGATATATTGGAAAGAAAAGGATCAGGATTTGTGGCCCATCATGGCGAAGATTTTATGATGGCTAATAATGGACAATGGGTGGGCTTTAGTATGGAGGTTGGGCCAGATGGCGGTATATATGCACTGGACTGGCATGATGCTGATATATGCGGGCAAACAGTGAAGAATTCAGAAACAGGAAGGATATTCAGGATAATGCCTGCAAAATCAGCAGCAGAAAACTGGAATGGGAGATACAGTGATCTTTCAAGGCTAACAGATGTGCAGTTAGCGCAATTGCAAACAAGCATGAGCGACTGGCATGCACGCAGAGCCCGTGTTATTCTGCAGGGAAGAGCGGTGAACAAAGCATTGGAAAGAACGGCTTATGATAAATTGGCTGAACTGTATACTTCGTCATCAAATGCAGATCATCGCCTGCGCGCCATGTGGGCACTCTATGTTACCAAAAGTTTAACCGCCGATATGCTGGTAAAGGCATTGGACGATAAAGATGAATATATCAGGGCCTGGGCGATACAGATATTGTATGAAGATGCAGATGTGCCTGCATCAGCATCTGCAAAGATGATCGCGATGGCACAAAAAGATGCATCACCTATTGTGCGTTTATATCTTGCTTCGGCAATACAGCGTGTTGATATAGAAACAGGCTGGAAACTTGCAGAAGCGCTAACAAAACATGCGGAAGACCAGGCAGATCACAATCTTCCTAAAATGATATGGTTTGGTTTTGAAAAGATAGTGAAAGAAGACACAAAGCGGGCGCTGAATATTGCCGTTAATTCAAATATTCCGCTGATCACCACTTTTACCGCACGCAGAATTGTAGACGCGAATGCGATTGAGGATTTGGTAACGGCGATAAATACACAACCTGCTTCGGTTAATTATTTGCTGGAAGGCATGCTTGCCGGCATGGAAGGGCGCGTTGATTTAAAATCACCTTCTAACTGGAAAAATGCATATACCACTCTAAAAGGTAAAAACAATAAATCATCGCAGCTTGCAGATGATATAAACGCGTTATTTGGAGATGCTGAAGCCGCCAAGATTTCGCTTGCAGTTTTAAGTGATAAAAAGAATGCCGCTGAACAACGCATTAAAGCTTTAAAGGCTTTATCTGCCCAGCAGAGAAAAGAGCTGATACCATTGCTGGAAGGATTACTGAATGAACCACAGATGAAAACAGAGGCGATACGTGCAATAGCAGCGTTTAATAATACCGGGCTTGGCAATATGCTCTTGTCAAAATACCATAATTTGAATGAAGAAGAAAAAGCGCAGGCGGTGAATACGCTTTCATCGCGTCCTGCCTATGGATGGATATTGGCACAGGCGATTAAAAAGAATACGATACCACGCAAAGACATTTCGGCAAATGTTGCGAGACAGTTGCGCAGGGTGGTTGGCAGCGGCTTTGTGGAAATATGGGGACCGATTGATGATAAGCCTGCCAACAGCAAAGAATATGAAAAATATAAATCACTGGTAACAGGTCAGCATGCAAAAAAGCCTGATGTCAATAATGGGCAAGTAGTATTTTCAAAAACCTGCGCTACCTGTCATACCCTTTTTGGAAACGGAGGAAAGATTGGTCCTGATCTGACAGGCAGCAACCGCTCTAATATTGATTACCTGCTTGCCAATATATTAGACCCCAGCGGCGATATACAGGATGCCTATAAAATGCTTGTGATAACTACAAGAGATGGCAGAACATTTTCCGGGAATCTTGTTTCAGAAAACGACAGGCAGATTACCATGCGTGTGGTTGGACAGGATGATGTAGTATTAAACAAATCAGCTATTCAGTCCAGGGAAGTAATGAATACATCTATGATGCCGCAGGGGTTACTGAATAATTTAAGTGATCAGGAAGTGGCTGACTTACTGGGGTATTTGATGAAGGGAAAATAATAAAATAACCTTATCTGCAAGGTATCAGATATGGATGGAAAAGTGATTTCCGGCGATATATACCGGTGATTATTCCCGGAAAAGAGTAATCTGTCGGCTAAACAAGTCTATCCGTCGAAAAACAGTAAATCGCTATTGCAATACCACGGGATATTAATATCTTCGCCCCGGTTTTTCATAGGATATTGGATTTAAAACGGGGCGGATTTCTATCCACCCTTTTTGTTTTTAGGCTATCTGAAGTTGTAAAATCGCTTAAATAACACATATTTGTAATAAGGGCTCTATTTTAGATATACTATTTATATTTACTCGTGCACACTTACCTTTGATTACATTGATCTCCATATGCTGAAAAAACACATCTTTTCTTTACAACATATTTTGTTTGCGGCTTTCTTATTGTGGAATTATGATGCATTCAGCCAGTCAGACCGGATTCCGCTTGGGAATAAACAATACCAGTTGTTAGACAGGCTTGATATCAAGTTGCAAAATGATTCTGTGCTTTCTTTTTCTGCTATAAAGCCTTATAGCAGAAAGCTGTATACTGAAAGAGCAGAATATATTGATTCACTAGACAAAGCAGGTGTAATATCGGATCAGTTGTCTGATGTTGACCGTTACAATATCAGGAGTGTGCTGATGAACAATGCGGAATGGACAAAAGCTTTTGGCGATTCTTTCAGCGTGCGTAAGCCTATCCTTAATACATTCTTTAAAACTCCTGCCCATTTATACGAAACCTATAGCAAGGATTTTATACTGATCATTGACCCGGTTTTAAACCTGCAGATGGGTAAATCATCAGAGTTTGATAAAACATTGTTTACAAATACGAGAGGTATAACCCTGCGCGGTAATATTGGAAAAAAACTGGGTTTCTACACTTATATAACAGAAAACCAGGAAAGAGATCCCCTGTATGTACAACAATATGTAAATAAACATCTGGGAGTACCTAACGCGGGTTATTTTAAATTTCTATCCGGTGGTGGTTACGATTATTTTGATGCAAGAGGAGGTATAGATTTCGCGGCGTCCAAATTCATTAATCTTCGTTTTGGATATGATAAGCTTTTTTTAGGTAACGGATACCGGAGTTTAATGTTGAGCGATTTTAGTAACAATTACCTGTTCCTGCAAATGGACGTGCAGTTACGCAAGTTTGCATACAAGAGTGTATATGCTGAATTGATTGCACCATTTAGTCCTATTCCCAACAGGGATACCGTTAGATACAAAAATTATATGGCATTTCACCATCTTAGCCTGCAGTTGGCAAAATGGTTAAATGTTGGTGTATACGAAAATGTGATATATAACGGAAGAAACGGTATAGAGCTGAGTTATTTAAATCCTATCATGTTTTACAGGGCTATGGAAATGCAGTTGGGAAGCGGCAATTCAAAGGCAACCATTGGTATTGATGTTAAGTCAAACCTGCTCAAAACACTTCAGTTGTATGGTAATCTTGTTATAGGAGAGTTTGTGTTTAAGGATCTTAAAAATTACGGCAGTGGTAGTTGGTTAAATAAACAGGCGTTGCAGGTTGGCGGCAAGTATATTGATGTACTTGGCGTTAAAAATCTTGATCTGCAGGCTGAGGTTAATATAATCAGGCCGTTTATGTATGCGCATAAAGACAGCAGTACCGCATTTACACATTATAACACTGAATTGGCCCATCCTTTAGGAGCAAACTTCAGGGAATATATTGCTGTTTTAAAATACCAGCCATTCAACAAATTATACCTTACCGGTAAATTAATGTACAACTATAAAGGGCTTGATTCAGCCGGTGTAAATATGGGCGGCGATATTTTCCGGAGTTATGATACCCGTCCGCGTGATTACGGTTTTTTTATTGGTACAGGAGTTCCTGTAAAATCCCTGCTTGCATCTTTTTCAGCTTCATATGAATTGTTACAAAATTTATTTATAGATGTGAGTGTTGCCAATCGCAGCTATAACGTACAGGAACAACCGAAGCAGAGCGAATTCTTTTTTTCTACCGGGCTAAGATGGAATATCGGGAAGCGGGAGTTTGAGTTTTAGGTAGTAACAGGATATGTTATTTTACATCAGGTGATACCAATATTTATGTGAACCTGGATATTAATCCGTGTTTAAAATTGCTGTGGCAATCAGTTAATTGTAATGCAGAAATAATACGGGTATGGGTATTTCCAAAGCTTCCATTCTTATTGCATTGTTATATTGTACTGTAACTGTTTCTTTTGCACAGCAGCAAAACTTATTCAATGATAGTATCTATAGCTTTTCCTCCGATTTACCACCTGCGGCTATTCATATAATTCCTGATCAGTATCATTATACTTCTTATGACGGGCGAAAAATAAATTTTGGGCTTGTTACCCGCAACAAGTGGTGTTATGTTGTAATCAAGATAGCAGGGATTTCCCAAAGAGAGCAATATGTATTGTCTGTAGACAATACCAGCATTGATACCGTATTATTTTTTCAACTCACTAAAACCGGCCTAAAAGAAGAGAAATACAGCGGCGGTAACCTGACGCCTTATAATACTGCAAGAAAATATGTATGGCATACCATGCCCGTTAATATAGGCGACGTTGCAACTTATTACCTGGCAGTTTTCCAGGATCAGGGGAAAAATATAAATGTCGGTTATAAAATAATGACTGTGGATGAGCTCGATAAGCGCTATTCCGGTTTTGACAGGTTAATATGGTTTTACCTGGGTGTTGTTTTTCTTATTATAGTGGCAGTAATGTATGGATGGTTCATCTTCCGGAATAAAGCACTGGGGTATTATGTGCTGTATATTATCTGTATTACAGCATGGATATTATCGCATTACGGGTATTTATATCCTATGCTTTATCATAACCTGCCTGTGCTTAATGGTATAATAAAACCATTATCCATATGCTGGGGATTGCTTTCTTTCTGCTATCTTTTGCGTGCATTGTTTAAACGGGATATAAAGAGCGATAAGTTTGGCGGAAGCATTCTGAAATATATTACCCGGCCTGGTGTACTATTAACTGCAACCTTTGCTATTTATATTTTTATACCAAAGTGGGGGTATGCCCCGGCAATATTCAACCTGGTGTGGCATACTTATTTTATCATATCTTTTTTGGGTATATTGCTTGTATTGAAACGGCTGCTTGAAAAAAGCGCTGCAGCACGGTTATTTGCGCTGGCAATGGGTATAATGGTGCTGATGTCTGTTCAGCAGGTATTGTCTAACTCCGGGGTTTTCCATAATACTTTTTTAAACGATCACGGCATGCTGCTTGCAAGCATGGCCGAAATGATGGTACTTACCTGCGCTACCTTTTTGAATATCTGGGAAGACAGGAGGCGTACAGCCCGGCATATTGTACAACTGGAAGAAGAACACTCCAAAACGCTGGAGCAATTAGTGACCGTACAGGATAATGAACGGCGCAGGATTGCCGGAGAATTGCATGACAGCATAGGCCCAATGCTGGCAGCGCTAAAAATAAATTTTCGATTGATAACATCAAAAGCAAATAACGGATTACCGGCACAACTGGTGGATAGAACCGAAGATATCCTGGATGGTTCTATGGCAGAGATAAGAAATATTTCGCACCAATTGATGCCAAAGGGATTATCCTCTGAAGGGCTGATCGTTTCTCTTTCCAGGTATTTCAGCGACCTTCAGGAGGTGTATAAAATACCTGTTCAATTCCATCACAGCATTACAACTTCTGTGCATAAGGATGTGCAGTTAAATGTATACAGGATCATGTGCGAGCTGGTATTAAACGCGGCCAAGCATAGTAAGGCTTCCTGTATTTCCGCTGCCATTGAAACAACGGGCGGAGCGGTAATGGTAACGGTAAAAGATGATGGCAGAGGGTTTGATCCATCAGGTATAAAAGAAGAAACACTGGGCTTAAGCAATATTGGAAGCCGCGTGAATTATTTAAAAGGTAACCTTAACATTGAATCCGCTGCCGGTAAAGGAGCGTGTATTACAATAGCAATTCCTAAGAAAAATGATTAGAGTTTTATCAGCCCCATGCTGTTGGCTTTTAATAACAAGCCGATACGGTTTTTTACATTGAATTTTTCAAACAGCCTGGCGCGGTAGGAGTCTACAGTTGATTCGCTTAAAAACATTTTTTCCGCTATTTCCATGTAGCTTAGATCGGTGCACATGTATTGCAGCAGTTCCTTTTCCCTGTCTTTCAAAACAGGAACAGGCTCGCTGTTTTTATGAGCTATAAAATTACCGATTTGCTTGGTAACATGCGGTGTATAATAGTAGCCGTATTTCACAATGCTTTGCAGGGCGTTTTGCAATTCTTCCGCGCTTACGTTTTTCAACAAATAGCCTTTAACGCCGTATTGCAGCATTTTAATAACGCTGTTATCATCATTTTCCATGGTTAGAGCTAAAACATGTACGGGTAAATTTTGTTGAAATATCCATTCCGCTACCTCAATGCCGTTTTTGCCGGGCATATTAATATCAAGCAATAATATATCTGGCAGGTCATTTTCCTGCAACATTTTTATAGCCTGATCTCCATTCTGCACCGTCCATATAACCTTACACGCATCAAAAGCATTGATGAGCGATTCCAGCGAATCGCAGAATATTTTATGGTCATCTGCAATGGCTACGGTAGTCATTTATTTCTGTAGTAAATGTTAAAGGTACTGAAGATTGCCAAGGGGAAAGCATGAAAGGTTTCATGGTTTTTCCTGATGGAATTTGAGGATTATTCCTGCAAGGAGATTTGAAGCAGGTGAGTAGTTTTGAAATAACAAAGCAATGATATAAAAATTGAAGGAGTTCAATGGACACTCCTTTCAAAAAACAATATCTTATAAAATTCCTCCCGCCGTAGCCGCAACGTAGCTGTTAAAAGCAGGAAGATTCCTGAAGTTATTACGTAACAGTCCCTTTTATTCACCCGATTGAACCCAAAGGCATAAGTATGAAATAGCCAATAACAAAGATTATGTGTTTAGGCTTGACAATAGTAGCAATTTGACAAAAAAAATGGGAACCAATATAGGCGTAACGTAGCGTTATGGTTTCTTTGGCTTGGCTGTTGACTAGTTAAACGCTAAAATTTCTACTGCCTATTATCTGTTGGGAAATTTCCAGTGGGAGGGAATAACAGGTTCCAAAAAAATGCTGTATAAGTATTTTCGGTGAAGGGAGTACGTTGTAGGTGGCAATGTAGTGATTAAAAAGTTATAGAATGAGCTGGGCTGTTAAAAAATAAGACCGAGATAAAGATTAGTTTGATAAACATCTCTGGAATCAGGCGCTGTTAAATAATTACAATCGACTATAGTTGTTTAAACTCGGATAAATAACGTAAATCGGAGAGTTGCCTGCTATGTTGTAGGAAACACCCCTCCCTATTTAGGGTTAAAACACCTCTTTCACGAAATGCTTTTTATTAACTTCAAAATGAATATTAAACAATGAAAAAAATAATTTTAATTGTTCTTGTAATTTCAACAAATTACACTTTCGCACAAAATTGCGAACTCATTGCCAAATATGGTGTATATGATACTCGGACAACAAATTCATCCAGAGAAAGAGCCATTTCCTATTTGAAGCTGTTCAAAAGAGATGTAAATATGACATATCAAGAAGCAAAGGATTATAGTGCTTCAATAGGGATACCAATTGAAGGAGTTCTAGTTGAACTAGGGCTTGATGCCAGTGAGTCATCTTACAAGAAATTTGTTGAATCTGTTCTTAATATGACTACCTACGATGAATTCTTTATAGAGAAAATACAAATTGTAAGCAAAACAGTTAATAAGGATATTATTCAGATACTTGCCGAATGTTACAGGCAAGATGGCATACATGCGAGGATAGAAAATACAGATGATGATAATATTTCGTATCTGATAGTTTATTACAAAAAAACCGGCAATAGCCCTGGCGCAAAACTAAGATTATCATGGAACGCTAAAAGAGAAGACATGACATTGAATGGCAGTCAGTACAATAAAAGATATGATTTTATTATCAAAACAGATGAAGTTATTCGTTTTGCAATTAGTAGGAATAAAAACATTTCAATACCTTTTGTTTTAAATCTAAATGGTGGAGAAACTGTTACTATTCATACTGGTAATTTAGCAATTTATAAAACAAAGCCACAGGTTACAACCCCAACTTCAACTTTGAAATTTCATGAACTAAAGCGTCAAAACCTAGAGAGGACACCCCAAGCAACTAAAGTAGGTGATGGAGATGAAGAACTTAAGAGATTCTCTTCGACTCATCTTTTTGGCAGCTTTTCTTTAGGACTTGAAAGCGAATCATCACTTGTTGGGGTGCTTTCTGCAACTATTAAGGAAGAACAAGGAGACTGGACAGAATTTAGATTAAGTAAAACATACAAAATCTTTACAGCACCAGAAGAATATAGAATTATTGGATTCAAAATAAAAGATGAATCTAGTTTTACCTCATCCTTTGACAAATATCAATCGAACTGGACAATGACCGAACATGTAGCCAGCGGCCCATTAGATGCCTTAGATTGGTCTGGTGATACCGGTAGAAATCAAGATCAAATAGAAGGATGTTGGATTATTCCACATTTAAAGAGTATAATAATAATAATGGAAAAAAAATAGAAATAAAAACTACAGATTGGGAATGACCACATTCCCAATCATTTTAAATTGGTTTTATGAGTAAATATTTCATCATACTTTCTATTTTTATTTCTTCTTTTAGGGCAAGTTCGCAGCAAATAGAATACAACAAAAACTATTCTTTAGCTTGTCATAATTGTTATCTTCCTAACCTAGCAAATAAAATAGAAGATGTTTTTTCATATACTACTTCAATTGAGATAGATATTTGGGATAACGAAGTTGCCTCTGGTTTGTTGGGCACAATTTTAGGGAGTAATAAAATGAATAAAGATTGGTATGTAAAACACGAACCCCATAAAAAAGGCAATTTAAACTGTTGTGGCGGCACTTTTCAAAGTTGTTTAAGTAGGATTAAACTTTGGAGCGATGAAAATCCAAATCATAATGTGATTACAATATTTATTGATAAAAAAGAAAACTGGAGCGATAATAATGAGACTAGGAAACCCAGTGATTTGGATGACTTAATTTTGAGAACCTTTACCAAAGAAAAAATATTTACCCCTTTTATGCTGTTAAAAGAAAAAACGAACTTAAAAGAAGCTTTATTAGTTAGTAAATGGCCAACCCTAGATTCACTAAAAGGTAAATTTATTTTCGTTATAACAAATGGCACAGAGATAACGTCAAGAAATCCTTTGGATGAGTATCTTTCTTCTCAAAAACAAAACTCTATCTGCTTTGTTGCACCTGAAATTCATACTGAAAACGAAATTGCAAATCCTCTTAATATTTCTCAAACAAACTCATCAAATGTTATATTCTATAACTTGAAGTATAATTCCAAACTATTGGCAAATAAGTTGAACTCATTAAATTATTTAAGTAGGGTTTATGGCTCACCCGAGACAATAGACACATATAATGAGTTGGTTAAAGGGAAAGTAAATTTTATTGCAATTGACAATTATAAACTTGCCAAATAGAAACACAGCAGGCAACATTGGTATCCTATGTACCAATAAACCATTGAGAAGTGATATGTAAAGTTATTAATTATTTTTCCATATTAATTATTTCTCCCCGGTGGATTTTAGCGGTGTGTGTAAAATAATGCGTTGCTCAGCGACAATATACTATCAAGAGGTTTTTAACGCATTATTTTATGCACATCATAAACTAAATGCATTTGATCATTTATAGTGAAATGTTAATCTCAAAAATTAAAGGTCTTATCTACTTTTGCCCAGCACCTCAAAATTATTAATTAGCCCTTAATGCACGTCCTGCCTGCACACCCCATAATATTTCGTATCTTTGCTCCAATGTACAGGTATAGATTTAATCATATCACTTATCATTCTGATTCTTCACTTTCGTTAAACCGCATTGTTCCTTTTGCGGGTAAGCGCCTGTATGCTTTTTCAAATCCCAAAGACTTTAATAAGTAAGCCCCGGCAACTGCCTTAAGTTCCGGGGGATATAAATGTATGCTTTGCCTGGCGGCAAAGTGGATTGGTATGTTGTTAGCACATGCCGTAATTATTTTTATTGATATTAATTAAAGTTCATAATGGAAAACAAATTTATATTATTACACGAAGACAAGGAATTACTTACAAAAGCGTTGGAAACTGACAGGCAGTTCACTCTATTGAGCGATGCAGAAAAAACCGGCATCAAAAACAGGCTTGCCAATGCAGAACTGGTAACAACAGCAGACTTTCCCAATAATGTTTCCCGGCTGTATGATGTTATAACGCTCCGGAATGTTCATTTGCGACAGAACATCCAGTACAAGATCGTTCCACCTGATGAAAGAGATGACTGGAAGGGCAAAATATCGGCGATCTCCCCGTTTGGTATCCTGCTGATGGGTGTTACTAAGGGACAGGCTATCGTATTGCAAACCAGCAAAAAGAAAAAGCATTACGTAGTAATGGAAGTCCGCAACGCGATGTATATATAAAGTCCGCCACGGATGCACGAATGTATGGTCAATTAAAAGGCCTCATTCGTGTATTTGGTGGCTTTGTTGTATGCAAAAATCATTCTGTCGCGTAGGTCAGGGAACCTGTGCCCAATCATTACCTATTTAAAAAACACCAGTAGCTCGCCTATTCCAGATGCCTCTTTGCCCACATTTCAATCAATTCATTGTGATCAGAATGCCATGCTTTTTTATATAGCTCACGAACTACGTTCAGCCATTGTTGTTTACGGTCATCTTTGCTGCCAATATCTTCTGTGCCTCCATTAGCTTTATAATCTTCACGGGTGGTACTGCTGATGCGTGCATACTGACCGGTTTGTGGTTTTATATCTTCATTGGTACTGCGCAAATAAAAATCGAGCTGCTCCGGGGTACAGGTTTTATCCTTTGGCCACATCGTACTGTCTTTAATATACACCGTTACGCCGTCTTTAAAAACATAAGGCTCCTGGAAATCTTTGGTGTACTGATCTTCATATACTACACCCTTTACCGGGAACTGTGCGTTGGACTGCCCGTCAATCCATTTCAACAACCGGTAGGTATAAGCCGTATCCAGACTGTGTTTTGCAACCCAGCAGGCATTGGCTACCCAAATAGCCAGCTTTTCAGGAGAAGGATTTAAGAGATATACTTTTCCTGTTTTGGGCTTGCCGGTATAAAGGTCATTACCCGTTTGATATGTATATAATTTCACCGGGAAGCCTTCCCAGCCGGGGATAGTATCTGTTTCAAGCACAAACTGCTGAACCATGTACGCATGGCTCAGCACGATCTTTGCTTTTTGCACCAAAGCGTCAAAACTATCCCTGAAATAAGCATCAGGGATAGTTGGTGTTTGTGCTTTCAGCATGACTGAGCATGTTACCATCAATAACAAAACGGGAATATTTCGCATAAGCCTGGAGGGTTCAAAGAGGCAGCTGTTTCTGGTATAACTGCGACAGCTTAATACAACATCCTCACCTTAATCGTTTCCTTAATATCCTTCAGCAATTCCATTGCTTCTTTTGAAAGATGCTTATCAACATCAAGCACAACATAACCTATTTCATCATTGGTTTTAAGGTATTGTCCCAAAATGTTGATGTGGTGAGATGATAATTGCGTATTGATCTGCGAAAGTACACCCGGCACGTTTTTGTGAATATGTAAGATGCGGTGCGCACCTTCCTGCAGTGGCAAAGCCAGTTCAGGCACGGTGTGTGAGCCTGTTGTAATACCTGTTTCAAGAAAATTGATCAGCTTCATACTTACATCTTCGCCAATATTAGCCTGGGCTTCTTCTGTTGAACCTCCGATATGTGGCGTTAATATAACATTCGGGAGATTTTGAAGAGGTGTTGTAAATGTATCGCCATTTTTTTCTGGCTCAACAGGGTATACATCAATAGCTGCGCCGGAAAGCTGACTACTTTTTAAAGCAGCGCTTAATGCATTCAGGTCAACCACTTCGCCCCTCGCATAATTAATAAGTATACTTCCTTGTTTAAAATGTTTTATAACAGCTGCAGAGATGAGGTTTTTGGTTTGTGCTGTTTCTGGCACGTGAAGGGTTATGATATCCGCTTCAGACACTACTTCTTTAATACTTTTTCTTGCTTGGGCATTACCAAGCGGTAATCTTGTAACAACATCATAAAAGATCACTTTCATGCCAAAAGCTTCAGCCAGCACACTTACCTGTGCACCTATATTGCCATATCCTATAATGCCCAGTGTTTTGCCGCGAAGCTCATAGCTGCCTTTTGCGTCTTTCATCCATTTGCCTTCGTGGGCAGCTTTGTTCTTATCCGGAATACGGCGTATGAGCATAACCGATAGTCCTATTACCAATTCAGCAACTGATCTTGTATTTGAATAAGGAGCATTAAAAACGGAAATCCCTTGTTCGGTTGCTTTATTTAAATTTACCTGGTTTACACCTATACAGAAACAGCCTATAGCCTGTAATTTGGAAGCAGCACTGAGAACAGCCGGCGTTATTTGCGATTTGGAACGAATACCCAGCATATGTACATCCTTCACGGCTTTGATCAATTCTTCTTCGGGTAATGCACCTGTTATTTTTTTGATGGAAGTGTATCCGGCTTGTTTAAAATTCTGAACGGCAAGGTCGCTTATGTTTTCGAGCAGTAAAATGTTAATTTTTTCTTTTGGATAACTGGTCCGCTTTTTGTCAGTCATATTTTTATTTAAAATTGGCGCAAAAATACTAACTTATTGCCTTTTTACGTTTTTTTGACATAAATCCAATGAGAAGCTGTTCATTTATCCATATTATTATTTTTTCTTTCCTTATATCCGGGTGCTATTATACTACTATTGATAAGAAAAAGCCGGTAACGGCGGAGCCACCAGCCGACGCTTTAAATATTTCGGTTGATTCCAGTATTTCTAAAGCGGAATTGGCAAGATATTATAGTGCTGCCCAGGAGTTTTATGAAAATACGCTCGAAAAAAGCCACTTCAACGGAGAGTTCCTGGTAGCTAAAAAAGGTGAAATCATTTTTGAAAAATATAGCGGCTATGGTCATTCAGACCAAAAAGACCCGCTTACGGAAAATAGTGCGCTTCATCTTGCATCTGTATCCAAAACCTTTACGGCAATGGCTACTCTAAAGTTGTGGGAAGAAGGGAAACTCCAGATTAATGATGAGGTGTCTGCTTATCTCACCGGTTTTCCTTACAAAGGTGTAACAATAAAAACCTTGCTTAATCATAGAAGCGGTTTGCCAAATTACGTGCATGTGATGGAGCAACTGGGCTGGAATAAAAAGAAAATTGTAACCAACCAGGATGTCCTGCAATTTTTGATTGAAAAGAAGAAAAACCTGCAGGTTGGTGCGCCGGATCGTTCATTCCATTATTGTAATACCAACTATGCACTGCTCGCATTGATCATTGAAAAGGTAAGTGGTGTACTTTATCCTCAATTCATTTACGAAAACTTTTTTGCCCCGCTTGGCATGACGAACAGTTATGTATTTACCATGTCTGATTCTGCCAGGTCTTTACCATCTTATAACTATAAAAATAAGCAGGAAGCATTTACCTTTTTAGATGCAGTATATGGGGATAAGAATATATATAGTACTGTTCGCGACCTGCTGAAATGGGAAACAGCACTTAGCTATGGCAATATGTTTAAGCAGGCTACACTCGATTCAGCTTATAAAGGGTATAGTTACGAAAAGAAGGGCATTAAAAATTATGGATTAGGCTGGCGTATGCTGGAATATCCCAATAACGACAAAATCATCTTTCATAATGGATGGTGGCATGGCAATAACACTGTATTTGCCCGCCTGATCAAAGATTCAGCTACCATAATTATTCTTGGTAATAAATACAATCGCAATATTTACCAGGCTAAAAAGCTTTTTACAGCTTTTGGTGATTACGAAACCGAGGAGGAAACAGAAGAGTAAGCTCACCCTTTTATCCCTCTCCATACGATGGCGAGGGATGATGCTGAAGGGCAAATCCATTCTTTAGATTCTTCCACATCATCAATATTAATCAACCGGACTAAATGTTTTCCGATTACTATATTACTGTGTTTTCACATTTCTACATTTCCACACTTCCACATTCTCACATTTCCAGATTTTCCACATTTCTCTTGTTTTTGGTTATCTGCCACAGTTCCAATATTTTTGCTCTCCTCAAACCAGAAATACAGCATGGCAAATCGTGTAATACAATTTCGTGAAGCGCTTCGTGAAGCAATGAGTGAAGAAATGCGTCGTGATGAACGTGTTTACCTGATGGGAGAAGAAGTGGCAGAATATAATGGCGCTTATAAAGTGAGCCAGGGAATGTTAGATGAATTTGGACCCAAAAGAGTTATTGATACACCCATTTCAGAATTAGGCTTTACGGCAGTAGCTGTAGGATCTGCTCAAAATGGTCTGCGCCCTATAGTGGAGTATATGACATGGAACTTTGCGGTGCTGCCACTCGACCAAATTCTCAATACCGCTTCTAAAATGCTGGCAATGAGCGGGGGACAGGTTGGTTGCCCTATTGTATTCCGTGGGCCAAACGGCTCTGCGGGTCAGCTAGGCGCTCAGCACTCTACTGCTTTTGAAAGCTTATATGCTAATATACCTGGTCTTAAAGTGATTTCCGTTTCTAATCCATACGATGCAAAAGGGCTTTTAAAAAGCGCTATCCGCGATGATGACCCGGTTATTTTTATGGAAAGTGAGGTGATGTATGGTGATAAAGGTGAGGTTCCTGAAGAAGAATATCTTATCCCGATAGGTAAGGCCGATATCAAACGGGCCGGCAGCGATGTGACCATTGTATCGTTCAATAAAATGATGAAGGTGGCTTTGGGTGCTGCTGAAGAACTGGCAAAAGAAAATATCAATGCTGAAGTTATTGATTTGCGTACTATCCGCCCGCTCGACTGGCATACTGTACTGGAATCTGTAAAGAAAACCAACAGGCTGGTAATTGTAGAAGAACAATGGCCGTTCGCCTCTGTTTCTTCTGAGCTGGCTTACACGATCCAGAAAGAAGGGTTTGATTACCTTGATGCGCCTGTGCGCAGAATTACCAGTGCGGATGCGCCAATGCACTATGCGCCAAACCTTGTGGCAGCATATTTGCCCGATGTGCCGAGAACCGTAAAGCTGGTAAAGGAAGTGATGTATTTGAAAAAATAAAAATTCATTATCAGGTACCGCCTGATTGCTAAAATATTGTTTCTTCCCGGAGTAAAACACTTCGGGATTTTTTTTGAATATCTTTATTCCTCATTAATGAAGACTAATCTCTTTATATTATTCCTGCTGGTTTCTTCAAATGCATTTGCGCAAAGCGCAGTATCAGATACCATTCCTGCCCTTTCAGAAATAGTGATACAGGGGTTTGAAACAAACCGCAAACTCCTTGAAACACCTGTATCGGCAGGCGTTATTACTTCAAGGGATCTGCAGAAATTTTCAACCGTTTCTATGCTGCCTGCCATTAATATGACGCCAGGGGTAAGAATGGAAGAGCGCTCCCCGGGCAGTTACCGCCTGAGCATACGCGGCAGCCTGTTGCGTTCTCCTTTTGGGGTGCGTAATATTAAGGTGTACTGGAATGATATTCCTTTTACTGATGCCGGAGGCAATACTTATTTCAATCTTATTGATCAGAATACGATTGGTCAAATTGAGATTTTGAAAGGACCGGGCAGCAGCATGTATGGCGCAAATACCGGTGGTGTAATCATCTTACATAGTAACGAAAATCAGTTTGATGCAGATAAACATGATGCTGATTCTCATCAATTGCAAGCCCAGGTGAGCGGAGGTTCTTATGGTTTGTTTGGAGAAAATCTGCAATGGAAATATACCGGTAAAAAAATCAGCTCCTCATTTACACAGAGCCATATACAGGCAGACGGATACCGGGAGAACAGCCGGTTAAGAAGAGACGTAGTGCAATGGAATGGAGCAGCACAATTATCCGGAAAAGATAAATTATCCTGGATATTGATGTATGCAGACATGTATTACCAAACTCCTGGCGGATTAACGCTTCAGCAAATGAATGATAACCCCAGGCAGGCAAGACCATCAACGCCTGTGATTGCCGGAGCCAAAGAGCAAAAAGCAGCTATTTATAATAAAACACCATTTACAGGATTAAGTAATCAGCATGTTTTTAATGAACATTGGAGTAATACCACATCAGTTACCTTTTCCTATACTGATTTCAAAAACCCGTTTATCCTGAATTATGAAAAACGGTATGAAACCAATGTGGGTGTCCGTACAAAGTTTAGCTATCATAAGGTGTTGGGTATTCATGATATTAAAATAACTACCGGTGCAGAGTGGCAGTATAATTATTCTGTGATCAATAATTATGACAATAAAGGGGGAGTGGCAGATGCCGTGCAGTATAAAGATAAGATAGGCGCCAGACAGGTTTATCCTTTTATACAAGGCGGGTGGCAGATAGGAGAGAAGGTTCAGTTGCAGGCAGGCGCAAGTACCAATTTCTTTACTTATCATTATCAGCGCCTGACGGATGTGGATGATGCAAAAAAGAAAAAAGTATTGAATGAACAATTATTGCCACGGTTTGCGGCATTATACCGCATCACCAAAAATCTTTCGCTGTATTCTTCTGTAAGCAAAGGTTTTTCTCCGCCTTCAATTGCAGAAGTAAGACCTTCTGAAGGAAGTATCTATACCAATCTTAAACCTGAATATGGCTGGAATTATGAGCTTGGTTTCAGAGGAAAAACGGCTGACAGCAGGTTGCAGTTTGATATAGTGGCTTACCAGTTTAAGCTGCAGGATGCTTTAGTGCGCAGAACGGATAATAACGGCGCGGAGTATTTTGTAAATGCCGGGGGAACGGATCAAAAAGGATTGGAATTTTCTGCCGGTTATACGGTTATTCAGCGCAATGAAGGATTTGTACGTTCCCTGCAACTATCGGGCAGTGCAACACTGAATGATTTCAGGTTTACCCATTACCAGGTAAATGGTAAAGATTATTCCGGCAATGCTTTAACCGGGGTGGCAAAGCATATATATAGTGGTGGTATAGATATGAGAACAGCGCCGGGCTTGTATCTGTTTTCTTCTTTTGTGTATACATCAAAACTACCCCTGCTGGATGATAATACTGTTTTTGCTTCGCCTTACAGATTGCTTTCAGCAAGATTGGGTTGGCTTAAAAAGATTAATGCATTGTCTTTTAACCTTTTTGCAGGTATAGACAATGCATTAAATCAGTTGTATAGCCTCGGAAACGATATAAATGCTGCAGGAAACAGATTTTACAACCCTGCTCCCGGGCGTAATTATTACGGAGGTATAGCAATTAACTTTTAACCTTTAGAACATTGTTGCCAGGGAAGATACACCTATTGCAAAAGCATAGCATATTCCCATACAAAATGCTGCCAGCAAGCCTAATTTGGCTACTAATTTCCAGGTAGGGATTTCAACTGTCTGATGAGCTCTTAAAGCTTGAGTTTTCATGGATTAAAATTTTAGTATTTACAAGGATATTATTACAACGTAAAATTAAACAGCATTGGTATATTATGCAACTCGTTGAAAGTAAAAAAGCAGGCGCTTACCCTAATTTAGCATTTGCTAAAGTATTTTTTTTGAAAAAATCAGAATAATATCACCGCAAACAGGGCCGTGGCGAATATTTATAAGCTATAAATTATAAAAGCTGCTTTTTAAGGCAGCTTTTATACGGAGAATATTTGGAATCTATTGATTACTTCGACTTTGCAATAGCATTCTGGCTTATAATATTATTCATGATATTTACTGTTTCATTCAGGTAGATATCAGTTTTAAGTCCTTTAAGCCATAATTTCTGACGTTCCAGCTTAGCCGTATCAGAACCAACCTTTGCAACATCCTGTTCTATCAGTTCCACAGGATTTTCTTTTTCTGTTTTCATGAGAGATTCAATTTGTTTGGCAATGGTCTTGATCTCTTTCTGCTCTTCCTGGTATTTTTTAAGGTTAAGGGTATATACACCATCGTTCAATTTTGACAGTAGCTCCGTGTTCTTTTTTATTTCATTAAACACATTGTTGTTGCTTATTCTTTCTTCTTCAACTTTGCTGATAGATTGCACTGATGAGCTTGTGCTCCAGGGCGTATATTTAGCTTTTGTGATTTCATCCCATTTCAATGCATCCGGGTTATCCTTTTCGCGCAGTTTAAAATACTCATACTGGTCCGGAATTACAATATCAGGCGTTACTCCTTTTAATTGTGTGGATCCGCCATTGATCCTGTAAAACTTCTGTAGTGTAAGTTTTACTGTTCCCAGGTTTGCATCATCTCCTGCCCCGGGCAGTAAACTTCTTCCGCCATCCAAACCTATATTTCTTTGCACGGTGCCTTTTCCGTAGGTAGAAGTGCTGCCTATTATGATCCCCCTGTGATAATCCTGGATGGCAGCCGCGAAGATCTCAGAAGCCGAAGCGCTGAATTCATTTACCATCACCGCCAACGGACCTTCATACAACACTCCTTTATCCTTATCTTTTAAAACAGATGGATTGCCATCCCTGTCTTTTACCTGAACAATAGGACCTTCATCAATAAACAATCCTACCATTTGTACCACATCAAATAATGAACCGCCTCCATTATTACGCAGATCCATGATAATACCGTCAATATTTTCAGCTTTCAGCTTTTTAATTTCATTGGCTACATCCTCCGCACATCTTGCACCATTAGGTTGCTCCCAGTCTGCATAAAATTCGGGAAGATATATATACCCGATCTTACGGCTTCCTTCATTAACGATAGCACTTCTGGCAAATGTTTCTTCAAGCTTTATTTCATCCCTTACAAGCGTAACCACCTTTGTGCTGCCATCAGATTTTTTAAGGGTGAGCTTTACTACAGTGCCTTTTTTACCGCGAATTATTTTTACCGCATCTTCTGTATCGTAACCGGTCATATCCTGTGGTTCTTCATCTGCCTGTCCTACTTTGCTAATAATATCTCCCACCTGAACTTCTCCTGATTTCCATGCAGGGCTGCCGGTAACCAATGTCATGATTTTAATATTCCCGTCTTCCTGACGCAGGGAAGCACCTATACCATAAAACCTGCCGCTCATTTGTTCATCAAAAGATCTTTTTTCTAGCGGTGGAAAAAATGTGGTATGCGGATCCATACAGGAAGTAATGGTATTGGCCAGATAGTTAAACCTGTCTTCCTCCGTAAACCTGGTCTTTAAGCGTTCCGCTATCCGGTCTGTAGCCTGAAGTACTTTTTCTCTCGCTTCTTTTTCCATATCGGCATCTGTCCGTACCTTTTCTTTAGATGCTTTATTTTTTTCATTAGTGGCAATAAGATCAGCATAACGAACCAGTGCCTGGTATTTTAATCTTTTACGCCAGATTTCATTACGTTCTTTCTCGTTAGCAGGGAAACTTGACTTCTCTTTATCATCTACTAAAGTTTCATTAGCAGTAAAATCAAATGGCTTTGTAAGCATCTCTTTATAAGAAGAGAGATATTCCTGGAGGCGTTTTTTGTATACCTCCTCTATCGCGTAAAACGATTGAAGAGGCGCTCCATGAATTTCATCGTCAATTTTATCTTCATATTTTTTTAGCTGGTCAATATCTGACTGAAGAAATAATTGTTTTTCCGGATCAATGGCTTCGAGGTATTTTTTAAATACTTCTTTTGAGAAACCATCATCGATCTTTTTAGGGCTGTAATGTCCCTGTTCAAGCATCATTCCAACCTGTCTGAGTATCTTTTCATATTTCGTAGGCGGATTACCAAGTCCATTTGTTTGAAACGCTACGAAGACTCCTGCTATAACAATCACCAGCAGGAAAGGCAAAGTTTTTTTATTAAACATAAGCTTCAACACTTTTTGCATACTCAAAAATAACGGAAATAATACGGTATTGTTGCCGGAAATGCAAATCCCTTAGCTAAGGATTTGTAAATATTCACGAACGGCAATATCATGAATACTAATTCCCTGTAACAATATATGAATGGAAGAGGGAAATAAAAAAGCGGTATAAAATACCGCTTTAAGCCGGGTGGCTAACCGGGCTCGAACCGGCGACCCTCAGAACCACAATCTGATGCTCTAACCAACTGAGCTACAGCCACCATTATGAGGCTGCAAAAATAGATGAAAAACTGATTGAGGCAAAATTTCAATAAAGCTTTATTTATCCTTTTATATTCATTCACCAGGAACACATAAAGCGGGGTTAAACCGCTATTTTACCTGAATGAAAATAATGTTGTATAAATGCCTGAATACCTTTAACGTTCATTAACTTAAATAGCTTTGAAACCTCCATTTGTATTTGCAATTTTGCAGGATGAAAAAATATTTACTACTTTCTTTTTTTGTGCTGAGTGCTTTTGCCGTATTATCTCAAAACAGGCCAATGGGAGCCAGACAGGGGGGCGGAGGAATGAACGCAGGAAGGTTTTATGGTAAGATTGTGGATGTAGCGAATAATAAGGGTATTGATGCGGCGTCAGTTCAGTTGATGCAATCAAGGAGGGATTCTGCTACCGGCAAACAAAGAGATGTGTCTGTAGCCGGTCAGTTAACTACTTCAAAAGGAAATTTTAGTCTTGAAAACTTACCTGTAAGAGGAACATTCAGGCTTTTGATCACGGCAATAGGATATACACCCATAGATACAACTGTAGGATTTAGTCTCCAGGGAGGAGCCAGCTCCGCAGATGCACTTGATAAAGATCTGGGTAATATTAAAATGACCGCTGATGTACAGCAGTTAAGCGAAGTAAAAGTTGTTGCTTCCAAACCCATGTTCCAGATGGGAGTAGACAGGAAAATATTTAATGTAGATAAGAATATTGTAACTACGGGGCAAACCGCTACGGAAATAATGAAGAACGTGCCCGGCGTAAATGTTGATATTGACGGAAATGTAACGTTGAGAAATGCGTCTCCAACCATTTTTGTAGATGGCAGACCAACTACCATGACGCTTGATCAGCTTCCCGCCGATGCTATTGAAAGCGTGGAGATCATAACAAATCCTTCTGCCAGGTTTGATGCTTCCGGCGGTACTGCGGGCATTCTTAATGTTATACTGAAAAAAAATCGCAAAGCAGGCTATAATGGTAATATAAGAGCAGGTATAGATTCCCGCGCAAGGGTAAATCTTGGCGGAGATATCAACATTAAACAAGGCAAGGTGAATTTTTTTGCAGGGCTTAATTTTAACCAACGTAAAAGTATAAGCGAAGGCAATACCTATCGTGAAAATATATATGCTGATAAATCAGAAAATACTATTCTTAATCAGTCGAGCAACAGCACTAATAAAGGTCAGTTTATATTTGGCCGGGTTGGGTTTGATTACTTCATGGATAACCGCAATACGCTGACGGTATCCTTTACTTCACCACATGGGCAATTCAATTCAGCCCAGGATGATAATATTCATATAGATACGCTTTCCACTCCTGTGAAAACTCAAAATGCCATCAGGCAGACCAATACGAAAAGAAAGTTCGACAGCTACGAACCTGCTATCGGGTTTAAACATTTATTTCCAAAATCAGGAAGGGAACTAACGGCGGATATTAATTTTAATGCGAATAAAAATTCTAATACAGGCAGCTACATAACCACTTATTATGACGATAATGGAGCTAAGCTGCCGAATCCCGGGCTACAATTACTGAATGGTTCAGGCACCAGCAAAAACTGGACAGTACAAACAGATTTTGTAACGCCTGTTTCAAAAGGTAAGCTGGAAACAGGTATGCGTGCCGCCATCAGAAATACAAAAACTATTTCTGAAAACTCATCTTACGATTATAATATCGGGCAATATATTGTAATTCCGTCTGCCAGCACAAACTATAAGTATAACGACCAGGTATATGCGGCATATTCAACCTATTCCAATAAAATGGGCGAATCATTTACTTACCAGTTGGGTTTGCGCGTAGAAAGCTCAAATTATAAAGGAACATTAATAAGTACTGGAGAACAGTTTTCAAACAAATACCCGTTGCAATTTTTCCCAAGTTTATTTCTTACCAAAAGCTTTAAGCCAGGTCAGGATCTGCAACTCAATTATTCCCGCAGAATCAACCGTCCTAACTTTTGGCAATTAATTCCTTTTTACGACGTGTCTGACCTGTTGAATATAAGTGTAGGCAACCCGGGGTTAAAACCAGAGTTCACCAATTCTTTTGAACTTAACTATACACAATCGCTGGGTGGAGGTCATAGCCTGCTTACTTCTGCTTACTTTAAACAAACCAACAACCTTATTACACAATATCAAAGCCGCCAGTATAATGTGCCGTTGCCCGATGGAAAACTTGATTCGGCTATGGTAATATCTTATATCAATGCTAACTCCAGTCGCTCTTACGGGCTTGAGCTTACGTCTAAAAACCCGCTTGCCAAATGGGCGGATGTTACTACCAACCTTAATTTTTATAATGCAAGAATTGATAACAGTGGTTTAGATTCTGCATTGGGAGTAAACGACAGGTGGGCTTTTTTTGGAAAGATGAATTTCAATTTTAAGCTGCCCGCTAACTTTACTATTCAGCTTTCCGGCGATTATCAATCAAAAACCCTGGTGCCACAAGGTGGTGGTGGCGGAAGGCGCGGTGGTGGTGGTGGTTTCTTTGGCGGAGCGAGTGGCGCTTCACAAGGATATATCAATCCTAATTATGGTATAGACCTGGCTGTTCGTAAGGAATTTATGAAAGATAAAAGAGCGGCGATCACCCTGAGTGTAAATGATCTTTTCAAAACCCGTAAATATTCTGCCCATTCTGAAAACAGTTATTTTATTCAGGATATGTGGAGAAGAAGAGACTGGCAGATTGTACGTTTAAACTTCTCCTATCGCTTCGGTAAGTTTGATGTATCGCTGTTCAAAAGAAAAAATAACAGAAATATCGGAGACGGTAATGATGATATGAACCAGTAGTATTATTAAACTGGTGTAAAAAATATTAAAAAGCCATTGATAAAATTTCAATGGCTTTTTCTTTTATGCCAGGTAAAGAAGTTATAACCCTAAAATAAAACAAGAGCTACAGAAGTAACTCTTGTTTTGCATTCAGCTTATGCCGAGGTGCAGATATTTTCTCATGTTAAACACAATTAATATTCCTTAGTTAGCAAATTTTACCGACGTCATAGTAAGAGAGCCTGCCACTGCTTTATCATTAAAAAAAGATACACTGTCTTTACTGCCTTTTAAACCCAGCGTATACAACAATGGCAGGTAATGCTCTGGTGTAGGTATAGCAAGCTTTGCTGCTGTTCCTAAAGTTTCATATTTAATAAGTTGTTGATGATCTCCGGCAGTAATGAGGTTTTTGAATGTATCATTCATCTGCAATGCCCAGTCGTATCCAAAACCGGGAGTTTCCAATTTATCCCAGGCAATCATGCGCAGGTTATGTACCATATTACCACTACCAATAATTAAAACGCCCTTCTTACGCAGTGCGTATAATTCCCGGGCAAGTTCATAATGGTATTGGGGTGCTTTCGTATAGTCAATACTCAATTGCAGCACCGGTATATTGGCTTCCGGGTACATGTGCCTGATCACGGTCCATGCGCCATGATCCAATCCCCAGTCGTGATTCAGTTCAACATGTGCGGAATGCAGCAACTCAGCGGTTTCTTTTGCCAGTTCGGGACTGCCCGGCGCATTGTACTGCACATCAAAAAGTGGCTGTGGAAATCCTCCAAAATCATGTATGGTCGCAGGGAAATCCATCGCGGTAATTTTTGTGCCGTTGGTAAACCAATGGGCAGACACTACAAGCACTGCAGAAGGCGTTGGAATATCTTTTGCCATCGCTCTCCATCTTGCTGAAAATTCATTATCCTCAATACCATTCATAGGAGAGCCATGCCCGATAAATAATACGGGCATCAGCTGCTCCTGTTCTTTCAGTCCGGATGTGAACCGGTTAAAAGCTGATAATGTTGTCATACCTGCTACTCCTGCAATAATTGTTTTTATAAAATGCTTTCGGTACATCATAAAAATCCGCTGATCGTTGTTTTAATACGCGATAGTGAATCTTTGTTTGATGTGCTTTGGATGTTCAAGTTCATCTGCTATAGCAACGGCTGTGTCTTCTACAGAAATAATGCTTTTACCATTTTCATCAAATACCGGCTCATCTTTGCCTGTTCTGTAGTGACCCTTTCTTACACCGGATGTTCCCTGGTGCATTTCAATAGCAGGGCTTAAAAATGTCCAGTCTAAGGTTTGTTCATTCTGTATATAAGTAAGATAATCTCTTGCTGCAAGCGCTCCTGGTTTCCATTCTGCCGGAAACTGGGGCGTATCAATCAACTGCACTCCCGGTGCTATAAATAAGCTTCCCGCGCCGCCTACTACAATAAACCTTTTTACGCCTGATGCTTTTACGGCTTCCTGTATTGCCTTTGCGCCTTTCAAAAAAGCATTATACAAATCCGGATTTGTCCAGCCTGCATTATATGTGCTTATTACAGCGTCATGCCTTTTCAGTATCTCTTCCAGTTCTTTTACATCCAGTACATCTGCTTTTACCGCAGTTACACCCGCTTCCTTACTTACTTTTTCTGGGTTACGCGCAATAGCGGTTACAATATGTCCTCTTTGGACCAGTTCATGCAATACTGCAGTGCCTACAAATCCTGAAGCGCCTATTAATGCTACTTTCATATTTTAAATTTTAGATGAATACTTTATTGTATAAACTCCCCGTCTGCTTTAATGCGCACTTCGTCGCTTACCATTGGTGCCGGGAATTTATCGCCAACATGAAAATCTGAACGCTTAATGGTGCCTGTTAACTGGAAGCCTGCTGTTGGTTTTTTGCTCATCGGGTTTTCAATAGTGCCCCTGTATAATAAATCCATGGTTACTTTTTGGGTAATACCGTGAATGGTTAAATCTCCCGTTAATTTAAAGTTGTTTTTACCGGCAGGCTTAATACTGGTACTTTTAAATGTGATGTCCGGGTATTGAGCCACATCAAAAAAATCAGGGCTTTTAAGGTGGTCATTCCGCTGCTGCACCCGCGTATCGATAGACGCTGTTTTAGCGGTTAATTCAAAAACAGCATCACTGAAATCAGGTTTGGCTGATTGTACGGTTACCTCAAAATCATTAAAAGTGCCGGACACATCTGAAACGCCAAGATGCGTAACGGTAAATGCCAGTTGTGAATGCGGAGGATCATTTTTCCATATCCCGCTTAAAGTTGTAAAAGCTGTTAACGCGAGAAAAGCCGTTGCGATAAGAACAAATTTTTTCATGATTTGTGTTTTAGTAAATGTTTGAATAAATAATTATTGAAATATTAATTGTGCAAAATTTTCCAGCCTGCATGCCAGTTGTAATTGTATTTTAAACCAAGCTGAATAAGCAGTAACTGCATGTTTTCAAGTGTTCTGCTTACGGAAAGATCTCCGGCTATAACCGGGTTAAAACCTATTGTGTTTACCAATGCTGCAACGGTTTCCAGGGCTTCTTCATCATTGCCTGCAATGAAAGCATCCACTTTTTTTCCATCAATAACAGGTGAAGCAAAATCCTGGGCGAAAGTGGTATTAAAAGCCTTTATCACTTTTGCATGAGGCAGCAGTTGCTGAAGTTCTTCGGCTGCACTGGTATCAGGCGTAGTAACCAGTCCGTTAAATGTATTGTTTAAAGGATTGGCAATGCTTATAACAATTTTCTGATTAGCAACTTCTTTTATCTTCTCCGCAATATTTTTTTCAGCATTATACGGAACGGCAACAATAATAATATCAGCCTCCCAGGAGGCGTGCATTGAACATGGCATAGCCTCCACATCCGCGGAAGGATTTACTGCGTGAATTTCTTTAATGACAGGCTGTACCTTGTCGGTGTTTTCGGTATATAACAGTAACCGGTAATTGCCTTTTGACAGGCTTTTGGCAATAGCTGAACCCATATTACCTGAGGCACCGATTATTGCTATGGTTTGCTTTGTCTTCATTTTCTTTCTTTTTAGACAAGGCAAAATTAGTATGCTGCAATGCGTTCATCCATTGCTTAAAAACAAGAAAAAGCATTGATTTTGATCAAGAGATTCGGGGGCGTACTACTTGTTTGTGGCTATTCTTTTCCGTACGCGGCTTAATGTTTCAGGGGTAAGACCTATATAAGAAGCGATCATATGCTGCGGCACACGTTGGGCTATTTCAGGATATTGTTTCATAAAAGTTTCATAGCGTTCCTCCAGGGTAAAACTCATTAATGAATTGATCCTTTTCTGCAGTGCTATATAAGCACCCGTGATTAATATTCTTGAAAATTTTTCGTACTTGGCGCATTTTGTCAGCAGCTCATCATATGCCGATTTACTGATCATTACCAGCTCTGAATCTTCTACGGCTTCTATATTATAGGTAGCAGGCTCTCCTGTAAGAAAGCTGTACAGGTCGGAAATGAACCAGCCTTCCACGGCAAACTGCATAATATGCTCTCCGCCATTTTCATCTACAGTGTATGATCTTAATAAACCCTTCTCTACAAAAGCAATGGTTTTGCATATATCTCCCTCCTGCAGCAGGTATTGTTTTTTGCGTATCTTTTTTACTGCCAGGCGGCTTTTAATAAGCGATTGCTCCGCTTCTGTAAGCGGAACTTTTTTATTAAAATGTTCAAAATACACTTCGTACATAAGGTGTCGCTTGAGTTGGTGACTTTGTAAAGATGAGCGCAAAAAACGAATTACAAAAACAGTGTTGATCAGTGCATTTCTTTTCCGTGTTCCATACGAACAAACGTAAAGAGATCAAATTTTTCTTCAGCCATTGTTCCATCCTGCTTTTTTATTATCCGGCTCATACGCTGCGATTTTCCTTCATCAACCGGAACTACCATCATGCCGCCGGGTTTAAGCTGCTCAACTAACTTAGGCGGTATTGTTTTGGCGGCAGCAGTAATAATAATTTTATCAAACGGGGCAAATGTTGGCAAACCTTCAAAACCATCACCATAAAAAAATTTGATTGATGGGAATTTCTTTGCGTACTCAAAATTTTTATTGAGGTCGAAAATGATTTTCTGTCTTTCAATAGTGAATACCTGTGCGCCCAATTGTGCCAGCACGCAAGCCTGGTAAGTACTTCCTGTGCCTATTTCGAGTATCTTTTCAAATGGTTTTACTTCAAGTAGCTGAGTTTGGTAAGCAACAGTATATGGTTGAGAAATGGTTTGCTCTTTTGCAATGGGAAATGCGCGGTCTTCGTAAGCGATCCGGTCTAAAGCAAGATCCATAAAAAAATGCCGGGGTGTATTGTTCATAGCCTGCAAAACCTTTTCATCTGTAATTCCTTTGGTGCGCAGTGAATCTATTAATTGTTTACGTAACCCCTTGTGTCGGTATTCATCTACATATTTTCGCATAAGCGCTGCAAGATAAAAAATTATATGCTGTCAGTAAATTAAAGGAAATTGTTACATTCAAAAAATTAAAAGAAATAATATGATAAGAAAAACCTGCATCCTGTGCCTTTTCTCTTTTTATATAATTATTGCAAATGCCCAGCAAATAACAATACTTACCTCCAGGCAATCCATCTCAATAAGAGGATTGAGTGTAGTAAATGATAAAGTAATATGGGCAAGCGGCAGTAATGGAACGGTAGCGCGATCAATAGATAGCGGCAAAACATGGCAATGGATGCGGGTACCGGAATTTGAAAAAGCTGATTTCAGAGATATTGAAGCTTTTGATGCAGAAACGGCTATTATAATGGCTATAGCAGAGCCTGCATATATACTGAAAACACATGACGGTGGCAATAACTGGCAAAAGGTTTTTATTGATGAGCGTAAAGGAATGTTTCTTGATGCGATGGAATTCTGGAATGAAAGAAGTGGTATTGTTATTGGTGACCCGGTAAACGGAAAGATATTTGTGGCAAGAACATTTGATAGTGGTGACAGCTGGCAGGCATTACCGGGAAGTAATCTACCGGTTGGAGAAACCGGTGAAGCTATGTTTGCATCAAGCGGAACAAATATCCGTGCCATCTCTTTATCTGAAGCAGCTTTTGTAAGCGGCGGTACTAAAGCGAGATTTTTTTTGCGTGAAAAGAAGATTGATTTGCCTCTTATGCAGGGCATGGAAACTACCGGGGCAAATTCACTGGCAGTATATAATAATAAAAAAAGGAAACCTGCAAAACATATGGTTGCAGTTGGAGGTGATTTCAGAGCTGATACCGTTGCAGTACATAATTGCGCTGTTACAGAGGACGGAGGTTTAACCTGGAAAAATCCTCAAACACCACCTCACGGATACAGAAGCTGTGTGGAGTATATTTCAGATAAAAAATTAATTACCTGTGGTACTTCCGGTGTAGATATTTCAGGCGATGGGGGAATGAACTGGCAACTGATCAGCAGGGAAAGCTTCCACGTTTGCCGCAAAGCTAAAAAAGGTAAAAATGTTTTCCTGGCAGGGAAGGACGGCAGGATTGCAAAATTGGTTTTTGATATGTAGCATATTTATATTTCTAACCATTGTTATCTGAACAATAACCCGGTTTGAGCGCTTGACAACCTGGAATGGGTTAAAAATTAATGGCTGTTTATGTAGTATCAATTGCCATATATTTTATCTATTCTTATACAAACCTGAATAAATAAGCCGGTATGAAGCAAAGAAACTATGCTGCCGTATTCTTAGTATTGATCACATTTTTTGTAATTTCTTTTATGACAAATATTATCGGGCCCCTTACGCCTGATATTATTAAGAGTTTCAACCTGAACCTGTTTTTGGTTGCCCTGCTACCTTTTGCCTTTTTTATTGCCTATGGATTGTTCTCCCTGCCTACCGGGATACTTATGGAAAAATACAATACTAAATTGATAATGGTCATTGCTTTTGTACTGGCTTTATGCGGGTCTTTGTTATTGGCTTTTTTCCCGAATTACCTGTCTGCAATTTTATCACTGTTTCTTATAGGTGCAGGCATGGCTATGCTCCAGGTTATCATCAATCCGTTGCTGCGGGTTGCAGGCGGTGAAGAGCATTATGCTTTTAACTCTGTACTTGCACAGTTAATATTCGGGCTTGCGTCTTTTGTAAGCCCTTTAGTGTATTCTTACCTGGTGCAGAACATAGGCAACAACAATTCCATGGCCTCAAAAATATTCTCCATAACACCTCCGGATCTTCCCTGGATATCATTATACTTTTTGTTTGCCATTGTTTGTGTATTGATGATTTTGGTAACTATAAGTTTCAATATTCCCAAGATGGAGCTGACAAATGACGAAAAGGCAGGTAACGCTAAAGCCTACCTGCAGTTAATAAAACAGCCAATGGTGCTGGCATTTTTCTTTGGTATTTTTTGCTACGTAGGCACAGAGCAGGTTATTGCCAACTGGATGTCGCAATATCTGAATGTATACTACGGATACGATCCTCAAACAACCGGTGCCCGGGCTGTGGCTTATTTCTGGGGATTAATGACTGCAGGCGGAGTGCTCGGCTTATTGATGGTAAAAATTATGGACAGCCGTAAAGTGCTGATATCATTTACATTCCTTGCGATGCTTTCACTTACAGCAGCATTATTGTTTTCAGGTGAGGTTGCATTGGTTGCATTGCCGCTTACAGGATTTTTCGCATCTGTTATGTATCCTGTAATTTTCTCGCTCGCTTTAAATTCTGTTACTCAAAACCATGGTGTGTTTGCCGGCATATTATTAACGGGAATTACAGGAGGTGCAATATTGCCATTGATAACAGGATGGATAGGAGACCATTGGGGGCTGAAAGCAGGCTATTGTTTTCTTTATATTACAATGAGCTATATTATCAGTATCGGTTTCTGGGCTAAACCTCTTATTACCAATAAAACCATTCAGTTGTTTAAAAAAGAGGGTTAAAGTATTCAATGGTTTTAATTGTCTTTACAATTATTTTCTGCTTTAATTCCACCCTCCGCCAAGCGACCTGTATATATTGGTAACTGCATTAAACTGGCGAAGCTTTGTTTCAATCAGTTCCATTTTCGATTCCAATGCATCGCGTTGTGACAACAGCACTTCGAGATAGTCCGCTCTTGCAGCTTTAAATAAAGCATTCGAAATATTTATGGTGGCAGTAAGCGTATCTACCTGTTTTGCTTTCAATTCGAATATCTGTTGCTGGTTTTTAATATTGGATAGTTCGGTAGATACTTCTATATAGGCATTGAGTATGGTACGTTCGTAATTATATACTGCCTGTATTTGTCTTGCATTGGCGCTATAGTATTCTGCCTTGATAGCACTTTTATTGATCAACGGTCCGGCAAGATCACCTGCTAAGGAAAACAATAAAGATTCAGGAAATTTTATGAGATAAGAAGGGTTAAATGCCTGGAAGCCCAAACCTGCAACAATATTAAATGATGGATAAAATTCCGACTTTGCCACTTTTACATCCAGTTTTGCAGCCTCAAGATCCAACGCCGCTTGTTTGATATCCGGCCTGTTTTGTAATAACTGCGAAGGAATGCCGGCAGCAACCTGTGAGGGCGTGATATTTAATATGCCGGTAGTATCCCTGTCAATATGCTGCGGATAACGACCAAGCAAATAGTTAAGCTTGTTTTCTTTTTCCTGGATTTTTTGCAGAACATCGTATTCCAGACTTTGTGAGCCAAGTACCTCTCCTTCAAACTTCTTAACCGCCAGTTCAGTGGCTGCTGCTGCCTGTTTTTGTAGGCGTACAATATTAAGCGCGTTCTGCTGTAACTGTATGGTTTGTCTTACTATTTGTAATTGATTGTCCAGTGCAAGCAGTTCATAATAGGAATTAGCTATTTCTGCAATAAGGTTGGTAATTACAAAATTCTTTCCTTCAATAGTGGAGAGATAACGGGTGAAAGCAGCTTTTTTTGCAGTGCGTAATTTTTTCCAGATATCCGCTTCCCATGATGCGGTTATGCCAAACCGGTAGTCGGGCAACCAGTCAGGCACCTGTTTACCCGGTGTAATATCTGTCGATGCATCACCCGCGCCCTGGCTGGTATACCGCCCTGTTTTATCAATGCCTGCGCCTACACCTCCTTCAATAAAAGGCAGTAATCTTCCTTGCTTTGCACGCATTTCATTACGGGCAATATCTATTTCCTGTAATGTGATGGCAAGCTCCTGGCTGTTCTTTAACGCGGTATCAATCAGGCTTACTAGATGGCTGTCTGAGAAAAATGTTTTCCATTTTATTACGCCGCTGTTGTTAACCGAATCAGGAGCATTGCTGAAATTTGCGGGTGGTGTTTTTGCTTCGGGCGCCTGCACCAATGCGGGTGTTTTGCAACCTGCATATAATATGCATGTACATGCAATACCTGCCATTAATATAAATTTCACTGGTTTCATTATGCGTTATCTATGTCTTCAGTTAAAGGGTTTTCTTCTTCACCTTCTACCATAATATGTTTCTCCGATATTTTGGCAAAAATGTAATAGATACCCGGGATGATCAGTACCCCGAATATTGTACCGAATATCATACCTCCTGCGGCGGCTGTACCAATAGTTCTGTTGCCCACTGCGCCAGGGCCTGTGGCAAATACTAAGGGTATCAGTCCTGCTATAAATGCAAAGGATGTCATTACGATCGGACGTAACCTTGCTCCAGCGCCATCAATAGCTGCTTGTAGTGGAGAGCTTCCTGCACGGTGTCGTTGTACGGCAAATTCCACAATGAGTACCGCATTTTTACCGAGAATACCAATCAACATTACCATTGCTATCTGCGCGTATATATTATTTTCAAGCCCCATTACTTTTAATAAAAAGAATGTTCCGAAAATACCTACAGGTAAGGAGAGCAGTATTGGTAAAGGCAATACAAAGCTTTCGTATTGCGCGGATAATACAAGATATACGAATGCCAGTGAGATGATGAATATATACAAGGCTTCGTTTCCTCTTCTTACTTCATCCAGCGAAATACCAGACCATTCAATACCAAATCCTCTTGGTAATTTTTTTTCAGCTACTTCCTGCACGGCCGCAATAGCTGCGCCGCTGCTGTAGCCGGGTGCAGGGCCGCCGCTAACTTCGGAAGAATTGTACATATTGTGCCTGGTTATTTCAGACAAGCCATAAGTTTTTTCAATTTTCATAAATGCGGAATAAGGTACCATTTCGCCTTTATCATTCTTTACATAAAACTTCAGGATATCTTCGGGCAGGGCACGATATTGCGGTAATGCCTGCACCATTACTTTATACGGCCTGTCGTATTTAATAAAACCTGTTTCGTAGTTACTGCCTATCAGCGTTGAAAGATTATCCATCGCGTTTTCAATAGTAATGCCTTTTTGTTGCGCTTTATCATTATCTATCGACAGCATATACTGTGGAAAGCTGGCACTATAAAACGTAAACGCAGAAGTTATTTCGGGACGTTTGCTCAATTCTTTCACAAAGTCTTTGCTTACTGCTTCCATTTTTTTGTAATCGCCGCTTCCGGCTTTATCCATCAGGCGTAATTCAAAACCACCGGCTGCGCCATAGCCGGGTAATGCAGGTGGTGGAAAGAATTCAATACTTGCACCTTTAATATTTTTCGACTTTTCTTCCAGTTCATCCATAATTTCCTGGAGTGAATGTTTTCTTTCACTCCAGTCTTTAAGATTAATCAAACAACTGCCGGAGTTAGCACCTGTTCCTTCAGATAAAATTTCATATCCTGCCATGGAAGAAACGGATTTCACATCTTCCATTTTTGCTGCTATCTTTTGCAGATCAAGCGCAACCTGGTTTGTTCTTTCAAGGGTTGAGCCTGGAGGCGTAAGTATAATGGCATAAAACACGCCCTGGTCTTCGTTGGGTATCAATCCTGAAGGAATAGAAGAACTTATAAACCATGTTCCGGCACAAAAAGCGAGCAATACGAGAAAAGTTACTACTCTTCTGTTAGCAATCTTAGCAACAATGTTTTTGTATTTGCCCAACAGCTTATTAAATCCATTATTAAATGAATCTAAAAACCGGGACAGTATATTTTTCTTTTTCTTGCCATGTGTATTTTTAAGAATGATGGCACAGAGTGCAGGCGTAAACGTTAGTGCCACAATGCCTGATAAAATAATGGAAGTGGCCATCGTAACAGAGAATTGCCGATAGAAAACACCTACAGGACCAGACATAAACGAAACCGGGACAAATACCGCCGCCATTACCAGCGTAATGGCAATGATAGCGCCGCCAATCTCTTTCATGGCTGCTTTGGTTGCAGCAAGCGGGTTCAGGTTTTCCTTTTCCATTTTTGCGTGTACGGCTTCTACTACCACAATCGCATCGTCTACCACAATACCAATAGCGAGCACTAATGCAAACAATGTAATCATGTTAACCGTAATGCCGAATAATTGCATAAAGAAAAATGCGCCAATCAATGAAACCGGTACTGCCAGCGCTGGAATGAGTGTTGAGCGCCAATCGCCCAAAAACAGGAAGACCACAAAGCTTACAAGAAGGAATGCCTCTACCAGTGTATGAACAACTTTTTCTATAGAAGCATCGAGGAATTTTGAAACATCGTAGCTCAATTCGTAATGTATGCTTTTGGGGAAACTGCCTGCCTGTATTTCCTCCATCTTCTTTTTTATATTCTTAATAACTTCCCTTGCATTACTACCATAAGACTGCTTTACAACTATGGCGGCAGATGGTTTTCCGTTAAGCGTTGAATACAGGTCATAGAATGTACTTCCAAATTCAACATCAGCCACGTCTTTTAAATGCAACAATTCTCCGTCAGAAGAAGCTCTTAATACAATGTTTTCATACTCTTCTTTTGTAGTATATCTTCCTGCATATTTTAATACATACTCAAATGCCTGCGATTGTTTTCCCGAACTTTCTCCTAACCGGCCGGGCGATGCTTCAAGGCTTTGTTCATCCAGTGCTTTCATTACATCATCAGATGAAATTTTATAAGCCAGCATTCTGTCAGGCTTCAACCATACCCTCATTGAATACTCCCTGTCGCCGAGCACATCGGCAAAGCCAACGCCATCTACTCTTTTTAATTCTGAAAGAATATTTAAATCAGCAAAATTGAAAAGAAAGTTTTGCTCTAAAGTGGAATCGTCACTATACAGGTTGATGTACATCAACATGTTCGATTCCTCCCTGGTTATTTTTACGCCTTCTCTTACCACCAGTGGTGGTAATTTGTTAATAACCGAAGCGATACGGTTTTGAACGCTTACCGCGGCGATATTGGGATCGGTACCCAATTCAAATACTACCTGTATACTTGCTTCGCCATCATTACCCGCATCCGCATCCATATACTTCATGCCCGGCACACCATTAATAGCGCGTTCAAGCGGAATAATAACTGCTTTTGTCATCAGCTCTCCATTGGCACCGGGATATTCAGCCGTAACATTTACCTTAGGAGGAGAGATAGATGGAAATTGTGTTACCGGTAATTTTAACAGAGATAGTATTCCGAGAAAAACAATGATGAGAGATATTACTATGGAAAGGACAGGCCTTTGTATGAATTTATTGAACATGGCTTTTTCTTGCAGGATTAGTAATAGCTATTGTTTGATCAGTTGAAGGCTGGACAGTACATTCCGCGGATCCTTATAATCGAATTCAATTTTTTCATCTTCTTTTACACTTTGCAAACCTTCCAGTAATATTTTGTCGCCTTCGGATATGCCGGAATCAATAACATAAATATCAGGTAACCTGCTTTTTATGGTAATGTTTCTTGATCTTACGATGTTATCCTTATCAACTACGTATACATAAATTTTGTCCTGTAATTCATAAGTGGCTTTTTGAGGGATAACAAGTGAATTCTTCATCGGAATATTCATTTGTACCTTACCTGTTTCACCATGCTTCAGCAACAGGTCGGGGTTAGGAAATTTTGCCCTGAAGGCAATATTGCCTGTTTCATTGTCAAACTGTCCTTCGATTGTTTCAACAATACCTCTGTACCTGTGCAATTGATTATTTGCCAGCACCAGCGCTACATGATGCAGGTTTTCAGTATCACCCTGTGCTTTATAGTCCAGGTATTCTCTTTCAGGCACATTATAATAGGCGTATATTGATTTGTTATCGGAAAGAGTAGTAAGCAATGCGCCTTCATCAATTAGACTGCCCAGTTTTAAAGGAATTCTGTCAATAACGCCATCGAAGGGCGCTTTGATTTCCGTCATGGAGAGATGAAGTTTTGCCAATGCCATATCAGCCCTTGCTTCATCTAATTTTGCCTGTGCAATAGCAGATTCCGATTTGGACACAATATTGGAATCCGCGAGTGTTTTTGCATTCAGCATTTCAAGTTCTGCTTCTTTAACTGCTGCCTGTGCTTTCAGGTATTCTGCTTCATATAAAGTAGGCACTACTTTAAATAATACCTGCCCGGCTTTTACGTATCGCCCTTCATCCACATTAATGCTTTGCAGGTAGCCTTTCTCCATCGCCCTTATTTTTATATTCCGTACCGATTGAATCTGTGCTACATACTCTTTCGAGAAGGAGGTGTCAACTTTCAGCGGGCTTGTTACGGAATATTTTACTTTTTCTTCTGTTTCCGTTTTTTTGTTTTTGCAACCTGAGCTGATAATGAGGGCGCATAAGCTCACCAGCAATGAGATCCTGTTCATTGAATTTTTATGATTTTAAAATAGCGATCAGTAAGGTTAAAGGCTAAAGGTTTGACAAGAAGGTTTTTTCATTAATTGAATATTCTAAATGATATACAAATCTTGCTTAACCAGGGCTGTTAATTTTTTTATGGATGCAAACATAATACCACGGAAAAATATTAAAGCATTTGTGAGAGGCGTTAACAACAGATTTACAATAGCTGAACAGGAAAATATTTTGCTTTGGCTAATAACAAAATTTATATACCCTTGCGAAGGATATGCGGATCATCGCGCCAATAAAGAATACAAATAATAACATTTTCGATTTTTCGAAAAAAGATTGTCTTTAAAAAAGCTGATATAGCATGTTGTTGATATGACTCATAGCGTCTGGTATTCACTCCTTTTTGCTAACAGATCACTTTGGACAAAGTGATTATCTTTGTAAGTGTAATTTGATTGATGCTGTGGTTTCCCGCCGAATTTTATAAAATGCAGTTCAGCCGCATGCTCTGTTCATTGGCGGCCATTGCCGGAAAACTTCAGAAAACTATCAGGCTGTTAAATATTAACTCCAAAATAATTAGAAATGGAATTCAGCCCATTCAATAATGTTGTTAAACACTGCATCCGGGGTATGGACTTTGAAGAAAAAGGTGAATCTGAAGAAGCAGGCAGAGTATTCCTGCAAGCCTGGAGCGAAGCAACAAACGATTTTGAAAAATTTCTTGCTGCTTATTATGTGGCGCGTCATCAAATAAATGTTACAGATAAATTAAGCTGGTATCAGGAGGCTTTACAATTTGCATCAGCGCTAAATGACGATTCAGTTAAAAGTGCCTATGCTTCCCTGTATATTAATATTGCCCAATGCTACGAGCGTTTAAACGAAGTAGACAAGGCAAAAGAAAACTATGAATTAGCCAATTCATTCACAGGTATATTACCTGATAACGGGCCATTTTATCATGGTACAAAGGCAGATATGAAGACCGGAAATATGCTTGTCGCAGGATATGGCTCTAACTACAATCCCTCACTTATAATGAATCATATTTATTTCACCGCCCTCCTCAGCGGAGCCGGGCTTGCTGCAGCGTTAGCAAAAGGTGATGCAAAAGAGCATGTGTATATTGTTGAACCTACAGGACCATTCGAAAATGATCCGAACGTTACGGATAAAAAATTTCCGGGTAATCTTACACGTTCATATCGTACGCAGGCTCCCCTGAAAATTGTTGGCGAAATACAGGATTGGATTAAACAAATGCCGGAAGATATCCGGAAATTCAGGGAAAAGCTAGCGAATAATAAAGGAGAAATCATTAACTAAATAGTAAGGGCAAGAAAAATATAACGTGAATTTTCTGCTAACTATGCAGAAAAATAAACCTTAAGGTTTTGTTTGGCAAAATCCTGGATAAAATATTTTAACTACAGTTTTTAAGGCTTATGTAATATTATTGCTCTGATACAGGTGCACATCTATAATCCCTGCTGTTGATCTATTATTTTCCTTCTCCTGCCTCCATCCATATACCTTACAGTTGTAAACAAAAATCACTTCATTTTAAAATTACAACTGTATGAAACAGATCAATTGTATTCAGCCTTTTTTACGCATATGTATGGTAATGGCATTATCCTTGGCCGGATTAAGCTTCACTACAAATTTCGGGTTAGATAGATATGAGATTTACCTGAATAATAAAATCGTTCTTAAACAAGACGTGAACCAGCCTGTAAGTTTAAGAGTATTGCAATTAAAGGAAGCCAATAAAAATGATCAGCTTAAAATCATTTACACCCATTGTTCCAATAAAGGAGCAGGCACCAACAGAAATATTACCCTTAAAGATGAAAAAGGAAATATCTTAAAGAAGTGGTCTTTTGCTAATAGTACAGGTGCTGATTTAAGTATGTCGGTAGCGGTAAGCGAAATATGGAGCATAGAAAAAGTAAATGCATCACAGGAGCTTAGTCTTTATTATTCCGCAAGGGAATTACCCTCGGGTGAAATGCTTTCTATGCTGAATTTTAAATGAACAGCAGCAGGTTACAATAGGTATTCCTGCTCTGTGGTCAGATTTGTATATCTCAGAGATATTATTTTTAGCCGCACTATCTCCGGTAAGATAATATAGTCAATTCCCGGGACTGTTGCGGCTTTATTACTATTTCAGCCTTCCTGCCATTATTGTGGTGCCTAAGCCCAGTATAGCAACAAGTGTAAAAGAAACTCTTAAGTTGCTTAGTTCAGATATAAAACCAATGATAGGAGGGCCAATAAGAAATCCCAGGAAGCCAATAGAGGAAACAGCTGCCAATGCAACGCTTGGTACCATGGTTTTTGATTTTCCTGCAAGGCTGTAAGCCATGGGCACAACAGATGAGGTACCAATACCTACCAATAAAAATCCTGCGGTAGCGGTTCCTACATAAGGAAATAAAATGGCGAGCATCATACCGGTAATAATAAATATACCGCTTGATTGCAGAACACGGTGTACGCCAAATCTTGTAACCAGCCAGTCTGCTGTAAATCTTCCGGCGGTCATGGTAAACATAAAAGCCACATAACCTAAACGGGTAAGATCTTTGGGTGCATTTACAACTTTCTCAAAATAAATACCACTCCAGTCAAACATTGTTCCTTCACATATCATACATGCAAAAGCAATAATGCCCAATGTTATAATATACCTGTCGGGTTTTACAAATATTTTTTGTTTTTGCGATGCCTGCTGGTAATGTGCATCACGCGGCAGCATAAATTTTCTCGCAGCCAGCATCAGTATAAAACCCAGCGCATATACGATGCAGAAATGAGTAAATACGGGAATATTGTCTGCCACCATATAAGCGCTTATCAAACCACCGGCAAATCCGGCCATGCTCCATACTCCGTGAAAAGAGGCCATGATGCTTCTCCTGTATAAACGTTCTACACCTACGCCCTGTGTATTTAAGGAGATGTTGGAAAGGTTTCCGCAAATGCCAAAGAAAAACAAAGCACCAACCAATTGCCATAAGGATGTTACGCTGCCCAGCAACAATAAAACGGCAGGGTAGAGGCAGGCAGCAATGCTTAATATTTTTTTACTGCCGAAACGGCTTACCAGGTAGCCTGATAAAGCCATAGCGGTAATTTGACCGACAGGCAATGCAAATAATACAGAACCCAGTAAGCCATCACTAAGGTTCAGCGCTTTTTGTATGTCAGGAATACGGCTTGCCCATGTGGCAAACGTAATGCCCTGTATAAAATAAAACGTGCTTACACCAATGCGGTAATAACGTTGAGTGGAGAAGGAAAGTGTGAGATTCATGTGCACTTTGCTTTATCATTACAAATAATGACAGCAATCATTTACATAAAGTAAAACGCAAAGGTAAATAATTTCAGGCAACGTAAAATTTGAAATTAACCTGATTTAATGGAATTTTAATAGTAGCTTAAGTTTTATTATGCAAAACAGTATACTCACCATCTGCTATATCATTGCTTCTGTTACGTTTATACTGGGTTTAAAAATGTTGTCGCATCCTGCCACTGCCCGCAGAGGTAATCTGATCGCAGCGGGGGGAATGTTGCTTGCTGTGCTTGGTACTATCTTTTTATATCACGATGAAGCAGGCAATGCATTGCATAATTACGGGTGGATTTTTGGTGGAATATTAATTGGCGCTGTGGTTGGCGTGTTGGCTGCAAAGAAAGTAAAAATGACAGCGATGCCTGAAATGGTAAGCCTGTTTAATGGAATGGGTGGCGCCTGTGCCATGCTGATTTCTATTGTGGAGTTTAATCATTTAATGCATGCTGTTCCCGAAAAATGGACAATTTATCCTCCACTAAGTGCATTGGGAAAATCCGGAGCGCCATTCCATATTCCAATCGGAGAGTTGCTGATTATTGTTTTGGGATTGATTATCGGAACAATTTCTTTTACCGGAAGTATCATTGCCTGGGGAAAATTAAATGGCAGGATAAAAGATTTTTCATTTAGAGGGCAGCATATTTTTAATATACTGTTATTGTTAATTATTGTTGGGTTGAGTGTATGGCTTGTATGTTCATCTGCCGAACCAGTCAGGTTTCTTTTGACTGTTATTTTTTACTCAATACTGCTGCTTTCTGTTGTCTACGGAATATTTTTCGTTTTGCCAATCGGGGGAGCGGATATGCCTGTTGTAATATCTCTCTTGAATTCCTTTACCGGCGTAGCTGCTGCCTGTGGCGGCTTTTTGTATAACAATAAAGCAATGCTTACAGGCGGTATATTAGTTGGTGCGGCAGGTACTTTACTTACTATACTCATGTGTAAAGCCATGAACCGTTCCCTGCTGAATGTATTGATAGGTTCTTTTGGTGGAAGTGCACAAAGCGGCACTGCTGCAACGCAGGGTGCATATAAAGAAATCTCCATTAGCGATGCCGCGGTGGTAATGAATTATGCTAACAAGGTATTTATTGTTCCGGGATACGGGCTTGCTGTAGCGCAGGCACAACATGCCTGTCATGAACTGGAAAAAATATTGACAGACAAAGGTGTTGATGTTAAATATGCTATTCATCCTGTAGCTGGCCGTATGCCGGGGCACATGAACGTTTTGCTCGCAGAGGCAGATGTGCCTTATGAGCAGTTATTAGAAATGGAACAGGCAAATGAAGAATTCAGTACAACTGATGTGGTTTTGGTTTTGGGCGCGAATGATGTGGTGAATCCGGCCGCTAAAACTGATCCGTCGTCTCCGATATATGGTATGCCCATATTGGATGTGCAGCTTGCTAAAACGGTGATCGTGAACAAGCGCAGCATGAAGCCCGGATATGCAGGTATTGAAAATGATCTTTTCTTTCAACCCAAAACATCCATGCTTTTTGGAGATGCAAAAAAAGTATTACAGGAACTTATTGCCGAAATAAAGATGCTGTAGATTATTTTTGCTGTTTTCAAACCAGGAAACCATTGCAACTTCCGGAAACATTCATTGAATCATTATTAAACGCGCCGGGCTTCGATAAGGAAGCATTCGAAACTATACATCAGTCAGGTGAGCAGGTTACATCTGTTAGAATTAACGCGGCAAAATACCGGTATGTACATAAACTTTCTGCTGATGTGAATAATCTTTTTTTTGAATCTGCTACTCCTGTGCCCTGGAGCAGCAAGGGGTATTACCTGTCCGAAAGACCATCTTTTACACTGGATCCTTTATTTCATGCGGGTGCATATTATGTACAGGAAGCCTCTTCTATGTTTCTTGAGCAAATTGTAAAAGCAGTTTTCCCGGATCATTCAGCTAAGCCTTACCGCGTGCTTGATCTTTGTGCAGCGCCCGGAGGTAAATCAACACATTTGTCTGATCTTTTTAATGAAGGATTGATTGTTGCCAATGAAGTAATTAAAACACGTTCAGGCATACTGGCAGAGAATGCTATTAAATGGGGTAATGATAACCTGGTAGTTACCAATAATGATCCTAAAGATTTTCGACGGCTGCAGGGATATTTTGATATGATAGTGATAGATGCCCCTTGCAGTGGCAGTGGCATGTTCAGGAAAGACGGGGAAGCTGTTGAAGAATGGTCGCTGCAAAATGTGGAGTATTGCAGCAAAAGACAACAACGTATTCTTGAAGATGTTTGGCCGGCACTTAAAGAAGATGGGATACTGGTTTATTCCACCTGTTCTTATTCTGCCGCAGAAGATGAAGAAATTGCTGACTGGATAGTTGAAAAATTTTCGGCGGAACATATTGCTGTTCCTGTGCAGGATGATTGGGGAATAGTTGAAAGCGTTTCATCAGGAAGAAAATTAACGTGCTACCGGTTTTACCCGGATAAAGTTAAAGGGGAAGGTTTTTTTATAACCTGTGTTCGGAAAAAAAGCAGTGAAACAATGACAGATCTGAACGCGAAAAAGTTTTCTTTGCTCCCCAATAAAAGCAGAGGTATATTAAATAATTTTATCGCCGATAATAACGCGCTTGATTTTATTTTGAAAGCAGAAGAAACCATTGCGGTAAAAAAGAAATGGCTGGAAGATTTAAGTTGGCTTTTTTCCTGCCTGTATATAAAAAAGATGGGTATAAATATTGGCAAAATTTTAAGAGATGAACTGATCCCTTCGCATGAATTAGCGCTGTCTATGTTAATGGTTTCAGATTTTAATTATATTGAATTAAATAAGGAACAGGCTTTGCAATATTTGCGGCGTAATGATATTAGTATTCAGGATGCGAAAAAGGGGTGGGGGATAATGGTATATAAGGGGTATAACCTGGGTTGGGTTAAAGTATTGACAAACAGGATAAATAACTATTACCCGCAATCGTTTCGCATATTAAAGCAATGAAAATGCCGTTATATAGCCAATCCGTATTTTTTACTTATTTTCGTATGTTGCTGAAAATAAATAATATCTGATGAAGAAACTGTTGTTTACGATATTTTCATTTGTTATTGCAGTCACGCTTGCCGCTCAATCGTCTGACCTCGTTATTCAATCTGAAGCAGGTAAGCTATATCTTAATCATACTGTTACAGCTAAAGAAAATTTATATAGTGTAGGCAGGTTGTATAATATCAGTCCAAAAGAAATAGCTCCTTTTAACGGGTTAACGCTTACCAGCGGACTGGAGCTTGGGCAACCGCTGAAAATTCCTTTATCTGCCTCCAATTTTGCACAGCAGGGTACAGCAAGTGCTGATGAAGCTTTTGTGCCATTGTATCATATTGTTGAAGAAAAGGAAGGTTTGTTCAGGATTGGTCAGAACTTTAATAAAGTGAGCGTAAATGATCTGAAGAAATGGAATAGCCTTTCAGGTGAAGGCCTTGAAAAAGGTCAGCCTCTGGTAGTTGGATTTCTGAAAGTAAAGAAATCACAATCAGCTTTGGCCGTAAATGGATTAAAAAAGATAGGCGATGCGGTTAAAGCTACTCCACCTGTGGTGAATACAACTCCGGTTACAAGTAATTCAACCACCGCACCAACTACTGTTGTTTCAGCACCTGTTCAAACTACTGTTACACCGCAAAATACAGTTATAACTACATCTGCTCAAACAGATGGCAGCGGCTTTTTTAAAGAGTTGTATCGCCAGCAGTCGAGTATCAATGATGGATTCAGAAGCACTACCGGTTCCGGCGCTATTTTTAAAAGTACCAGCGGTTGGCAGGATGCCAAGTATTATGCCCTGATGAATAACATTACGCCCGGCACTATTGTTCGTGTTACCAACCCCTTAAACAGCAGAACCATTTTTGCAAAAGTACTGGGCGAATTGCCTCCGGGTAAGGAAAATGAAGGTTTACTGATCAGGATAAGCAATGCAGGCGCTGCGGAGTTGAAAGTAAATGAGAAGGAATCCAAGTTTTCTGCAGAGGTTTCTTATGCCAAGAGCTGAGCACAATTAAGGCGTGGTTATTTATTTGTTTTGGTTTGCCATTTTTTGCCATCAAATATTTCTGTTTTTTTGCTGTCAGTATTATAATATTCCAGCCCGCTAAATGCAGATTTTATTAAGGGCCTGTTATTGGCTGACCCGTAATTGATACTTTGTGGCCCCTCATTTTTATATATACTTACTTTACCAGACAAACTATCTAAACTACGATTGTTTATCAGCGCCCGGACCTGTGTAGCTTTGTTAAATGCAATTACGCCATTATGTATATTCGAAAACTCATAAGCAAAGTATGATTGAACATTAGTGGCCTTATTATTTACGATGCGAATATTATTATTCCAGGTATCAGGCCATTTATTGGAAACAGGGTGAACAACAATAGCACTGTTCAATGAGTTTTTGATTTCATTATTTTCTATAATACTGCTGTCGCTACTGCAATCAAACCATATCCCTTTTCTCACATTTTGAATGCTGTTATTGGTGATATGGAGATTCCTGTGCTGCTTTCCAAAAACTCTTATGCCATCGTTGCTGCCACCGGTATGAGCGGATAAATTAAGTTGATTATTATCTATAATTATATTGTTGTTGGTGCTATTAATTACGCCTATTTCTATGCATTTCTCAAATACACCTTCCTGCACAATGTTGCTGTCTATTGTAATAAAGTTGTTATATGCGGAAATAGCGGAATAAGAAATGCTATTTGATTTGTATAATACACTCCGGAACTCATTTTTATAACTATGTATTCCTGGTGATTGTAATTTTTGCCCCCGTTTTGAAATGTTATTGTGTTTATTGCCACGTATAATTATGCCTGCTGAATCTGTATAATCCTGGATAACAATCTGGTCAGCATCCCAGGTTGCGGCACCGGCACTGGTGATCCCATCAAAAATATTGTTTTCGATAATCACTTTTTTAGGGCTTATTCTGCCACTGCCAATAATCCCCCTTGCTATTCCCGTAACTGAAGCATTAATGTTTGTAAACCTGCAATGGTGGATATACAATCCATCCATGCCTTCTCTGAACCTGATACCAGCGGCGTATACTTTAGTATCAGCCGATTGTTCGGCGCCCTGTATAAAGCAATCCGCAATTTCTATATTTCGGTTGTTGTTTAATATTTCAATAATCCAGGCTGCTTTTTGTCCGCCGTTAAAATGCAGGTTTTTTACAAATATGTTGTCAGACGCCACCTGTATCATCACATCATTGGGTAATAAAGAAGCCGGGTAATATTTAAGTACTGATTGATCTTCTCCCTGAACTGATTTTGTAATGCGCAAAGTTTTTGATATGATAAAAGTGCCACCAGGAATCCATATCGCTTTATCTGCCGGTGCATAAGCAAAAGTCATTTCCAGCACCTTGTTGTTAACAGTAGTGCCCGTATCATCTAACCCAAACCATTTTGCCGAAAAAAACTCACCATTCACAGCCGTATTATATAAGCTCACTGTGGTGTCAAATAGCTGGATATCAGTAGGAGCTTTTAGCTTACCTCCCGTTATTTTGCAGTTGCTGAGGATAACCGTTCCGTTAAATTGTAAAATTGTTGTACCTGCATACAATTCTCCATTTAAATCAATAGTTCTGTTCGATGTATCACCAAATAAAACCTTTTTTATAAATGCTTTGCTTAAAATATAATTCAGGTTATCAGCTGTTTCATCTTTATGAGCATGCCTGAGTTGTTTAATGTCAAAGTTGCCGTCATAATAACTCCGGGAGACATAAAACTTTCCCGATTTGATCATGCCAAACAAACCATCATCAGTAATAGCCTCCGGGAAAATGCTTACCTGTCTCCATCCCGGCAAATCAGTGTCTTTATGTTGGGCAGGCAAGGAAATACTCCAAAAAATATTTATTATAAAGAGCGAGATATGTTTCATAACCTAAAGCAATGTTAAGGGAAGATGTTGTAATCGGCTTCAATTTTCATTAACAGAATTGTAAAGTTTTAATTTAATGTTTAAACATTTACTGTTTATATTACTTTTGTGAAAAATTTTAAAATATACCATGAAAAAATCTCTTTTATCTATCAGTGTTATGGCTATAGCGGCTGTATCCTGCCAGCAAGCGCCTGAAGCTGCAAAAGCAGAAACTACTGAAAAGCAGGAGGCTGCATCTGTTGCCGGTGCAACCGAATATACAATTGATATTACAAACAGCACGGTAGGCTGGATTGGTACAAAGCCGGTTGGTAAACACAATGGAGATTTTAAATTGTCAGGTGGTAGTATTTCCGTTGATGGTGGTGCTGTTAAAGGCGGGAATTTTGTGATTGATATAAATTCTATAAAAGATCACGATCTTACTGATGCAGAAAGCAATGGTAAGCTTGTAGGACATTTAAAAAGCCCTGATTTTTTTGATGCCGCCCAATTTCCTACTGCAAAATTTGAAATTACTGCTGTAGAAGCATTACAGAATGATACTACCGGCACACACAAAATAAGCGGTAACCTTACTTTGAAAGACAGTACAAAAAACGTGACTTTTCCTGCAAAAATTACCGTTACGGATAATGACGTAAAAGCGGTAGCTAATTTTAATATCGACAGAACACATTGGGGATTAAAATATCGTAATGATCAGTCTTTAGGCGATAAGTTCATCCATCCTGAAGTTAATATCAGCCTTAATATAGAAGCAAAGAAATAAGCATATCTTATATGCAGTAAGTTTGTGGTTTGTTTGCGAACGACAAACCATAAACTTCAAACCCTGACTCCTGAACCTTTTGCTTTGATTTCATCCAGTGTTTGCATTAAAAGCATAGTATCCGCATGAGACATTACCGGGCTTTCGGTTAGCCCCTGCCGTAAACATTCGCCAACATGGGAGGCTTCGTAATGATATCCGAATCCTTCTGTTTTATCAAGCGGAATTATTTGTTTGCTATCGGCCCGGTCAGGATAAAACTCCAATGCCGCACCTGGTGTATAAAAGCGGTGCGTTAATCTTACTCTTCCCTGGTCGCCATTAAAATCAGCTTCTGTAGCAAGATAAGAGGTATAGGATGAAAAAAGTTGCGCAAGCGCCCCGTTATTGTATTTAAAAAGAATAGCACATTGCTCATCCACGCCGGTTGATGCAGGCGTCATACTCGCTTCAATACTATCGGGTTTTCCTAAAACAGATAGCGCATAAAACACATTGTACAAGCCAATATCAAGTAATGTACCACCGCCCAAAGCAGGGTCATAAATTCTTTTTGCAACAGGCGGTTGAGGAATAAACCCAAAATTTATTAAAACGCTATTAATATTTCCCAAAGCACCTTCTTCCTTCAGCAGCATTAATTTTTTGTAAGAGGGAATGAATTTTGACCAGAGCGCTTCCATCAGAAAGATATTTTTCTTTCTTGCTTTATCAATCATTGCTTTTGCCTGCACCGCGTTCAAAGCAAATGCTTTTTCACACAAAACGGCTTTGCCATATTCCAAACAAAGCATTACGTGCTCATAATGTAATCCATGAGGTGTTGCAATATATACTATATCAATATCAGCAGATTCCAGCATGGAAGTATAATTGCCATAGCTTTTTGCCGCATTAAATTCTTTTGCAAATGCAGTTGCATTTGTTTCATCACGCGACGCCACGGCCGATAGCGTTGCATCTTTCACAAATACCAGGTCTGCTGCAAATTTTCTCGCTATTTTACCACATCCTAAAATGCCCCAGCGTATTGTTTTATTCATTGCTGTTGGTTGGCTAAGTTGATAATATCTTTATATTGTTCAATATGCACTCCTGTTTCATTTATAAAAGGAGCATTACGCATGGCTTTTGCCAATATGTCAATATGTATGGGTTTATACTTCTGCAAACCGCCTATCATTAAGATAGCAAATAACGGCATAATGGCCTGGAAGATTTTTTCGGCAATCCGCTTTTCCTTTCTGTCGCCCATTAAAAGTGATGGTTGGAAAATATGTATTGCTTTATAAGGAAATGATCGTACAGCGTTTTCAACTTCTCCTTTTAGCCGCACATAAAAATTGGATGACGAAGGATTGGAGCCGATTGCAGAGATAAGAAGGTACTGACTAAATCCGTTTTCTGCTCCGTACTTTGCAGCATCTGCGGCAATATCATAATCTATCTGCCGGTATAAGGCTTTATCACCCTTTACGTTTTTCATGGTAGTGCCAACACAGCTGAATATAATATCACCTGATCCTATAGCTTCTCTGAAAGCTGCTGCGTTTTTAAAATCGATTACTTTTACTTCCAGCTTCGGATGCGTTTGTTGCAATGGCTTGCGTACAACAGCCCTCACTTTTTCATAACGATCATCTGCTAAAAGCAGTTGCAGAAGATAGCCTCCTGTTAAACCTGTTGCGCCCAGTAATACAGCTGTTTTTGCTTGCATGATTTTCACTATTTTGCATACAAGAGATAATCATGCAAATTCAGGAAAATATTTCGCTTCGGCAATATAATACTTTCGGTATAGGGGCATATGCACAATACTTTTCAAATTTCACCTCTGTTGATGAACTTTTATATATTACAAGCAGTAAAAAATATAACCCTGCATTGATATTGGGTGGTGGCAGCAATATACTGCTTACAAAAGATGTTGAAGGACTTGTTTTAAAGAATGGTGTTAAAGGAATTGAAAAGATCAGTGAAGATGAAAGCTTTATATATGTAAGAGCGGGAGCAGGGGAGAACTGGCATCGGTTTGTACAATATTGCATTGCGCAAAATTGGGCCGGACTGGAAAATCTTTCATTAATTCCCGGCAATGTTGGCGCCTCGCCTATGCAGAATATCGGCGCGTATGGTGTAGAGATAAAAGATGTATTTCATGAACTTACTGCTGTTCACCTGCTTGATAAAGCCATAAAAACATTTACGGCATCCGATTGTGCCTTTGGTTACAGGGAAAGTGTATTTAAAAGAAAATATAAAGGACAATTTGTAATTACTGATGTTACATACAAATTGCGCAAACAACCGGTGTTTAACACAGCATACGGCGCCATACAGCAGGAGCTTGAGAAAATGAAGGTAAAAGAGCTGAGTATACAGGCAATATCGCAGGCTGTTATCAATATCCGTTCATCAAAATTACCAGACCCCGCTGTAATAGGAAATGCAGGCAGCTTCTTTAAAAACCCTTCTATTGATAAGCTTCACTATACGGTATTGAAAGAAAAATTTCCTGCTATGGTTGCTTATGAAAATGAAGATGGCACCATGAAGTTAGCTGCAGGCTGGCTGATTGAACATTCAGGGCCGGGTACCGGTAAAAGTTGGAAAGGCTATCGGGCAGGAGATGCGGGCTGTCATGCAAAGCAGGCGCTTGTATTGGTGAATTATGGCAATGCTACGGGAAAAGAAATATATGATTTGAGTGAGATGATTTTGCAGAGCGTGGAAGAGAAATTCGGAGTGTTGCTGGAAAGGGAAGTGAATATTATTTAGGAGCTGTTGCCTGAGGCAACAAGAAAACCGTTCGTGGCGAGGACGCCACGAACAGCAACTAAAACTTTTAAGACAAACAAACCTTAAACTGAAAAATCAATATGAAATGCAAACTGACCTTCAATGCTATTTCCGGTTATTTTGCAATTTTTGTTTTTACTTTCCTGGTTACATTGGGTATTTCTTTTTTCAGCGATTGGAAGGTATCGTATATTTCATTAATTGTTTTATTGGCATTGCTGGGTATTATTTATTGTGCGCTGCTTATATCTGATAAATCTTACTGGCTTGTAATTGATGAAACCGGCATTACTTTTAAATGTATGCTATGGCTTATTGCTAAACCAAAATTTGTTGAGTGAGCTTCTGTTGTGGCTTACTATAATTATACTTATCCTTTTGATCACGAAGTGTAGCCTGAATATTTAATGCTTGTTTATACAAACGGAAAGAAAGCAAAAATTACCATATCAGGGTTAGATCATGGTAAAGATGAAATTCCGGGTGCAGTAAAAAAATACTATTCCTCAGCCCATAATGCAGAAGCTAAAGTATAACCTGCTTATACTTTAGCTCTCAGTGATAGCGCATAGCTGACCGCCTATAGCTCATAGCCGATAGCCCATAGCTCACCGCGTTAATACCCCTCCTGGTCAAATCCCTCTTCTTCATCAAAGGATGAGCTTTCTCTCCCGATATTCCCCATGTTCAGCATGGAGCCCATCAGGTCTTTAAATTCAATTTTGCCATCCAATACTTTTTTACTGATCAAAGAATAAGATGACAAACCATGTAATATCAATTCCATCAGCAAGGCATTCTCTTTTTCATTGGCATGAGGAAAAGTTTTTTTAACCAGCCCATATAAACCATCAACCTGGTAAAGCAGTTGCACTTTTTCTTTGTCTTTTACATTAAACAAAATGTCTAACGAATTGCCTTGATCAAACCAATTGATAATAGGGCGATACGGGTTATTATGCTCTTCTTCCTTTTCCTTTTTTTGTGGTCGCCTTTTTTTAAGCGAATCCGGGTTGGGAAAGTATTGTATAAATAAAGTGCGTATAGATTTATTCAGCAGATTAAACGCTACCTGGTAAGGTCCTTCCTGTTCCCCCTCATATACCAGCTCCACCTTTCCGGTCACTGAAGGAATAATACCTGTTAGATCAGATATCCAAACCTGTGTTTCTTTTTCTTTATTGATGATAGCTCTTCTCTCTGCTGCGCTCACCGCGTTTTCATAAGCCGCTATAGGCAAACGTGCGGAAACGCCACTTTTCTGGTCAACCAGCTCGCTGGCTCTTGCTTCAAATGCAACCTGCTCAATCATGCGTTTCACCAGGTCACTGATCTTTACTTTTGCTGTCTGTTCCTCAATAATATCGGCTTCCTGCTCTGTTATAGAAAGTGAGTCTTCTATATTCTTAGGATAATGTGTGAGTATCTGGCTTTCTATACGGTCTTTCAGAGGTGTTACTATTGAACCCCTGTTCGTGTAGTCTTCTGGGTTAGCGGTAAATACAAACAATATATCAAGTGCAAGGCGTAATTTAAACCCGCGTATCTGTATATCTCCTTCCTGCAAAATATTGAATAATGCCACCTGTATCCTTGCCTGCAGATCGGGTAATTCATTAATCACAAAAATGCCGCGGTTGCTTCTTGGAATAATGCCATAATGAATTACTCTTTCATCAGCAAAATTGAGCCTGAGATTTGCAGCCTTGATCGGATCAATATCACCAATCAGATCCGCAACACTAACATCAGGCGTTGCAAGTTTTTCGCCATAGCGTGCGCTGCGGTGTAACCATTCAACCGGCGTATTATCTCCTTTTTCTGCTATCAGGTCTATAGATGATTTAGATAAAGGATTTAAGGGGTTATCATTGATCTCACTTCCTGCTATAACAGGTATATACTCATCCAGCAGATCAACCATCTGCCGCGCCATACGTGTTTTAGCCTGGCCTCGTAGCCCAAGAAACAAAATATTATGTCTTGACAATAATGCTCTTTCCGTATCAGGAATCACACTGTCTTCATAACCCACAATTCCGGGGAAAGTCGTTTCACCCTGTTGCAGTTTTTTTACAAGGTTATCTCTTATTTCTTCTTTAACTGATTTGCTTTTATATCCCGATGCTTTTAACTCGCCTAATGTGTTTATATTTTTAATATTCATTTGCTGTTTTCTTTGTGCTGCTGTTCAATTGTTTTATATTCCTTTTTATCTGAAATTCACAAGGTACGCCTTGTTTCTACCCTCTACCTTAAGCCTTCCACCTTTTGCTTTTTAATAAACTGTTTTTCGTTTGCCTGATTCAAAATCCTTAAAAATAAATGCTCCCAAATTATCCAGCGAAGCAAAATATGCTTTGCCATGATTGGTTTCCGTAAACTCCTGTACAAATTTCTGCAGGTAAGGGTCGGTAGCAATCATAAATGTGGTAATTGGGATTTTGAGTTTTTTACACTGCGCCGCAAGGTTAATGCAACGGTTGATAACTTTTCTATCCAACCCAAAACTGTTCTTATAATATTTCTTACCTATTTTCAGGCAGGTGGGTTTGCCATCAGTGATCATAAATATCTGTTTGTTCGGATTTTTTCTTCTCCGTAAAATATCCATTGCCAACTCCAGCCCTGCTACGGTGTTGGTATGGTATGGCCCCACCTGCAGGTAAGCAATGTCTTTTATTTCAATCGTCCATGCATCATTGCCAAACACCACTATATCCAGTGTGTCTTTAGGGTATTTTGTAGTGATGAGCTCACTCAAAGCCATTGCCACTTTTTTTGCAGGTGTAATGCGGTCTTCCCCGTATAAAATCATGGAGTGCGAAATGTCAATCATCAATACCGTAGATGTCTGCGATTTAAAATCCGTTTCTCGTATTTCAAGATCATCTTCGTGCATCTGCAAGCCATCAACCCCATGATTGATTTGCGCATTCCTGATGGAGCTCACAAAATCTATCTGCTCAAGCATATCACCAAATTGATACGGGCGTGTTTCAGGGTTTATCTCATCACCTTGTCCTGGTTTATAGGTACGGTGCTCACCCTGTTTTGTTTTCTTCAGCTTGCCAAAAATCTCTTCAAGACTTCTTTTGCGGATGCTTTTTTCTGTTTTGGGTGTAATGTGGATTTCGCCATTCTGTTTATTCTCGTCTATATATCCTTTTTCTTTTAATTCGTCAATAAAATCGCCCAACCCATATTCATCGTTTGTAAGCCCGTATTGTTTGTCTAATTGTGTTAACCAGTTTAATGCTTCGCTTACATCGCCGCTGGTGTAAGTAAGCAGTTGCATAAACAAGTCGAGCAATTGCTCAAACTTTGTTTTGCCTCCCTCATTGGGATCATATAGTGAAAAATGATATCCTAACATATTAACTCCTTCTTTACATTAATAACTACAGGAGGTAAATCATTGAAGTGAAAATGGCAGGTAATCAAACAACCGTGAAGCAGATCAATAGCACTTTCCTCCCTTACATCTGTATGCAATTTAAGTATTTTTACATAACCAAAAGGTTGCGGCTAATGGTATTGCTGAAGATGGTTTTAGTCTTATTGTTCAGTTTTACGCTCATTGATTTGTCAAATTCCAGTATTTCTTTTATTTCAATGCCTGATCCCAGTGCAAGCCCCAACGAATCCAGGAATTGTAGAAAAGACCCGTCATGATTGGCGACTCCCGTAAGCCTGTATGTTTTATTGATCTGCCCTTCTGACAACGGGAAAGATTTGTATGCGGGCAATTTCCCGGTTGCATCCGGAATTGGTTCTCCATGAGGGTCAAACTGCGGATAACCAAGCATTTCATCAATACGGTTAAAAAAACGAACAGATTGGATATGCTCAATCTGTTCGGCAATATCATGTACTTCTTCCCAGCCCATGCCCATCACCTGCGATAAAAATAATTCTGTAAGCCTGTGTTTGCGTAAAATATGCAGCGCCTGTTTTCTTCCCCTTTCAGTAAGTTCTATGGCTTTGTATTTTTCGTACCTGATGAATTTTTTCTCCGCGAGCTTTTTCATCATGCTGTTAACGGTTGGCATTTTAATGCCAAGTGTTTCGGCAATATCCTTAACCACAATCGCCGATTTTTCCTCGGACAGCCTGTACAATGCTTTAAGGTAATTTTCTTCTGTAAGCGAGATCATTGTTAAAGGTAAACGTTTTTAGGTATTCGGAGTGGTGAGGTATTCATAATCCTGCAAAATGTGCGATGTATTAAGGAGTTGTGTTTGATCAACTGCCTTTATTAATACAGATGCATGTTCCTTGTTTATCCTGGTTGGTATTAAGGTAATCCCTGCTTTTGAACTTTTTCACAGTACCAGGCATGCCTAATATAACCGATGTCTCACGGGTTACCAGGCAATTATAATATAACATGCTCACCGCGTCCCCAGTGCGTTGTGGGTTGGATTAAACGCACATTGCGACAGAAAATCAATCTCAATTGTTGGTTTCACGATCTTTCAGAGAATACTGATCTTCCTTAAAAGTGAGCCCCTAAAAATAAATTTGTTAGATTGATCTAACTTATTAATTTTGCTTATGACAATTATGAAGATCCTCACAACTATATTTTTATTTTGTTTAATCCAGGTTGCTGCATACGCCCAGCCTGTACTTAAAGGGAATATTGTATCCGGCGGAAAGCCTGTACCCTTTGCATCTGTAAGCATCGCCGGGAAAGGAGTAGTAACTGATAGTGCAGGTAAGTTTAAAACAGAGATTGTTCAATTCGGGCATTATGGTATAAAGGTTTCTGCTGCCGGGTATGTGTCTTCTATTCATCACGTAACTGTAGTAGATGCTGTAACGATCATAACTATTGAATTACAACCCCTGCAAAATAATCTTTCTGAAATTGTAATTACAGGAACCATGAAAGAGGTGAGCAGAGCAGAAAGCCCTGTGCCTGTTGAAGTTATTACGCCAAAACTTTTTCAAAAGAACCCTGTTCCAAATCTGTTCGAAGCCATGAGCATGGTAAATGGTGTGAAACCGCAGTTGAATTGCAATATCTGTAACACAGGCGATATTCATATTAACGGTATGGAAGGCCCTTATACTATGATATTGATTGACGGTATGCCGATAGTAAGCGCCTTATCAACAGTATATGGACTTAGCGGTATTCCAAATAGTATTGTAGAAAGAATAGAGGTTGTAAAAGGCCCTGGTTCTTCCCTGTATGGTTCTGAAGCAATGGGGGGGATTATTAATGTTATTACAAAAAACCCGATCAAAGCACCGTTGGTAAGCGCTGATGTATTTACCACTTCATGGAAAGAATACAGTGTAGACGCCGCTACAAAATTTAAAATTGGTTCAGCAACCAGTTTATTCGGCATTAATTATTTCAACTACAATAACCCGGTTGATAATAATAAGGATGGGTTTACAGATGTTACCCTGCAGAACAGGATTTCAGTTTTTAATAAATGGAGTATCGAAAGAAAAGAAAACAGGCTGGCGAGTGTTGCTGCAAGGTATGTATATGAAGACAGGTGGGGAGGGGAGATGCGATGGAACAAGGCATTTCGTGGAAGTGATAGTATTTATGGAGAAAGCATTTATACAAAGCGCTGGGAACTGATAGGTATGTATCAGCTGCCGGTCAGGGAGAAAATACTTGCACAATTTTCGTTTAACCGGCATGAGCAAAATTCATGGTACGGAACAACACCATATATGGCTGATCAACAGGTTTTATTTGCGCAGTTGTATTGGGATAAACAGTTTGGCGAACAGCATAATTTTTTATTGGGTGGCTCTTACCGGTACACTTTGTATGATGACAATACACCCGGAACCGCCTCCGCAGATGGAATTAAGAATGCTCCTTCTTATACTCCGCTGCCTGGCATTTTTGTGCAGGATGAGTGGAAGCTGAGTAACCGGCACAAACTATTAATGGGCTACAGGTATGATTATGACCGTCATCACGGTAATGTGCATTCGCCGAGAATTGCCTATAAATGGACGCCGGGTAAAAGCAATACTATAAGAGCAAGTTTTGGAACAGGTTATCGTGTAGTAAATCTTTTTACAGAAGATCATGCCGCGCTTACGGGAGCACGTGAGGTAGTGATTGCCGAATCGTTAAATCCGGAACGGTCGTATAACGGTAACCTCAACTATACATTAAAGATACCGATGCGCGATGCTTTTATCGGGTTGGATATAACCGGCTTTTATTCTTATTTCACCAATAAAATTGTAGGAGATTTTGATGCTGATCCAAATAAAATTATTTATGATAACCTGAAAGGCCATGCTATTTCAAAAGGAGTTGCTTTAAACGCTGATATAAATTTTTCATTTCCGCTTAAAATACTGGCAGGTGTTACTTATATGAAAGTATACCAGGTGGAAAGTAATTCCGGCACCATTGAAAAAACAACTCAGCTACATGCGCCAGAATGGTCTGGTAATTTAACCGCTACCTATTCATTTCCATTACAATTTATACTTGATATAACAGGCAGGTGGGATGGACCAATGCGTTTGCCGGTATTACCTCATGATTACCGCCCGGAATATTCGCCCTGGTTTTGCATTGCCAATGTGCAGCTTACCAAAAAGTTCACAGGAGGGTTTGAATTGTATGGAGGCGTTAAAAATATATTCAATTTTGTTCCTCATAATCCTATTATGCGGCCGTTTGATCCTTTTGATAAAATGGTAAATGACCCTGTTAATAATCCTTACGGGTATACTTTTGATCCTTCATATAACTATGCGCCATTGCAGGGAGTGAGGGGGTTTATTGGGATGAGGTATCAATTGGGGAGGAAAAGCGGTCAGCATTAAGTGAGAAGCTATGTATTTTCCAACTGCACCCATATGCATCACGAATGTCAATACCATTCAATACCTTTTGGGAATGTAAATAGTCATCAACACCCATCAGGCGCCTGGTACCCGAGTATTTTTTAACAGGCTTTATTGCATTAGTGCATATGCTTGCGCTATATGGTGATTTCCTGAGAGAATGTTTGCAGTGAAATGGAAAAAAGAATCGGGATTAATATTTTGTAAATCATAGTTTTTATTTTATGGGTAAAGTAAAGTCCAATTGTAATGTTGAAGAGAGTCCATATCAAGAAACCAGGATTTAAGTACATCATCCGTAGGATGTGGCCACGGGTTGACTGATCCGGCATATTTTACAATCGAGTCTTTATTGACAACAAAAACGGGTATCTTTTTTATAGAATACGCTTGAATATAGTCCTCCCAAATGACAGACGTGCTATATGGTATGGACGAGTTAGAGGACAAGACCTTCATTTCACTTACGAGTTTCTGATAATTTTCTATACTTCCCGGCCACGTGGAGTCAAACGCCGTAGATTGATAAAAAACAACTGTTTGATTGCTTTTATTAGCCAATTGTATTTACGAGGATCTGTTTTATCCAGAATTTTATTGCAGGAAGCTTTTATGGAAAGAAAGCCAATTGCAATGCCCCAAATAAGTATCAATTTCTTTTTCATATAAAACCTTGCTTTTATCGAGGTCTATTAAATCTTATTACGGCTAATGGATCAATGACATAAACGAATGGTTCCCCCGATGCAAGCGCAAGCGTCTCGTGGCTGTTGCACAACCTTGATTTAAAAAATGCAAGTCTATTTTTGGATACCTATACAACTTTTAAAAAAATACCACCTGATTTTAGCAATAAAAACCTTAGCTAAAATTAGAA